>CAVZHI010000004.1:0-243680 GCA_963775015.1 uncultured beta proteobacterium | reverse complement strand
CATAGATCTCAACTAGGAATAGTTGCCCCACGCTGAACGGCGCCGACCCCTGTGGCGCGGGGCGCGAGGGGGTCGGCGAGTTCTATACATAGTCTCTGGTCACAGCGTCTGCAGGAAGCGCATCAGTGAGTCCGACACGCGGAACCGGCGCAGCTTGGTGTCGGGCGCCTCGAGCCTTGCGAGGGCCTTCTCCTTCATCGCGAGGTCGGCTTCGACGTAGCGATGTGTGGTATTCGTGCTCTCGTGCCCGAGCCACAGCGCGATCACGTTGAAGGGCACGCCTGACTGCAGCAGATGCATCGCCGTGGTGTGCCGCAGCGTGTGGGGGGAGACTCGCTTCTTGGCCAGGCTGGGCAGCCGTGTCACCGCGAGCGAGACAGCGAGGTCAAGTCGCTGGGTGACGTTGCAGCGCGTCATCGCCAGGCCATCGCGATTGGGCAGCAAGGCCGCTTCGCCGCGAAGGTGCGGGTTGATCCGCAGCCACGCGCGGATCTCCTGCACGGTCGACTTCCACAGCGGCACAGACCGCTCCTTGCGACCCTTGCCATGCAGATGCACACATGCGGCCCCCTCGAGGACGACATCGAGCACGCGCACGCCGATGATCTCGGATACCCGCGCCCCGGTGTTGTAGAGCATCGCCAGCAGCAGATGGTCGCGCTGCGAGGTCCAGCCTGAACCGGGTTGCCCCAGCACCGCAAGCATCTCTTCTCGAGTGAGGTAGCCCAGCATCGGCCTGTCCGAGCGCTTCATCGGCACCGCCAGCGCCTGCTCGACAACGTGCAATGCCGACACGTCGCGCCGGCCGGCGAACTTCAAGAAGGCGCGCAGCGCGGTCAGCCGCAGGTTGCGGCTGCGAACCGCGTTGTGCCGCTCGCGCTCCAGGTGATCCAGGAAGGCCAAGATCAGATCGGGCTGGATGTCGACCAGCCGCAGTGCGCTCGGCTCCTTGCCCAGCTTGCGGCCGGCGAAGCCGAGGAACAGCATCATGGCATCGCGGTAGCAGGCCACCGTGCATGGGCTGAGCGCGCGCTGCTGCAACCAGGTACTCGGTGAAGAACTGCTGGACGAGCCAGGCGAACGACGGCGTCTTCGGTCCGGTGGCGTTACGCATGCGACACCTCCGACGTGGTGCATCGACGACTCGAAGCGCTGCGCGGCCAGCGCGATCAGCTCCGGGACCGCCGACAGATACCAGTAGGTGTTGGTCACGTTCACGTGCCCGACATAGGTCGACAACGCCAGCATCGCCTGATCGATGTCCACGCCCTGGGCTATGCCAGAGCATCACCCGACGGACGACCATCGTGTGCCTCAGGTCGTGTATGCGTGGGGCATGGTGAGTGCCGCGGTTGCGCCAGCCCAGTTGCTCGCGCAGTCCGGCAAAGACGCGTTCTACGCCATGCGTACTCAGTGGCATGCCCCGTCGTTGCCCTCGCGTGCCGACGAAGAACGCAGCCTCGTCCTGCGCCGATTCGCCCGACAGGTCGCGCATCGATCGATAGCGACGCAGTGCGTCGACGCAGCTGTGATGCATCGGCACCTGACGCGACTTGCCGAACTTGGTTCGGTGGATGGTGAGCATCCCGTGCGTCGAGATCGACATCCATGTTGCGCAGCCCCACCGCCTCGGACACCCGCAGCCCGCAGCTGCCAATCAGACCGAACAGCGTCTCGAAGACAACGCCGCGCAAGCCAGGCGCCGGCCCGAGCCGGCGCGCGGCAGCCAGCAGATCGACGAACTCCTGCTCGCTGTAGATGTGTGGCGCCTGTCGCTCGGGCAGGCGGCCGAAGATTGCATCGTCGGGAACCTCGGTGCGCGGCTCGAACTGCTGCAGCCATCGCGTGAACGAGCGCAACAGCTTGAGCCGGCGCGCCCAGGTGCGAGGATCGGTGCTGCCGTGGCTGTCGCGCCGCGCCCAGTCGGCCATGATCTCCACGGTCAAAGGCCCGCGGTGGCCGACGGCACCGACGTGGCACGCGAAGCTGCGCAAGGCGTAAGCCGACTTGCGCAGGTCGAAGCCCAGGCGCCGCCTCTCCACCAGATAGCGCTCGACAAGGGTCCGCATGGTGGGCGCGCTCATGCTGCGCTCCCCGGCCACGGCAAGGCGACCTCGACGAGGTTGCGACTGTCGAGCTTGGCGTAGATGAGCGTCGTGTTGAGCGAACGATGGCGCAGCACGTCGGCCACTTCCTTCAGCGAAGAGCCGCCCGCGAGCAGCCGGTTGGCCATCGTGTGGCGCAGCAGGTGGGAGCGGGTGTAGGGCAACCCGGCGCGCGCGTAGGCCTGGCGGATCGTCTTGCGCACCAGGTCCGGGCCGACGGGTTCATCGCGAGGAGCGATGTGACGCACAAAGACGGCGCGGTTGCTGGTCTTGGGACGTTCGAACTGGAGGTACGCGGCGATGGCTTCGGCCGTGGTCGCCGGCAGCGGCAACACGTCTTCGCGGCGGCTCTTGGTGCGGCGCAATGTGATCGTGCCGGCGCGCCAGTCGATGTCGTCGAGGCTCAGCCGGGCGACCTCACCGCTGCGCAGCCCGAGATCGAGGGCACAGCGCACGATGGCGTCTGCGCGCCGCAAAGAACGGCCGGCTTGGCCGAGCGAGTCGATCAATTGCTTGATCTCTTCGGCGGTCAATGTCTTGGGCAGCGAGGCCAATCGCCAGCTGGCCGGGTACGACACGGCACCGATGAGTCGGTGTACGGCGTCGCCAAGCGTTGCGCGATAGCGGAAGTAGCCGCGCAACGCCGCGACTACCGCAGCGGCGCTGGCGGGCTTGCTGTACAGCTTGGCTTGTTGCGCGAAGAAGCGGCGCACATGCTCGGCCTTGATTGCCGAGATGTCGACGGCACCGCCGCCGAAGCGCTGCGACAGCAGCCGCCCGGCGATGCGTAGCGCGGCGCTGCGCGTCTTCGGCGCAAGTCCACGAACGTGGTTCATGTGCTCGTCGTAGCGACGCAGTTCGTCATCGACCGGCGTGGCGCTCAAGGCTGGCGCAGCGATTGCGCCTTGGGCACGAAGCACCACCAGCAGATGACCCAGCGCGGCGCTGCAGTTGCGTCGATCGCGCTGCACCGGTTCGGCGCAACTGCAGCGCGGAAGGTGCTCATTGAGGAATTCGGCGACGACTGTCTCATCGATGCGCCGAACGCGAATACGGCGCTGGCCAAGCCATTGCACGAAGTGGGCAACGCCGCCCAGGCAATTGCCGAACGTGCTCGCCGCGCAGGCGCGGTCGATGAGGTACTGCTTGTATGCCTGGCCGTGAGGTGCGAGAGGACCCTCGTCGAGCCAGTTGATGCAGCTGATCCGAGGCGGTTGGACTGTAGCCAAAGCGGTCTCCTGAAGTGGGAGGACCACTGGACTCGGATACAAAAACTATGTCTAGAACATCGCTTGCCGACCTTGCCAGGAAGTGCGCTGCGCCTGCGTCACGCAGCTTCCCATCGCGGGAACTACGCCTAGTTGAGATCTATGCATAGTGGCCGTCATGGATAGCTATTCATGACGGCCATCTGCCGTCACTCACGGCCGGTGGGTTTACGGCGGTCTGCTGTTGCAACTTGCCCCAGTGATTTTTGCGCCCAGGTCGACTTGCCGGCGAGTTGCTGTGGCGCCCTGACTTCCGGAATGTCTCGGCCATACGGGGCACTCACGACAGGCGGATTCCGGCCATCGGGCCCAAGCGCGCCACACGCTGCGCGACCAGAAGCCCTACGCCGTTGGGCTCGAGATTCCGACGCCCTTGGGGCCTCCGTTTGCCTGAGGAAGTCAGGGAGTTGAGCGGCCACTGGCTGTGCTTTACGCAACCCAAGCATCAGCCGAATTGTCGAGTGCTGTAAGCTGCGAATGCGCCCCCCGAACTCTTATGTAGGTTCAACGCACCACCCGACCAATAAACTGGAGGCATGTATGCACGGTTCACAACTGCATTCATTCAAGTGGGCTCAGCACGCGATGATGATTGGGTGTGCTTTAGCGATCAGCTCCGCCAAGGCAGCATCGCTCCCCTCTGACGATCTACCGATCGTCTTGGCGCAGGCCGCAGCTGCCCCGAGCCCCGACAAGATTCGCGCGCAGTCTCAGCGAATGAAGGAATTTCGTGCGCTTTTGGCCGATCCTGACTCGAACATTCGACTCGCTGCGCTGGACGAAATGCTGAAGTCGAACGAGCCCGCAATGCGCGAACTCGCGTTTGATGCGGGCTTTGCCAGCGCAGATCAGAACATGCGGGCTCTCGCGTTGCGTGCACGTGTGCTGTCGATGAACACCTTTGTCATCGACTTGCAGAACACCGCGAAGATGGACGACGACTCTTGGCAAAAACTGGTAGCGGCCAATCGACCCCACCTAACCTTTACCATTACCAAGAGCGATCCCCAGACCGGCAATCTCGAGCTCACATCTCGATCGGGGGAACCTGCTCCGGCCGGGTTGCCGGGCAAGAACTCAGCGTCAGCTGCAATATTGGGATCGTGCTTCGTCTACGTCTGGGAGACGGGGGCGTCTTGTCCGGAACCTTTGCGACTGGCAGGATGAGTTCGGGCGCAAGCTTGACCCTCCAGTAGCGGCGCCCCCGGGCAACGTTTATTCCCTGTAAGCGCGCACTTGGCGAAGAGAAACCCACTCCGGGTCGCCCCAATTCTTGTAGATGCGCAGGCGCAGATATGCGGCGCGCAGCGGTGCCATGGTAACCGTCTTCACCAATTCGTTGTTGAATAATGTCCCGAGGTGAATCGAACGCCAGGTTGCACCGTCGATGCTGGTGAGCACCTCGACCTCGCGCGCGGCACGTGCAACATCCTGATCTCGCGCAAGCACGAATTCCAGGCGCCCAATCGTTTGTGCCTGCCCATTCGCAAATCGGAAGTCCACTTCCACAGGCGATCCCTTGAATCGAGCATTCCACGAATTTGGCCGGCCAGCGTCGAGAAGGTTCGAAGGGCCGAACTCGGAATCGCTCGCCGGGCTGTTCCAGGCCGTAACGCTCGCACCCACAGAGGCAGACAACAAATTGCCCGGCGCCTCACGGGCGCTGGTCGCTCCCGTTGCCGGTGCACTCCTCGACGGTGTCTGACCCGGACTCGGATTGGCTAATTTGCCGCTGTAGGTCTGCGGATTTGCGAAAAAGCGCTTCATCAGTTGCGTCGCGACATCGATCCGCACAACGCTACCAACGCCATCAGCGACCGTAACCAGAACCCCAGCGATCCGATTCGATACAACGACACCGCTACCACTTTGACTTTGAATGATCGGCTCGCTCGGAAGCGTCGGCCTGACGGAAAGCACGTCCGGGCCTACATCGACCACAACCACTGGAATTCGGCCCACCCCTCCCGCGCGGCCGCTCTTATCAGCGGCGTCCAAAACGAACGGAACGGCACCCATCGCCCCGGCACCCAGGGTTCGACCGAGATCACTCTGGTCTTCATCGAATTCTCCACCGCATTCCTGCGCCAATGGGCCGTCGACGCGCAACAGCGCCAAGTCTTCGTCCTTCAGTCCGAAGCGCACAACCAGTTTGGCTTCGCCGAACCTGCGCTCACCGAAACTACCTGAAATTGTCGCGGTATCCCTGCCCCGCACGACGTGTTCGGCGGTCAGCACGTAGCACGTGTCAGCGCGGCGCAGGAGTAAACCCTGTCCCTTTTCCTTTGAATCGACGCGTACATGGACTGGCGAGGACTGGGCCCAGGCCGTGGTGTAAGCGAGAAAGGCCGCGAGCAGCGAGAGCCTAACTTGCGCACTGAATGTGATCACTTCTTAAAGCCCCGAAGCCACCTGCCGACCGAACCCCATAGGGATGGGTTGACTTGCGTGAGCGCAATGACTATTCCAAATACGATGGCCAGCCCTTCATCGGCAATGAGGCGTCGAAAGAAATTGGCCTTCGGCTGGGAAGGCGAACTGAAGGGATGAACAATCAAGGCGCGCTCAAGCAGCCCGGTGGCCGTTACGGACATTTCGGGGCCGGTTTCTCCACGCACTAAACGAATGAATCCCCGCGCAGCGACTTCCTCGTCGTCCGAATCTTCCTGCCTCATCGCAGGCAAATTGGCCTGTGGAGTTGCTGCCGGCGGGGTCCGGAGCGTCACCTTGTCGCCAAGCCCGAGTTCGCGAGTTTCGATATCGAACTGAGCAGTCCTGATGTCGCGAAGGCTGGGCGCACCCCTCGAATCGTTAAGCGACCACCCAGCATCAAGGGCTGGTGCCCGCTGCTCGCGTCGTCTCCAATTCGCAGATCGCCTCGGAACGGGAGGCTCAGGCCTCTATCGATCGTGTCGCGGTGCACTATCAGCAGCGCCGGCAGGCTCAGGACCCTGCGCGTTCCGTCGCGCTTGCTCACGACGGCGATGGGACTCGACCGGCACAACCCTTCGGTGCACCTACGCGCTCGAGATTGACGACGACACACTGCCCGTCGAGGGTGATATTGGCTCGCACGCGTGGAGATACTCCGTTAGAACCTTGCGCAAGCCCACCGAGCTCGACCTCGATGTCGATGTCATTGGTCTTCTTGTCCTCGAGGGCTGCGGCTCCGGCTGCCTCACAAGGACTCTGCGCGGGAGTTCCCTGTTTCCCTTTGTAGGCAGCCGCCTGCAGGGCGCCACACTCCTGAATCTGCGCACCGTCGAGTGCCCATCCAATAGGTTGACCGGTAGCGACAACTGATCTCGACCGAATCTCTCCTGGCATCACTCGCACGTGCTGGACCGTTGCGCGGTCATAGGACCAACCAACCAGACTAACAAGGGATCCCCGCTGCAGCGCCCGCGATGCGCAGCGGGCGCTGCGGGCGCAGCCCGTACAAGAGCCGGCGCACAAAACGAATCGCTCTATTTCCGTAGTTCATTGAATCGTTCGCTTCCATCAACGATTCGAAACGTCAAGCCCACACCGATCTGAGTTTGAAAGTGACATCCGGAAATGCACGCCCATACCGTGTCCGTTTGACAATTACGAATGTCTCGTTCGCGTTGTTTGGTAAGTTCAGCGTACACAGGACATTGAACGCAACGTTGCGCAGAGTGTCGTCCGCCCGAGGCAATTCGCGCTTGTACGTTTCTCCGAGTTGAGGTCCGCAGCAGCGTCGACATCCAGCGCGTAGCCTAAGGAATTGAACAAGAGGTGCACTTGGACCGGCCCTTTCGACAGCCGTCCGCTGGCGCCGGTTGAATGTTCATGGGCGAGGACGTACACCGGCGATGTGTCGGAGAGCGATTCGCACGGCCCCTCTCTTGCAACCACTGCGAAATCCTGCCTCGCCAGTTTGCTCAGATACTCGCGAGTCTGCGGTCGATAATCGGCACTTACCGCAAATGGGTCTTTCATGTCTCGGAGCTGCTCGGCCGCCAATGTCCCTTGGCCATAGAATTGGCCGTCGCGTGAAGCGAAGGTGAGGCAGAGAACACTCTGCGGTGAATCGGGTTTTCCCCACAACACTGTTGGCTGCGGGATGCCACTCGGTTTGATGTTCGACCGTGGAGCAATCACCGCGCCCACCAACATTCGCCCACTCACCGGAACGTCCTTGCTGAGACGCTCGGAATAGTTGCCCAGAGTCACAACCCCTTGCGCCCACCCGTCCGGTGCAAAGAGAACGAGCGCGGAGATGACGACGATGGTCCACGGAGGACAAGCCGACTGAACAATTCGCATCGTGCCTCCACAGGAAGAATGGCATTCAACATTAGCACACACGGGGCTGCACTCGATAGTTGGGCAAGTGTGCTAGTTGACCGGACTTGAGCGAACACCTAGGCTTGCCGCAGCCCGCCTCCTGTCATGTGCCGCTTCGTCGCCTACCAAGGCCAGCCGGTGTTGATCGCCGACTTGCTGTACCTCCCGCGCCATGGGCTGGTGCGCCAGAGCATGCGCGCCGAGCAGATGGCGCAGCCGTTCAATGCCGACGGCTTCGGTGTGGGGTTCTACACCGAAGGGCATGCGGCGCCGTGCATCGTGCGCTCGGCGATGCCAGCGTGGTCGAACCGAGGGTTGGAGAATCTCGCACACCGGCTGCGCTCGACGCACGTCTTTGCACACGTTCGCGCGGCGTCTCCCGGTTTGCCGGTGCAAGACACGAACACGCATCCGTTCGGCAGCGGGAACTTCCAGTTCATGCACAACGGGTCGATCGGTGGGGTTCGCAACCTGAAGCGGCGGCTGCAGAACGGGCTCAGCGATGCCGCGTGGCAGAGCATTGAAGGGTCAACCGATTCGGAGCACGCGTTCGCGCTCTTCATCGACCGCGTGGGCGGCCCGCGCGCAACACCCTCTGCCGGCGATCTTCGACAAGCGCTTGTCGAAACGCTCGCTGCCATCCGCGAACTCGACGCTGCCTCGGGTGCACCACCACAACCGCTGGTTTGCAATTTCGCGGTGAGCGACGGACGTTCGACCGTAGTTTCGCGCTACGCAGCGAATAGCGCTGTGCCTGCGACGCTTTTCTACTCGGCCGGCGTGGCGTACCACTTGGACGGCGAGGACTGCGACATGTTGCAGCGCGACGAAGGTCCGTACGGCGCCGTCATGGTCGCCTCCGAACCCCTGACGCGGCGTGCCGAGGACTGGATCGAAATTGCACCCAACCACTCGCTGACGATAAGCGCTGACGGCTCGATCGCGACCTCGCCGATTCGGGACTGAAGTAGCGGCGCCGCGACTGCCACCGGCGTGCAGGGTTGTCGAGCATTGCGCGGTGGCACTGGTCACGCCGAAGATGGAGCGGCTCCCACTACCCGGCGCGCGCCGCTCAATCGCCATGCCTACGGTTGTGATACCGCTGCTTCCCGGCCCATGGACAGCGCTCACCGATGAAGAGTCGCGCGCCTTCGTCGAACATCTCACTGCCGCATTGACGCGCGTCCACGGGCCGGCCACGTTCACGCTGCACGCGCCGATAACCAACCTGCGCGCCACTCCCCTTCGTTCTACCCTGGCTGGTTGATGGTCGAAGGCGAAGCACAACTGTCAGCCGATCAATTCGGTACCTTCGACGTCCTGTTCGGCCCCGGCCTGATGTGGATGATTGACGGCCAAAGCGCCGTTATCCACGAACTGAACTCGGGTCGCATCCCGATGGTGGCGCCTCGTCGGACGCTGAACAGTCCTCCGAACGGCGCACGCGTCTCCCGCTTCCTCCCGGCGCCCCTGGTCGAACTCGACGCCGATACGACCGGACCAGACTATCTTGCGATTTTTTGCGCCAGCGCGTGGGGCGACGAAGGCCCGTTCTGGATCGTCGAGAGCCCGACGCCGCCATCCTCGAAGGCGTCAACATGAACCGACGATGGATGGCGGGGCTACGCTCAAGCCGATCAGGATGACGCGCGAAGCGATCGCCTCGTCGGCGAAGCACTCGTTGCGTACGGCGGCAGCCTGCACTGGGCGAAATTCGAGATCCGGGCGGCACGGTGGCGATGGTCGAGGACGGGACCGTCGGCCCGGCCGCCCTGTCGAATCAGGAGTACCGCGCGCCGTTTCGCAACCTGCGCAGCGGCTCGAGAGCGGCCGCGAAACAAGGGCAGCACATGATGGTCCGTTCGTCTCCCCGTACGAGCCGCTGCGCCAGCCCGACCATTGCCCGAACCCGGCTTGCTGGTGGGTGGTCGCTCGAGGGTCGGCAACCCATCGGCCCATCGGGTTCACGTACGGCAACCCGCTGAAAACGCTGGCCACTGGTTACATCGACCCGATTCTGCTGAACGGCGAAGGCCACTTGATGACGATTGCGCCTACCGGTGCGGGCAAAGGCACGGGCTGCATCATTCCTGCACTGCTGCGCTACCCCGGGCCGGTGATCGTGATCGACCCAAAGGGCGAAAACGCCACCATCACCGCGCGGCGACGTCGCGAAATGGGCCAGCGCGTGGTCGTCATCGACCCGATGGGCGTGACCGACTTTCCCTCCGATACGCTGAACCCACTCGACGCGATCGACATCAACCTGGCGAGCGCCGTCGATGAAGTGGCCGTGCTCGCCTCTGCGCTTTGTGACTCGGACAAAGACGAGCGCAACCGGTTCTGGTCAAACCGCGGCCTGCACCTGGCGATCGGCGTGATGCTGCAGGTTCTGGTGGAGGCGCGGACGTCGCGCGGCAACCTGACTCAGGTTCGCGATCTGATCAACGTCGGCGCCTCCGACCCCGTCAGGGTTGCCCAATTTCTTCTCAATTCGACCCACCCCGAAGTGCAAGCGCATCTCGCGCATGTTGAACATCGGAGCACCCGAGACGCTGGGCGGCATGATCGCATTCAGTCAGGACATGGTCGACTTTCTGCGCGGCGACCAGCTCCAGGCGAGCATCGAACGACCTCGTTCGATCTCGAAGACGTGACACGGGGTGCTCCGCTGTCGATCTACTTGTCCTTCCGCCGCACATGCTCGAATCGCACAGCCGCCTGCTGCGGCTGTGGCTTGGTGCGCTGATGTCTTGCATTACGCGGCGGCGCACCCGACCTGCGCAGGCGACGCTTTTCATCCTCGACGAAGCGGCGCAGCTCGGAGAGCTGCCGCATCTGCGCCAGGCAATCACCTTGTTGCGCGGCTATGGTCTGCAGACCTGGAGCTTCTGGCAGGACGTGAGCCAACTGGAGCGGCTCTACCCGCACGACTGGCGGACGATGGTCAACAACTGCCGCGTGTTGCAGTGTTTCGGCGCACTCAATCAAGTGCGCCGCCGAGGGCATGTCGCGTATGACCGGCTTCATGAACGGCAGCGCGATCCTCGACCTGCGCCCCGACGAAATGGTGCTGCAACTCGCAGGTGACCAGGCGGTTGTAGCCAAACTGCCGACCTACTTGACCGACCCTTCCTTCAACAACCTGTTTGATCAGAACCCGTACCACGACACGAGCCGCCCGGTGATGCCCACGCGCGCCATGCCGCAGCGCATGTACGTGCGGCCAACTCAGGCGCCCGTCGCGACTACGAGCCCGGTGGCGCAGATGAGCGACGCGGACGTGCTGCTGCGTCAGTTGCTCGACCGGATCATGAAGCCGACGAGGTCATCGTGACGTTACCCCGAGGCAAGGCGTGCTCCTTCGGCGCGGTTCTGGCAAGGTACTCGACCCAAATGCGCCGCCGCCTCCATCGAAATTCAGTGACAGCTTTTCGGTGGCAATTTACGCGCCGTGTTTGTCTCTGATGGGTCGATCTCGCACAATCGTGGCATGGCCTCGAATGATCGCGATGTAAGTACAGCGGACCTTCGCGCGCCGGCGCTCAGCGTTCCCTATGTCGCCACTGCACACCTTCGTCCCGCCGCCCCGAATGTTCCTTCGCGATCGAAGGCAATCGCCGCTCCGCACAAGGTCGGATGCCAGCTGCGACGAAGACGAATTTCACTTCAATTGCTCCACCGCGCAACGCGCGACTCATCACCGGCATCGAGGGTTGTACAGGGATAGCGGCGAATTCGCGGCCCACGATCATGTGTGGCTACTCGTGCCGCAACGCCTCGATCGGGTCCAGCCGCGCCGCGCGGCGCGCCGGGAAGTAGCCGAACAGCACGCCGATGCCTGCGGAGAACACGAACGACAGCAGGTTGATCGACGGGTTGAACAGGTAGGGCACGTCCATCACTTGGGCGAGGCCGAGCGACGCGCCGGTGGCGACGATCACGCCGATCAGCCCGCCCAGCGCGGCGAGCGTCACCGCCTCGATGAGGAATTGCAGCAGCACCTCGCGTTCGAGCGCGCCGATCGCCAGGCGCAGGCCGATCTCGCGCGTGCGCTCGGTGACGCTCACGAGCATGATGTTCATGATGCCGATGCCGCCCACGAGCAGACTCACCGCCGCCACCGCGCCAAGCAGCGTGGTCATCACTTTCGTCGTGCCTGACAGGGTTTCGGCGAGCTGCTGCGTGTCCAGGATGTTGAAGTTGTCGTCGTCGGCCTCGGCGAGCTTGCGCCGCTCGCGCAGCAACTCGCGCAAGCTCGCCTTGAGGCGCGTGCTGTCGCTGCCGCCCTGCATCGACACGAGCAGCGTGTTGACGCGCTGGTTGCCGGTGACGCGGCGTTGCAGCGTGCGCAGCGGGAGCAGCACGGTGTCGTCCTGGTCGGCACCCATTGCCGCCTGGCCCTTCGAGCTGAGCACGCCGACCACGCTGCACGAGAACTGCTTGATGCGCAGGCGCTCGCCCAGCACCTGCTCTGCGCTGCGGGCGCCGTAGATCTCGCGCCGCACCGTCTCGCCGATGATGCACACCGCAGCGCCGGCGCGCAGTTCTTCGTCTTCGAAGAGGCGCCCGGCGCCGAGCCGCCAGTTGCCCACCTCCAGCCACGCGTTGTCGCTGCCGGTGACGGTGGTCGCCCAGTTGCGGCCGTTGGCCACCACGGTTGCGCCGGTGCGGCCTTCGGGGGCTGCCGCAGCGACACCGCCGATCTGCGCCAGCACCGCCTGCGCGTCGGCCTCCTTGAACGCAGGCGCGCCGCCGGCGCCGCCGCCCGGGCCGAGGCGCTGGCCGGGCCGCACCTGCAGCAGGTTGCTGCCCAGGCTCGAGATCTGCATCTGCACCGCCTGCGTCGCGCCGTTGCCCAGCGTCACCATCGTGATCACGGCGCTGACGCCGATCACCACGCCCAGCGTCGTGAGAAACGATCGCAGCAGGTTGCGCCGGATCGAACCGAGCGCGAGCAGCAGCATCTTCAGCAGCATGTCACGCTCCTGCGCCCGCCGCCGCGCCGGCGCTGCGCGGCGGGTTCGGATTGGGTGCGTCGCTCTCGATGCGGCCGTCGACAAAACGCACCCAGCGCCGCGCGTACGCGGCCATGTCGGGCTCGTGAGTCACCATCAGCACGGTGATGCCCTGCTGGGTATTCAGGCCGCGCAGCAGCTCCATGATTTCCTGGCCGCGCTTCGAGTCGAGGTTGCCGGTGGGCTCGTCGGCGAGCAGCACCGCGGGTTGCGTGGCGATGGCGCGCGCGATCGCCACGCGCTGCTGCTGGCCGCCCGACAGCTCCGAAGGCAGGTGGTGCTCCCAGCCGCCCAGGCCCACCGCCTGCAAGGCCCTGGCCGCAGCGGCGCGCCGCATGGCCGCGCTCTCGCCGCGGTAGAGCAAGGGCAGTTCGACGTTCTCCTGCGCAGACGTGCGCGCGAGCAGGTTGAAACCCTGGAACACGAAACCGAGGTAGCGTCGGCGCAGTCGCGCGCGCTGGTCGCGCGACAGCGCCTCGACGTGTGCGCCCTGGAACAGGTAGTGGCCGCGGCTGGGCGTGTCCAGGCAACCCAGGATGTTCATCGCGGTCGACTTGCCCGAACCGCTGGGCCCCATGATGGCGACGAACTCGCCGGCCTGAACGTCCAGGTCGATGCCCTTCAACGCGATCAGCTCGGTGGCGCCGCTGCCGTAGACCTTGCTCACGCCGCGCAGGCGGATCAGCGGCGTGGCGCCGGGCGCCGCGGCGCTGCCCGCCGGCGCTTCGCTGCGCGGCGTGCGCGCGGTGCCGGCGGGGCCCGGCCCTTGGAGCGCGAGGCGCAAAGCCGCCAGGTTCATTTCGCCGTGGCCAGCTTTTGATCGGTGATGACTTGCATCCCGGCCTGCAACTCGCCGCCCGTGATTTCAGTGAACCTGCCGTCGCTGATCCCGGGCATCACCGCCACGGCAGTCGCCACACCCTTGGCGTCGGCGGGCAACACCCAGACCTGGCGCGCCGCGCTGACGCTCGCTCCCGCCGCCGCCGAGCGCCGCGCCGCGCCGCCGGGAAAGCGCGGCAGCAGGCTCGAGACGATGCCGCCGCGCCCCGCCGCGGCGCCCGCACCCGCCGCGGTGGGCGTGAAGCGCAAGGCGCTGTTGGGAACGAGCAGCACGGCGCTCCGCTGCACGGCGGTGATCGTCGCGGTGGCCGTCATGCCGGGGCGCAGGCTCAGGTCGGCGTTGTCGACGTCCAGGATCGTGGGATAGGTGACGACGTTGTCGGTGATCGTCGAGCCGTAAGCGACGCGCGCGATGCGTGCCGGGTAGCTGCGGCCCGGATACGCGCTGACCGTGAAGCTCGCCTCCTGGCCCACCTTCACCGAGCCGACGTCGGCTTCGTCCACCGAGACCTGCAGGCGCAACTGCGCCAAGTCTTCGGCCACCGTGAACAGCGTCACCGACTGCAGCGACGCCGCCACCGCGTTGCCCGGATCGACGTTGCGCGTCAGCACGACGCCGTTGGTGGGCGCGCGGATCGACGCCTTCGCGAGGTTGATCTCGTCGCTGGACAGCGCCGCCCGCGCCTCGGCAACGCCGGCGTGTGCACTCGCCTCGTCGGCGAGCGCGCGCTCCAGCGCGGCGCGGCCGGTGTCGAGCTCGGCGCGCGAGGGCACCTTGCCTGCCGAGAGCCGCGAGACCTCCTCGAAGCGCGCCAGGCTGGCGCGCGCCTCCTTGACGGTGGCCTGGGTCTGCTCGACTCTTGCGCCGGCTGCCGCGAGAACCGCGCGCGAGCGCTGGATCTGGTCGCGCAGGCGCGACGTGTCGAGCTCGACGAGGACCTGGCCCTTGCGGATGCGGTCGTTCACGTCGACGTTCACCTTCAGCACCGTGCCCGAGAGTTCGCTGCCGATGTTGATCGCCCGCGTGGGCTGCAGCGTGCCGTTGGCCACGACGTTCAGCGTCAGGTTGCCGCGCTCGACAAGGTGCGTCGTGTAGCTCGGCACGTTGTTGGCCGTCTGGCGCGTCTGCCACCACCAGCCCGCGGCGCCGGCGAGCAGCAGCCCGGCGACGCCGGCCCAGAGCCAGGGGCGGCGATACCAGGCGCGCACGCCCGGCTCGGCAAGCAGCGTCGCGATGTCGGCCGGGTGCTCAGGCGCCAGCGTCGTCGCTGGCAGGGGTGCGGCGGTCTCGGGAGGAGTCATGGTCGTGAAGCCTGTTCTTCGCCGGGGGCGAGCGCCGCCTCGATGCTCTCGGGCTGCCAGCCGCCGCCGAGCGCCTTGTACAGGCGCACATGGTCGGCGCTCACGTCGGCAAACGCGCCCGCCACGCCGTCTTGCGTGCTCAGCTGGGTGCGCTGGGTTTCGAGCACGGTCTGGAAGTCCACCAGGCCGCTCGCAAAGCGCTGCCGCGCCAGCAGCGCGGCGTTCCCCGCCGCGTCGGCCGCCTGCTGCAGGCGCGCCAGGCGTTCGCGATTCCCCTGCAAGGCGATGAGCGCGTCTTCGACGTCCTTCAACGCACCCAGCACGGCGGCCTGGTGGTCGATGCGCGCCTGGTCCAGCGCGGCCTGTTGCACGCGCAGTTGCGCGTTGGCGGCACCGCCGTCGAGCAACGGATAGGTCACGCCGGCGAGCAGCGTGCCGAGCAGCGACGCGCTGTTCGCGAGCGTACCCAGGCTGAGCGCACTCAGGCCGAGCGAGCCGCTGAGGCGAAACTCGGGCAGGCGCTGCGCGTCCGCCTGCGCCACGCGCGCCAGCGCGGCAAGCGCCTGCTGCTCGGCGCCGCGCACGTCGGGGCGCTGGCGCAGCGTCTCGGCGGGCAGGCGGAGCGCCAGCGTGGAGGCCGGCTGGGGCACGGGAGCGGTTCGCTCCAGTTGATCGGCCAAGGCGGCCGGCGGCCGGGCCGTCAGCACCGCGAGGGCGTGGCCGCTTTGCTTGATCGCGGTCTGCAGCGCGGGCAGTTGCGCACGCGTCTGCTCGACTGCGGCGCGCGCCTGCTCGGATTCAAGCGAGGTGGCCAGACCCGCCTGCACGCGCCACTGCGCGATCTGCAGCGTCTCGGCCTGACTCGCCAGGTTGGCCTGCGCAATCGCCAGACGCGCCTGGGCGCTGCGCAGCGCGATATAGCTGAGGGCCACTTCGGCGGCGATCGACACCTGCACGCCACCCAGGCTCGCCGCGCTCGCGCGTGCGCTCGCCTCACTCATCCGCAGCGCGCTGCGGTTCGCGCCGAACACGTCGAGCTCCCAACTCGCGTCCAGCCCCACCTTGAACGCGTTGCCCGTGCCGTGGCCGCCCGCCATGCCGCGCTGCGCGGAAGCCGAGCTTGCCAGCGTGGGTGACAGCCCGGCAGCCGCAACGTCGCGCTGCGCGCGCGCCTGGCGCAGCGCCGCCTGCGCTGCCGTCACGCTGGTGTTGGCCTCGAGCGCTTCGCCGATCAGCCGGGCGAGCGAGGCGTCGCCGAAGCTCAGCCACCATTGCACCAGCGATGCTGCAGGCTCGCTCGCGGACGCATCATCGGACGCGGACCAGGCGCGCGGCACATCGATCGCAACCGGCACGATCCGCGGCTGCAGCGCCGAAGAACAGCCCCCAAGTGACAGCGAAGCGACGAATCCGAGCCAGCGCAGACGCGACCGGAACCGGCTCGCCTCATCGCGGGGCGGAGCGACACGGCACCTTGCGCGCAGTTCCTCGAGCATCGTGAGTTCGAGTGTGAGTGCGATGGGCTGCGACGGTGTTTGCGCAAGGTCAAGGTGTGTAAAGGCGTGACGACTCGACACACGTTCGCGAAGTGACGGCCGCGGGGATTGACTCAGCGCAATGCCTGCGCCACACCGATGCCTACAGTGACTCGCATGCTTCATGACATGCGTTGGGTTCGGTCAGCGGCGCTGGGGTTCGCCGCGGTTTCCGTGCTGACGGGTTGCGTTGTCGGCCCACCCGTCGTCGTCGAGCGCGCACCCGCACCGGCCGCAGTCCCGGCAGTGACTGCGGCGCCGATGTACTTCTACCCGGAACACGGGCAAGACGCCGCGGCGCAAGATCGCGACCGCTACGAGTGCTATCGCTGGGCGGTGGGTCAGAGTGGTTTCGATCCCGGCATGACGCCGCTGAGCGTGCCTGCGCAGGCGCCTGCGCCCGCCGTGCGACGCGATGGTGCCGACGTCGCCGCGGGCGCGGTGACCGGCGCCGTGGTCGGCGCGATCGCATCGTCGCCACACCACAGCGGGAGCGGCGCGGTGATCGGCGCGATTTTCGGTGCCGCACTCGGCGCAGTCGCGCAGGAGTCGCGCGCCCAGGCGGCCGAGCAGGTGCACGCCGCACGCGAGCAAAGAGCCCAGGCGGCACGCCAGGCCGCGATGGCACCGCTCGATGGCTTCCGGCGCGCGATGAGCGCGTGCATGGCCGGGCGCGGCTATCGCGTCGGCTGAAGGGGCTGCGATGACGATTCCGATCAAATCGGCGCGGTACCACGCGGCGCTGTGTGCGGCAGCGTTGCTGCTCCTCACCGGGGCGATGCCCGCCGCCGCGGCGCAGGAACCGGGGCCACCGGGCGTCTATGTGCCGCGAGCCTCCGGCGCGCCGCGCGCCGTCCCGCCGCGGCCGGCAGACCGCTGGCTCGACAACGCGCATGGCCACTCGCGCTATTACCCGCGCTCTGGGTATCGCGTGCACGCCGTCCCGGGCCACGCGCCGCCCATTGGTTGGCGCGGTTCGAACTACTGGTTCTGGTCGGGCGTGTGGTACGCGCCGGGAGCCGGCGGCTACGTCGTCGTGCGCCCGCCGTATGGCGTCGTCGTCACCGACTTGCCCACCTTCGCCACCGCAGTCGTGATCGGCGGCATCACGTACCTGTACCTGAACGGCGTGTACTACCGCGAGCGCATCGAGGGTGGTTATGAGGTCGTTCCCACTCCGGTGGCCTCACTCGGAACTTCGGGCAGTGGCGCGTCGGGGCGGCTCTACGTTTACCCGGCCAAGGGCCAGACTGCCGAGAGGCAGGCGAGCGACGAATACGCATGCCACAGCTGGGCGGCGTCGCAAAGCGGTTTCGACCCGGCCCCGGCAGCGACCGGCCAGGCCACCGACGTGACGCGCCGCGCCGACTACGTGCGCGCGCAAACCGCTTGCCTGGAAGGGCGCGGCTACACAGTGCGCTAGGAACGTTTGAACCCGACTCTGCAGGCCCTGCCTCGCACCACCAGCGGTCGCGCTACTGGCGCGAGAACTCCAGCAGTGCCTTCGCATTCACAACGCTGATTCGCTCGCGCGCGAGCTCCACCCAACCACGCTCTTCGAAATTGCGCAACAAGCGGCTGACGAAGACACGCACGCTGCCCAATTCGTCGGCCAGGTTCTGGTGCGTGGCTTCAATCACCGGGCCGCGCTGCACCAGCAGGCGTGCCAGGCGCGTGTCGAGCTTGCGAAACGCCACTTCGTCGATCAGCTCCATGACTTCAGCCAGGCGCGCGCCGTACATGTCGAAGACGAAGCGACGAAACGGCTCGAACTGAACGATCAGGTGATTGAAAGCGGCCGGCGCAATGCGCAGCAGCGCCACGTCGCTTTCGGCGACGCCACGTGCTGCGTAGCCGTGTTGCCCGAGCAGGCAACCGCCCGAGAGAATGCAGCCTTCACCGGGGCTGACCCGATAGAGAACGATCTCGCGCCCGGCAGGTGACAACTTGACGACCCGCACGCTGCCTTCCAGGAGCAGCGGAAAACCTTCGCACGGCTGGTTCGGCTCGAACAGCACCGTGCCTGCAGGCGCGCGGCGCAGCGGCGCGTCGCGCAAGAGCTCGTCAAGCAGCGCCGCCGGCAACTGGGCAAACACTGGAAAGCGCGCGAGCAGCAAGGCGCGCGTGGTCTCGGCGCCGGTCATCGGGTGCTCCATTGCCAACTGCCGCAGCGGCGCCTTGCGCCCGGCTCTGCAACCCACGTGGCGGACAAAGCCTGCCGCTTGATCCAAGCTGCGCGTTGCGTCCACCCCCTACCCTTGAAGGAGATCTTGATGACCATCGAAAACACCATCCGTATGTTTGCGGGAACCGTGATCCTGGTTTCGCTCGCGCTTGGCGTCGCAGCGAGCCCCTTGTTCCAATCCGTCAACTGGCTCTGGCTGACGGCGTTCGTCGGCGCGAACCTGCTGCAGAGTTCGTTCACGCGGCTGTGCCCGCTGGAAAGCATTCTGCGCAAGCTCGGCATGAAAAGCGCCGCTGCTGCCTGCAGCAATTGACGGCAATTGAGAATGCGCGCCTGGGCTTGCCTCAGGCGCGTTTGATCAGCAACTCCTGCAGACCCTGCAGGGTGTCGTGGATCTGCCGCTTGCGCGCGGCGGACACGCCCGCGCCGCTCGAATCGTTAAGTTCCTGTTCGACGAAACACACCGCCATGCGCGCATAAGTGCTGTCCAGCGCCTTGCGCACGGCATTCAGTTGCCCGGCGATCGTCTGGCAATCGTTGCCTTCTTCGATCAGGCGCTGCACGCCGCGCAACTGCCCTTCGGCGCGGCGCAACCGGTTCAGCAAGTCGGCGCGCGCGGCGGGTTCGGTGAGTGCGGTCATGACGGGTTGCCCTGTGGAACGATGTCAGGAGTGAGCGCCGCGTCGCCGGCGGCCGGCGCAGGCGGTGGCGCGGGAGTCTCGAAGCGGCGCTTGAACGCCGCATAGTACAAAACCGGAATCACGATCAGCGTCAGCAGCGTCGAGACGAAGATGCCGAAGATGAGCGAGATCGCCAGGCCACCGAAAATCGGATCGTCGAGGATGAAGAACGCCCCCGTCATCGCCGCCAAGCCGGTGAGCACGATGGGCTGGGCGCGCACCGCGGCCGAGGCCACGACGGCCTCATTGAACGGCACGCCTTGCCGCACCTGGAGTTCGATGAAGTCCACGAGCAGGATCGAGTTGCGAACGATGATCCCGGCGAGCGCGATCATGCCGATCATCGACGGCGCGCTGAACTTCGCACCGAGAAGCGCGTGCCCCGGCATGACGCCGATGATCGTGAGCGCAATCGGCGCCATGATGATGAGCGGCGTGAGGTAGTTCTTGAACTGCGCAACGACGAGCAGGTAGATCAACACCAACCCGACCGCGTACGCCGCGCCCATGTCGCGGAACGTCTCCAGCGTCACCTGCAACTCGCCGGTCCAGCGCACTGCGTACTGGCGGAACGGGTCGCCGGGTGGGCCGAACAGGTATTCATTCACCGCGCCGGTACCGGGCAGTGCTGCTTCTTGCAGCTTGCGCCGGATCTCGATCACGCGGTAAGGCGGCGAGTCGAGCTTGCCCGACAAGTCGCCGATCACATAACTCACGCCTTGCAGGTCTTTCGTGTAGAGCGCCACGTCGGCGGCGCCGTACTCGACTCGCACCAGCTCCGACAGCGCGACCAAACGGCCGTCGGCCGCCGTGAGCGGCAGCGCGAGCAGCGCGTCCAGCCCCACCTGCGCTTCGCGCGGCAATTGCAGGCGCACCGGCACCGGGTACTTGCTCTGGCCGTCGTGCAACCACGCGGCGTCTTTGCCCGACAGCGCTGCGGCGACGGTCTGCGCCACCGTGGACACCGGAATCCCGAGCGCCTGCGCGCGCTGGCGCTGCACGCGCAGAAAAGCGCGCGGCGCCTGCTCCTGGACGCTGGTGTCCACGCCCACCGTTTCGGGAGTGCGCTTGAACAGCTCGGCGATGCGCAGCGCGAGCTTCTGGCGCCCGGCTTCATCGGGGCCGTAGACCTCGGCGACGAGCGGCGCCATCACGGGCGGGCCCGGCGGCACTTCGACGACCTTGATCCGCGCCCCATGCGCCGCGCCGATGCGCTCGATCTCGGGCAGCAGGCGCTGCGCGATTGCGTGGCTCTGCTCGTCGCGGTGCGCCTTGTCGACCAGGTTCACCTGCAGGTCGCCGAGTTCGGCCTCACTGCGCAGGTAGTACTGGCGCACCAAGCCGTTGAACGTGATCGGGCTCGCCGTTCCGGCATACCCCTGGACGTGTCGCACTTCCTTTTGGCGCGAGACGAACGATGCAATGTCGTGCAGCACCGCGCTCGTGTCTTCGAGCGCGCTGCCTGCCGGCATGTCGAGCACGACCTGGAACTCGCTCTTGTTGTCGAACGGCAGCATCTTCAACACCACCGCTTGCAGCGGCACCAGGCCGATGGAGGCAAACAGCAGCGCGACCACCCCGCCGAGCAGCCACCAGCGCTTGCGGCTGCTCTCCAGCAACGGGCCGAGCACAGCGTTGAAGAGCCGCTGCACGCGCCCCTGCGCAGGGGTCGCCGCGCCGTGCCCGGTGTGGGGCTTCCATCAACTTGAGCGCGAGCCACGGCGTGACGCTGAAAGCGATCAACAGCGACAACAGCATGCCCAGGCTCGCGTTGATCGGGATCGGCTGCATGTACGGGCCCATCAGCCCGCTGACGAAGGCCATCGGCAACAGCGCGGCGATCACCGTCAGCGTGGCCAGGATCGTCGGGCCGCCGACTTCGTCGACCGCGGCCGGGATGATCTGCAACAACGGTTTGTCGGGCTCGAGTTGCTGGTGACGATGAATGTTCTCGACCACGACGATCGCGTCGTCGACGAGGATGCCGATCGAGAAGATCAACGCGAACAGCGACACGCGGTTCAGCGTGAAGCCCCAGGCCCATGAGGCGAACAGCGTCGCCGTCAGCGTCAGGATCACCGCGGCGCCGACGATGGCCCCCTCGCGCCGCCCGAGCGCCAGGCCGACGAGAACGATCACCGAAGCCGTCGCGAAGCCCAGTTTCTGGATCAGTTTCGCCGCTTTCTCGCCCGCCGTTTCGCCGTAGTCGCGCGTCACCGTCACCTGCAGGTTGGGCGGGACGACGGTGTTGCGCAGCGCGTCGATGCGCTCGCGCACGGCCTTGGCCACCTGCACCGCGTTTGCGCCGGCTTTCTTCGTGACCGAGATCGTCAGCGCCGGGTGCACGCTGCCCGTCTCGGCACCGGGCGCCGGTGCGGACGCTGCTGCGCCCACCGCGTCGGCCGCACCCGGCGTGTGCCAGACATGGTGCTGCGGCTGTTCGGTGCCGGCGCTGACCTGCGCCACTTCGCGCAGGTAAACGGGTTTGCCCTCGTGCACACCGACGACGAGGTTCGCGACGTCTTCGGCGTCGCGCAGGTACTGGCCGGTCTCGATGGCGAGCATGCGCGGCGCGTCGCTGTCCGCGGTGTCGCCGATCACACGGCCCGAGGGCATCGCCAGGTTCGCGCTAGCGAGCGTGTCGGACAGGCGCTGCACGTCGATGCCGCGCTCGCGCAGGCGCGCCGGATCGAGCGCGACCTGCAGCACGCGGCCGGGCGCGCCGATCGTCTTCACTTCGCGCACACCGGAGACGCGCGTCAGCTCCATCTCCATCGTGTGCGCCACCGGCGCCAATTCGGCGGCCGAGCCCGTCTCTTTGCTCCACAGCGTGACGGCGATCACCGGAACGTCGTCGATGCCCTTGGGCAGCACCACCGGCGCGAGCGTTCCCAGGTCGCGCGGCAGCCAGTTCTGATTCGCGTTGAGCACGTCGTACAGACGCACCAGCGCTTCGGTGCGCGGCACGCCAACCTTGAACTGCACCGTCACGATGGCCATTCCCGGTTGCGCCACCGAATAGGTGTGTTCGATCCCGGCGATCTGCGCCAGCACCTGTTCGGCGGGTCGCGCCACCATGTTCTGCACGTCGGCGGACGAAGCGCCGGGGAAGGCGATCATGACGTTGGCCATCGTCACGTTGATCTGCGGCTCTTCCTCGCGCGGCGTGACCAGGATCGCAAATCCGCCGAGCAGCAGCGCCACGAGCGCGAGCAGCGGCGTCAGCGGATTGTTCTGGAACGCCGCGGCCATGCGCCCGGCGATTCCCGGCGCAGGCGTCGCGCCAGCTTGCGCCACCGGCGGGTTCACCTCGGGTCCCCGGCGCCCGCGGCCGGACGCGCGCCGAGCAAGCCTGCGCGAACCGCGTCAACGGCGATGACCTCGCCCTCGTGGACCCCTGCCAGCAATTCGACCCGGTCGCCGAGCGTCGCGCCACTGCGGACCATGCGCAACACGAACTGGCCGTTGTCGACGGCGTAGACGGCCGTCAACTCGCCGCGCCTGAGCACCGCGCTGACCGGTGCGCTGAGCACACCTTTGCGATCCGCCGTCTGCGCCGGCGCCGGCGCGCGGAAATGCACACGCACGCTTTGCCCCGGGCGCGCACCGGCGCTGTCGGCGCCCGACAGGGGCAGCCGCCATTCGACGGTCTGCGACACCGCATCGGTGCTGGGCAGCGCCTGGCGCTGCACCGGCGCGACCATGCGGCCGTCGGGCAGTTCGATCTGCACCTCGCGAGCGCCCGAGGCGAGCAAGGCACGCGACACCGGAACCTGCACCAATGCACGCAGCGCGCCGGGTTCGTACAAGGTCACCACGGGCCGGCCGGCGACGGCGAGGTCGCCCACCTCGACATGCGTGGCCAGCACGACACCGGAAAACGGCGCCGTGACTTCGGCGTGGCCGCTGATCAGCGTGGCCTGGCGGCGTTCAGCTTGCGCTTGCGCGAGGCCGGCCTGCGCCGCGGCGAGTTGCGTCACTGCCGAGTCCAGCGCGGCCTGGCTGATGAAGTTCTGGTTGCGCAACTCGCGCGTGCGATCGGCGTTCTGCGTCGCCGCCGTCAGCGTCGCCTGGGCCTGCGCGACCGCCGCGTCGGCGCGCGCGACTCCGGCCTGCGGCTCGCGCGGATCCAGCCGTGCCAGCACCTGACCGCTGCGAATCCGGTCGCCGGCCTTGACGAGCAGCGCAATCACGTTGCCGCCGACTTGCGCCGCCACCGTGCTTTGTTTGACGGGTTGGAGTGCGCCGTCCAAGGTCATCGCGCTCGCCGCAGCGCCGCGTTGCAGCGTGGTGGTGGGGACGAGCACGGCCGGTGCGCCGGCAGCGTGAAGCAACCACAGACCGGCGAGCAGGGCGGTGGCGATTCGGGGGCTCTTGAACATGGCAAATCCAGTCGGTTGGAGCGGGTTTGAAGTGAAGCTCAGGCTTGACTCTATACCTAGTGGGGTATACAGTCAAGCCGCTGAGCTGCAGGCTTCGCACCGCCTCGTCCGTTGAAGGAGCATCGAATGAACACCACGTCCAGCGTCGAATCCCTGAACACCGTGTGCCCGAGCTGCACCACGAAAAACCGCTTTCCGGCGCAGCGCGCCACGGAAGACCCGCACTGCGGCAAGTGCGGAGCCATTCTGTTGCCTGGCGCGCCGGTCGTATTGAGCGATCTCAATTTCGAGCGCGTTGTCGCCGGAACCGACCTGCCGGTGGTCGTCGACTTCTATGCCGACTGGTGCGGCCCCTGCCGCACGATGGCGCCGCATTTCGCGCGCGCTGCGGCCGACGCGAAGGGTCGCGCCTTGTTCGTCAAGGTCGACAGTGACGCGAGCCCGGCCACTGCAGCGCGCTTCGCGGTGCGCAGCATTCCCACCGTGGTGCGCCTGAACCACGGGTCCGAGGTCGAACGCTTCAGCGGCGTTCGCAGCGCGGCGGACCTGGTGCGGTTTGCGCTCGGCTAAAGCCGCCTCAGCGTCACTCGATCACCTTGTCCGCTCGCAGCCGGATCGCGTATGGAATCGAGAGGCCCAAGGCTCGCGCCGTCTTCAAGTTGAGAACGAGGTCGAACTCGCGCGGTTGCTCGATCGCCATCTCGGCGGGTTTGCCACCCTTGAGGACGCGACCGGCGTACTCGCCGGCGCGGCGGTAGATGGAGGGAAAGTCGGGGCCGTAGCTCATCAGCCCACCTGCGTGCACGGCGTACTCGTGCTCGAACATTGATGGCAGACGGTACTTCAGGGCCGCGGCCGCGTATTCTTCGTGCAAGTTGTTGCGCGTGGACAGCAGCGTACTCGCCACCGCCTGGACCTTCGCGTCGATCAGTTTGCGAAACGCCGCGTCGAGGTCTGCAGGCTGCTGGACGTGCACCATGACCAGCGTCAACCCGAGTGCCTTCGCCGCTTGTTCCGTGTGCTGGATCTCCTGCTTGCACGCGTCGACCATGGCAGAGTCGACAACGACACCCACACGCTTCAGGCCCGGCACCATTTCCGTCAACAGCTGCATCCGCTTGACGGTCAGTGCGTCGTTCATCGTCGTCACGCCGGTGACGCGCGTTCCTGGCCGCCCCAGCGAATTCACGAACTTCAGCTCGACCGGGTCGAGGATCGTGGCGATGACGATCGGCGTGTCTTTCGCCGCGTACCATGCGGCGGTGGCCATCGGCGTTGCCGGGGCGAAGAACACGTCGACCTTGGCTGCCGCGAGTTCGCGCGCGAGCGGTTTGAACTTGTCGGGGTCGTTCGACGCCGAGCGCCGCAGCAGCTCCAGGTTGCGGCCTTCAACAAAGCCCTGCGAACGCAGCCCGTCGGCGAACGCGTTCGAGATCGACTCCTCGTAGCCACCCGCGTCCTGCCAACTCAGGTAGCCCACGCGCGCGATGCGTTCCTGAGCGACAACGCTGCCGAACATCGACAGCAGCAGTGCGAAGCTCAACCACATCTTCATGATCCCTCCTGAGGCGAAGCGCGTTTCGGCATCGTAAACCCGTCGTCAGCTTTTCGGCGTTTGCGTGGTCAGCGTACGCAATCCTCCGTATGGTTCGACGCAGCACCCCGGGGCGATGATCGCGACACCGCTTCCACTTCAAGGAGAAACAAGTGACATTCAAGCGCGCAATGGCCACGTCAGCCTTTTCTATTTCAGTGGCGCTGACGGCAGGGGCACCGATGCTGGCCGTGGGCGCCGGCTCGGCGGTCGTGGTGACGAAGGCCGACCTCAAGTGGAAGGACATGGGCAATGGCATCGCAGCCGCTCCCGTTTCGGGCGACATGGACAAGGGCGCGAGCCGGTTCTTCCTGAGATATCCCGTCGGCCTGGTGACGCCGAAGCATCATCACAGCACGGATCATTACGTCACGGTGGTGTCAGGCACCGTCACGCTCACCGTCGAAGGCAAGGATCACAGGCTGGAGCCCGGAGCGTATTTCGCCCTGAGCCACAAGGCGTCGCATACGGCGAAGGTCGAAGGCAACGAGGACGCGGTGTTCTTCATCCAGGCGAATGGACCGTGGAACGTGGTGATGGAGAAATAGATCCCGGCGCCAGGCCGAGCGCCAGCGCACGCATCACCGCAGCGGTGCGCGTTTCGACGCCGAGCTTGGCGTAAACATGCTCGAGGTGCTTGTGCACGGTACGAGGGCTGACGACGAGGATCTCGGCGATGTCGCGGTCGGTCTTGCCCGCAGCGACCCAGCGCAGCACGTCGAGTTCGCGCGCGGTGAGCGGCAGCCACGGCGCCCGCGACAGCGCTGCCACCGCGCCCGCATCGCGGCGCCACGCCCGACGCGTTCGTTCGAGCATTGCGCTGCGGCGAAACAGACGGGTGACCGCCGGGCGTACCCGATCGAGCAACGCCACCTCACGATCGTTGAAGTCATTGCGGGTGCGATTCAGCACGAAGCTGACGAGCCAACCCTCTCCCACGTGCACCGGCAGTGCCACGGCGTGGTCGATGCCGACCGGCCGGTAGTACTCGTCATACAGCGCGGACTCACGGAATGTGGAAAACGCCACCGAGTCGCTGATGCGGTGCACGAACTGACCGCCGTCGACGGCGTGGTAGCGAACCAGCGGATGCGCGTCGAAATGCCGGTCGAAGCTCGCGCGTGCCTCGGTGCCGATCGCGCCCGCTGGAAAGCCGACGACGTGGCGGCGGTGGCCGCACAGGTCGCACAGCGACAAGGTCGTCAGCTCGGACGCCGCGAGCCGCGGCAGCTGCTCGACGCCGCAGCGCGCGAATGCTTCGGCGTCGTCGATCGCGTCGGCCAGGTCGCTGACGAAGTCGAGCGCTGCCTGCAGATCGCTGCTGCGCAGCGCATCCTCGACAACGCGGCGCGCCTGGTGCAGACACGCGGCTTCAACGGCTTCAGCTATGCCGACATCGCCGCCGAGCTGAAGGTGAGCAAGGCCAGCCTGCACTACCACTTTCCGAGCAAGGCCGAACTCGGCCGGCGCCTGATCGAGCGCTACGAGAGCACGTTCGTCGACGCGTTCGACGCGATCGACCGCCACGCCGCGGACGAGTTCGACAAGCTGCGCCGCTATGCAGGCATCTACGCCGCCGCGCTCGGCGAGCAACGCATGTGCCTGTGCGGCATGCTCGCCGCCGAGCACGGCACCCTGCCCGAACCGATGCGCGAGGTGCTGCAGCATTACTTCGACGTCAACGAGCGCTGGCTCGCCGCCGTACTCGAAGCCGGCCGGGCCGCCGGGACGCTGCACTTCGAAGGTGAAGCGCGCGAAGTGGCCGGCATGCTGCTTGGCGCACTCGAAGGCGCCCTGATGCTGGCGCGCTCGTACGCCGACCCGAAGCGCTTCAGCATTGCCGCCGATCGGCTGCTCGCGGATCTGCGGCTGCCGGCGCCGGCGCGCGCCGCGCGGCCGCGCAAGACAGCGCCCGCGCGGGCGAGCGTGAGTCGATCGGCGCCGCCGGCGAAGGCGCCGCGCCGGCCCTGATCGTCGCGCCGAGCTGCCGCGCCGGGCGTACGCAATCCTGCGCATGGTCGCAGGCGCGGCTCGCGGCTATACCTGCGCCACCCATTCAACCGGAGGTCATTGATGAAGCCGATGCCATTCCGCCTGTCTCGCCGCGGTGCGCTCCTCGCTGCGCTCGGTGCATGTTCCATCCCGGCGTTCGCCGACGCTGCATCGCTCGACGGCCGCCGCTTCAAGGGCGTGTTCCTCGAGCGCGGCAAGACTTCGGGCGAGGCCGACACCCTGAGCTTCCAGGGCGGGCGCTTCCGCTCGAGCGCGTGCGACCGCTACGGCTACTCGGACGCGCCGTACACGACGAGCACACAGGGCGACGATGTGTGGTTCGAAACCGAAACCGAGAGCCCCAAGTACGGCAAGCTGCGCTGGAAGGGCGTCGTGCGCGGCGACAAGCTCGACGCCACCGCGATCATGCTGCGCAGCGGCAAGGCGCCGATCGAGAACTGGGTCGTCGCGGGAGCGGCGAAGTGAGCGGCCTGGCCGGCGCACATGTCACCTGCATGCTGCCGGTGAAGGATCTGGCGCGCGCGCGCCGCTTCTATGAGGATTGCCTCGAACTCGAGCCGCTCGGCGCCAAACCCGACGGCAAGTTCGTCTACCGCTGCGCCGGCACTGAAGTGGCGCTTTTCCCCAAGCCCGAGGGCACGAAGGCCGAGCACACCGTGCTGAGCTTTCGCGTCGCCGACATCACCGCCGCGGTGCGCGAGCTGGAGCAACGCGGCGTGCAATTCGCCGACTACGACCTGCCGGGTCTGAAGACGGTCGAACATGTCTGCGTGCTCGGCTCCGAAAAGGCGGCTTGGTTCAATGACCCTGAAGGCAACATCCTGTGTCTGCATGAAGACGTCGGCTGAGCAAACATCGCCGGGCCGCCCCAAGACGGTTGCCCGTCATGATTCAACCCGACATGCCCATCGATCCGCAGCCGCAGACCCAGCGTCGAACGCGAGGCGGTCCATCCATGGGCGCCGCCGCGTGGTCGTCATTCAATCACTCGCGTCGCCTGCAGCATGATCATGCGCGGCAACTTGAGACCGAGTGCGCGAGCCGTGCGCAGGTTGACGACGAACTCGTACACGTTGGCCTGCTCGACCGGGATGTCCGCCGGCTTGGCACCCTTGAGGATTCGATCGACGAGCGAGGCGAGGCGTTTGAAGTTTTCCTTCAGGTCGGCCCCGTATGACAGCAGCGCGCCGGCATCGGCCATCTCGGTGGCGTTGACCGCCAACGCCAGCCGGTGCCGCAGGGCGAGATCGGCCAGGCGCTGGCGATTCTGGAAAAACAGGCTGTGAGCCACATTCAGCAGCGCGCCGGCGCCGCGTCTTGCAAGGGTCTGGACCGCGGGGTCCAGATCGCCGGCGACGGCGACGCCGGTCCTCAGGAGCGTGACGCCGAGTTGCCGCGCCGCACTCTCGAGATCGGCGAGTGCGGTCGCATTGCTCGGTTCGCCCTCGCGAAACAGCACGCCAGCCATCCTCAGTCGCGGGACGGCCTCCTTCAACAGCGAAAGACGCTTCGGGTTGAGCTCGTTGAGCAGGGCCGACAGGCCGGTGACGTTGGCGCCGGGTCGGCCCAGCGACTTCACGAGCCCGAGCCCCACTGGGTCGACCCCGACCGCGAAGACGATGGGGATGGACTGGGTCGCTGCCACCGCAGCGCGCGCCTCGCGGTCCGTGGTCGAGACGAATACGTCGGGCTTGAGGGCGAGCAGCTCGGCCGTCAAGGCCAGCACGCGCGCCGGATTGTTCTCGGCGTAGCGGATGTCCAAAATCAATGTGTCGCCTTCGATCCAGCCCAGCTCGCGCAGCCCGGACCTGAAAACCGATGCCAGGTGGTCGTGCGCTGCGGGGGTGCTGGGCACGAGATACGCAACGCGGCGTTTGGCTGCGCTCGCCTGCGCGAACCCGAGCGGAATCGTCGGGGTTGACCATGCCCCCGCGGCGAGCAGCAGGATTCGGCGCGACGTCATTCGATACTCGATTCGGGCGAAGCATTATCGGCCGGACGCCTCAGAGGCGGCGCCCCGCCCGGCTCGCACGCTTCGCGGGCAGCATCATCGACGGGGTTCGCCGCACGACCTCGGTGGCGGATCACCGCCGCCACGAATCCCGGCACTCCCTGACCGCGCGCGCGAACAAAGGCACGGCCGAGACGACACGCAGCTTGCGGCTCACCGGCCCGGCAACGGGCAGGCGAAACGGCGGAACGCTGTCGGTGATGAGAATCTTCGAAATCGACGCGTCGGCGAGCACGTCTGCAGCGGGCTCGATGAACAGGCCGTGCGCCGCGCAGCCGATCACGTCGCGCGCGCCGGCGTGGCGCAGCGCCTGGGAGGCGCGCTTCATCGTCTCCCCGCTGGCGATCAAGTCGTCGAGCAGCAGCACCGTCATGCCGTGCACGTCGCCCGCAACCAGGTTGTCGCTGCTGACCAATCCCGCGCTGCGGCGCTTGTCGACGAATGCAAATCCGACCGGGACCGACAGCCGCTCGATGAGCGACTCGCGCCACAGCTGCGCGCGCTTCACGCCGCCCGGGTCGGGTGACGCCACAGCCAGCTGGCCATCACCCACCAGGTCGGCAATCACGGGATCGAACGCACGACGCGCCTCGAGGTGAAGCGTCGTGCAGCGGAAGGCGTTCTGGAACGCCGCCACGTTGTGCGCTTCGAGCGCGATGATCTGCGTCACGCCCACGGCCTCGAAGAGCTGCGCCACGTAGCGCAACGTGACCGGGTCGAACGGTTTGGTCTGGCGGTCCTTGCGTGCATACGCCAGATACGGCACGACGGCAGTGACACGTGCGGCGCCATGCTCGCGCAGCGTGGCGCTGAACATCAGCAGGCTGAACAGCTTGTCGTGCGGGCTCTGTTGGCTTCCCGATGGGCCGCCGTACAGGCTGAGAATCACGTAGACGTCGGCACCGCGCGGGTCGACCTTGGGGCGCAGCTTGTGCTCGCCGTCTTCGAAGCTGCGGTCTTCAAACGGGCTCAGGGGTTCGTCCAACGCCGCTGCGAGCGCGGGGGCGAAAGTGGAGTCTGGGTCGAGACTGAACAACAACAGGGTCATGCTCTCGCTGCGGGGCGGAACGGAAATGAGGAGAACTCGCCGATGAACCGCTCCAGTTCTGCTGCCGGGAGTCTGTCGATCCCTGCGGCTTGCGCGCGGCCCGCGCCGCCGAAGCGGCTGCACAGTTCATTCGCACCCCCTGCGGCGTGCAGCGGCGCGCGCACGCTGACGACGAAGCTGCCGTCGCGCACCGGCCTGAGCACGGCGTGCGCGCGCGTGGGGTGCGCGACTGCGAAGCGGTTCGCCAGGTCGCCGATCACGCGCCGGCTCCACGGAGCGTCGGGCAGCACGACGACGCAGGCGCGCTCGTTTTCCCAGTGCGGCGCCAGGTTCGCGCCGGTTTCGAGGTCGGCACGACGCAAGGCGTCGAGTTGCTGCACGACCGGTTCGTTCACGATCATGTCGCGAGGGTCGACGTAGCGCGCCATGATTCGGTAGAGGGCGGCCGGCGCGATGTGCACGTCTTGTTCGTCTTCGCCGTAGGCGTTGTAGTTGATCGCCTCGCCGAGGCCGCGCAGCGCGTGCCGGTCATGCGCCGTCACGCCGCTGGCTTGGCCCAGCGCATCGGCCACTTCGCTCAGGTTGTCGCCGTAAGCCCCCACCAGCGCCCAATGTCGAAACACACCACCAAGGTGGCGGTCCATCAGGAGACTGGTGCAGACCATAGGGCCGCCCTCAATGTGGGCTTGCAGATTCGGATGCATCGGTGCGTCGGACACCGCATGGTGGTCGAAGTAGCGCACCCGCGCGCCCTGCCCCAGCAGGCGCAACAGGGCGCCGCGGTTGCGCTGCATCGAGATGTCGCAGACGAGCAGTTCATCGCCCGGCTGCGCCTGCACGCGGTCGAGCAAGGCGATGTCGCGCTTCAGCCCCGTGACCAGGGTCGCCGGCGCAGGTTCGTGCAGGCGCCACTGCAGCACGGCGCACAGGCCGTCGGCGTCGCCGTTGCAGACATCGATGGTGCGCATCAGGCCTTCCGGGCCAGCAAGGCTCGTGCCGCAGCGACGACTTTCGGCGCCAGCGGCAGCGCGGCGTCTTCCAGGTGCTTGGCATACGGAATCGGCACCTCTTCGCTGCAGATTCGCGCGAGCGGCGCGTCGAGATCAAAGAACGCCTCTTCGCCGACGCGCGCCAGGATTTCCGCCGCCAGGCTGCACGTGCGCCAACCTTCGTCGACGACGAGCACACGCCGCGTCTTGCGCACCGACGCAAGAACGGTCGCCATGTCGAGCGGGCGCAGCACACGCAGGTCGATCACTTCGGCGCTGATGCCAAGACCCTCGAGGATTTGCGCCGCCGCCAGCACGCGCGGCACGCTGCCGCCGTAGGTGACGATGCTCAGCGCCTTGCCCTCGCGGCGCACTGCAGCGTGTTCCATGTCCACACGCGGGCTTGGATCGGCGAGCTCGCCTTCCAGGTTGTAGAGCTGCGCGTGTTCGAAAATGATCACCGGGTCCGGGTCTTGCAGCGCGAGCCAGAGCATGCCGCGTGCGTCTTCCAGCGTTGCCGGCGCGAGCACTTTCAACCCCGGCACATGCGCGTACCAGACTTCGAGGCTGTGCGAGTGCTGCGCGGCGAGTTGCCGGCCCGCGCCGGTGGCCATGCGGATCACGACCGGCACCGAGAACTGGCCGCCCGACATGTGGCGCAGCGCCGCCGCGGTGTTGACGATCGCGTCCAGGGCGAGCAGGCTGAAGTTCACCGTCATGATCTCGACGATCGGCCGCATGCCCCCGAGTGCAGCGCCGATTCCCGCGCCGACGAATCCCAGCTCGGACAATGGCGTGTCGCGAATCCGCGCTTCACCGAACTCCTCGAGCAAGCCTTTCGTCACGGCGTAACTGCCGCCGTAACGCCCGACGTCTTCACCCATGATGAAGACGCGCGGGTCGCGCTGCAGCGCCTCGCGGTGCGCGGCGCGCAGCGCCTCGCGGTAAGTGGTGAGAGTCACGTTGCGCTCCAGACGCCTTGATCGTGGCCGGATTCGCGATCGCGATTCGCCGGGTGCAAGCGGATCGGCTTCACAAGCGCAACCACTCCGACGCCACCGACTGCGCCGCCTGCGTCGGGACCGGAATGCCCGCCGTGGCGAGGAACTCGTCGACGAAGGCCTCGACGTCGCCCCACTCCGTGTACTCATGGTCCGTCGACGTGTCGGTGCTCTGGCCGCGCTGGCGCGCGATGATGCGCATCATGAGGCGCTTGAAGTAGTCGTACTGCGTGTACTTGAGGGCACCGGGCACGCAGCGCGACGCAACAGGTTTGAGCTCGCAGTCGTCGACCAGCTCATTGAGCGAGCGCTGCACCTCGATGCGACTGTCGATGTCGTCCAGTGCCGCAGCCAAGCTCACGGAAAAGACCGCGCTGGGCAGCGCGCTGAGCCACGCATGGTTGCGCTTGATGAAGTGCAGCAGCGACGTGGGGTGTCTTTGCTGGTGCACCGAGCCGCCGAGAATCGCTCCCTGATACACCGGCGTCACCGCTTCGGCGGCCGGCGTCGCGGTGTCGACCAGGTCGACGCGGTGGCCGCGGATTCGCAAGCGCTCGGCGATGAATTCGGCGATCTTGCGCGTCTGGCCTTCCGTGGTGGCGTAAGCGACGAGGATGGGTTGCATCGAAACACTCCTGGTTCAAGTTCGGGTCAAGCCGCCGGCGTGAGCACGTCGGCGGTGAGCTGCTCCACCGGCTCCCACGTGCCGGCTTCGGCGAATGCCACGGCGGCGTTCACTTCGGCTTCGGCCTGGCGGTTCAGCTCGGCGAAATCCGCCTCGCTCATCATTCCGGCAGCCTTCAACGCGTCGGTGAAGGTGTGGATCGGCCCGTGCTTCTTCCAGCGCTCGACCTCGGCCTTGTCGCGGTACAGCTCGGCGTCGAACATCGAATGGGCGCGGAAGCGGTAGGTGTGCAGCTCGAGAAAGAACGGTGACTGGCGCGAGCGCACGAACTCGATCGCGCGCGTTGCGGCGTCCGACACGGCGAGCACGTTCATGCCGTTGATGTGAGCGGTGGGCAGCCCGTAGCTCGCGGCCTTCTTCGTCAGGTCGATCTGCGCCTCGCTGCGCGAGAGCGCCGTGCCCATCGCGTACAAGTTGTTCTCGCAGACAAACAGCACAGGCACGCGCCACAGCGCCGCGAGGTTCAGCGATTCGTGGAAAGCGCCCTCGGCAACTGCGCCCTCGCCGAAGAAGCAGGCGGTGACGCAGTCTTTGCGTGGTGCGAGTCTTGTCTGCGAGCGCCAGGCCCACGGCCAGCGGCAACCCACCACCGACGATGGCGTTGCCGCCGTAGAAACGCGTTGCCCGGTCGAACAGGTGCATCGAGCCACCGCGTCCGCGCGAGCAGCCTTGCCTCTTGCCGTACATCTCGGCCATGATGGCATTCATGCTCACGCCGCGCAGCAGCGCGTGGCCGTGTTCGCGGTAGGTGGCGACGACGTTGTCCGCCGCCTCCAGATGAGGCATCACGCCCGCGGCAACGGCCTCCTCACCGATCGCCAGGTGCAGGAAACCGCGGATCTTGCCTTCACCGTAGAGCTGGGCGCAGCGCTCCTCCATGCGCCGGATGCGCAGCATGTCGTGCACGCGCGCGAGGCAGAATCCGCGCTCGTGGCGCGTCACGTCGATGCGGGGCACGCCAAAGTGTCAGCCGTCATGCACCGACCTCCAGCGTCGACAGGTCGCCCTCAGGCAGCCCCAGCTCGCGCGCCTTCAGCAGGCGGCGCATGATCTTGCCGCTGCGCGTGCGCGGCAACGCGGCCGCAAAGGCAATCTCCTTCGGCGCCACTGCCGGGCCGAGGCGCTTGCGTGCATGCGCGAGCAGCTCGCGCTTCAATTCTTCGCCCGCAATGAAACCCGCCTTGAGCGAGACGAAAGCCTTCACGATCTCGCCGAGCACGGCGTCGGGCTTGCCGATCACGCCGGCCTCGGCGACTGCCGGGTGCTCCAGCAGCGCGCTCTCGACTTCGAAGGGGCCGATCAAGTGGCCGGCAGACTTGATCACGTCGTCGGCGCGGCCAACGAACCAGTAATCGCCTTCGGCGTCGCGTTGCACCAGGTCGCCGGTCAGGTACAAATCGCCGACGAAACACCTGCGGTAGCGTTCGTCGTCGTTCAGGTAGCCGCGGAACATCGACGGCCAGCCGCGCTTCAGCGCGAGCTCGCCTTGCACGCCGGGCTCTTCGATGATCCGCACGCCGCCGGCCTCCAAGCGCTCGACGACGCAGGCGTCGATTCCCGGCAGCGGCCGGCCCATCGAACCGGGCTTCACGTCGAATCCGAGCGCGTTCGCGATCATGATGCCGCCGGTCTCGGTCTGCCACCAGTTGTCGTGGATCGGCATGCCGAACACGTCTTGCCCCCACCACACGGCTTGTGGGTTGAGCGGCTCGCCCACGCTCGCGATGAAGCGCAGTGTGGGGAAGCGGAAGCGCCGCGCGAGCTCGGGTCCAGCCTTCATGAGCATGCGAATCGCCGTGGGCGCCGTGTACCAGACGCTCACCGCCTGGTCCTGCAGGATGCGGTACCAACGCTCGGGTTCGAACTCGGCTTCGTCGACGACCAGCGTCACGCCGTGCAGCAGCGGCGCGATGATGCCGTACGACATTCCAGTCACCCAGCCGGGGTCGGCGGTGCACCAGAACACGTCGTCCGGGTGCAGGTCGAGCGCGTACAGGCCGGTCGCGTAGTGCGTGACCGCCGCGTCGTGGACGTGGATCGCGCCTTTGGGCTTGCCCGTCGTACCGCTCGTGAAATGCAGCAGCGCTGGGTCTTCGGGGCGGGTCGCGATCGTCTCGAACGTTTCCGGCGCGTCACGCATCAGGGCGTTCAAGTCCAACGTGCCGGCTGGCATGGGGCCGGACCCATCGTCAACCAGTAACACCCACTCGAGCGAAGGCATTCGATCCCGCACCTGCGCCACCTTGCGTTGGTACAGAGCCGTCGTCGTGACGAGGGCGCGGCCCGCGCCGAGGTTGAGGCGCGTCGCTATCGGCTCGGGGCCGAACGCCGCGAACAGCGGCGACACGACCACGCCCGCCTTCAGCGAACCGAGCACCGCCGCATAGAGCTGCGGCAGGCGCGGCATCAAGACGAAGAGACGGTCGCCGCGGTGCAATCCCGCACGCGCGATGACGTTGGCGAATCGATTCGCCATGCGCAGCAACTCGAAATACGTGATGCGCTGCTCGGCGCCTTCACCCCCCAGCCAACGGATCGCGACGTGATGGGCGCGCTCGCCCGCGCCATGGCGGTCGACGGCTTCGAATCCGATGTTCAGCGCACCGTCGGGCATCGTGCTCAGCGCCCTGCGCATGCTGTCCCAGGAGAATCCGGCGCGCAACGTTGCGTCGTCGTGCCAGCGCGGCGGTGCGCGCTGCGGATCCGGCAGCTTGCGGATTCGGGTCGGGCGCCCGCTGCTGTCAATGGCAGCTATCGTCATGGACCGGCCTCATGCGCAGCGTTGGAGTGAGCCGCACCCTTCCGCGAGTTCAAGCGGACTTTTCCATCGCCGCCGAATAACGGCCCTGGCACGCCGCGGCGTTGAGCCGAGCGCGCTTGAGCAGCGCCGCCTGGCCGTCGCGAACCAACGCGGCGCGGCCACCCCAAGCCTTCAACGCTGGGTCCAGCAGCGCCCGGCCGTACGAGAAGCTCAGCGGCCAGGGCTGCACACCGCAGCGATTGAGCGCATCGAGATTCGCACTTGCCTGCTCGGGCGTCTGGCCGCCCGACAAGAAGTTGATGCTCGCCACCGCCGCCGGGACGGTGCGGCGCAGCACCGTCTGCGTGGCGCCGGCAACCTCCATCGCTGTCGCGGGCGTGGCATGGGCCTTCCCCGGCAGCACCATGCTCGGCTTGAGCACGACGTATTCGAGCGCGACACGTTGTTCGAACAAGGCGTTGAACACCTCGTGCAACACGCATTCCGTGACCTCGGCACAACGCGCGAGCGAATGGTCACCGTCGATCAGAACTTCGGGTTCGACGATCGGCACGATGCCCTGCTCCTGGCAGATCGCCGCGTAGCGCGCCAAGGCGTGCGCGTTCGCCTGGATCGCCGCCCTGCTCGGCAGCGCGGCGGAAACGTTGTACACGGCGCGCCACTTGGCGAAGCGCGCGCCCTGCTCTTTGTAGGTCTTGAGGCGCTTCGCCAGGCCATCGAGGCCCTGCGTGATCTCGTCACCCGGGGCGAGCGCGAGCGCGATCTTGCCCGCGTCGACCTTGACGCCGGGAACGATCCCCTGGCGCGCTGCGAGTTGCGGCAACGGCGTGGCGTCGTCGGCGCGCTGCAGCAACGTCTCTTCAAAGAGAATGATGCCGCTCACGAATTCGCCCAACCCCGGCGTCGACAGAATCAGGCTGCGATACGCGCGCCGGTTTTCTTCGGTCGACTCGAGCCCGATCGCGGCAAAGCGCTTGGCAATCGTCGGCGCGCTTTCGTCTGCCGCGAGGATGCCCTTGCCCGCTTGCACCAAGGCCTTCACGCTCAAGTGCAGTTCGCTGTCGGTTCCCATCTTGCGCTCCCGTCGTTTTCCGCTTCAACCGAAGTTTGAGTCGCCGCGGCGCCACGGTATTGATATCCCGCAAGGCGGTCCTTCGGGATCGCTCTAGGCTGCGTGCATCGAGAGGAACGGCCATGTCGACCACACAGGGCAAATACATCCGCTGGTTCGCCGAGTTGGGAATTGCCGACGTCCCCACGGTCGGCGGCAAGAACGCGTCGCTCGGTGAGATGTTCCGCGAGCTCACTGCGCAAGGCGTGCGCGTGCCCAACGGCTTTGCGATCACGGCGCAGGCGTATCGCGCTGTGCTCGATCGTGCCGAAGCCTGGCCGCGGCTGCACGAAGCGCTGGACGGCCTGGATCCGAGCAATGTCGACGACCTGGCGCGGCGCGCCCAGCGCGCGCGCGAAATCGTCTTCGCCGCGAAGCTGCCCGACGACCTGGTCGCGCAGATCCGCGCCGCGTACGCCAAGCTGCGCGCCGAGTACGGCGAAGACGTGACGCTCGCGGTGCGCAGCTCGGCCACCGCGGAAGACTTGCCCACCGCCAGCTTCGCCGGCCAGCACGAGACGTTTCTCAACGTCAGCGGCGAGGCGCGCCTGCTCGACGCCGTGCGCCATTGCTTCGCCAGCCTGTTCAAGGACCGCGCGATCAGCTACCGCGTCGACAACGGCTTCGACCACTTCAAGGTGTTGCTGTCGGTGGGCGTGATGAAGATGGTGCGCGCGGATATTGCGGCGAGCGGCGTCATCTTCACGCTCGACACCGAAACCGGGTTTCGCGACGTCGTGTTCATCACCGGCGCCTACGGCCTGGGCGAAACTGTGGTGCAAGGCACCGTGGATCCGGACGAGTTCTACGTCTTCAAACCCACGCTGAAGCAGGGCAAGCGCGCCGTGCTGCGGCGCAAGCTCGGGGCGAAGGAAATCCGCATGGTCTACGCCAAGGCCGCGGGCCGCGAGACGACGCGCATCATGCCCACCCCTGCGCTCGACCAGCGCCGCTATTGCCTCAGCGACGCCGAGGTCTTGAGCCTGGCCGACGCGGCGCTGCGAATCGAAGACCACTACAGCAGCAAAGCGGGCAAAGCCACGCCGATGGACATCGAGTGGGCGAAAGACGGTATCGACGGCCTGCTCTACGTGGTCCAGGCGCGCCCCGAAACGGTGGCGTCGCAGCGCAGCGGCACGGTGCTCGAAGAATTCGCGCTCGGCGCCAAAGGCAAGGTCTGCGCCAGCGGGCGCGCCGTCGGAGCGCGAGTTGCTTCGGGCAAGGCACGCGTCATTTCCGACATCACGCAGCTCAACCAGTTCCGCAGCGGCGAAGTGCTGGTCGCCGACACGACGATGCCCGACTGGGGCACCGTCATGAAGAGCGCCGCGGCGCTCGTCACGAACCGCGGCGGGCGCACCTGCCACGCCGCAATCGTCGCGCGCGAACTCGGCATCCCCGCGGTCGTGGGGTGCGAAACGGCGACGAGCACGATCAAGACGGGCGACGACATCACGGTCTCTTGTGCCGATGGCAGCGTGGGTCGGGTCTACGCCGGCATCATCCCCGTCACGATCACCCGCACCGATTTGTCGACGCTGGCGCGGCCGAGCACGCACGTCATGGTCAACGTCGGCAACCCCGAGGCCGCCTTCCAGACGGGCTTGCTGCCAAGCGACGGCGTGGGCCTGGCGCGCCTCGAATTCATCGTCGCCGAACACATCAAGGTGCACCCGATGGCCTTGGTGCAGCCGCAGCGCGTCGACGACGCCGCGGTGCGCGCGCAAATCGAACGCCTCACCGAAGGCTATGCGCGGCCGGCCGATTTCTTCGTCCAGCAACTCGCCGAAGGCGTGGCGACGATCGCCGCGGCGTTCTACCCGAAACCGGTGATCGTGCGCCTGTCCGATTTCAAGACCAACGAATACGCGAGTCTGCTCGGCGGCAAGTGGTTCGAGCCGACTCGAGGCGAACCCGATGCTCGGCTTTCGCGGCGCGTCGCGTTACGCGCACCCGGCGTACGCCGAAGGCTTTGCGCTCGAATGCGCCGCCATGAAGCGGGTTCGCGACGACATGGGCCTCACCAATGTCAAGCTGATGATTCCGTTCTGCAGGCGGATCGACGAAGCCGAGCAGTGTGCTCGCGGCGATGGCCAAGAACGGACTGACGCGCGGCGAGAACGGGCTCGAGATCTACGTGATGTGCGAAATCCCGAACAACGTGATCCAGATCGACGGATTTGCGAAACTCTTCGACGGCTTCTCGATCGGCTCGAACGACCTCACGCAACTGATTCTCGGCGTCGACCGCGACTCCGACCTCGTCGCGTTCGACTTCGACGAGCGTGACCCCGGCGTGAAGGAAATGATCCGCCAAACCGTCGTCGGCGCACGTCGCAACCACCGGCACTCGGGCATCTGCGGCCAGGCGCCTTCGGACTACCCCGAGATGGTGGAGTACCTGGTGGAACTCGGCATCGATTCGATCAGCGTCACGCCCGACACGCTGCTCCAGGTCATGCGCAACGTCGCCGCCGTCGAACAGCGTTTGGGCCGTGCACCGCGAGGCCTCCCATGAAACCGATCTCCTCGATGATGACGACGAAGGTCCGGACCGCCGGCATGGACGACACGGTGCACGAAGTCGAAGCCTTCATGAACGAGCACACCCTGTCGTGGGCACCCGTGTGCGAGCCGAGCGGCGCCGTCATCGGCGTGATCAGCTCGGCCGACCTGCTGCAATTCCATGTTCGCCAAGGCGACCCGCACGCCACCCGCATCTGGCAAATCTGCACCTACAAGCCGATTTCGGTGAGCCCTGACTCGAACGTGAGCGAAGTGGCGCAGCTGATGCTGCACCACAAAACCCATCACGTCGTCGTGATGGACCGCGAACGCATCGTCGGCGTCGTGTCGTCGCTCGACTTCGTGCGCCAATTTGCATAGGGTGTTTGAAGCGTGACGCCCGCATGACCTCTGCACCGACCCTGGACGCCGCGCTGCACCCCGCGCACCCGAGCCCGCGGCGCGAGACGCTGCACCACTTGACGCAGCGCTGCTACGCGTTGGTCCTGGCGGGAGGGCGCGGCAGCCGCCTCATGCAGCTCACCGATTGGCGCGCCAAGCCGGCCGTGCCGTTTGCCGGCAAGTTGAAGATCATCGACTTCGCGCTCAGCAACTGCGTCAATTCAGGGGTTCGCCGCATCGCCGTGTTGACGCAGTACAAGGCGCAAAGCCTGATCCGGCACATCGAACGCGGCTGGGGGTTTCTCGAGTCGAGCCTGGGCGAGTTCGTCGACGTCGTGCCGGCGCAGCAGCGTTTGGACGAACGCTGGTACAGCGGCACGGCCAACGCCGTGTTCCAGAACCTGGACATCCTGCGCGAGGCGCAGCCCGAATACGTGCTCGTGCTCGCCGGCGACCATGTCTACAAGATGGACTACGCGCGTTTGCTCGAAGAGCATGTGGCGCGCGACGCCGATCTCACGCTCGCCTACATCGACATGCCGCTGGACCAGGCGTGCAATTTCGGCGTCATCGAGATCGACGCCGACGCGCGCGTCACGCGATTCGAAGAAAAACCGGCGGCTCCGGCGCCCTGCCCGGACGATGCGCAGCGTGCCCTGGTGAACATGGGCGTGTACGTGTTCAACATGCAGTTTCTCTGCGACGAACTCGCGTACGACGCGCAGGACATCACGTCGAGCCACGACTTCGGCAAGGACCTGATTCCCCGCGTCGTGCAGCGCAAACGCGTGTTCGCGCACCGTTTCGCCGACAGTTGCGTGAACATGGTGCAAGGGCGCCCGTACTGGCGCGACGTCGGCACGGTGGACGCCTACTGGGAGGCGAATCTGGACCTCACGGCGGTGGTTCCCGAACTCAACCTGTACGACCCGGCCTGGCCGATCATGAGCCTGCAGCACCAGTGGCCGCCGGCCAAGTTCGTGTTCGACGACGACAGTCGGCGCGGCATGGCGGTGAATTCGCTCGTCTCCAGCGGCTGCATCGTCAGCGGCGCGACGGTGCGGCGCTCGGTGCTGTTCTCCAACGTGCGCGTCGCCGAAATGAGCCTCATCGAAGACTCCGTGATCCTGCCCGGCAGCGTGATCGGGCGCAACGTCACGCTGCGCCGCGTCATCGTCGACAAGAACTGCATCCTGCCCGACGGCTTCAAGGCCGGCGTCTACCCGGCCGAAGACCGCAGCCGGTTCTACGTCACCGAACGCGGCGTGACCTTGATCACGCCGAAGATGCTGGAGCAGGAGCCCGCCCGGGAAGAGTGAACTGCTGTCACTGTTTCGCCGGCGGCCGCTTCGCCGGCTCGCACATCGAGTGGCGCGGCTCGTGCATCTTCATGCCACGCTCCTTGGCGCGATGTGCCATCTGCGCGTGATGCTCGGCCATGTAGGCCTTGCACTCTTCGGTCGACTTGAGGCCTTCCATCTTCGCGTGATGGTCCTTGCGCTCCTGTGGCGACATCATCGACCAGCCCGGCGTGTTGTCCGGCCCGCTGTGCATACCCTTGCAGCACCCGTCGGCTTGCGCCGAGACGGGGGTTGCGAGAACCGCTGCCAGCAATGCAGCGCCCATGAATCGGTAACCCATGACGATCCTCCTCAAGGGCGCCCCTGCGCCCGTCCGTGCCATTCAACCCCGAGTCACGCGTCGGGCTGTTGACGCGACGCAAAGGACGCGGCGCACGCGGTCATGCGTCGGCCTGCCGGCCCGCGGGCCTGATGTAGATCACGTGATAGACAAGCGCGACGAGCACACTGCCTCCGAGAATGTTGCCGGCAATCACCGGCACGAGGTTGCGCGCCAGATCGGCGACTCCCAGCGGTGCACCGAGCAGCATCGCGAGCGGGAAGAAGTACATGTTGGCGATCGAGTGCTCGAAACCGGCAGCGACGAAGGCGGTGATCGGAAACACGATCGCCACCGCCTTGTCGACGACGCTGCGCCCGGCCAGCGCCATCCACACTGCCATGCACACGAGCACGTTGCAGAGCACACCGCGGAAGAACGCCTCACCGATCGGCAGCGCCGCTTTCGCCACGGCGATGCCGATCACGCTGCGCGCCACGTTGGCGCCGTTCAGCGCGGCGTGTCCCGACAGCCAAACCAGCAGCGCCAAGCCCGCCGCGCCGACGAAGTTGGCAGCGCAGACGACGAGCCAGTTGCGCAACACGTCGCGCGTGCTGACGCAGCCGCTCGCCCAGCCCATGACGAGCAGGTTGTTGCCGGTGAAGAGCTCGGCACCCGCCACCGTGACGAGGATCAGCCCGAGCGAAAACCCAAGCCCACCGAGCAGGCGCGTCGCGCCAAAGCCGAGCGAGGTGTCGCTCGCGACAAGCGCAAACATCAACGCGCCCAAACCGATGAAGGCGCCTGCGAGCACCCCGAGCAGCGACAGGGTGAGCAGCGGGAGCCGCGCCTTGACGACGCAGAATTGGTTCACGCGCCGCGCGATTTCCTTCGGCGCGTAGGCGTCCATGCCGTGAAGATCGGCGCTCGTCTCGAGCGCCGCGCTGGCCCCGCCGCGCACGGACGCCTCGATCACAGGGGCGAGCAGCGCAGCGTCAGGCGATGGGAAGCAGCTTGCTGCCTGCGCCCGTGCGCTTGGGCAGCGTCAGGGTGAGAACGCCGTCTTCCAGCTTGGCGATCGCCGCGCGGTCGTCGATGTCGTGCGCCAAAGTGAAGGCACGCGAGCTGCTGCCGGCGAAGGTTTCCTTCAGCAGCATGCGCCCCTGTTTGCTTTCCTGCTCCTTCTTCACGTCGGCGCGAATCGATACCGCGTTGCGATCGATCTGCACTCGGATGTCTTCCTTCTTCGCACCCGGGATTTCGGCGCGAACGAGATACTCCTTTTCCTGCTCGGTCACGTCAACGCGGATCTCGCCCGGCGCCTCGGCGTCGACAGATGCGGGAAGGGCGAAGCGACGGAAAAGGTCGGGAAACAGTTCGCGTTCAAAACGGCTCAAGTTGTTCATGAGGTACTCCTGTGATCGGTCGCTTGGAAATCGGAACCACCGGCTTGCCGGCGGGACCCACTGTAGGCGTCGACTCTCGATCCGCCTTGCGACAAATCAAGTCGCGCGGCGCGGCCACGCCTTTGGGCGACGCCGGAGTCGCGGCACGCGACGGCGTCGTGCGCTCGCTGCAAGGGCTGGTCTTGAGCCGTTCGGAGAACCCACATTTCGCATCAAACCGGTGCCACCGAGTTCGCGCTTGCGCAACTGGGCTCGCGCTGCCGCGCACGCGCCGCCAGCGCAGCAGCACGCACGCGCTCGATGTCGGCGTCGCTGAACACGCCGTTCACACCCGAGATCGCCGCCAGCTTCATGCCGTGTTTCAGGCCGAGGCGGTAGATCTCCTGCACCTTCTGCCACTCGATGGCGCGGCCGACGGTGAAGTTCTCGAAGCGCCCTTCGAGTGCGAGCACGATCGTCTCGGCCAGGCAGGCGTAGGCGACGTTCTTCGGCAGGCCGATGTTTTTCATCTGCACGTCGCCGGGCAGCAGGATCTCGCCCGATTCGATGACGAGCACGTCGGGTCGCTTCCTCACCTCTTCGGGCGGCAGATCGAGCGGGCGCGCCACGTCGGTGATGACGCAACCGGGTTTCACCTTTTCGATGTCGAGCACGCGTCGGCCCGCACCGGACGTTGCCGTGACGATCATGTCCATGTCGGCGATGTGCGTGTCCGCGTGCGCCGACAGCGTGATCTGCGCGTCGGGTGTCTCGGCGCGAATCGATTCCTGGAGCGCGAGCAGCTTGGCGGTTTCGGGCGAGACGAGATAGACCTCCTCGGCCGCCTTCACGAGCAGACGCGCGCACGCGGCGCCGATCGAGCCTGTCGCGCCGATCACCATCGCCTTGAACTTGACGCGTTCGCTGCCCTGCGGTTTGGGCAGCAGGCGCATGCGCAGCAGCGCATCGTGCGCGGCCCAGAGCGCAGCCGAGGCGCTGTAGCTGTTGCCGGTGGTGATGGGAAGCGGCGCGCGCCGCGCCACCGTCAAACCGGCGTCTCCCACCACTTTGGTGAACGCGCCCAGCCCCATGATCTGCGCGCCCAGGCGTTTCGCCAGACGCGCCGCGTCAAGCAGGCGCCGGTACGTGAACTCCGGGCTGTGGCGCATGATTTCCTTGGGCGTGCCGCCCACTGAAATGAGCCAACCTTCGGCCTGCACGCCGCTGGGCGACTTGATCCCCGTGACCTTCGAATAGACGAAGGGCGGTGCGTAGGCGAGGACTTTTTCCAGCGTATCCATGAACAAGGGCGGGGACATCCGCGACAGCAGCTCGATCGGCTTGACGTTCTTGAAATACTCCTGCGACAAGGGATGGATCACGAAGGCGAATCGATTCACGCGCCGAAAGCCGTTCGGGTAGACGATGCGCGGCTCGAGCTGCAGCTCGGCGATCATCGCCAGGTAGTGATCGTCGAGGATTTCGCTCTGAGGCCGGCCGGTCGCCGCGATCATCATCGCGTCGAGCATGTCGGGGGCGAGCACATGCCCGGCGATCACTGGCGCGGCGTCGATCACCAAGTACACGCCCGCTTGCCTGAAATGCTCGATGCGTTCCGCGTTCACCGTCGACGTCACGATCACCTTGCCCGCCAGCTCTTCGATGCCGAATCGGTCGAGCAGATGCACCGGCGCGACGATGACGCTCGCCTTGTGCAGCGCTTTGCGCAGCACGAAGTGCGTCCAGTCCTGGAGCAGTCCCACGGCTGCGGCCCGCGGCGGCAGCCAGTCGCGCGCGTAGTGCGCGCCGACGGCGTAGCGCGACAGCGCGTCCAGCGAACCGAGCAGCTTGGGAACGCCCAGTTGCAGCAGCGCGTCGGCGAACTGCAAGTTGCCGGTGAATTCCGACAGGGCGAGCGCCAGGCGCTGATTCGCCAGGCCGTCGAAGAACAGGACCCGGGCGTTGTTGAAGGTGCCCGGAATCTTGATCTGCGCGTGGCGCACCGCCCATTCGCGGAAGATTTCGGCCAGGCGCGCACCGGTCGTCACACGCGCCTGCTTTGCGATTCGTTCGAGCAGCGCTGAGCTCGGATGACCGGGCCGCTCTGCTGCTGCCGCGCCACCCGCGTCGCTCTGTAGGCCCAAGCCGATCGCGTCGGCCCGCGCCTCCCACTCCTCCAGCAGTCGTTCGGCGCGCCGGGCATCGCCGTCGGTACCCAGGCGCTGCACCCGCAGCGGCTCGCCCAGGAAATTGGTCGTGAATTCGAAGTCCTGTTTGCGCGAGCCCAAACTGATGCTGACAACGTTCTTCATACTGGCGGGCAAGTCGTGAGCGGCAAAAGCACCGTGGATGCGGCGTGCGCCGATCATGGAGGACGTTTCCGGTGTCGGATTTGATTGAGAACATGTTTCGCAGCGCTGCCCTGCCCGCCGCCAAGCGGATCGCGGGTCTGGCCACACGATTTGTGCCGGTGCCACAGCCGAGCCTGCTCGTCGGTCCCGGTTCGAGCGTGCGGCTCGCAGAGACTCTCGGTCGCTTCGCGCACCGCAAACTGTTCGTCGTGACCGACGAGGCGCTCGTGTCGATGGGCCTGTTGCAGCCACTGCTGGACGCGTTGCGTGGCGCAGGCACGCCCTGCGCCGTCTTTGACGCCGTCACCGCGGACGCGCCGATGGACTGCGTCGAACAGGGCCTCGCGCGGTATCGTTCCGAAGCCTGCGACGCGGTGTTGGCGTTCGGCGGCGGCTCCGTGATCGACACCGCCAAGGTCATCGCGCTGGCGGCGACGAATCACCGGCACCCGCGCCGCCTGGCAGGCTACTTCAGGGCCTGGCACGCACCCGCGCCGCTTTACGCCGTGCCGACGACCGCCGGAACCGGCTCCGAGGCGAGCGCCGCAGCAGTGATCTCGGACCCGCAGACGCAGCGCAAGCTGCTCATCGTCGACACGCGCATCGTGCCGCGCCTGGCTGCGCTCGACCCGTGCCTGATGATCCGCCTGCCCAGGCACATCACGGCGGCGACCGGAATGGACGCGCTGACGCACGCGATCGAGGCCTACATCGGTCATTGGTCAACCGAGTTCAGCGACCGCATGGCGCGCTCGGCCGTGGCGTTGATCTGGCACAACCTGCCGCGCGTCTGCGCGAACGGCGACGACCTCGTGGCGCGCGAGCAAATGGCGCTCGCCGCGCACCACGCCGGCCTGGCGTTCACGCGCGCCAGCGTGGGCAACGTGCACGCCATCGCGCACCAACTGGGCGTGCGTTACCACACACCGCACGGCCTGGCGAATGCGATTCTGTTGCCGCACGTGTTGCGCTTCGAGTGCCCGCCGATTGCACGCCAGCTCGCCGAACTGGCGCTCGCGGCGCAGGTCGGTGAACGCGCCGAGGCCGGCGCCGAACTGGCGCGCAAGTTCATCGACGCCATCGACGCAATGAACCGCTCGATCGGCATTCCGCGCCATTTGGACGCGCTGCGCGAGAGCGACATCCCCGAGCTGGCGTTGGCCGCGTGCCGCGAAGCCGACTTCAACTACCCGGTGCCTCGCATCATGTCGGCGCAAGAGTGCGAAGGCCTGTTGCGCCAGGTGCTGCCGCAGGAGCGCTGGGCATGAACTCACTCGATGCTCGGCCGGAGAATGCGCGCGCCATGCTCAACGTTCCCAACGCCATCACCTTGCTGCGCTTTGCGTTGGTGCCTGCGCTTGCGTGGACGCTGCTGCAATCCAACTACGCCGCGGCGTTCGTTCTCTTCGTCGTGTGTGCGTTGTCGGACCTGGCCGACGGCGCGATCGCGCGGCGTTGGAACCTGCGCACGCGCTTCGGCGCCGTCGCCGACCCGCTTGCCGACAAGTTGGCGATGGCGACCGTGACCGTGGCCCTGGCCGTACAGCACGCGCTGCCGTGGTGGTTTGCGTTGGCGGTGCTCTTGCGCGACACGCTGATCGTCGGCGGGGCCCTCGCCTATCACCGACTGATCGGCCCGGTGGAAATGGCGCCGAGTCGGATTTCCAAGCTCAATACGGCGCTCGAATTCCTGCTGCTCGCCGGTGTGCTGGCGGTCGGCGCCGGCCATCTGCCCGCCGGCGCCTGGGTGCAAGTGCTGTTGCTGGCGACCCTCGCAACGATCGTGGCGTCCGGCACGCAATACGTCTGGGAGTGGGGCCGCAAGGCCGCGCAGGCGCGCAGCCCGGCGCCGTAGCGCCGCCGCGATTGGCGATACGAATCGACACCCGGACAGCCACAGGAGATCCAGCATGGATGAGATCGGGATGAGCTTGCGCCTGTTGCTGCTCTTGGCGTTGGCGAACACGACACCGCTGCTTGCCAAGCGCTGGTTGGGCGAGCGCTTCACGACGCCGCTGGACGGCGGAATTCGATTCTTCGATGGGCGACCGCTGCTCGGGCCTTCGAAGACGATCCGCGGCCTCGTCGTGGCCGTCGCCACGACAGCGCTCGGCGCGCCTTTGCTGGCGCTGCCCGTAGCGGTGGGCGCGCTGATCGGCGCCGGCGCGATGCTGGGCGATGCGCTGTCGAGCTTCATCAAGCGCCGCCTCGGCACACCGCCCAGCGGCCGCGCCACCGGACTCGATCAGATTCCCGAAGCATTGCTGCCGCTGCTGGCGGTGCAATCGAGTCTGGGATTGACGCTCGCGCAGATCGTGGGGATCACGTTCGCTTTCTTCGCCTTCGAAATCCCGCTGGCCAAGCTGTTCCACCGCATGGGCTTGCGCGATCAGCCCTACTGACCAACAGCGGAAGCTCGACAGGAAGCCATGGGATTGACCGGGCGCAAAACGTCGCCGGGCCGATGCGTGCAATCTTCTCCGCCAGGCCGGTGAACGCCGTGCCCTGCAGTGAATTGAATCGACGGAGTCCAACGATGGAGAAGATCTGGCTGAAAAACTACCCGCCCGGCATGCCAGCGGAAGTCGACCCACACGAGTTCGTTTCGCTGCGCGACGTGCTCAAGCGGAGCATCCGGCGTTTTGCCGAGTTGCCCGCCTACAGCAACCTGGGCAGCACGCTCAGCTACGCCGAACTCGACCGCGCCAGCCAGGCCTTCGCGGCCTATCTGCAAAAGCAGTTGCACCTGCGCAAGGGCGAACGCGTCGCGCTCATGCTGCCCAACCTGCTGCAGTACCCGGTGGCGTTGTTCGGCGTGTTGCGCGCCGGTTTGGTCGTGGTGAACGTGAACCCGCAGTACACGGTGCCCGAGCTCGAGCACCAGCTGAAGGACTCGGAGGCGGCGGCGATCGTCGTTCTCGAAAACTTCGCGCACACGCTGCAAGGCGTTCTGGAGAAGAACCCTTCGCTGCGCCTGCACGTCATCACGACCGAGGTCGGCGACATGCTGCCCGTCGTCAAGGAGGTGCTGACGAACGTGGTCGTGAAGTACGTGAAGAAGATGGTGCCGCCCTGGGCCATCCCCGGCGCGATCGAATTCAACGCGGCATTGCGCGCCGGGCATGCGCTGGAACTCGACGAGGCGCCGCTCAACCACAGCGACATGGCGTTCCTGCAGTACACCGGCGGAACGACCGGGGTCGCCAAGGGCGCGATCCTGACGCACGGCAACATGGTCGCGAACGTGCAACAGGTCGCGGCGTGGATCGCGCACGATTTGAAAGACGGCAAGGAGATTTTCGTCTGCCCGCTGCCGCTGTACCACGTCTACGCGCTCACGAGCAGCCTCGTGTTCATGAAGATCGGCGCGCACACCGTGCTCGTGACGAACCCGCGCGACATGCACGCCTTCGTCCACGACCTGAAGCGGCATCCGTTCACGGCGATCATCGGCGTGAACACGCTGTACCGGGCGCTGCTCGACACGCCCGAGTTCCAGGGCGTCGACACACGCAGCCTGAAAGTCGCTGCGGCCGGTGGCATGGCGGTGCAGCGCATCGTCGCCCAGCGCTGGAAGCAGGCGACCGGCGTGCCGCTCGTCGAGGGCTATGGCTTGACGGAAACCTCGCCGGTGGCGATTTCGAACCCGCTCAACATCGCCGACTGGACCGGCAACATCGGCATGCCCGTCCCGTCGACCTTGGCCGCCGTGCTGGACGACGCGGGCCAGGAGCTGCCCATCGGCGAAGTCGGCGAGGTCTGCATCCGCGGGCCGCAGGTGATGGCGGGTTACTGGAAGCGGCCCGACGAGACGCAAAAGGTCATGACCGCAGACGGTTGGCTGCGCACCGGCGACATGGGCTTCATGGACCCGAGCGGCACGTTCAAGATCACCGATCGCAAGAAAGACATGATCCTGGTGTCGGGCTTCAAGGTCTTCCCGAACCAGATCGAAGACGCCGTGGCGCTGCACCCCGGCGTGGCCGAAGTCGGCGCGATCGGCGTTCCCGACGAACGCTCGGGCGAGGCGGTGAAGATCTTCGTCGTGAAGAGCGACCCGCTGCTCACCGAAGAGGCGCTGCTCGAGCATTGCCGGCAGCATCTGACCGACTACAAGATTCCCAAGTTCATCGTCTTCCGCACCGAGCCGTTGCCGAAGACGAACCTGGGCAAGATCTTGCGCCGCCAATTGCGCGACGAGCAGCGAAGCGTACCCGTTGAAGCGCCGCGCCAACTGAGCGAAGTGACCTGAAGGAACACCCATGACGCAAGCGGTGCAAGCCCTCGCCCCGACGCAAGCGCCGCCCGGAGTCGCCGGCTTTGTCGAGTCCACCGACGACGAAGACGGTGACTCGCATTTGCCGCCTTGCCTTGAACAGACCTGACGCCATCCACGCGACGCCGCGGGAATCTTCAGCTCGTCTGAACTGCGTGCTGCTTCACTTGGCCGCGGCGCTTGCGCGCGTAATCCTCGAGGCGCCGCGTCATCGCGTCGAACGCCTCGCGCAGGGCGACGCCGATCTCCTCGTGCGCCTGGCGCTCGCCGGCAAAGATTTCCTCGCCAGGCACGCGCACATCGATCTTGACCGCGTAGACGTGACCCTGCTGGTGGCGATTCGCGCTCGCGTCGACGACAACGTGGCAGCTGATCAGATCGGGCACGAAGCGCTCGAGCTTCGCTGCGCGCCACCGGATTTCGCTCTCCAGCGAAGGCAACGGGACCATGTCGCGAAACGTCACTTGCAGGGGCAGTTTCATGGTGATGGCTCGGTGATGGCGCAATGTGCGAGTCCACGATAGGGCAACCACAGACGGATTCGTTGATCGGAATCAATCGAGCGGGCACGACTCGCCATCGAGCGCGAGGCGCTCGCGTGCGTCGACCGCCGGCGGCGTCGACTCCTTCGGCTGCTTGACACGGCGCAAGCGGAGCTGCCGTGCTTGCGTCCATCATTGGCGGAGTCGCCCGAATCGAACGAGAACTGCCCATGGACCGAGCCCCCGACGCCGTCACCGCCGTGCAACGTGGTGCAGCACCGCCCGCCCCTGCACTCGAACGCGCAGCCAGCGCCTGGCTCGGCCGCATCGCTGCCGATGCGCCCGAGCTCGAGTCGCGCTGGGCGAGCCTGGACAGCACGACGCGCGCGACGCTGGCGCAGCTCACCGGCGGCATTTCGCCGGTCTCGATTGCCGCGGCGTGCGCCGATTGGGCGATGCACCTTGCCCTCGCGCCGGCCAAGCAAGTTCAGCTCACGGAGAAAGCGCTCAGAAAGGCGTTGCGCTGGGGCCTGTTCGCCTACGCCGCGACGCGCCCGGAGGGGTGTGCGTCTTGCATCGAACCGCTGCCGCAAGACAAGCGTTTTGCCGATGCCGCGTGGCAAACCTGGCCCTACAACCTCTGGTCCCAGGGCTTCCTGCTCACCCAGCAATGGTGGCATGTGGCGACGACCGGGGTGCCTGGAGTGAGCCGGCATCACGAACAGATGGTCAACTTCGGTGCGCGCCAGGTTCTGGACCGCCTAGCGCCTTCCAATTTCATCGCGACGAATCCCGTCGTCCTTGCCGAAGTGGCGCGCCGCAGCGGAGGCAACTTGGGGCAAGGCGCGCTCAACGCGTTCGACGATTGGCAGCGCGCCGCGAGCGGCCGCAAACCTGCCGGCGCCGAGGCGTTTGAAGTCGGCAAGACTGTCGCGGTCACGCCCGGTAAGGTCGTGCTGAAGAACCGGCTGATCGAATTGATCCAGTACGCGCCGACGACTCCGCGCGTCCACGCGGAGCCCGTGCTCATCGTCCCGGCGTGGATCATGAAGTACTACATCCTCGATCTGTCGCCTCACAACTCGCTGATTCGCTGGCTCGTCGCGATGGGGCACACGGTGTTCGCGATCTCCTGGAAGAACCCCGACCCGGCGCTGGATCCGGACGACCGTACTCTGGGAATGGACGACTATCGCGAGCTCGGCGTGATGGCTGCGCTCACCGCCATCGGCAAGATCTGTCCCAAGGCGCAGATCGACCTGGTCGGCTACTGCCTGGGCGGGACGCTCGCCGCGACCGCCGCGGCGCAAATGGCGCGCGACCACGACGAGCGCCTGGCGAGCTTGACCCTGCTGGCGGCGCAGACTGACTTCGAAGACCCGGGCGAAATTTCTCTTTTCATCGACGACAGCCAGGTCACTTTCCTCGAAGACGCGATGCAGCGACAAAGGCGTTCTTGACGCGAAGAAAATGGCCGGCGCGTTCCAGATGCTGCGCTCGAACGATTTGATCTGGTCGTACCGCCTGAACAACTACTTGTTGGGCAAACGCCAGCCAGTGAACGACCTGATGGCGTGGAACGCCGACGCGACGCGCCTGCCGTACCGAATGCACTCCGAGTACCTGCGCCAGTTCTTTCTCGAGAACCAGCTCGCCCATGGGCGCTACCGGGTGCAGGGCAAACCCGTCGCCCTGACCGACATCCGCGTCCCCATCTTCGGCGTCGGCACACTCACCGACCACGTGGCACCCTGGCGCTCCGTGTACAAGATTCACATCCTCACCGATACCGACATCACGTTCGTCGTGGCCAGCGGCGGCCACAACTCGGGAATCGTCTCCGAGCCCGGCCACCCGAAGCGCAGCTATCAAATGCTCGAGCGGCGCAGCGGTCAAAGCCATCTCGACCCGGACGCATGGCTGCAAGGTGCAGCGCGCGTCAGCGGCTCATGGTGGCCGGCGTGGCAGCGCTGGCTCGCAAGAGGAGCCGGCGCGCGCGTCGCGCCGCCGGCGATGGGGTTTGCGCACGGCGGCACCGATACCGCGATCCTGGCCGATGCACCCGGGAGCTATGTGCGCCAGCCCTAGCAGCTGCTACGTTCTCACGTATCCCCTCGATTCTTTTGGCTCCTCGACCTGGGCTCGAACCAGGGACCTACGGATTAACAGCCACATCCGGAATGTCGAAGAAAGTGGTCCAAGTTGTTGATATGGTTAGCTAATCCGGCAATTTTGAGGGGTGAATTTTGTGCCGTAAAGGGCCTTCCGGAGGCCTGTTTTTCAGGATTCACGGCACGTTTTCGTCACAGTCGCGAGGGCGGTTTTCGTCGCCGGCAGGGGCTATTCGGACGCCGCAGAAGTGGTGTCTGTTGCAATGCCCATCGCCTGGTCGAGGCGACCACTTGATGCGCGTGAACACTAAGCAGATGTTCGTCGAATGTTTGCAATCGACGAATGTTTGAAACATACTAGAGCCCACGCCAACCCGGGACCATTGCCCCTGCCATGCGCTCCGCTGTCACCCACACGCAAAGAGTACTGCAGCTGGTGCGCAAGAACGGCTGGCTGCGCGCGAGCGATCTGGCCGATGCGGGTGTGCCGCGCGTGGTCCTGACGCGCATGGCGGCCAGCGGTCAACTGGAGCGAGCAGCGCGCGGGCTGTACCGTCTTCCAGACAGCGGTAGCTCCGAGCACGAAGGCCTGGTGACGGTGGCCAGCAAAGTGCCGCAGGCCGTGGTCTGCCTGCTGAGCGCGCTGCAGTTTCACGGGTTGACCACCCAGCTGCCGTGGCAGGTTTGGATTGCGATGCCGCGCGGAAGCCATGTGCCGCGGCTCGAATACCCGCCCATCAGGATGGTGCAGTTCACCGGCGAGGCCTACACGCAGGGCATCGAGACCCACGAGCGCGATGGCGTCAAGCTGCACGTGTACAGCGTAGCCAAGACTGTCGCCGACTGCTTCAAGCACCGGAACAAGATCGGAATGGACGTGGCGCTTGAAGCGCTGAAGGACGCCAGGGCGCAGGGCAGGGCGAGCTTCGACGACCTGTGGCGCTGTGCCAAGGTGTGCCGCGTTTCCAATGTGATGCGGCCCTACATGGAAGCTGTGGCATGAGCTGCTCCGGTGTTCACGCAGCGGGCGATGCGTCCAAAGGGAAGGTGGATCGCTGGACAAGGACGCAGCGATGACCCGGGATCGTGCGGCCTCAGTGAGGGCACGCCTGTTGAATGTCGCCAAAGCGACTGGGACGGACTTCAACCTGGTGCTGGTTCGCTTCGCGCTTGAGAGGCTGTTGTTTCGACTGTCCACTTCAGCCCACTCCGACCGCTTCGTCCTCAAGGGCGCGCTGCTCTTTACGCTCTGGTACGACCTGCCTCACCGCGCGACGCGGGACGCCGACTTGCTGGGATTCGGGCCGAGCGATACCGGCTCGATGGCCAGTGTTTTCAGAGACATCGCGTCGGTCGCGGCCGACGACGGCATCGTTTTCGATCCGGCATCGGTTCGCGTCGGAGTTATCCGAAAGGATGCAGGCTACGGCGGCGTGCGGGTCACGCTGAACGGCAAGCTCGCCAACGCACGCTGTGTTGCCCAGGTGGACGTGGGATTCGGGGATGCCGTCACACCGGGCCCGACAGATGCGGTCTACCCCGTGTTGCTGGACGATTTGCCCGCGCCACGCCTGCGCACCTACCCGGTCTACACCGTCGTCGCCGAGAAGTTGCACGCCATCGTGGTGCTCGGCATGGTGAACAGTCGCCTCAAGGACTATCTCGATCTGGTTGTGATCATGGAGCGCGAGGCACTCGATGAGCCGACTCTCGCCCTTGCCATTGCTGCGACCTTTCAGCGGCGTGGCACTGCCCTGCCGAATGCACCGCCTGTCGGCTTGAGCGACGAGTTCGCGCTCGACCCGACGCGCATTGCGCTGTGGCAATCGTTGCTGAAGAAGAACGATATCGTGCATCGGCCGCTGGTGGACGTGGTCACAGTGCTTCGCGTGGCCCTGTGGCCTGCCGTCGTGCAGGCCGGAGCCTTGCAGCTATCGTCGCCATGAGCGAGTACCAGTACTTCGAATTCGCGGCGATCGACCGCCCGTTGACGGACGGCGAGATGGCCGCGCTGCGAGCTGTGTCCACGCGCGCTGTGATAACGCCGTCAGGTTTCGTCAACCACTACGAGTGGGGTGGGCTGAAGGCCGATCCGTTGGATTGGATGCGACGCTACTTCGACGCATTCGTCTACTTGGCCGACTGGGCCCACTGCCGGTTTGCCTTGCGATTGCCGCGCGACATGTTCGGCAAGGCGGAGTTGAAACCCTTCGGTGTGAAGCAGAGCCTGACCATCGATGCGAGCGAGGATCACTGGATCCTCGATTGGTCGCTCGAAGGCAGCGACAACTATGACCGCTTCGCCGAGGATGATGGCAGGGACTGGATGGGCCGTCTCGTGCCATTGCGCGATGAGCTGATTCGCGGCGATCAACGTTCGCTTTACCTGGGTTGGCTTGCCGGTGCCGCCAAGGGCGAGGTGCCAGAGACGACTTTGGAGCCGACGGTGCCCGCAGGCCTGTCGCAACTGTCCGCGGCCCAGAATGCGCTGGCGGCATTCCTGGAGATCGATGCCGACATCATTGCAGCGGCAGCAATCGGCAGCGCGGACGCGTCCGATCGGCCAGAGTCTGTCGATGCCTGGCTGCAGTCACTCTCGCCCGACGAGCTTCGGTCGATGCTGAAGTCGATCGTGCGGGCCGACCGCCCCAACCCACAGCGCGAAGTCGCGAGTCGCTATCGAGCGTGGCATCGGCAGCACGCGCCGCAAGCGGCGCCCGAGGCGCGCCGTCGCAGTGTGGCCGAGCTGCGGTCTCTGGCTGTGCCGGCCGGCGAGGAGCGTCGCCGCCGGGATGCCTTGGCGCGCGAGCAACAGGCCGCCGCGCGGCGTACGCAGCGCGACGCCCAGCTTCGGCTGCTGATGTCCGATGTCGACAAACGATGGCTTGCCCTTCATCAGCAGGCAGAGCGAGGCAGCGCGTCGGCCTACGAACAGGCTGTGCGGGCCTTGAGCGACCTGGCGGAGGCCTATGCCATCGTCTCCGATCGCAAGACCTTCGATCGCGAGTTGCGGCGCTTTCTGGTCCGCCACGCGAAGCGCGGTGCCCTGCTGCGACGGCTCACCGAGGCTGGGCTCTGGCAGTCATGACCGATGACGGTGACCTTCCCCCGGACCTGCGCGCCGAGAACGCACGCCTGGTCGCGCTGCTGGAGTCGCACGGCATCGAATGGCGACGGACCGCTACCGTCGATGTGCAGCACACCCCTTCGGCGCTGAACACCGATCAAAAGGTTGCGCTGTTCCGTCGCCTGTTCCGTGGTCGGACCGACCTCTATCCCGTGCGCTGGGAAAGCAAAGCCGGCAAGACTGGCTACGCACCGGCGTGCGCCAACGAATGGCGCGCGGGCATCTGCGAGAAGCCGCGGATCAAGTGTTCAGACTGTGGCCACCGCAGCTTGATCGCGCTGACCGACCGGACGATCTTTGATCACCTTGCCGGGCGGCACACCACCGGCGTCTACCCGCTGCTCACCGACGACACCTGCAACTTCCTGGCCGTCGACTTCGACGATGCCGAGTGGCGCGAGGATGCGAAGGGCTTCGCGAAATCGTGTCGTGAGCTGGGCGTGCCTGTTGCATTGGAAGTGTCGCGCTCGGGCGAGGGTGCGCATGCCTGGGTGTTCTTTTCGACGAGCGTAGCTGCACGCGATGCACGGCGCCTGGGCACGGCGTTGATCAGTTTCACTTGTGCTCGGACCCGACAACTGAAGCTGACCTCCTACGACCGCTTATTTCCGAGCCAGGACACCCTGCCCAAAGGCGGCTTCGGCAACCTGATCGCGTTACCGCTCCTGACTTCAGCGGTTTTGGCCCATCCCCAGCCCGATCTTCATAGGCGAGGAGTCGAGTTTTGGAGGTGTAGTGCCTAGCAAGTTGTTAATACCGCTTGCGTCGCGGTCCATCGTGACGTAACGTGGCGGCGTGTTTGTTCGCATCAAGTCCTCGCCCAACTCCCCGCGCCGCGGCGTGCAGGTCGTCGAGTCCTCGCGCACGGGCGAGCGCGTCACGCAGCGCATCGTGCGCCACATCGGCATCGCGCTGGATGCCGACGAAGAGATCAAGCTGCGTGCGATGGCCGAGGAGTTCATCTCGCGCAGCCTGGCCGAGCGGCTCAATGCCGGGGCGCTGTTCGAATCTGCCCCGGTGCGCCGCGGCGGGCGCCCGCCGCGCCAGACGCTGGGCTCGGTGGCCGCGCCCGAGCAGGTGCGGCTGGCCGATGTCGCTGAGGTGGCGCGCCGCGTGGAGGGGCCGCATGAGGTGCTGGGCCACCTGTTCGACTACCTGCACTTCGACAAGGTCCTGGGATCCCGCGGCACGACCATGCTGCGCGACTTGGTCATCGCGCGCGTCATGGCCCCGGCGTCCAAGCGCGGCAGCGCCGCCGAGCTCGATGAGCACTACGGTCGCAGCTACCCGCTGGACCGCCTGTACCGGCTGATGGACTCGCTGCACAAGCGGCTCGATCGCTTGAAGACAATCGTGCACGAGGCCACCGCGTCGCTGATTGGCGGCGCGGCGCAGGTGATGCTGTTCGATGTGACCACGCTGTACTTCGAGAGTGTGGATGCCGACACGCTGCGCGCCTTCGGCTACTCCAAGGACCAGAAGTACCACTGCACGCAGGTGGTGTTGACCTTGGCCACCGACGCCGACGGGCTGCCCATCGGCTACGAGCTGTTCCCCGGCAACACCGCCGAGGTGAGTACGCTGCTGGCGTGCATGCGCAGTTGGCAGCAGAGTTTGAAGATCGAGCGCGTCAGCTTCGTGGCCGACCGGGCGCTGTGCAGCAAGGCCAACCTGAGCGCGCTGGAGGCCGCACCCTGGAGCTACGTGGTGGCCATGCCGCTGCGCAGGAGCCTGAAGGCGGCCGAGCAGGCGCAGGTGCTGCAAACGGCGCTGGCCGCGCCGTGCGAGGTCGAGGGCGAGCTGGTGTGGGTGCGCGAGTTCGACTGGCAGGGCCGGCGCTTGATCGTCACCTACAGCTCCAAGCGCGCGCACAAGGACCGGGCCGATCGCCAGGCGCTGCTTGAGCGGCTGAGCGCCAAGCTGGGCCCGAGCCAGCGCGTGGACAAGAAGACCGGCGAGATCAACCCGGCCAAGCCCAACGCGCAAAAGCTCATCACCAATTCGGGCTACTTGCGCTATGTGGAGCAAACCGACACGGGCGGCGCGTTTGTGCTGGACGAGGACCGAATCGCCAACGACGCGGCCTGGGACGGGCTGCACGCCATCGTCACCAACGACCGCACGAGCCGGGCTCGCGAACTGCTGGCGCGCTACCGCCGGCTTTGGGTCATCGAGGAGTCGTTTCGCACGCTCAAGCACGGCCTGGCCGTGCGCCCGATCTACCACTTCAAGCCCGAGCGCATCGCCGCCCACATCGGTCTGTGCTATTTGGCCTTCGCGCTGACGCGCCACGCCCAGCAGCGCATCGGGCTGGCGCAAGGCTCGATGAGCGTGCAGCGCATCCGCGCCGTCCTGCACGACGTGCAGGCCAGCATCGTGCAGCACAAGACCACGAAGGCCAAGTACCGCCTGCCCAGCGTCTTCGGGCACGACGCGGCACGCATCTACAAGGCGTTTGGCCTCAAACGCAATCTCGATGTCGAGGTGGATCGCAGCTGATCGAAGACTCCCATCGCCAACCCCACCTGCGGGCACTACATCGGCCACACCCTCGGGACCGAAAAACGTAGTGCCCGGCGAACATAAGTCATTGATTCACAACGACTGAGCGCGCAAAGCGGGTCGAAAAGCGCGGAAGTCGGGCCTACGACCGCTTATTTCCGAGCCAGGACACCCTGCCCAAAGGCGGCTTCGGCAACCTGATCGCGTTACCGCTGCAGAAGCAGCCTCGCGAGCAAGGGCGCAGCGTGTTCGTCGACGATGCGCTACAGGCGTTTCCGGATCAATGGGGGTACTTGGCATCCATCGAGCCGATGGCGCCGCGAGATATCGAGCCGACGATTCTTCGAGCGACGGGTGGATCGCACCCGCTCGACGTGACCTTCGTGGCCGACGAGGACTCGCTGGAGCCGTGGAAGCCGCGCTCGTCGGCCACGCAGCGATTGGCTGGTCCGATGCCCGAGTCGGTCGCGGTGACGCTGGCCAATCTGGTCTATGCAGCGAAGGCACAACTGCCGCAACCGCTCGCGAACCGACTGGTGCGCCTGGCCGCCTTCCAGAACCCTGAGTTCTACCGGGCGCAGGCCATGCGCATGCCGGTGTGGGACAAGCCCCGAGTCATCGGGTGCGCCGAGAACTTCCCGCAACACATCGGCCTGCCACGCGGTTGCCTGGATGCAGTTCAACAACTCTTTCGGGATCAAGGTATCCGCTGCGATCTGCGGGACGAACGCTCGACGGGCGAACCTCTGGTGGTTACGTTCGTCGGCACGTTGCGGCCTGACCAGCAGGCGGCAGCCAAAGCCATGCTGAAGAACGACACCGGCGTGTTGTGCGCGCCGACAGCTTTCGGCAAGACAGTGACAGCCGCTGCGATGATCGCCAGCCGTGGCGTGAATACTCTGGTGCTCGTCCATCGCATCGAGTTGCTCAGGCAGTGGAAGGAGCGCCTGCAGTCGCTTCTCAGCGTTGGTCCGGACGTCGTCGGCACCGTCGGCGGTGGCAAGGCCAAGCCGACCGGCAGGATCGACGTTGCCGTGATGCAGTCTCTTGTTGGGAGGGGTCAACGCCAAGGCGAGGTCAGCGCCTTGGTCGAGAACTACGGCCACGTCATCGTCGACGAATGCCACCATCTGTCGGCCTTCTCGTTCGAAGCGATCCTGAAGCGGGCCAAGGCCAAGTACGTGCTCGGCCTGACGGCTACTCCAGTACGGCGCGACGGTCAGCAGCCGATCATCTTCATGCAGTGCGGTCCGATCCGGCACACCGCGGCGAAGCCGGAAGGTGCACCGCAGACGCTGGAGGTGACGCCGCGCTTCCTGTCGACAGCGATCGTCGTGCATTCCGACGCCGGAATCCAGGAGGTCTTCCGGACACTGGCGGTCGATGACGCTCGTACGGCCCGCATCGTCGGGGAGATCGTCGACGCCTATCTGCAGGGGCGGAAGGTTCTGGTCCTGACCGAGCGCACGGAGCATCTCGCCGCAATCGGTGCGGCCTTGAGCGGGCTGGTCCAGAACCTGGTCACGCTGCAAGGCCGTTCGTCGAAGAAGCAGCGCGCGGCCGTGCTGGCGACACTGGAAGCGCTGGCGCCAGACGCGCCGCGAGTCTTGTTGTCCACCGGCAAGTTGGTTGGCGAGGGATTCGACCACCCGCCGCTCGACACTCTGATCTTGGCGATGCCGATCTCGTGGAAGGGCACCCTCCAGCAATACGCTGGCCGCCTGCACCGCGAGCACGCGGATAAGACGCACGTGCGGATCGTGGATTTCGTCGACTCAGGTCATCCGGCGCTGATGAGGATGTGGTCGAAACGCCAGGTCGGCTATCGCGCCATGGGATACCGGGTGGAAACCTCGGCTGGCGACCTCTTCATCTCCGACCACCTGCAGGGTGATGGACCAGCGCTTGCGCCTCTTCCATCGTCGACGACGCCGGCCAGCGTTCACCCAGGCCGTTCAGGGAACACCAGCCGATAGCTCTTCAAGTCCTCCTCGAACGCATGGCACGCAGCCAGTCGAGCGCGGAGCTGATCACGCGGCACGCCATAGTCGAACGCGGCCGACCAGGACTGGATACGTGTCATTGCGGCCACGAAGGGTCTCGCATCGGCGTTGTTGCTCAGAGCCTTCAGCGGCAGCAGGTAGTCCTCGCGGTAGACGGTCGGCACGATGATGCGGGTCAGGCCCGCGGCGCTGAGCACGCAGTTCATCGCCAGCCGTGCGGTACGCCCGTTGCCGTCGATGAAGGGGTGCACCTCGCTGACGACGAACATCGTCATCAGTGCCCTCGCCAGGGGGTCCACCAGCGCCAGGATGCGCTCGAAGGCCTCACGCAAGGTGCCGGGCACCAGCTCGGGCAACACGAAGACCGTCGAGCCCGCCTGGTTGACCTGGTCCTTCCACTCGCCGGGCCTCTTGTCAGGCCGCTGCTGCATGACCTGCGCATTCACGCTCTTGAGCCAGGCCAGGAATCCGTCGGCATCCTGTGCCGGTCGGTCGCGCCAGGGCGAGCGTGTCGCTGCCGCGAAGGTGCCGAGGATGTCGTGCGAGTCCGCGCTGCGGCTCTCGATGATCCGACCGTCGAAGACGATGCTTTCGGCCTCGGCGACAGTGAACGTCGTGCCTTCGATGTAGTTGGAGAAGTACGACTCGAAGAAGGCAAAATTCTCGCGTGCGGGGCCGGCGGGGGCCGGGTCAGCGATGGCGGCAAACACCTCGCGGTTCAGTACCGAGAAGATCGTGTCGAACAGATCGAGGCGGCTCGGGTCGTATGGTCGGCCGGCGGCGCGCGCCAGGGACTGTCGCGCCGACAGCTTGCGCGCAGCGTGCGTCCCCAGCAGCGCGCCGACGATGCCGTCCAGGCGCGCGAACTCAGTGGTCATGTCCAGCGAGCCGGCCAGGGTTCGACATGCATCGCGCAGATCGTTCAGCCTGTGCTCGCCGCGCAGGGCCAGCATCTTGTCGAGTTGCACCTCGACTTCCTGCTGAGGCAGCACGCGCTCGGACCAGCCACGACCCCGACCCAGGTTCTCCAGGAACCGCCGGGGCTCGCTGGCCAGGAACAGCGAGCCGTAGGGCACATCCCGCGCGGCGCCATCGGTGACGGCTGGCGGTCCGGGCAGCACCTCGACGGTCAACCCCGGCAGCTCCAGCTTGCGGCGCGTCCTGCCGCGTGTGACAAGCAGCTTGCCGGCCTGAGGCCGGCTGTCGAACGCTGAGCGGTGCGAGATCACGCCGCCGGGCAGCAGATGGCCGACGATGGCGCGCCAGTGGCGCAGCACCACCGACTCGGCCGGCGCGTCCAGATTGGAGGTGTAGACGCCTGCGTAGAGCTTGCGCAGGTGCCCGTCGGCAGCCAGGCGGCGCACGCGCTTGGACTGAGCCTGGTCTGTGCCCTGACTGAACAGGATCTCGGGCAGCGTGTCCATGAATGAGCGCTTTGCGGCTGCGGTTTCTGAAGAAGTGTCCATAGAATGCCACGAACGGGCTCTGTTTGTCCAAAAACAACTTCTTTTGATGCTTCAGCCGTTGTCCAGATTCATCACATTTCGCGCGTTGAGTACGCTCCAATTGTCCATAAACAAGCCACTTGTGCTTGATTTCGTCCGACTTTCCCAAAGAACGGCTGGCCAGCCGGCCCGCTGCGCGCCGGGTTCTCGGCCAGGAATCGAACGTCACCTGTGCGAAGCTGTCGCCATTGGCCCGGCGTGCTCGGCCCACACCCACCACGGACAAGCAAGCACCCTTCGCCGAGCAGATGCCACAAGCTGGGTCGGAAAGCGCCGAGGCTTGGGGCCACAAGACCGAGAACTGTCGACTGCCTGAGGGAGACCGCCGTTGGACCTGAAAGCCCTGCAGACCACGCTGCGCGAGTTCGCCGCCGAGCGCGAATGGCAGCCGTTTCACACGCCGAAGAACCTGGCCATGGCGCTGACGGTGGAGGCGGCCGAGTTGGCCGAGATCTTCCAGTGGATGACGCCCGAGCAGTCGCAGGCCGCGCGCGGCGACCTCGTGTTGCAGGAGCAGGTTGCGGACGAGGTGGCCGACGTGCTGCTGTACCTGGTGCAGATTGCCGACCACACGGGCATCGACCTGAAACGCGCTGTCGGACGCAAGCTCGTCAAGAACTCGAAGAAGCACCCGCCGCTGCGGCCCGGCCTGCCTGGCTTCCGGGTGGGTACAGGTGCCGCCGGGGACACCGAGACCCACGTGCTGGTGGATTGGGAGAACGTGCAACCCAAAGATGCCGACATCCGGTCCCTGGTGCCCGACGTCACCGACATCTGGCTCTTTCATGGGCCGAACCAGAAGGGCGTGGCCGCAAAGCACGCGTCATTCGGCGAGAAGGCGACGCCGGTGAAGATCGCGCGCACGTGCAAGAACGCGCTGGACTTCCACCTCTCGTTCTACATGGGTTACATCGCTGCCCGCCATCCCGACGCGCGATTCGTCGTCGTGTCCAACGACAAGGGCTATGCGCCCATGCTGGAGCACGCGGCAGAGTTGGGGTTCTCGGCGCGTCAGGTTGGCTTCGGCAAGTCCGGTGCCGTTGTCGAGGCGGCATCGGCGAGCAGTGCAGCCAAGAAGGCCGCTCCGGCCGAGAAGGTGGCTGCGAAGAAGGTGCCCACCAAACCAGCGGCGAAGAAGGCCGTCGCGAAACTGCCATCGTCCCCAGTGGCGAAGGTCCAGGCAAAGAAGGTGCCGGCTGCAAAGAAGGCCGCTGCGACGAAGAAGACTGCGTCACCCGCGGCGGCACCGACCACCGCCTCCGTTGCCTCGACATCCAGTGCGGCCCCTGCTGTCAATGTAAGTTCAGTGATTGATCTGAAGAAGGCCATCAGCCACGTTGTAGCTTAGAGCCTATCCATAAATAATGTTGACCTTCAGCGGTACCTTGCGGAACGCGATGATGGCCGCGGCGATGTGGTTGAGCGCGACGAAGCTTCGTTCGAGTTTCTCGTAGCGAACGAGTAGTTTGCGGAATCGGTTGAACCAACTGTGGCAGACCTCGACAACCCAACGCCGAGCCTTCTTCTTGGGGTCGCGCCGCTTGCGTTCTTTCTCCTGCCGGCGATCAACGACATGCGGGATGTAGCCGTGCGCCTCGATGATGCCTGCCGTAGCCTTGCTTCGATAGCCGGCATCGGCACACAGGTGCTTGCTGCGCCTGATCGTGGGCTGCACTCGCTTCACCACGATAGCGCCAAGCACGTCATCGAGCTTGGTCAGGTCATTCACGTTGGCTCCGGTCACGATGAGCGACAACGGGACGCCACGTCCGTCCACCAGCAGATGGCGCTTGCTTCCCTTTTTTTCCCCGGTCGGTCGGGTTCGGCCCGACCGCTTCTTGTGCCAGTGGCGCCTTGAACATGGCCCCGTCGATGCTCTGCCATCGCCAAGCGATCCCCTCCATCTGCTCGTACTCGGCCAGCCCGGCCTTCCAGATGGCTTCGAACACGCCGGCGTCCTCCCACTCCAGAAAACGCTTGTGCACGGCACTGGCGCTGCCGAACCGTTCCTTGGGCAGCGCCTTCCATTGGCAGCCGGTTCGAAGCACGTACACCACCGCTTCGAAGACCTGCCGCGCCGGCTTCGGCGGCCGACCCGCCCCCGCCTTGCGAACGAACTCCTTGCCGGCCGGCCGCGTGCGCACCGGAATCAATGGCTCGACTCGCTGCCAGAAATCGTCCGTGACCACCCATGACTCAACTCGTTTGGCCGTCATCGCTCCGCCCCAACGCCGCGCGCAGTGCGGCTCGGGACGGTAGTTTACTATTTACGGATAACTTCTTAGCTAGCTAGCCTCAGGAAGACCACCAGCAAGCCAACCAAGCGTGCGAAGCTGGTGGCTGCCATCAAGTCGCTGCTGGGTCAGTCCGCCGACGAGCAAGCTGTGCACTCTGTGCTGGCGCAGTTGCTCGCCAGCGGCAAGGTGGATCGACTCGAACGGCAGTGTTCAGTATGCGTTCCAGTCGGCATAGCAGGCGACGTTTGGCTTGGCATGGTTCGGCTCGTCTCCTTGGTCAGCGATCGAACTGCATTGAACTGCTCAATCCCGCATGCGACTGCGAAAATGCCATCACGATGCAGCACCTGATCCTGCGCCCAGGCCCCCAACTGGTCATGCGAGCCTTTCGACCGGAGCCCGACGACACAGACTGCCGACTGAACGAGGTCGACGTCACCGGCCGCGCCCACGAGCTTTTGTTCGAGCTCATCACCGTCCACGCCGCGACCACGTTGGCCGACATCTTTCGGCTGATGGAGGCCAGCCCGCTGCTGCAGAAGTTCTACCGCCGGGACTTCGCCGAGGAACTCTGCGCGGAGGCGCGCAAGGGTGCCGTTGAACCACCGGCCCGTGCGCGCGCTTCGTATGAAGGCATCGAGTTCCTCGAGCTGTATCAGCAATGGGGGCTGGACACGAGCATGAACGAGTACTCCGGCATGCAGCGCCTGCAGCTGCACGGCATCGGCCACGAACTGGCGGAAGACCTGCCGGAAGAACGAAGGAAGAAGGGCGAACGCATCGAGTGGTCGGTCTCGCTGACGCCGCTGCGCGAACTGCTGTCGTTGCCGGTCAGGGTGAAGGACGCGGTTCGGATCACCGAGGAAGACGCCACGGCCAAGGCCTACATGAGCGAGATCCGGCGCGCCAGATGCGCCGACGTGACGCTGGGCCAGGTCATCCACGGCCTGGTGTGGGAACTGTCATTTCATGGTGGGCCGCAAGAGCAGTTGGAGGTGTCGGAAGACCTCAAGCGCCAGGTTGCCGAGGTCGATGCCGGGACGGTCGACTTCGTGTCCGCTGACGACGTTTTCGAGCCTCTGTACAAGCCCGGATGCGACGCGCTCTTCGAAGAGCTCGGCGGTCGTTCGACTCGTGAGATCGCGGCAGCGATCCGCGACATCGAAGACGACCAGAACGCGTCCGCGTGGCTGGAGCGGGTCTTCGAGGGCGCCGTCGTGGTCAAGCCGCAGTTTCGCAATCGTTCCGGTCGCGAGTTCCGCAAGGCCTTCCGGGCCGCCGGGCGCTGACCTCTTCGCCATGAAGAAGGTGGTGTTCGCCGCGCAGGAGCGCATCGATGACTTCGAGTGCACGGCGGTTGAGTTCTTTCTCGCTGTTCTCGGCATGGACTACGGAGAGTGCATCGTCACCGACGAAAGCCGTCTCAGCGACTTCGCCAGTTGCGGCCTGCCCGAGGACATCGCTGACGCAACCCAGAGCTTGAAAGCGCTCTACTCGGCGTGGGACGCGTGGGTTGTGCCGGTCATCTGCAGCCGGTATGGCCTCACTGAAATCTCGACGACGATCCTGCTTGTCGATCTCTTTGAACAGATTGAGCGGCAGGGCCTGAGGTAAGTTCATTGACGCAGCGTGAACGACATCGTGCCGCACAGGCGTGTCCTCGGGCGGCCAACTCAGAATGGCTGGTACAAGCTCCCCTGAGCAAGGGAGAGAACAAGACATGGCACCTTGAACACACTGCCGGGCAAGTTCTCAGGCATGCACCTCGTGTCCATCATGTACGCGGGCATGAAGGCTATGGACCCGGACATGGAGACGGGAATTGACCTGAAGGCCGAGTACGACGCTGCCATGGCGATGCGCCGTAAGTGACTCGGCCCGCACGGGCGCTACAGCAAGAGACGTCCAGGGAGGCACTGTGCAGGGTGAGGGTGTCTCAAGACTTTCACGAGCACTGCGCAAGGTCAATTGCTGCGGAGCCTGGCACGTCTACCCGACGCGCTGACCTCAGTGGCTTATAGAGGACAAGACAAAAAGCATCTCGGCCACGACGGAGAAGCCATCGTCGCTGTCGTCCAAGTTGATCACAATCGGCTCGAACTGGGGCCGATCCGAGTCGGGCCGCAACGTGATTCGATCGTGCCTCCAGCCACCATCCTCTGCGGGCACCTTCTCGCTCGCATAGAGTTTGACGGTGTACCGCCCGCCGGTCTCGGGGTCTGCGATGCTGCGATGCTGGACCACAACCACTTTGCCCTCGCGCGTCCCGGCCGGGTTTGCGCGGAACAGGCACCACGACCCGTTCGGGATTCGGCGGTTCATCGACTCGCCCACCACCTGGGCCACGAACAATCCCGGCTGCGTACGCACCCAATCGGGCAGTGCCACCCAATCTTCCGCGCCGTCCTCCAGTGCCTGCGCGTCCGAGAAGGCGCCGGCGGCGAATCGCAGGTCGATGACCGGTGCGGCCACCACTCCAGCATCTCGTTCTTCCTTCGAAACCCGCCGCAACGGCACGACATTCGACGGCGTACGGGCCGCCGCAGCAGCGTCGGCTTCCACGTCATCGGCAGCGGTGATCGCAGACCCCGCGCGCAACCGCGACCGAATGTAGGCCGCCAGCGGTGCATCGGTGCAGTACACGTAGCATCCCTTCATGCCTCGGGTCATCAGGGTCCGATAGGTGTTCTTGACGATGGCATCCGCCAAGGCAAGTGAGCTGGCTGGCTCTGCCTTCAGCATGGACTTCAGGCCCTTGACCGACTGGTCCGACGACGCGCGCTTCGTCGCATCCGTCACGATGTGCCCGTCGCGGTAGGCGAGGTCCGGGCCAATGATGACGCCCACGTAATCCAGCTCCAGGCCCTGGCACGTGTGGATGCAGCCCACTTGTTCCACCGACCCCGGCGTCACGATCCACAGGCTGCCGTCCTTGTCCAGGTTCCAGCGGCGGCGATAGTCAAACTGGGGCATTTCAATGTCCCAGGCTTGCGCGTCCTTCTTGCTCGGCCACTTCCAGCAATAGCCCGCGACGACGCGTGAGCGGTTATTGGCGCGGTTCTTCAGCGCGACCAGCGCGTGCAGATCGGCTGGGTTGTCGAAGACACGGAAGTCGAACTCGGTGCCGTCCAGGGTCGGGTTCGCGGTCCCGCGGATGTCCAGCGTGTTGTCCAGCCACGCTAGGTAGCCGTCCGAGCCATTGCACCTGAACTGCGAGGAGAGCTCCAACTCGGTGACTTCGGCGCCGAGCTCGCGCGCGTGGCGCCGAAGTTCTTCCGTGTGGCCGATGTCGAGCAGCGTGACCCGCTGGTCATCGTCGACGAAGAATACGGTGCAGCGCGCCGACCGGATGAGTTCCTTCACCTGGTTGTCTCCCAGGTTGCGGTACAGCCCGCTCTTCTCGTTGAGGCGGTGTGCCTCATCGACTATCAAGGTGTCGTAGCTGTCGGCCTCATCGTTCACGAACGCGCCCGAGCCGCTGAACAGGTTGCTGATGCGCGTCTTGGTGAATGTACCGGTCAGCTTGGCCTCGTAGACGGCCCGCGGCGCTGCGTTCTTGGACACGTAGCGCACGTTGCGCTTGCGTGCAATGAGTGCGCCGAGCAGGTTGATGGCGATTACCGACTTGCCCGTCCCTGGCCCGCCTTGCACGATGACGACCTGCTTCTTCTGTCCTGCGCGCGCGTCGGCTTCCAGTATGGTCTCGTGCGCTACCTTCTGGTCGTCGATCAACACGAACTCGGGCTTGCCCTGGAGCAGGCCAGCCACGCTGTCGATCAACATCTTCGACGGGCGGATGCGCCCGTTCTCGATCGCGTACAACGCACCCTTGCGGTCGCCGTGGCGCACGTGTTCGCGGATGAAAGCCTGCAGCTTCGCGCGCTCACGTGCCAGGAACAACGGTGCGCGTTCGAGGTGCGCGCGGTAGTGCGGGTGATCGATCTCGCCGTCGCGCGGGTGGTTGTGCAAATAGGCGCAGGGCTGCAGCGTCATGCCGCCGTCTTGCACAGCGGTGTTGAAGTCCTGCAGGTAGGCCGCGTAGGACCAGGCCTGGTATGACGGGTGCGTGCCCTCGCGTTCACCGGCGCGGCCGCCGCGGCGCGCCCACACGATGGCGTCCTTGTCGCTGCGGCGGGATTCCGACCACTGCTTGAGCTCGATGATCATGACCTTCGTTCGTGCGGAGGCGTCCTCGCCGGTGATCACGAAGTCGATGCGCTTGGAGGTTTGTGGCAGCTGGTATTCGATGGCCACGCCAGCGTCCTCGGGAATCTCCTCGTCCCCCAGCACCTTGGCCATCTCCAGCAGCGAGTGCTTCCAGGACTGCATCTCGGACGGGCCGACGCTGTGGCCCGTCGCGCTGCGGTAGTGACGCGACACGACGTCTTCGATGTCGTCGCGCAGCGCGTGATGCAGGAATTGGCTCTTGCTGGCTTGGTAGATGATCACCGTGGTTGGGCGCTCACAGTTCGTCGTACTTCTTGCTGGTGCCGCGCGCCAAATCGACCGGGTACTTCAGCTCGTTGAGCTGAAGCTTGGCCTGCGCCGCCACGATGGGGTCGATGCCCAGCGCACTGGTCAGCTGGATCAAGTACAGCAGCACGTCCGCCACCTCGGCACCCACGGCGTCGCGCTTCTCGGGTGTGAGCGCGCGGCTCTGCGCTTCTGTCAGCCACTGGAAGTGTTCCAGCAACTCTCCGGCTTCAACCACAAGCGCCGAGGCGAGGTTCTTCGGGGAATGGAACTGCTGCCAGTCCCGGTCCCTAGCGAACCTGTCGAGCTGCTGTGCAAGGTCGCGGAGGGAGTCGGGCATGGCCAGCGTGTTGCGATGTTTGAGCGAGGATAGGGCAAGTATCTCGCTGAGCCGCACGGCAGCCGTGGCACGGCGGACTGATCGGCATGGCCGCCTTCCCCCCGAGGAAAATCCGATCCCGCCGAAAATCACGGCACAAATCCGTCACACCATAGACAAACAGGTTAGCGACTTGCGTCGCTAACCTGTTGTTTTATATGGCTCCCCGACCTGGGCTCGAACCAGGGACCTACGGATTAACAGTCCGGCGCTCTACCAACTGAGCTATCGAGGAACAGCCGAGAATTATAGCCAGCGCTTCACGTCTCAAAGATCGGCTTGCAGCGAGACGCGCCAGGTGCGCGGCGCGAGTGGGAACAAATAGACGTGGCTGAACTGGGTCGGCGACTCTTTCCAGGCGCGTTTGTCGGTGAGGTTTTCCACGCCCGCGCGCCACGTCCAGCGCGCTTCGCCCAGCTTGATGTCGTAGCGCAGCGTCGCGTCGAAGCGGGTGTAACCGGGGATGGACGCGCTGTTGTCCGGCAGGACCATGCGTGGGCCTTCGCGCACCGCGTCGGCTTGCAGGTTCAGGCCGGGCAACGTCGGCCACGGCGTAGGCAACCTGGCCCTTGAGCGTGAACGCCGGCACGTTCGTCGGCTGCAGGCCGTTCGATGCGGGTTGCTGACTGTCTTCGCGCCTGGCGCGCAGCCACTGGGTGCCGCCGCGCAGCGTCCAAGCGGCGAGGTGCGCTGCGCCGGTCAACTCGAAGCCGCGGTGCCTTACCTTGCCGTCGACGACTCGGATGGTGCCGACATCGATGGCCATGGGCCGCACGATGTCAAACGCGGAAGCGCTCCACTCGAAACTCTCGTTGGTCCCCTTCACTCCGGCTTCGATCTGGCGGCTCTTCATGGCGGGCAGCGCGACGCCGCGATTCGTGTAGATCGGCAGGTTCGGTACGACTTCCGATTCGACGCCTTGACCCCAACTCGCGTAAATCATCTGCGTGCCGGTCAACTGATGGCTCGCCGCGACAAAGGGAACGTGAAGGGTTTGCGCGTAGTCGGTGGCCTCGTTGCCGTCGGTGCGCGCGCTGCTTCGGGTCAGATGCGTGCGGCGCAGGCCGAGCCAGAGTGTCGACTTGTCGTCAACGCTCAGCGCATCGCGCAGGTACAGCTCTCCCGAGCGTTCGTCGCGGTTCGTGTTCTCGCTGAGCGTTCCGAGCGACGGCGCGACTGGCGCCGTTCCCGTGATGTTGCCGGTGCCGGCGAAGTCGAAGACTTGCCGGCCGAAGCGCGCGCGGTAGATCGAGCGCAGCAGCCCTGCGTGCACCTGGTGGCGCACAGCTCCGGTGGCGAACTTGCCGGAGACGGCAACATCCAGCGCATCGGTGCGGCGCCGTTCGTTGTCACTGCGGAATTCGTAGAGGTCGAAGTCGCCGTTCGGGCAATAGCGGTCCGCGTAGTAGGTTCCGTTCGGTGGCGGGTTCGGGTCGGTGCAGCCGAACGGGAATGCGATGCGATCGTCGCTGCGCAGGCGCTGCGTCATGCCGTGCGCGACGAGGCTCCAGTCGGCCGCGAGGCGCTGCGTGATGCGCAGCGACGCGGTGTGGCCTTCCAGCACGACCGGCTGCGTCCACGCCTGGTTGTTGAGGTTGATTCGCGGGTCGATGCTGCGCGCGTCGGGCACGTTGTTGCCGAGCATGCTGAAGCCCGGAACGCTGGGTTGCGAGCGGCGGCTCGATTCGCCTTCGAGTTCGATTCGCGTTGCCGAACTCAGCCGCCAGTCCGCCGCCAGGGCAAACAGGTGGTGTTCGCCTTGGGCCGAGCGGGCCTGGGGCTCCACCTTGCCGGCGTCAACGTTCAGGCGCAGGCCGAACGCGTCGGCTTCGCCGAAGCGCCGGCTCAGGTCGACACCTGCGGCAACGCTGGCGCGCTCGCGCCATTCGAGCGATGCAGAACTGATGGGCGCCTCGCCCGGCCGCTTCACGACGTAGTTGACCAACCCCCCAGGCGCGCTGGTGCCGGCTTGCATGCCGCTCAGGCCCTTCAAGACCTCGATGCGCGCTTTGTTGCCCAGCGCGATCGACGTCTCGGCGTTGATGGGCAGCCCGTCGCGCCGATAGTTGAAGCGGTTGTCGAGAACGAAGCCGCGCACCGTCAGGAAGTCCCAGTAGCCCTCGGCGTTGTAGGCGTCACCCAGAGCCGGGTCGAAAGCAATCAGATCAGCCAGGCGCTGCGCTCCGCTGTTCTTGATCTGCTCTGCACCGAAGACGCTGGCCTGCAGCGGCAGACGCGCCAGCGGCAGCTCGCCCCACCCCGTCAGGCCGGGGCTGAGCGGTGCCTGCCCGGTCACGAGCACCGGAGCGAGTTGCGTCGCCTCGGATTGCGCCTGCGCCGTCGCGCACGCGACAGCCGCGACCCACGCGACAAGTGCGCCGCCGGAAATTGTCAAACAACGCTTTGCCATCGTGTTCTCCACGAGTCGATGGCAGGTCGGCTGGAATCGAATCCACCGCAGAACGCGGCGCTACGGAACAAGCTTCCCTGCGCGAGGATTACCTCAGTCAGGTTCAAAGGGACTTTCTCAGTCGAACCGTCGATGAACGGCTCAACACCCCTAGCGGATGCGACGCTTGAAGCGTCGCGGCTGGATTATCGGTGAATTGAGACGGGCCGCATTCGCGGCCCGGTTGCATGCACGATGCGATGGTCAATCGAAGGTCGGTGTCTCCACACCCAGTACCTTGTGCAGCTTCGGACTCGTCGTCGTGTACTGAAGCTGAATGCGCTTGTCCGGAAACACGTACGGGGCGGCGCCGAACGCAGCGAGCGCGGCCTCGTGAAACCCGGACAAGATGAGCTTCTTCTTTCCCGGATAGGTGTTCACGTCGCCGACGGCGAAGATCCCCGGCGTGCTGGTCTCGAACTTCTCGGTATCGACGACGACCTGCTTGCGCTCCAGGCTCAGGCCCCACTGCGCGATCGGGCCGAGCTTGGGGCTCAGGCCAAAGAACACGAGCAGCATGTCCAGTGGCACGAGGCGCGTCACGCCGTCGCTGCCCGTCACCTTGATACCGCTCAAGCGGCCGGCCGCTTCGTCGATGCCGGTGACCTGGCCGACGATGAACTGCATCTCCAGCGCGTCGCACAACTCGCGCATGCGCGCGGCGCTCGCGGGTGCCGCCTTGAAGCCGTCGCGCCGGTGCAGCAGGATCACGCTCTCGGCCTGGTGCGGACCGGCTTGCACAAAATTGAGTGCCCAATCGAGCGCCGAATCGCCACCGCCGACGATGACGAGGTTCTTGCCGGCGAACTGCGCCGGACTCCGCACGTGGTAGAAAAGTTGCGTGTCGGTGTACTTGTCCAGGCCGTCGACCTTGAGCAATCGCGGCTGGAACGAGCCCACACCTCCGGCGATGAAAATCGTCCGGGCCAGGAAACGCGTCCCTTTGGACGTCTCGACGTGAAAGCGCCCGTCGTCCTGCTTCTGCACGACGCTCACCTCCTGGTTCAGGTGGAAAGTCGCGCCGAACGGTTCGATCTGCCGGAGCAGGTTGTGCGTCAGCTCCTTGCCGGTGTACATCGGCACCGCGGGGATGTCGTAGATCGGCTTGTCGGGGTAGAGCTCGATGCACTGTCCGCCCGGGTAGGCGAGCGAATCGATGATGTGCGCCTTGATCTCGAGCAGGCCGAGTTCAAACACTTGGAACAGCCCGACCGGCCCGGCGCCGACGATGAGCGCGTCGGTTTCGATCGGCCCGTCGTGCGCACCCGCGGTGCGCAGCACTTCTTCGTTCAACTGGACTTCCATGCGCCTCGCCGCGCCTTCCCTGATGTCACTTGATGAGTTCGCCGAGCTTGCCGGTTCGGTCTTTCCATTCGTCGGCATCGGGCAGCGGCGTCTTGCGCTTGGTGATGCTCGGCCACTTCTTCGCCAATTCGACGTTCAGCTTGATCATGTGCTGCTGGTCGCCGGGAACGTCTTCCTCGGGAACGATGGCATTCACCGGGCACTCGGGAATGCACACCGCGCAGTCGATGCATTCATCCGGATCGATCGTCAGGAAGTTCGGCCCTTCGCGAAAACAATCGACCGGACAGACGTCGACGCAGTCGGTGTACTTGCAGCGGATGCACGATTCGAGGACGACGTGGGTCATGGAAAAGACTCTTGGGTTGATGGGGAGCTGCGCGCCAAGAAAGGGTTGCGCTTTCGGCACAACCACGCAGTTCAAGGGGACGGCGTGAATTCTAGGGCTTGATCTTTCCCACCACTGTCGCAAGGTCGTCGCTGCTTTGCGCGTGGCGTCCAACGGTCCGCGGCTTCGCGTCGAGTGCCGACGCACCGGCTCCGACGATCACGACGCTCGGTCGCCCGCTGTGCAGCAGGCTCGCCTGGCCGAGCGCGTGAAGCCGATGCTCCGAGTGCAACTCGTCGGGCCAGCCGGCGCGGGAAACGACGCAGACGGGAGCATCCGCCGGCCATCCCGCGGCAAGCAGCCGGCGCGCGAGCGCGGCCAGCTGGCGACCCGCCATGTAGTAGACCTCGGTGTCGGCGCTGCGCTGCGCCTGGACCTGGCGCTCGAGCGTCATCGCCGTGCTCAGGCTGACACTGCGCCCGCGCCCGCGCCGCGTGAGCGGGCGCTGTGCCGCTGCGGCGGCGGCGAGCGCCGCCGTGACACCGGGAACCACTTCGGATTCAATGCCCGCGGCGTTGAGCGCGTCGATCTCTTCTTCGAGCCTGCCGAAGACACTCGGGTCACCGCCCTTGAGCCGCACCACGACCTGCGATTCGCTCGCGTGTTTGACGAGCAAGGCATTGATCGCCGCCTGACCCGTGCTGTGCGAAAACCCGCGCTTGCCCACGTTCACCCAGCGCGCAGTCGGCGCGAGCTCGCGCAACGCCGGGTCCACGAGCGCGTCGAACAGCACCACCTGCGCCTGCGCCAGCCTGCGCGCGCCGCGCAGCGTGATCAGGTCTGCCGCGCCGGGGCCGGCACCAATGAAAATCACGTCGCCCATCGCCTACACCGCAGCCTTCACGAGCAGCGCACCGCTGGTGCGGTGGCTCGCCGGATCGACGACGATCAATGCACCGCCGACGCGGTTCTGCGCATAGGCGCAGACCGGCAGCGCCTGCTGCGTCTGCACGATCACATGGCCGATTTCATTCACCGCGAGCCGGTTCGCTGCGCTCGCCTCGAGAGAGTGAATGTCGAGAACACTTTGAATCGCGACGATGCGCGCGGCGACCCAGCGATTCCCATGCCGCACGAGGTACTTGCGGCCGACGACGGCGGGTTCGGTGTCCATCCACGCGAGTGTGGCGGAAAACTGCGTCGCCTCCTGCAAACTGCCGGGCGCGCCGATCCAGTCGCCACGCGACACGTCGAGCTGCCGGTCCAGAACGAGCCCCGCCGACTGCCCGACGCGCGCTGCGTCGACCTTCTCTCCCGCCACCCGGACTTGCGCGACCGTCGCCTGCATGCCGCTCGGAAACACCTGCACCGAGTCGCCACATCTGACGCCGCCTTGCGCAATCCGCCCCCACAGCGTGCGCGCTTGATGGCCGGTGCCCTCGCCCTCGCGCGCCACGTACTGCACCGGCAGCAGGAACTCGCCGCTGTCGGGCTCCTGCGCAGCGGGCAGCGACTCGAGCACCTGCAACAGCGACGGGCCGTCGTACCAAGATGCCACGAGCGGTTGCGCGACGTTGTCGCCACGCAGCGCCGACACGGGAATCACCGCGGCGACGTCGATTCCGGCCTGCGCGGCGAATTCGAGCAAGGCCTGGCGCACCGCGCCATAGGCAGCGTCCGGTTTGTCGACGGCGTCGACCTTGTTCACCGCGAACACGATGTTCGGCACGCGCAGCAGCGCAGCGAGCAAGGCATGGCGACGCGTTTGCGGCAGCAGTTTCACGCTGGGACCGCTCAAGTCGAGCTTGGTGATGTCAACGAGCACCACCGCCGCATCGCTGCCTGCGGCGGCCGTCACCATGTTGCGCGTGTATTGCTCGTGACCGGGTGCGTCGGCGATGATGAACTTGCGTTTGCTTGTTGCGAAGTAGCGGAACGCCACGTCGATCGTGATGCCCTGCTCGCGTTCGGCTTCGAGGCCGTCGGTGAGCAGCGAGAGATCGAACGCCGGCCCACCGTCTGCACGTGGCGCGGCGCCGGCGCGTTTTTCCAGCGCATCGATCTGATCCGCGAGGATCGCGCGGCTGTCGTAGAGCAAACGCCCGATGAGCGTGCTCTTGCCGTCGTCGACCGAGCCTGCAGTGAGGAAGCGCAGCGCCCGGTGGTCCCGAGCGCGAGCGCCGGTGTGCACGGCTTGCATCAAAAATACCCTTCCTTCTTGCGCTTCTCCATCGACGCGTCCGACGTGCGGTCGTCCATTCGCGTCGCGCCGCGTTCGCTGACGGTCGCGAGCAGCGTCTCGGCGACGATCTCGTTCGCATCGGTCGCCTGGCTCGCGACGGGGCAGGTACACGTCATGTCGCCGACGGTGCGAAAGCGCACGTCGATGGACTCGACGGACTCACCCGGCGACGCCGGCGTGACCTCGGTCAACGGCACGAGCAGACCGTTGCGCCGGATCACCTGGCGCGAGTGGCTGAAGTAAAGGCCCGGCAGCGGGATGGCCTCGCGCGCGATGTAGAGCCAGACGTCGAGTTCGGTCCAGTTGCTGATCGGAAAAGCGCGCATGTGCTCGCCGGCCTTGATGCGTGTATTGAACAAGGTCCACAACTCCGGGCGCTGTTCCTTCGGTTGCCATTGGCCGAAACTGTCGCGGTGCGAAAAAATCCGCTCCTTGGCTCGCGCCTTTTCTTCGTCGCGCCGCGCGCCGCCGAGCAGGGCGTCGAAACGGTGTTCTTCGATCGCTTCGAGCAGCGCCGCTGTCTGATGCCCGTTGCGCGACTCGCCCGGGTGTGACAGACGCACGGTGCCGCGCCGGATCGAATCTCCCAGGCTTTGCACGATGAGCCGCTCGCCCATCTGTGCGACACGCCGGTCGCGGAACTCGATGACTTCGGGGAAGTTGTGGCCGGTGTCGACGTGCAGCAGCGGAAACGGCAAGCGCCCCAGGTACTCGCCGGGTCGGTCGCCCTTGTTTTTGAATGCTTTCTCGGCCAGCCTGAGTACGACGCAGGAATCCTTGCCTCCGGAAAACAGCAGCGCCGGGCGTTCGAACGCGGCGACCGTTTCGCGCAGGATGAAGATGGCTTCCTCTTCAAGCCAGTTCAGATGACTTTGGTCAATTTGCGGCAGGAGTTGCCCGACCCGTTGCAGCGCGTTCATGCCTCAGGTCCCTTTGCGCTGGGCTCGACGCCTTGAGTATGCAGCCCGCATTCCTTGGCGCCGCCCTGCTCCCACCACCAGCGACCCGAGCGAAAGTCCTCGCCCACGGCGATGGCGCGGGTGCACGGCGCGCAGCCGATGCTCGGCATGAACTGATCGTGCAGCGGGTTGTAGGGCACGCCGTGGGTCGAGATGTAGTGCCACACGTCGGTCCAGGCCCAGTCGGCGAGCGGATTGATCTTGACGCGCCCCTGCGGATCGCGTTCGCTGAACAACACGCCACCGCGCGCCCCCGATTGCTCGCGGCGCAAGCCGGTCAACCACGCGCGCTTGCCGGCCAACATTCGTTCCAAGGGTTCGAGCTTGCGCAGCGCACAGCAGGCTTTGCGCAACTCGACGCTCTTGTAGAACGCGTCTTCGCCGTTCAAGCGAACGAATTCAATCACTGAACCGGGAGCTGGAGCGAAGCGCTCCACGTTGACGGCGTAGTGCTGCTCGATGCGCGTGATCAACGCGAGCGTCTCGGCGTGCAATTTCCCGGTGTCGAGCGTCGCGAGGCCGATCCCCAGGTGGTGACGCGAGATCAAATCGGTGATCACCATGTCTTCGGCGCCCAGGCTCGTCGCCTGCACGATGTGCGTCGAGTGCTCCGCCGCGGCACTTTGCAGGACGGCGATCGCGTGCGCGACACGACTCCCGTAACCCGGGGTAGGCCGGTCGTACAGCGCGGAGGCGCTCGGCGCGGCCGTGGCACTCAAATCGAAGCCCCTTGATTGACGAATTCGCGAACCGCCTCCTTGGCCAGCGCATCGGCTGCACCGGGCGGCAGCGCGAACAGCGGCTGCCTGGCGTACACGTCGCCTTGGTAGTGGGCGCGAAATCCCTCCAGCGTCTGGCGTGCGACGTCAACCGACTGGTCGGCGCGCATCGCGGCCGCATCGAAACCGGTGCGAACGAGGAGCGGAATCATGTCCGCCAGGACCTCGCCGGTGGCGCGGATCTCACCCTTGAAGCGGTAGCGTGCACGCAACAGCCTGGCCTGGCTGTAGGCGCGACCGTCGACCCATTTGGGAAACTGCAGCGCGATCAGCGAAAAGCGCTCGAGGTCGGTGGCGATGTCTTCCACGTCCTGGTCGTTGCCCAGCAGGAGTCCGACCGCCACACCAGGGGTCCACTGGGCGCGCGCCGCGTGCCACTGCGTCAGGTTGAGCAGCAAATGCGGCTGCGCATTGATGCTCACCGGAGGGCCGTCCTCGCCGCCGAGTGAATGCCAGGGGTCGTTGCGCGCGTCGATGAATTTCATGGTCGGTTCCAGTGCAGCGTGCAACGCGCATTCAGCTCACGTGGGCCTGTGCCGTGCTGCGCCGCACGGCGTTCGCCGAGTCCTTGAACGAAGTGATGCCGATGCGGCGCACCGTGTCGACAAAGCGCTCGCGCTCAATGCGCTGTTGCCGATAGGTGTCGACAACAGCCTCGATCGCGTCGGCCACTTCATCGGCCGCAAACGACGGCCCGATCACCTTGCCTGCCACCGGCGCGCCGCTGAACGTCGAGCCGTCGGAGCCACCCAGCGAGATCTGGTACCACTCCTTGCCGTCCTTGTCGACGCCGAGCACGCCGATGTGCCCGCTGTGGTGATGGCCGCACGAGTTGATGCAGCCGCTGATGTGCAGGTCGATGTCGCCGACGTCATAGAGCTCGTCCAGGTCGGTGAAGCGCTCGGCGATGTCGGCCGCGACCGGAATCGAACGCGCGTTGGCGAGCGCGCAGAAGTCGCCTCCGGGGCAGGCGATCATGTCGGTGATCAGGCCGATGTTGGGCGTGGCGAAGTTGTGTGCCTTGGCGGCGTGCCACAACTGCGGCAAGTCGGTTTCATGGACCCAGGGCAGGAGCAGGTTCTGGTCGTGCGTGACGCGCATCTCACCGTGGCTGAAGCGTTCGGCGATGTCTGCGGCTGCGTCCATCTGGTCAGCCGTTGCGTCGCCGGGCGCCTGGCCGGCGCGCTTGAACGACAGCGTCACGGCGCGGCAATCCGGCAGGCGATGCGCTTGCACGTTGCGCGCGAGCCAGCGCGAATACGCCGCGTTCGGTTGGAACTCTTCACGCAGAACCTTGGCCGCCGCGCGCACCTGCGAAATCCCGGCAGGCAGGGCGAAGCTGCGCGCCACGCGGTCGAGTTCGGCCTGCGGAATGAGATGAGCGCTGCCGTCGACGTCATCGTTCAGAATGTGACCGAATTCGACGTTCACCGCGTCGATGAATTTTTGCCCCTCGGCCTTGACGAGAATCTTGATGCGCGCCTTGTACAGGTTGTCGCGCCGGCCGTAGCGGTTGTAGACGCGCACGATGGCCTCGATGAAGACGAGGATTTGCTGCCACGGCAAGAACTCGCGGATCACGCTGCCGATCACCGGTGTTCGGCCCATGCCGCCGCCGACGAGCACCTTGAAGCCGACTTCGCCCGCGTCGTCCTTCAGGAGCTGCAGGCCGATGTCGTGCCAGGCGATCGCGGCGCGGTCTTCTTTCGCGCCGGTGACGGCGATCTTGAACTTGCGCGGCAGAAAGGCAAACTCCGGGTGCAACGTGCTCCACTGGCGCAGGACCTCGCAGTAAGGCCGCGGGTCGACCACTTCATCGGGTGCGATGCCGGCCAGGGCGTCGCTCGTGATGTTGCGAATGCAGTTGCCGCTGGTCTGGATGCCGTGCATGTCCACCGCGGCCAACGCGTCCATCACGTCAGCGCTGCGGGTCAGGGGGATCCAGTTGAATTGGACGTTCTGCCGCGTCGTGAAGTGGCCAAAGCCACCGTGCTCCTGCGGTGTGCCGATGTCGACGCGGTCGAACTCGCGCGCGATCCGACCCAGGGCGCGCAGCTGCGCAGAACTGATTTCGCCGTAGGGCACGGCAACCCGCAGCATCGGCGCGTGGCGCTGCACATACCAGCCGTTTTGCAATCGCAGCGGGCGAAACTCGTCGTCGCCGAGCCGGCCTGCGAGGTGGCGCTGCAGTTGATCGCGGTACTGCGCGGCGCGTTGGCGCACGAAGGAACGGTCGAAATCGGTGTACTGGTACATGGTCAATCAACCTCAATGAATCACTTTGATTCCGGCCATCAGGAGCGAAGCGCACAACAGGGACCGCACCAGACGCTCGGGCATGGCGCGGGTCAATTGGGCACCGAACCAGATTCCAGGAATCGACCCCACGAGCAAGGCGATCAGCAAGTTCCAGTCCACATGCCCCAGCGAGGCATGGCCAATCCCGGCAATCAGGGTCAGCGGGACGGCGTGGGCGATGTCGGTTCCGACCACCCGGTGCGACTCGAGGCGCGGGTAAAGCAGCATGATGAGCGTGGCGCCGATCGCTCCGGCGCCGATTGAACTGAGCGAGACCAGGACTCCCAGGATCAAGCCGAACAGAACCGTCACCACGGGCCGGTGCGAAGGCGCAAGGCAACGCTCCAGGCGCAGGCCAACGCCCTGCCACGCCCCCCGGAAGGCGACGACGACGGCGGTCAACAAGAGCCCAATGCCGAGTGAAAACGTCAGCGCACCCGACCACGCCTGGGTGATGCCCGTCGCGTGCATGGCGGCTATCGTTCCCAACGCACCCGGAACGCTGCCGGCCAACAACAGAGTGCTGATCGACCAGTCGACATGGCCGGCGCGATGATGCGAAGCGGCACCGGCGAATTTTGTGAGGCCAGCGAACCACAGGTCGGTGCCGATCGCAACTGCGGGGTTCAGTTTGAATACCGAAAGCAGCAGCGGCGTCATCAGCGAACCACCGCCGACGCCCGTCATGCCGACAATCGCGCCGACGCCGAAGCCGATCAGAGTTGCTGCGAAGTCCATCGGTCGATGCGGTTCGAGTGTGAGCGGCGACGATGCCGTGATGTTTCCGCGACTTTATTCAGCGTCGTTATATCCAACAAGTACATACTTGTTCGAAGTTAATTCGAATGAAGAATATAGAGACCGGCAGGCCGGGCTCCTAGAATTTCCCATGGACGCTGCGCATCAAACCGCCAGTCGCGCCTTGCGCAATTCCGCACTGCACCGGGCCGCCTGGTCGCCTCGATCTGGCTTGTTGCTTTGCTGGTCTGGCTGCACCAGCGCGCCCAAAGCCCCGGACCAACGCCCGGCTGGCGCCGATGTTGCCCCGGTGGAACAGCCCCTCAGAAGCCCCAAACCTCCGCCCCGCCCACCCAAGATCGGCCTGGCGCTCGGGGGCGGGGCGGCGCGGGGTTTCGCCCACATCGGCGTGATTCAGGTCCTCGAAGAGCATGGCATCAGACCCGACCTCATCGTCGGCACCTCAGCGGGAAGCTTGGTCGCGGCGCTCTACGCGGCTGGCAAGACAGGAGCCGAACTTGGCAGCCTGGCCGACGCGATGGACGAATCGACGCTGACCGACTGGTCTTACCCCGGCCGAGGGCTGATTCGTGGCGCGGCGCTCGCCAAGTTCGTGCGTGACCATACCGCGAGCCGGACGATTGAACAAATGCGAATTCCGCTCGGGATCGTCGCCACGGATCTGGACAACGGCCAGGCGATTCTTTTCGAGGTGGGCGACGCCGGGACGGCGGTGCGCGCGTCGAGCGCGGTGCCCGCGGTGTTTCAGCCCGTGAGCATTGGCGGGCGCGAATACGTTGACGGCGGCCTGGTCGCGCCGGTGCCGGTGCGGTTTGCGCGCCAAATGGGCGCCGAGGTCGTGATCGCGGTCGATATCTCGAGCCCGCCGGAGGGCAACCCGACCGGCGATGCGATGCGCATGCTGCTGCAGACCTTCGCCATCATGGGCCGCAGCATCAACAACTTCGAGTTGCGCGAAGCCGACATCGTTGTCAGGCCGAGGCTTGCCGGCGTCTCGAGCGCCGATTTCGCATCGCGCAAGCGTTCCATTCAGGCCGGGCGCGACGCGGCCCGAGCCCAGATTGCGGACTTGACAGCGCGAATCGCTTCGAAAACGCGTTGATTCGCCGGGCTGCTGCCGGTCGAAACAAGGGCCCGACAAAATAAAACGGCCCGGTGGGCACCGGGCCGGAAGGTACCGCATGGTACCGAGGAGACAACCTTTCAGGGAGCCGCAGGCAACGCCTGCGGTCCAGGTCAGATCGGCGGGCGACTCGAAAGTTCAAGGCACCGGGCAGAGATTTTTCAACAACTGCCGCCCCACCCGACCTGGAGAGGCCGCCTTCTTACGCGGCCCGCTTGCCCCTGTTGACCGATTGCGTCGCCTTCGCCGCAGTCGCGGTCAATGCGTGGAAGTTGGCCTCGGCCACTTCAGTGGCCTGTTTCGTCGCGCGCTGCACGCCGTCGAATGCGTTGTTCGCCGCGGCGACGGCCGACTTGACGAAGGCGACGACGTTTTCACTCCCGGCCGGGGCGTTTTTGGTCGCACCGTCAATCAAGGCGACGAGCTTTTGCTGCGCCTGCGCGACGCCAGCCTCGGCAACCTTGCCCACCTGGGCGCTGGTTGCTGTGGTGATGTCGTAGACGTGACGCGTGTAAGCCGAGGCCTTTTCGGCAGCGGGTTGAAGCAGACCGGCCTGGAGCGCCATCAGCTCTTGCGCGTCCTTGACCGACATCGCGGCCTTCGCGGTTTGGGCCATTTCGGACATCGCCGTCCTGGCCACCTGCAGGTGAAGTTCAACCAGCTTCTCGACGCCTTCGAACGCGGTGTTCGTCAGGCCAAAGAGGGTTTCGACATTCGCCCTTTGAGCGGCAAGGGCTTGTTCAGCGGTGAGCATGGTTCGCACTCCTGTGTACTGTCTGTTGATCGGCTGCCACGCCTTTGGTGCGGCGCAACATAACTCGAAGTATAGAAGGTCCGACGGCGATTTCAAGGCCTCATTGTTGCTCCGCAGCAATATGGGCCGGTCACTCTACAGCCCGACAGCCTCCTAGAATCGCGCTCGACTCGAACAAGCATAAGAGGAGCAACAACATGGTGCGATGTTCATGCACGGCGCGTGCAGCGCTGCGCCGCGCGGTCGCGCTTGGAGCGTTGCTCCTTCTCCCTACTACCCTCGCATTCAGCGCGCCAGGCCTTGCGTTCACCGGGCCCACGCTGGCGACGATTCCGGTCGAGTTCATCTTGTTTGCCGTGGTGCTCGCGGGCGTGGCCCTGTTTCACCAATTCACGCTGCGGGTCGCGCTGGGTGGCGCGATCGTGATCGCCGCGTACAAGGTTCTGGTTTCGCCGTTCAAGACAGGCGCCGGCCTGCCCGGCTTCTTGTCGCACCTCACGCATGAGTGGGTGATCCTGATCAACCTGCTGCTGCTGCTGCTCGGTTTCGCGCTGCTCGCCAAGCACTTCGAAGAGAGCCAGATTCCGGCGGTGCTGCCGCGCTACTTGCCCAACGACTGGAAAGGCTGCTTCGTCCTGCTGGTTCTGGTGTTCGTGCTGTCGGGCTTTCTCGACAACATTGCCGCCGCCATGATCGGCGGCGCCATTGCGCACACCGTGTTTCGCGCCAAGGTGCACATCGGCTACCTGGCGGCAATCGTCGCAGCGTCGAATGCCGGTGGCGCGGGGAGTGTGGTCGGCGACACGACGACGACGATGATGTGGATCGCCGGGATCTCGCCGCTCGAAGTGCTCGAGGCCTACATCGCGGCGACGGTCGCGCTCGTCGTGTGCGGCATTCCGGCTTCGCTGAAACAACAGGCGTACTCGCCGATTCAGACCGACGCCAGCGCAGGCGCGAGCGTCGACTGGACACGGGTCGGTGTGGTGGCATTCATTCTGCTTGCGGCGGTGGTCGTCAACGTCGTCGTGAACACGCGCTTCAATGAAGTGTCCGACGCCTTTCCGTTTCTCGGCGCGGCGGTCTGGGCCGCGGTTCTGCTCACGATGACGCTGCGCAGGCCCGACTGGTCGCTGCTGCCGGGTGCGTTCAAGGGCTCGGTGTTTCTGCTCTCTCTCGTGCTTTGTGCTTCGATGATGCCGGTGGAACATCTGCCCGCCGCATCCTGGCAGGCGGCGCTTGGCCTGGGATTTCTCTCAGCAGTCTTCGACAACATCCCGCTCACCGCGCTCGCCATCAACCAGGGCGGATACGACTGGGGGTTCCTCGCCTATGCGGTCGGCTTTGGCGGATCGATGATCTGGTTCGGCTCGTCGGCCGGGGTGGCGTTGGCGAACATGTACCCCGAGGCACGCTCGGTCGGGCAGTGGCTGCGCCACGGTTGGTTCGTCGCCGTGGCGTATGTCGTCGGTTTCTTCGTGATGCTGGCGCTGCTGGGCTTTCATCCGGGGAGCACGCCGCGTTCCGGTTCTGCGCCAGCAGCGGCCGTTGCAAAGTAAGGTTGCGAGAACCGGGCCGCGCCTCAACCGGCCAATGCAGCCTCTTCGGGGAGGTTCAGCGTGATGAGCTCGGCGACCCGCGAGTCTTCGCTGCCCAACCCCCTCTCACCGACACCGAGGACTTGTGCGCTGCGGTACCTCGCGAGCCAGGTCACGAGCTGCTCTGACGAAAGCGGCCGGCTGAGAAGGTAGCCTTGAATCTCGTCGCAGCCGAGCGCGCGCAGGTAGTCGGCCTGGTGCAGCGTTTCGACACCCTCCGCCACCACCTTCAGCTCCAGGCTGCGCCCCAAGGCGATTACCGCGGTGGCGATCGCCGTGTCCTCGTCGTCGTTGGTGATCTGGCGCACGAATGAACGGTCGATCTTCAGCGTGTCGATGTTGAAGCGTTTGATGTAGCTGAGCGACGAGTGGCCGGTACCGAAGTCGTCGATGGCCACACGAACCCCGAGGCTGGCGATGTTGGCGAGCAATGCGCGGCTCGCATCGTTGTCTTCCATCAGCTGACTTTCGGTGAGTTCGAGCTCGAATCGTTGCGGCGCGATGTGCGACTGCGCCAAGGTATCGGCGATGAGCTGGAACAGGTGCTGATGGCGAAACTGCCGCGCTGACAAATTCACCGCCAGCGTCAGCGGTGGCAGTCCCAATTTGTCCCATGCGGCAAGATTCGCGCAGGCGGTTCGGATCACCCACGCGCCCACCGGAAGGATCAGGCCGGTCTCCTCGAGAACGGAGATGAACTGATCGGGTGGGACCACGCCTTCGCCAGGGCGATTCCAACGGATCAGCGCTTCGACACCAGTGATTCGGCCGGTCTTCAGATCCGCCTTGGGCTGGTAGAGCAAATTGAATTCGTTGCGGTCCAGCGCGTGGCGCAGGCTCGTTTCCAGCGACAGGCGCGCCTCGACTTCGGCGTTCATGTCGGCGCTGTAGAAGGTGAAGGTGTTGCGCCCTTTTGCCTTGGACCGATACATTGCCATGTCGGTGTGGCGGATCAGCCCGTCCAGATCGGTGTTGTCAGTCGGGTAGAGCGATATGCCGATGCTCGCACTGATCACGATTTCTTCGCGCTCGACGACGAAGGGCTCGAGCAAGGCGTCCAGAATCCGCCGCGCGATCAACGCCGCGTCGTCGGCCCCACCGATCCCCTCGACGACGATCGTGAACTCGTCGCCGCCCAGGCGGGCGATCGTGATCGTATCGTCAGCACCGCTGCGCGCCACTGAGTCGACGTTGCGAAGGCAACTCGTCAAGGCCTGCGAGACATGTTGCAACAGCCGGTCGCCAACCTCGTGACCGAGGCTGTCATTCACGACCTTGAAGCGGTCCAGGTCGAGGAACATCAGCCCCAACACGCGCCCGTTGCGCTGGGCGCGCTTCATGCCTTCGCGCAAGCGGTCGCGAAACAAGACACGATTGGGCAATCCGGTCAGGCTGTCATAGTTCGCGAGCATCGCCATGCGTTCTTGGGATGCTTTGCGCTCGGTGATGTCGCGCACGAAAGCAATCAGCTGGCGCACGCCTCTCAGGCTCGATTCGCTGACGGTCACTTCCACCGGAAAGGTCAACCCGTCGTCACGTCGCGCGGCGGTCTCATGCAATCCCGGCTGGAGCTGCCCCGCGACGCCGTGCGAGTCGATTCGCGGAGCGAGCAGATCTTGCAGGCGCCGCCCGATCATGGCCGCGGGCGCGCAGCCGAACAACTGACCCGCTGCCGGGTTGCACGACAGGATCGTGCCATCGGGCAGGAACGTCATGATGCCGTCGATCGAGTTGTCGAACACAAACCGAAGGCGTTCCTCGGTTTCGCGCCGCCCGCTGAGCAGGCCCCAGAGGGGCCAGTCGCGCAGACTTGCTGCGCCGCCGGTCGAAGCCCACCACGTCACCCACGCGGACGCGACGAACGCAGCGGCGATCAAGGCCAGCTGGAGCACCTCCGGCAAGGAAAGGTCTATGGTGGGCACCCACGGGTTTTCGGCAACTCCGCCGCCAACTGAATGGCATGCGACGAGAAAACCGAACTTTCGGCGCCGCGGTGCAGCGGTAACTTGTCACACCTACCGAACCCAAGTAACGTACGCAGTCGGCGCAAATTCCGCGCTCAAAGCGCGCCGCATCCGTCATACCACGCCCCAAGCAGGAGTTTCGAGATGAAGTTGTACTTCCACCCCGCTTCGACGACAAGCCGCCCCATCATGCTGTTTGCGGCAGAAAACAAGATCGCTTTGGACGAGCAGGTGGTCGACCTGTTCACCGGAGAACATTACAAGCCGCCCTTCGAGGCGGTGAATCCGAACCACCTTATACCCGTGCTCGATGACGGTGACTTTCGCCTGACGGAAAGTTCGGCCATCCTGAAATACCTCGCCGACAAGTCAAACTCGGCGCAATACCCGAAAGACCTCCAGCAGCGCGCACGCGTCAACGAGCGCATGGACTGGATCAATACACAGCTGTGCCGCGATTTCGCCTACGGCCTGGTCTATCCGCAGATCTTCCCGTTCCACAAGCGGCGCACCGACGAAGCGCATGACGCCACTCTGGCCTGGGGAAAGGAGCGCGCCCAGGGCTGGCTCAAGGTGCTCGACCAGAACATCCTCGGCTCGAACAACGCCTACCTCTGCGGCAATGCGATCACGATCGCCGACTATTACGGCGCGTCGTTCGTCGCGCTCGGCGAGTTGATCGGGGCCGACTTCGCCGCCTATCCCAACGTCAAGCGCTGGCTGGCCCGAATGAAACAGCTCCCGAACTGGAAACGCGTCAATGAAGTGATCGACGGCTACGGCGCGTCACTGAAAGGCAATGCCATGCAGGCGGTGTGATGGGATCTGCAACAGAAGTGCTCACATGATCGAAAAGTTGCATCACAACGCGTACCGCTGCCGCGACTCGGAACAGACGCGCAAGTTCTACGAGGAGTTTCTCGGCTTGCCGTTGGTGGAGTCCCTCGAGATCAACGAGACCAAGAGCGGGCGCAAGACCCAGACGCTGCACACGTTCTATCGCCTGGACGACGGCTCGCACCTGGCGTTCTTCGAGGCGCCGGACATGCCTTTCGAATTCAAGGCGCAGCACGACTACGACCTGCACATTGCGCTGGAAGTGAAGCCCGAGGTCCTGCCGATGATGCTCGCCAAGGGCAAGTCACAGGGAATCGACACGCGCGGAGTCTCCGATCATCAATTCATTCACTCGATCTACTTTCGCGACCCGAACGGCTATGTGATTGAACTTTGCGCCAAACTGCCGAGCCACGACCTGGCCATGGACCCGGCGCTGAACGGCGCGCGCGCGAAACTGGATCGTTGGACACAGGCGAAGTCGACGACCACTGTCACGTCTTGACGATGCTCGATCCCGGTCAGGTCATCGCGGCCTATCCGGCGCATCGCTACACCCTCAATTCCGTGCTCGCGAGTCGGGCCGCGGCGGCAGGCGGGCGCGAGTTCCTCGTCTTCGGCGAATCATCGTGGAGTTACTCGCAAGCCCTGGCGAGCGTGGCGCGTGTCGCGTCGATGCTTTGCGCACGCGGCGTCCAGGCCGGCGAGCGTGTCGCCGTGATGTCGCTGAACCACCCGAGCACGGTGTTCACGTTTCTCGCACTGGCTCGACTGGGTGCGGTCATGGTTCCGATCAACCCGGAGTTCCGAGCTGAGGAAGCGCGCTACGTACTCGGTCACGCCGACGTGACTGGCGTCATCTGTTCGCCGACGGTCCTCGCGACGGTGCGCGAGGCGCTCGCGCCGACGCAGCTGCGGCCCTGGCTGATGCTCAACGAGCCGCCCCCACTGAGCACGGTGCTTGAGGCCGAGGTTTCGATCCTCGACCTCGAAGTTCAGAATGCAGACGCGGCGGCTGCTCCGGCAGAAGTCGAGCCTGCCGACAACGCTTGCGTTTTCATCTACACCTCGGGCACGACAGGCTTCCCGAAAGGCGTCATGCACAGTCAGCGCAACGTCGTGCTCGCCGGCGAGGGCTTCGTGCAGCGCATGCACTTGCAACCCGACGATCGCCTGCTGTGTATCCTGCCGATGTTTCACATCAACGCCTTGTTCTATTCCCTGTCCGGCGCACTCGCCGCCGGCGCTGCGTTGATCTTGATCGCGCGCTTTTCGGCGTCGCGCTTCTGGCTCGACGTGGCGCACCACCGCGCCACCGAAGTGAACACAATGGCTGCGGTGTCGACGATTCTGATGCGCCGCCCGCGGTCTGAATTTGTCCCTGGCCACGCCTTGCGCAAGATCTACGGCGCACCGTTCAGCGCCGAAACCTATCGCGTCTTTGCCGAGGAGTTTGGCGTCCCGACCTTGATCGAAGGTTATGGCATGAGCGAGATTCCGGGCGCCCTCAACAACCCCTTCGGCGGGCCGCACAAAGTCGGCAGCATGGGCCTGCCGAGCCGCCATCCGGACCCAGCAATCGCCTTCGCGGAACTGCGCGTCGTCGACGACGCCGGCCGCGAGTTGCCCAGCGGCGAGACCGGCGAGCTGGTGGTCCGGACACCGATGTTGATGAAAGGGTACTTTCGCGACCCGGAGCAAACCGCGGCCGCGTTTCGCGACGGCTGGTTTCTCACCGGCGACCTCGCCTGGCGCGACGCCGACGGCTACTTCTGGTTCGTCGCGCGCAAGAAAGACATCATTCGACGCCGCGGCGAGAACATTTCCGGCGCCGAGCTCGATCGCGTCGTGGAATCGCACCCCGACGTGATCCAAGCCGCGGCCATCCCCGTGCCGACCGACCTGGGTGAAGACGAAATCCTCATCGCCGCCACCCTCAGCCCTGGCGCGACGCTGACGGAGCATGGCCTCGCCGATTGGGTGCGCGAGCGCCTTGCTGCATCGAAGGTGCCGCGCTACGTGGTCTTTGTCGCGACGCTGCCGCAAACTCCAACGCACCGCGTCGCCAAGTTCAAGCTGCGCGGCGACGCCAGCCTTGTGCAACGCGCGGTGGACATCAACGCGAGACGATCTCTGTGAGACCATGATGCATTGGCTGCGTGGACCCGGCGATGCGTTGCCCGACACGCGCCTGGCCCTGCCGAGCGACTCCGACGCCCCCGGCTTGCTCGCCGCCGGCGGAGAGTTGACGCCGCAGCGCCTCGAAGAAGCCTATTCGCGAGGCATCTTCCCCTGGTACAGCGAAGGCCAGCCGGTGCTCTGGTGGTCACCCGATCCGCGCTTGGTGTTGCAGGTGGATCAATTCAAGGTGTCGCGATCTTTGCGCAAGACGCTCGCGCGTTTTGCGCGCAATGCGGCTTGCGAAATTCGCATCGACACGGCGTTTGCCAGCGTCATCGAGGCTTGCGCCGGGGCGCGCCGCGAAGGCCAAGCCGGAACGTGGATCGTGCCGGCGATGCTCGAAGCGTACCGCCGGTGGCACGCCGCGGGGTACGTGCACAGCGTCGAGACCTGGATCGACGGCAGGCTCGTCGGCGGCCTCTACGGCGTCAGCCTGGGCCGCATGTTCTTCGGCGAGTCGATGTTCTCGCGCCAACCCGACGCGTCGAAAATCGCACTCGCGGCCCTTGTGTGCCTGTGCCGCGAACACGGCATACCCATGATCGACTGCCAGCAGCGCACCGATCATCTGGCTTCCCTGGGCGCGCAGGAGATGCCGCGCCATGAATTCGAGCGCGCTCTGGCCGAGTGCCTGAGCAAGCCGCCGATCGTCGATTGGACTTATCATCCCAGGCACTGGCGCCACCTCTCCAATTCGCTCTGAAACGCCGGCACTGCTGCTTCGGAATCACGCCACGTGACGCACCCCAAAGAGCTCCCCCTGGCCTCGTTGCAGTTCTATGCAACGGCGCCCTACCCTTGCAGCTACATCGCCGGGCGCATGGCGCGTTCCCAAGTCGCCACGCCGAGCCACGTCATCCACGCCGACGCCTATTCGGGGCTCGTTGCGAACGGTTTTCGACGCAGCGGCATGTTCACGTACCGCCCGCACTGCGACGGGTGTCGCGCGTGCGTGCCGTTGCGGGTTCCGGTTCAGGACTTCAAGCCCACGCGCAGCCAGGCGCGCGCACGCCGCGCACACGCGACACTCAAGGCACGCGTGTTGCGGCTCTGTTTCGTTCCCGAGCACTATCAGCTGTACTTGCGTTATCAGGCCGGCCGCCACAGCGGCGGCGGGATGGACCACGACAGCATCGACCAGTACACCCAGTTCCTGCTGCAAAGCCGCGTCAACTCGCGCCTCGTCGAGTTTCGCGAATCGCGCGAAGATGGTCTGGGTGCACTGAAGATGGTGTCGATCCTCGACGTGCTGAACGACGGCCTGTCCGCCGTCTACACCTTCTACGAACCCGAAGAGCGCGCCAGCTACGGCACGTTCAACGTGCTGTGGCAGATCGAGCAGACGCGCATGCTGAAGCTGCCCTACCTCTACCTGGGCTACTGGATCGCCGACAGCGCGAAGATGGCGTACAAGGCCCAGTTCGGTCCGCACGAAACCCTGCAAGACGGGCATTGGCGCGCCGCGCCGTCCAGCGACAACGGTTGAAGCCACTGCGGTCGAGCGGCGCCTTCACTGGCCAGGCGTCGCCCCCGAAATCTTGACGACTCGCGCCCACTTGGCGATGTCGTCGTGCAGGTAGCGGGTGAATTCGTCGACGTTCATGCGCATCGGCGTTGCGCCCTGCGCGCCCCAGGCGCGCTGCACCTCGGCTTGCCCGACGATGCGGCCGATTTCGGCGTTCAAGCGTGCGACAACCGCTGCGGGGGTGTGCTTGGGCGCCATCAGGCCGAGCCAGATCGTCGCCTCGAAACCCGCCACGCCCGACTCGGCAATCGTCGGCACGTCGGGCAGCACCGCCGAGCGCTGCCTGCCGCTCGTTCCGAGCGCCTTGACCTTGCCCGTGCGAATGTGCTCGACCATCGTCGGGATCGCGTCGAACATCATCTCGAGTTGGCCTCCGAGCACATCCGTCCTCGCGCCCGAACTGCCTTTGTAGGGGACGTGAACGATGTCGACACCGGCCATCGCCTTGAAGAGCTCGCCCGCCATGTGGTACGGCGTCCCGGGCCCGCTCGACGCGTACGACATGCCGCCCGGTTTGGCCTTGGCCAGTTTCAACAGATCGGCGACGTTGCCTGCGGCCAGGTCGGCCTTCGTGACGAGTACCAGGTCGGAATAGTTGATCGGCGCCACGGGGTCGAAGTCGCGCATCAATTGGAACGGCTTGTTCGGTATCAACGACTCGTTCACCGTGTGCGTGTTCGACATCAGGAGCAGCGTATAACCGTCGGGAGCGCTCTTGGCCACGGCGTCGGTACCGATGATGGAACCGGCACCCGGCCGGTTGTCCACGATGAAGGTCTGACCGAGGACTTCCTGAAGCCTTTGGCCGATGAAGCGCGCATAGATGTCCGCAGGGCCGCCGGCGGCGAACGGCACGATGATCCGTACCGGGCGCACCGGGTAGTCCTGCGCCATCGCGATCGAACTCGCGCAGAGCACCAAGACGCCGGTGAGTTGGCGCAGAACGTGGGTGCTGCTGCGAAACATGTGGGTGCAGATCCGGTTCATGCCGATCTTCCTCGACGCCGCTGAGCGGCTTGCAGTATGCCCTGGGCGCGGCGGCGTGAGCCTGACACCCTGTTTCGGGGGGGTTCCCCGCGTTTTTCCATGGCTCGGGCTTTCCAGCCGTGTCGCCGACGGGTAGTCTTCACACAGCAGGATGGCGCACCACCACAGCATCCGGGAGAGTTCAAACATGTACCACTTGTTGACACCCGCCGTCCGGGCCCACTACAGCTGCCACCTGTGCGGTGCGACGAGCTATCGCAACGTCGTCGCCCGCAACGGCACCGGTGCCCTGCGCGCGACGAGCCAGTACCGGTGCTCGGGGTGCGCGCTGACGTTTGTCGACCCCAAAGAGTGGCGCATCTCACCCATCGAGGCGCGGCCCGGCTGATCGGGCATCGGCGCCACACCCCCTTCAGCGAAGCGAGTCGAGGAACTGCCGACGCTGTGGTTCGGACTCGATCAGATCGGCGAGCTTGCGGTGCAGTTCGGCGACGTTTCCCGAATCGTGAGCGGCGCGCTTGATCAAGACCTTGGCGAGCGGTCCGACGTGATGCGCAAGCTGTTTCTCAGCGCGCGCGAGCGTCGCAGCGTCGAACGCCATTGGCTGACGTGGCTGCGTGCGGCCGCCCGGAGTCGTACTCGAATTGACGCCCGGCGTGCCTGAGCTGTGGCCCTGGTTCGCCAATCGCGCGAGGCGTGCCCTGAATTCTTCGCGCTGCTGGCCGTCGGCGATCTTGTCAACTAGCGTGCTGTAGAACTCGGCCACGCCGTGCACGTGGCCCGCGGTGGAGCGCATCACGTGCTTGGCCATCGGCCCGATCAATTCGGTGAGCGCGGACTCGACCGCTGCCCAAGTCTGCATCGGCAGCGCGAGCAGCTCGGCCGGATCGATGGCGCGCGCCGGATCGACGACAGTTTGCTGTTGCCACACGGTCCGTGCTGTGCCGGCGCCGGCGCCGCTCTGGCCGCCTCCCGGCACGGTCAAGGCGATCGTCGGGTCGGCCGACATCGCAACGATGGCCTGGGTCAGGGCATCGGAAAATTCGTTCGCCGATTGGTAGCGCTGGTCGGCGTTTTTCGTCAACGCCTTGCTCAGCACCTGATCCAGTACCGGTGGCACGTCCAGCGCCAGGCGCGACGGCGGCATCGGGTCGCCCTGCATCACGCGGTGCATCACCGCGGCGGGCGAGTCGGCAGCGAAGGGGCTGCGGCCGGTCAGCAGCTCGTAGAAGATGACCCCGGCAGCCCACAAGTCGGTTCGGCCGTCGGCGGTATCGCCCATCAGCTGCTCGGGCGCCATGTGGGTCGGGGTTCCGAGGACCGTGCCGACTTGCGTCATCGACGAACTTTGGATCCGCGCAATGCCGAAATCCATGACCTTGATCTTCAGGCCCTTGAGAACCATCACATTGGCGGGCTTGATGTCACGGTGCACCACGCCTTGCTCGTGCGAGTAGTCCAGCGCCGTCAACAGCTGGCGCATCACCTCCAAGGAATCGCTGAGGTCGAACCGGCCGCGCTCGCGCATCAGCTTGCGCAGCTCGACGCCTTCGACATACTCCATCACGATGTAGGCGAAGTTCTGGTCTTCGCCATACTCGTGCACTGCAACGATTCCCGGGTGCTGCAGCCGCCCCCCGGCCTGCGCTTCCCTCTTGAAACGCGCAATCGCCGACGCGCCACCGTCTGCAAGGTGCTCGGCGAGAATCGTCTTGATCGCGACCTTGCGTTCGATGACGGGATCGAACCCCTCGTACACCATCCCCATCGCGCCCTGTCCCAGGGCGCGGAGAATCGCGTACTTGCCGATGTGCTGAGGGTGGGTCATGACGTCCAGGCGACACCGCGCCACCGCGTGGCGACGGACGATCGCATGGTTCTCCATGCGGCGCCGCTCGTCAATCCCTAGCTTCCCGCAAGCCGCCCCTCGATTCCCGCGCCTACCCGGCCTTGTGCTCCTTGGCGTGGTTGATCGAGTACTTGGGAATTTCGATCACCACGTCGCGCTGCGCCAGGATCGCCTGGCACGACAAGCGCGACGTCGGCTCCAGACCCCAGGCACGATCGAGCAGGTCTTCTTCGCTTTCGTCCATGTCACCCAGCGACTCGAAACCCTCGCGCACCACCACATGGCAGGTGGTGCAGGCGCAACTGAGATCGCAAGCGTGCTCGATGTCGATGTGATTCTCGAGCAGCGCCTCGCAGATCGATGTGCCGGGAGACGCTTGCAGCAGGGCGCCGTCCGGGCAGTACTCGGCGTGCGGCAGGATTCGGATGACGGGCACGACTCAGACGTCCTGGACACGCTTGCCGGCGAGGGCGTGGCGAATGCCGCGGTTCATGCGCTCGGCGGCGAACTCCTCGGTGCCGTGAGCCAGGGCCTGCACCGCCGCGGTGAGTTGATGATGATCGGTCTGCTCGCGAAGCTGCTGCACGGCAAGCAGCAAGGTCTCGATCTCCTGGCGCTGTGCGGGGTCGAGCAGGTCAGCGTCGGTCGCGACGGCAGCGCGCGTGGCGAGAACCAGGCGTTCCGCATCGACACGCGCTTCGCGCAGGCTTCGTTCCTGCATGTCGTGTTCGGCGCTGGAAAAACTGTCGGTGAGCATGCGCGCGATGTCCGCGTCACTCAAGCCGTAGCTCGGCTTGACGCTGATCGACGCCTGAACCCCTGAAGTCAGCTCATGCGCGCTGACGCTGAGCAGGCCGTCGGCGTCGACCTGAAAACTCACGCGAATCCGCGCCGCGCCGGCGACCATCGGCGGGATTCCGCGCAACTCGAATTTGGCGAGCGAACGGCAGTCGGCGACGAGTTCGCGCTCGCCCTGTACCACGTGCACCGAAATCGCCGTCTGGCCGTCCTTGAACGTCGTGAAGTCCTGGGCACGCGCAGTCGGGATGGTGCTGTTGCGTGGAATGATTCGCTCCACCAGACCCCCCATCGTTTCCAAGCCGAGCGATAGCGCGGTCACGTCGAGCAGCAACAGCTCCTCGGCGCCGGCGTTTCCTGCCAGCGAATGCGCCTGGATCGCGGCTCCCAGGGCGACGACTTCGTCGGGGTTCAGGTTGTTCAGCGGCGTCTTGCCAAAAAACTCGGCGACGCTGCTCTGCACGCGCGGAATCCGCGTCGACCCGCCGACCATGACGATGCCCTTCACGTCAGCCTTGTCCACTTTGGCGTCGCGCAGAACCTTGCGCACTGCCGTCAGCGTTCGCGCGAGCAGCGGTTGCACCATCGCTTCGAACTCGCCGCGCGTGAAGCGAACCGCGAGCTCGTCTCCGTTGCTCAGTGGGCAGGCCAGCGTCGCCTGGTCGACGCTTGAGAGCTTTTCCTTCGCCGCGCGTGCTGCGACGAGCAACGCGCGTTTGTCCTGCGGCGTCTGCGCGGCGAGTTGGCTGCATTGCAAGGCGGCACCGGCCAGGATCGCGTCGAAATCATCGCCACCCAAGGCCGAGTCACCGCCCGTCGCGATGACTTCGAAAACTCCGGCAGACAGACGCAGCAGCGAGATGTCGAACGTGCCGCCGCCCAAGTCGTAAACCGCGTACAGCCCTTCGGCTCCATGTTCGAGGCCGTAAGCGATCGCTGCGGCGGTCGGTTCGCTGATCAGGCGCAGCACGTTCAGACCGGCCAGCTGCGCCGCGTCTTTTGTCGCCTGGCGCTGCGAATCGTCAAAGTAGGCAGGAACCGTGATCACGGCGCCGAACAAGTCGTCGGCGAAACTGTCTTCGGCACGCCGGCGCAGACACGCCAGAATTTCGGCCGAGACTTCGACCGGAGACTTGTCGCCCACGACAGTGCGCAACTTCAGCATCCCCGGCGCATCGACAAACTCGTACGGCAGACGTTCGCGGCCCACGATGTCGGTCACGCCACGGCCCATGAATCGCTTCACCGAGACGATGGTGTTGCGCGGGTCCAGGGCCGCGTCGGCGAGCGCTGCGGCGCCGACCTGGCGCCGCCCGTCGGGCAGGAAGCGCACCGCCGAGGGCAGGATGACGTGGCCGGCCTCGTCGGGCAGGCATTCCGAGACGCCGTGGCGCACCGCGGCGACGAGCGAATGCGTTGTGCCGAGGTCGATGCCGACGGCGATGCGGCGCTGGTGCGGGTCGGGCGCGCCGCCGGGTTCGGAGATTTGCAGCAGGGCCATTGCCGCTATTGTCCCAACGCCTCGAGTCGGGCGTCGACGTCGGCGCCAAAGCGCTCGAGGAACATGAGGGCTCTCACCTCGCGCGCTGCCGCGGCCGCGTCGCCTTGCACGTCGATCAGGCTCGCAAGACGCTGCACTGCAGCGTCGCGTTGCGCGGCGAGGTTGGCGGCCAAGGACTGGACTTGCTCGGCGCCATGGGCCTCGTCAAGAGCTTCGCGCAACGCCATTTGCTGCATCAGGAATTCGGCAGGCATGGCCGTGTTGGTTTCGGCATCGATGCGCTGGCCGTTCAGCTCGCAAAGGTACGCCGCGCGGCGCAGCGGGTCCTTGAGGCGCTCGTAGGCCTCGTTGACGCGCACCGCCCACTGAAGCGCGACGCGCTGCGCCGCGGCGCCTTCGGCGGCGAACTTGTCAGGGTGGGTTTGCGCCTGCAGGGTGCGCCGGCGCTCGTCGAGCGCAGTGCGGTCCAGCCCGAAGCGACGTTCCAACCCGAACAATTCGAAGTCGTCGCTTCCCAGGTTCATCGAACGCTCGACAAATTCTTGGCGTAGAAAACACTCGTTGCGTTGCCTTCATAGCCACCGAAAGGCGCACGCCTGACGAAACCTGATTGTTCGTAAAGGCGCAGTGCTTCGGGCTGGCGGTCGCCGGTTTCCAGGGTCGCGAGCTGGATCCCGCGTCCGAGGAGGCGCGCCTCCAGCTTTTCCAGCAGCGCCCGCGCGATCCCCTGACCGCGCTCGTCCGGGCGCACGTACATGCGCTTGATCTCGCCATACGGTTTGCCGTCGGTCGCCGGTTCGGGCGGCATGACGCGCACTGCGCCGCAGCCCACGGCCTTGCCGTCGCGGCGCGCGACGACGAAGTAGACGTGCTGCGCAAGAAGCGCCTGCACATCGAGCAGGTGGTTGTGCTCGGGCTCGTACAGACCGGACAAGTAGGCGTCAAGTTCTTCCAGCAGCTCACGTACTTCGGGCTGGTCGGGGCTTTCGGCGCGAATCGAAATGGGAGGTTCGGCAGACATGGGGCAAGAAAAAGCGCGGCTCGCGGCCGCGCGCACGCTAGGCGAAACGTCGATTCAGACGCGGAACGACTCGCCGCAACCGCAGCGGTCCTTCTCGCGCGGGTTGTGGAACTTGAAGCCCTCGTTCAGGCCTTCGCGGACGAAGTCGAGCTCGGTGCCGTCGATGTAGGGCAGGCTTTTCGGGTCGACCAGCACCTTCACGCCATGGCCTTCGAATACCACGTCTTCGGGCGCCAGGTCGTCGGCGTATTCGAGCTTGTAAGCCAGGCCGGAGCAGCCGGTGGTCTTGACGCCCAGGCGCACGCCGACACCTTTGCCGCGCTTGCTCAGGTAGCGCGTGACGTGCCGCGCTGCCGCTTCAGTGAGTGTGACTGCCATCTTCGATTCTCAGTGGTCGCGGGATCCCGGTGTCGCCGGCAGGCTCAATGCGTCAGGCCGCTCTTGGCCTTGTAGTCGTTGACCGCGGCCTTGATCGCGTCTTCGGCCAGGATCGAGCAGTGGATCTTCACAGGCGGCAGCGCGAGTTCTTCGGCGATGTGCGAGTTCTTGATCGTCAGCGCCTGGTCGAGCGTCTTGCCTTTGACCCACTCGGTCACGAGCGAACTCGACGCGATCGCCGAACCGCAGCCGTAGGTCTTGAACTTCGCGTCTTCGATCAAGCCCGTCGCCGGATTCACCTTGATCTGCAGCTTCATCACGTCGCCGCACGCGGGCGCGCCGACCATGCCGGTGCCGACGGTTTCATCGCCCTTCTCGAATGAGCCCACGTTGCGCGGGTTCTCGTAGTGGTCAACGACTTTTTCACTGTATGCCATGACGTCTCTCCAAAGTCTCGTTCAATGCGCGGTCCACTGGATCGTGCTGATGTCCACGCCGTCCTGGAACATCTCCCACAGCGGCGACAGTTCGCGCAACCTGGCGACGCGGTCTTTCAGCGTCGTGATCACGTAGTCGATTTCTTCTTCGGTGGTGAAGCGGCCGATCGTCATGCGCAGGCTCGAATGTGCGAGTTCGTCGCTGCGGCCCAGCGCGCGCAACACATAACTCGGCTCGAGGCTCGCCGATGTGCACGCCGAACCCGACGACACCGCGATACCCTTGATGCCCATGATGAGCGATTCGCCCTCGACGAAGTTGAAGCTCATGTTCACGTTGTGCGGAACGCGCCGCTCTGCATGCCCGTTGAGAAAGGTCTGCTCGATTTCCGACAGGCCCTTGATCAGACGCTGCTGCAGCATGCGGATGCGTTCGCTCTCGGTTCCCATCTCTTCTTGGGCGATGCGGAACGCCTCGCCCATGCCGACGATCTGGTGCGTCGGCAAGGTGCCCGATCGCATACCGCGCTCATGGCCACCGCCGTGCATTTGCGCCTCGATGCGCACGCGCGGTTTGCGCCGCACGAACAGCGCGCCGATGCCTTTCGGTCCATAGGTCTTGTGCGACGCCAGGCTCATCAAGTCCACGGGCAAGGTCTGTAGATCGATCGCCACCTTGCCGGTCGCCTGCGCCGCGTCGACGTGGAAGATGATCCCGCGCGTGCGGCACATCGCGCCGATCGCCGCAATGTCCTGGATCACGCCGATCTCGTTGTTGACGTACATCACCGACACCAGCGTCGTGTCCGGGCGCATCGCCGCGGCGAGCCGGCTCAAATCGAGCAGGCCGTCTTCCTGGACGTCGAGGTAGGTCACCTCGAAGCCCTGGCGCTCGAGTTCGCGCATCGTGTCGAGCACCGCCTTGTGCTCGGTTTTCACAGTGATCAGGTGCTTGCCGCGCGTCTTGTAGAACTGCGCCGCGCCTTTCAGCGCCAGATTGATCGCCTCGGTCGCCCCGGACGTCCAGACGATTTCGCGCGGGTCGGCGCCCACCAGCTGCGCCACCTGTTCGCGCGCCTTCTCCACCGCCGCTTCGGCCTCCCAGCCCCAGGCGTGGCTGCGCGACGCCGGGTTGCCGAAGTGTTCGCGCAACCAAGGGATCATGGCGTCGACGACACGTTGGTCCACCGGGCTCGTGGCACCGTAGTCCATGTAGATCGGGAAATGCGGGGACATGTCCATGCGAGATGCGGGGCTGAGGGTCGATGAATCCGTTACTTCGAATACGCGGCGCCGAGCGCAAACACCGAGTTCGGCGCTGTGATCTTGATCGGTTTGACGACCGGCTGGCTCGAGATCGCGCGTTTGATCGAGTGTTCCTGGATCGAGACGCCCTTTGCGACCTGGTCATTGACGAGGTTGCGCAGCGACACCGAACTGAGGAATTCGAGCATCTTCTCGTTCAGACTCGCCCACAGGTCGTGCGTCATGCAGCGCCCGGAGTCGTCTCCCATGCAATTTTCCTTGCCCGCGCAACCCGTGGCGTCAAGCGGTTCATCGACGGCCAAGATGATGTCGGCGACCGTGATCTCGTCCGCCTTGCGCCCCAGCGAATAACCGCCACCGGGGCCACGCGTGCTCTCCACGAGCTGCTGCCGGCGCAGCTTGCCGAACAATTGCTCGAGGTAGGAGAGTGAAATCTGTTGGCGCGAACTGATCGCCGCCAGAGCCACGGGACCGCTGTGCTCGCGCAGGGCGAGGTCGATCATGGCAGTGACCGCAAAGCGGCCTTTGGTCGTCAAGCGCATGAGGTTCTCCTAGAACCCGACTGGATTAGTCGAGTATATGTGTAGCCGACTGTTTTGGTCGGGATTGACCCGACAAGTTCCATGGATTTCAGCCCCCGCCGAACGAACTTCGCGGACGGCGTCGCCGGACCATCTTGAGCCAGCGCGGGAACGGCGCGACCGCGCCTGCCGACCGAGTCAGGGCGCGGTCGGCGGCACCTGCTCAACGACCGACGCGCCAAAGACTTGTTCGCGTAAGCGCGCGAGTTCGTCACGCACACGAGCCGCCTTCTCGAATTCCAGGTTGCGCGCATGGTCAAGCATTTGCTTTTCCAACTGCTTGATCCGCTTGCCGAGGTCTTTCTCACTCAGTCCGAGCAGCGCCACGGCGTCATTGGCGGCCTTCAAGTCGTCTTTCGCGCCCTTCTCGCTGTAGACGCCATCGATCAGGTCGCGCACACGCTTGTTGATGCTGCGCGGGGTGACCCCCGCGGCGAGGTTGCTCGTCACCTGGCGGGTTCGGCGGCGCTCGGTTTCGTCGATGGCACGGCGCATCGACTCGGTGACTCGATCGGCGTAGAGGATTGCGGCGCCGTTCACGTGCCGGGCGGCGCGCCCGATCGTCTGGATCAGGCTGCGCTCCGAGCGCAGAAAACCCTCTTTGTCAGCGTCCAGGATCGCGACGAGCGAGACCTCGGGGATGTCGAGCCCCTCGCGCAGCAGGTTGATTCCCACCAGCACGTCGAAGCTGCCCAGGCGCAAGTCGCGCAGGATTTCGACGCGCTCGATCGTGTCCACGTCACTGTGCAAGTAGCGCACTTTGACGCCGTTTTCGGCCAGATAGTCGGTGAGCTGCTCCGCCATGCGCTTGGTCAGCGTCGTGATCAGAATCCGCTCGTTGAGTTCGACGCGTTGCCTGATTTCCTGAAGCACGTCGTCGACCTGGCGCGCCGCGGGGCGCACCTCGACGCTCGGGTCGACGAGCCCGGTGGGCCTGACGAGCTGCTCGACCACCTGCCCTGAAGTCCGCTCTTCATACGGCCCGGGTGTCGCCGAGGTGTAGATGACCTGGCGCATCTTGCCTTCGAACTCCTCGAACTTGAGGGGACGGTTGTCGAGCGCGCTGGGCAGGCGAAACCCATAGTCGACGAGCGTGGATTTGCGCGATCGGTCGCCGTTGTACATGCCGCTGAACTGGCCGATCAAGACATGCGATTCGTCCAAGATCATCAACGCATCGGGCGGCAGGTAATCGACGAGCGTGGGCGGCGGCTCGCCCGGCAACGCGCCCGACAGGTGGCGCGTGTAGTTCTCGATGCCCTTGCAATGCCCCACTTCCTGAAGCATCTCCAAGTCGAAGCGCGTGCGCTGCTCGAGGCGCTGCGCTTCGACGAGCTTGCCTTGGCTGACGAGTTCGTCGCGGCGCTCGCGCAACTCTTCCTTGATCGTCTCGATCGCCGCGACGACGCGGTCGCGCGGCGTCACCCAGTGGCTGCTCGGGTAGACGGTGAAGCGCGGCACCTTCTGGCGGATTTGCCCGGTCAGCGGGTCGAACAGCTGCAACGACTCGACTTCATCGTCGAACAGCTCGATGCGCACCGCGAGCTCGGAGTGTTCGGCAGGAAAGACGTCGATGACGTCGCCCCGAACCCGAAACGTGCCGCGACTGAAATCGGTCTCGTTGCGCTGGTATTGCATGCGGATCAGCTGCGCGATCGCGTCGCGCTGGCCGAGCTTGTCGCCGGTGCGCACGAGCATCACCATCTTCATGTAGTCGCCCGGGTTGCCTATACCGTAGATCGCACTCACCGAGGCGACGATCACGACGTCGCGCCGCTCCAGAAGACTCTTCGTTGCCGACAGGCGCATCTGCTCGATGTGTTCGTTGATCGAGCTGTCCTTCTCGATGAACAGGTCGCGCTGCGGCACGTAGGCTTCGGGCTGGTAGTAGTCGTAGTAACTGACGAAGTACTCGACCGCGTTCTTCGGGAAGAACTCGCGGAACTCGGCGTAGAGCTGCGCCGCGAGCGTCTTGTTCGGGGCAAAGACGATCGCCGGGCGGCCGATTCGCGCGATCACGTTTGCCATCGTGAACGTCTTGCCCGATCCGGTGACGCCGAGCAGGGTCTGAAAACTCAATCCATCGCGAAGGCCTTCGGTGAGCTGGGCGATCGCCGCGGGCTGATCGCCCGCCGGCAGGTAGGGCTGGAAGAGCTGAAACGGCGAGTCATCGAAGCGGATGAACTCACCTGGCGTCACCGGGCCGGCGGGGGGAATGGGTCGTGCAGTGGTCGTTGTGCCCATGACGGATAAAATTCGCTGCGTTGCGCCCGGCCTGAAGGGCCGAGCAACCGTGCAGGGTAGCTGAAAACAGCGGCGCGGCAGGGCTGCAGGGCCAGCGCCCAGATTGATCCCCCCTTTCACCACGACAAGGACACCCATGGCCTCGCACCTGGCCGGCGTCGAACTCGCGCCGCGCGACCCGATCCTCGGGCTTACCGAACAATTCAACGCCGACCCGAATCCTGCGAAGGTGAATCTGGGCGTCGGCGTCTATTGCGATGAGACCGGGAAACTTCCGCTGCTCCAATGCGTCCTTGCTGCCGAAACCGCGATGGCGCAGGCGCCCAAGGCGCGCGGCTACCTGCCCATCGACGGTATCGCTGCCTACGATCAGGCGGTCCAGGCCCAGGTGTTCGGCGCGACAAGCCTGGCGCTAAGCCAAGGCCGGGTCGCGACCGTGCAAGCGCTGGGCGGAACGGGCGGTCTGAAAATCGCCGCCGACTTCTTGCGCCGCCTGCAGCCGGCCGATCGCCCCGTGCCGGTTCTGATCAGCGACCCGAGCTGGGAGAACCACCGTGCGCTCTTCGAAGGCGCGGGTTTCGGCGTCGAGACCTATCCCTACTACGACGCCACCCGTCGCGGCTTGAACGTGGCTGCGATGCTCGCGGCGCTGAACGCTGCTGCAGCCGGCAGCATCGTCGTCCTGCACGCCTGCTGCCACAACCCGACCGGTTGCGACCTCACCCCCGCGCAGTGGGGCGAGGTCGTCGCTGCGGTGAAGACGCGCGGCCTCGTTCCCATCCTCGACATGGCGTATCAGGGCTTCGGCGACGGCATCGCCGAGGACGGCGCGGCGGTGGCCATGTTCATGGACGCAGGGTTCGAGTTTTACGTGGCGACGAGTTTCTCCAAGAGCTTTTCGCTCTACGGCGAACGCGTCGGCGCCTTGAGCGTCGTGTGCGAGTCGAAGGACGCCGCGGCGCGCGTCTTGAGCCAGCTCAAGCGCGTGATTCGCACCAACTACTCCAACCCTCCGACGCATGGCGCGCAAGTTGTCGCAGCCGTGTTGACGACGCCGGCGCTGCGCGAGCAGTGGGAGAGCGAGCTGCGAACGATGCGCACGCGCATCCAGGAGATGCGGAAACTCCTGCGCAGCAAGCTCGAGGCCAAGGTCCCGGCGTGGGATGTGGGCTACATCACGAGCCAAAAAGGGATGTTCAGCTATTCGGGCTTGAGCCGCGAGCAGATGCAACGCCTTCGCTCCGAGTTCGGCATCTATGGCCTGGATTCGGGCCGTATCTGCGTCGCTGCGTTGAACCACAGCAACATCGACCGCGTCGTCGATGCCATCGCACGCGTTGCCTGAACCCCGAATTGGGCGTCAAAGGCCCCGCTGCTCGGGGCAACTCCCTATTCAAACTGGCTCACCATGTGGTGATAGTCCGTAGAATGTTGCGGTGCACAATGCCGGTTTGAGCGCCGCCTGCGTTGCGGGTGTCTGAAGCGCTGGGTCTGGGGGGATTGCAATGATCTATCAGTGGTATGAAACGCATCGCGCGCTCATGAGCCCGTTTGCCGAATTGGCGAGCGCCTCGTCCAAGCTTTACACGCATCCGCTGTCGCCTCTGTCGCACACGCCGCTCGCGCAGCGCGTCTCGGCCGGGCTGGACCTGATGCACCGTCTGTCCAAGGAATACGAAAAACCCGAGTTCGGTATCAACTCGGTGAACATCGATGGCGTCGACGTCGCCGTGCAGCAGCATCTGACGCTGGAAAAACCGTTCTGCCGCCTGCTGCGCTTCAAGCGCTTCACCGACAACGCGGCGATGCTGACGCGAATGAAAGACCAGCCGACGGTGCTCGTCGTCTCGCCGCTGTCAGGCCACCACTCCACGCTGTTGCGCGAAACCGTTCGCGAGTTGCTGCACGACCACAAGGTCTTCGTCACCGACTGGACCGACGCGCGCATGGTCCCGGAATCGGCCGGGCCGTTCCACCTCGACGACTACGTCGCCTACATGCAGGAGTTCATCCGCGAAGTGGGCCATGACGTGAACGTGATCTCGGTGTGTCAGCCGACCGTCCCGGTGCTCGCCGCGGTGTCGCTCATGGCGAGCAGCGGCGAGCCGATTCCGCGCACGCTGACGATGATGGGCGGCCCCATCGACGCGCGCAAGAGCCCCACCGCAGTGAACAACCTGGCGATGAACAAGAGCCACGGCTGGTTCGAACAGAACGTGATCTACCGCGTTCCTGCCAACTATCCCGGCGCCGGGCGACGCGTCTACCCGGGCTTTCTGCAGCACTCGGGCTTCATTGCGATGAACCCGGGCCGGCACCTCAAGTCGCACTACGACTACTTTCTCGACCTGGTTCGCGGCGACGGCGACAGCGCCGAGTTCCACCGCGATTTCTACGACGAGTACAACGCCGTTCTGGACATGCCCGCCGAGTACTACCTCGACACGATCAAGACCGTGTTCCAGGAGTTCGCGCTCGTCAGCGGCACCTGGGAAGTGGGCGGCGAACTCGTTCGGCCGCAAGACATCACGAGCGCGGCGCTGCTGACGGTCGAGGGCGAGCTCGACGACATCTCCGGCGCCGGGCAAACCCAGGCGGCGCATGGCCTGTGCACCGGAATCCCCGCGGCGCGCAAGTTCCATTACGACGCCATCGGCGCCGGCCACTACGGAATCTTCTCCGGCCGACGCTGGCGCGAGAACGTCTACCCGCGCGTGCGCGACTTCATTGCCGCGCACCAGGGCAGCGCGACGCTTCCCAGCCGGGCCGCCGCACCGAAGAAGAAGCGCGCCAACGCCGCAAGGTGAGAATCGCGGCGTGATCGACCACGCCGAACTCGCCGAAAAAATCAACGCCGCGCTGCCGCAAACCCAGTGCCGGCGCTGCACGTATGACGATTGCCGTGCGTATGCGACCGCGATCGCCGCCGGTCTGGCGCCGATCAACCAATGCCCACCGGGAGGACAGGAGGGGATCGAGCGCCTGGCCAGGATCACCGGCCGACCAATGATCGCGCTGAGCGCCGAGCATGGCGTAGAAGGGCCGCTGCGGATCGCGCGAATAGCCGAAGCGGCGTGCATTGGCTGTACCCTATGCGTCGATGTGTGCCCGGTGGATTGCATCGTCGGTGCGCCCAAGGTGATGCACGGCGTGATCGAGGCGCTTTGCACCGGCTGCGAACTTTGTCTTCCAGCGTGCCCGGTGGATTGCATTTCGCTGCACACGCAGCGCGCCGACAAGACCGGCTGGCAGGCGTGGAGCCCAGCCCAGGCAAAGCAAGCGCGCCAACGTTACGCGTGGCACCAGCGCCGTGGCGAGCGCGACCGCAGCGAACGCGACGAGGCGCTGGCCGCCAAGGCGAGTCCGCGCCCCAAGCTCAGCGCAGCGCCATGACGGCGAGCAGCGATCCGATCAGGATCGGCTGGTGCACCATGTAAAAGCTCAGGCTCCAGCGGCCCAGCCAAGCCAGGCCATGTGCGCCTCTCGGCAAATGGCCGGTCAGCCACTGCGGGCGATTGGCCAAAATCCAGCGGCCGCTCGCCAGACCCCACCACATCACGCCCAGCCAAGGCAGAACCGGCGCAAAGTCTTCGGTGACGGGTTTGCGCGTCACGAGCCCGACCCAGTTTGTCCAGCGCGTGTCGAACCACGGGTGTTGAATCAACTGCGGCAGCAGGATGGCGAGCAAACCCGCCAGCCACAACCAGGCGCCCGCGGCCTGGGTGAGGCGAATCACGATCAGCATCACGGCGAACCCGTGCAGCACGCCGAAGCTGATGAAGCTGTTCGGAAACATCAACGCCGAGCCCAGACTCACCAGCACCGCGCAAGCTGCAATTTGCGCCCAGCGGCGCCAGAATCGAGGCCACGTCGAGCCCTGCTGCAATGCAAGCGCCTGGCCCACACCGGCGACGAACATGAACAGGGTGACGATCATCGTGCGCTGCACGGTCCAGAACGGATCGACGTAGAAGTTCTGCTGGGTGAGCTTGAAGTGGCTCAAGTCGAAGCAGAAGTGAAACAGTGCCATCCAGACGATCGCCACGCCGCGCAACGCGTCCAGCCGATCATGGCGCGCGGCGGGCGCCGCCGCCGAGGCGGGCGCGGCTCGCGTCAAGCGAACCATCGATTCGCGTTCTCGAACATGCGCATCCACGGACTTGGCGCGCTCGGGTCGCCGCTCGTCCAGCTGAACTGGACGTTGCGAAACACGCGCTCGGGGTGCGGCATCAGCGCCGTGAAGCGACCGTCGGGCGTCGTCACCCCGGTCAGCCCCTGCGGGCTGCCATTCGGATTGAACGGATAGGCTTCGGTGGCCTGACCATGGTGGTCGACAAAACGCAGCGCGCGCTGCACTTGCGCCGCGTTGCCACGCACTGAAAAATCGGCGAAGCCTTCGCCATGCGCGACCGCGATCGGAATCCGGCTCCCGGCCATGCCGTCGAAAAACGCCGACGGACTCGGCAACACTTCAACCAGGCTCAGCCGCGCCTCGAACTGCTCGCTGCGATTGCGCGTGAACTGCGGCCACGCGTTCGCGCCGGGAATGAGCGGCGCAAGCGCCGCCATCATCTGGCAGCCGTTGCATACGCCCAGGGCCAGCGTATCGGGCCGCGCGAAGAACGCGGCAAACTGATCGGCAAGCAGCGGATTGAACAGAATCGAGCGCGCCCAGCCCTCGCCCGCGCCGAGCGTATCGCCATAGCTGAAGCCGCCGCACGCGACGAGCGCCTGGAACATGTCAAGGCGCGCCCGGCCGGCCTGCAGATCGCTCATGTGAACGTCGAACGTATCGAAGCCGGCCTGGTGCATTGCGTAGCTCATCTCGACGTGGCTGTTCACGCCTTGCTCGCGAAGAATCGCGAGCTTGGGGCGTGTGGCGCCAACCGCCGGTGCGCCGACGCGCGTTGCGGCGTCGAATGTCAGATGCAGGTGCAGCCCGGGGTCTTCGGCGCTGCCCGCGCACGCGTGCTCGGCGCGCGCGCATTCCGGGTCGTCTCGCAGCAGCGCGATGCGCCAACTCACGTCGTCCCAGGCCTGCTGCAGTTCCTGCAAGGGCGCGGCAAACACCATCTTTGCGTCGCGCCAGACCTCGACCTTCCGCTGCGCATTCGGCCGGCCGATGACGTGGCTGTGGCGGCTCAGGCCATGGCGGCGCAGCAGCGCCATCACCGTGTCGCGCGACGCACTCGGAATCTGCACCACGGCGCCGAGCTCTTCGTTGAACAGCGCGGCCAGCGTCAGCTCATGGCGCCGCACGCCGACCTGCGACGCCCAGTTCTTCGAGTCACCAAATTCGGCACGGCTGTCGGAAACTCCATCGCTTGGCGTGATCAGCATGTCGACGTTCAGGCTCACGCCCATCTGACCGGCAAACGCCATTTCGCACAGCGTCGCCCAGAGGCCGCCGTCGCTGCGGTCGTGGTAGGCGAGCAGCAGACCTGCAGCGCGCAGCTCGTTGATCGCCGCGGCGAAGGCCTTCAGGCGCAGCGCATCGTCGAGGTTGGGAACTTCGTCGCCGAACTGGCCCAGCACCTGGGCCAAGATCGACCCGCCCAGGCGCATCTGCCCTGCCCCCAGGTCGATCAGCACCAGGTGCGTTTCACCCGCCTGCAATTGCGGCGTGACGCAGCCCCGCACGTCTCCCAGCGTAGCAAACGCAGTCACGATCAGCGACACCGGCGCGGTGACCTGCTGCGCCTGGCCCGCTTCGCTCCAGCGGGTTCGCATCGACAGGCTGTCCTTGCCCACCGGTACGCCGATTCCAAGGGCAGGGCACAACTCCATCGCGACGGCCTTCACGGTGTCGTAGAGCGCCGCGTCTTCGCCGGGTTCGCCGCACGCTGCCATCCAGTTGCAGCTCAGCTTCACCGCCGCGAGGTCGATCGGCGCGGCGAGCAGGTTCGTCAGCGCTTCGCCGACCGCCATGCGCCCGGACGCCGGCGCATTCAGCGCCGCGAGCGGGCTGCGCTCGCCAATCGCCATCGCTTCGCCGGCGAAGCCAACGAAGTCAGCGAGCGTCACCGCGCAGTCGGCGACCGGCACTTGCCACGGGCCGACCATCTGGTCGCGGCAACTCAGGCCTCCCACCGTGCGGTCGCCGATCGTGATCAGGAAGCGCTTGCTCGCCACGCTTGGATGGCGCAAGACGTCGAACGCCACCTTGTTCAAGTCGGCATCGGCCATGCGCAGCGCCGCGCTGCTTCGAACGACGCGCTGCACGTCGCGCACCATTCGCGGCGGCTTGCCGAGCAGCACCTCGAGCGGCATGTCGATCGCGGTGGCACCGCCCTGCCCGTCCTCCAGGATCAACTGCTCCTCTTGCGTCGCCACGCCGACCACGGCGAGCGGGCAGCGCTCGCGCACGCACATCGCTTCGAGCAGCGGCATGCTCTGTGGCGCTACGGCCAGAACATAGCGTTCCTGGCTTTCGTTGCACCAGACTTCTTTCGGTGCCAGGCCCGTTTCCTCGAGAGGTACCTTGCCCAAATCGAAACGCGCGCCGACACCCGCGCCGTGCACGAGCTCGGGAAACGCGTTGCTCAATCCACCCGCGCCGACGTCGTGGATTGCCAGGATCGGATTCCTGTCGCCGAGCGCGCAGCAGTGGTTGATGACCTCTTGCGCGCGGCGCTCGATTTCGGGGTTGCCGCGCTGCACGGAATCGAAATCGAGCTCGGCGGCGTTCGCCCCGGAGCTGAGCGAACTCGCCGCACCGCCGCCCATGCCGATGCGCATTCCGGGTCCGCCCAGCTGCACGAGCAGGGTGCCGGGCGCAAAGCGCTGCTTCTGCGTCTGCGATGCCGAGATCGAACCCAGCCCGCCCGCGATCATGATCGGTTTGTGATAACCCCTGCGAACCGCGGCGTCGCCCACGCCGACGGTCTGCTCGAAAACCCGGAAGTAGCCTGCCAGATTCGGGCGGCCGAATTCATTGTTGAACGCTGCGGCGCCGAGTGGGCCGTCGATCATGATTTGCAGCGCGCTCGCGATGTGCGCCGGTTTGCTCTGCACACCACGTTCCCAAGGCTCTTCGGTGCCGGGAAGGTGCAAGTTCGAAACACTGAATCCAGCGACCCCGGCTTTCGGCCGAGCCCCGCGCCCGGTCGCGCCTTCGTCGCGAATTTCGCCACCGGCTCCGGTGGCCGCACCCGAAAACGGCGAAATCGCAGTCGGGTGGTTGTGCGTTTCGACCTTCATCACGACATGCGTCAGCTCGCGCCTCGCGGCGTAGCGCGGCGCATTCGTGAAGCCCTGCGGCAACCAGCGCTCGACCTCGCGCCCTTGCATCACCGCGGCGTTGTCGTCGTAGGCGACGATCGTGTGCTGCGGCGCGCAGGCTTCGGTGTGGCGGATCATTGCGAACATCGATCGCGTCTGCTCCTGCGCGTCGATGACGAAGCGTGCGTTGAAGATCTTGTGCCGGCAGTGTTCGCTGTTCGCCTGCGCGAACATCATCAATTCCACGTCGCTCGGATTGCGCGCGAGCTTCGTGAACGCGGCGACGAGGTAGTCGAGTTCATCGTCGCTGAGCGCCAGGCCGAACTCGGCGTTCGCCGACGCCAGCGCGGCGCGGCCCTGGCCGAGCACATCGATGCGCTGCAGCGGCCGGCTCGGCTGCGTATCGAACAGGCGCGCCGCGTCGCCGCGCTGCGTGAACACGCTTTGCGTCATCCGGTCATGCAGGATCTGGGCCGCGCCCTGCCACTCTTCCTGACTCAGCGCCTGCACCGCGCGCAGACGCGGCTTCTCGAGGCCAAGGCGAAACTCGGTGACGCGCTCGATGCGTCGCAGCGCCAGACCGCAGTTGTGCGCAATATCGGTCGCCTTGGACGCCCAGGGCGACACCGTCCCAACGCGCGGAGCGACGACGATCAACGTGCCGTCGTCGTTCCCACGATAGGGCGGGCCGTAGCGCAGCAGCGCTTCGAGCTTGTCGCGTTCGCCGCGTGCCAAGGCAGCGTCGCCCTGCACCCAATGCACATGGCGTGCGCCGACACTCGCGATGCGTGGGCAGATCTCGCGCAGCCGCGCCAGCAGGTCCGCGGCGCGAAAATTCGACAGCGCGTTGCCGCCTTCGAAGTGGAGCAGGGTCTCGGGGGTGACGGTCACGCGGGGATGATTCAAGAGGATCCGAGCGGCGCAGCGCCCGGCAAAGCGCGGATTTTACGGGCCCGATGAGATAATCCCGGCCCATGACGATCACGATCAAGAGCCCCGCCGACATCGAAGGAATGCGAGTCGCGGGGCGTCTGGCCTCCGAAGTGCTGGACATGCTCACACCGCATGTGGCGCCTGGAATTTCCACCGACCAACTCGACAAGCTCGCGCACGACTACATCGTCAACGTCCAGGGAACGATCCCCGCGCCGCTGAACTATGCGCCGCCGGGCTACACGCCGTACCCGAAATCGATCTGCACCTCGGTGAACCACCAGGTCTGCCACGGCATTCCGAACGAGCGGCCGCTGAAGAGCGGCGACATCGTGAACATCGACGTGACCGTCATCAAGGACGGCTGGCACGGCGACACGAGCCGCATGTTCGTCGTCGGCCAGGGCTCGATCGCCGCCAAGCGCCTGTGCCAACTCACCTACGAAGCGATGTGGCGCGGCATCAGCCTCGTGCGACCGGGGGCGCGCCTCGGTGACGTGGGGCATTCGATCCAGACCTTTGCCGAGAGCAACGGCCTGTCGATCGTGCGCGAGTTCTGCGGCCACGGCATCGGCCGCAGATTTCACGAGGAGCCGCAAGTCATGCACTACGGCCGCCCCGGCACGCAAGAAGAATTGCGGCCGGGAATGATGTTCACGATCGAACCCATGATCAACGCCGGGCGTCGCGACGTTCGCGAAACCGGCGACGGCTGGACCATCGTGACGCGCGATCGATCCCTTTCCGCGCAGTGGGAACACACCGTGCTCGTCACGGACACCGGCTATGAAGTGATGACGCTGTCCGCGGGAAGCCCGCCGCCGCCGCCGTTCATCGCGCGCTGAGGCCGCTCATGGCGATCGCCGCCGAAGCGCCGACGGATGCACCAGACGCCGCGGCGGACAGCGCGGCGCTGCGCCAACGGTTTCGTGAAGGCAAGGCGGCGCTGATCGCAGAGCACGGCCAGGGCCGTGCGACCGCCACGTCAGCGGGCCGGCTGCTGCGCGCGCTCGCCCGGCATGTGGACCAGGTGCTGATCCAGCTGTGGCGCCGGGCGCGCCTTCCCGACGCCGCAACGCTCGTCGCCGTCGGCGGTTATGGCCGCGGCGAGTTGTTCCCGCATTCCGACGTCGACGTGCTGATCCTGCTCGCGCCGGAATGCGAACTGAGCGACACCGATGCGGCGGCGACTTCTGCGAACGCTGACGCGCAAGCGCTTCGCGCCGGAATCGAACGCTTCGTCACGCTCTGCTGGGACACGGGCCTCGAGATCGGCTCGAGCGTGCGCAGCGCCCGCCAGTGCGTTGCCGAAGCGCGGCGCGACGTCACGGTGCAAACGGCGCTGCTCGAAGCGCGCTTCGTCTGCGGCGCGCGGCGCGCCTTCAATCACTTCGCGCAGTTGATCGCGCAGAACATCGATCCGAAAGCTTTCCTCCAGGCGAAGACGCTGGAGATGCAGCAGCGCCACCACAAGTACGAGGACACGCCGTACGCGCTCGAGCCCAATTGCAAGGAAAGCCCCGGCGGCCTGCGTGACCTGCACATTCTGATCTGGGTGGCGCGCGCGGCCGGGCTCGGCAAGACCTGGAGCGCACTCGCCGGCAACGGCCTGATCAGCGATTTCGAAGTCAAGCAATTGCAGCGCAACGAAGGTGTGCTGCGCCTGATTCGAGCGCGCCTGCACAGCGTTGCCGGGCGGCGCGAAGACCGGCTCGTGTTTGACCTGCAAACCGCCGTCGCACAGAGCTTCGGCCATGCGCCCAAGCCCGGGCAACGCGCCTCCGAACTGCTGATGCGGCGCTACTACTGGGCCGCCAAAGCCGTGACGCAGCTGAACCAGATCCTGCTGCTCAACATCGAGGAGCGCATCCTGGGTTCGCAGAGCGCGCCGATGCGGCCGATTTCGGACAAGTTCCTCGAGCGCGGCGGCATGCTCGAAGTCGCGAGCGACGACCTGTACCGGCGCGAACCGCACGCGATCCTCGAAACGTTTCTCACCTACCAGCAGACCGTGGGAATCAACGGCCTGTCGGCGCGAACGCTGCGCGCGCTGTACAACGCACGCGACGTGATGGACGCGAAGTTCCGCCGCGACCCGGTGAACCGTGCCACCTTCATGCGCATCCTGCGCGAGCCGCGCGGCCAGACGCACGCGTTTCGCCTCATGAACCAGACGAGCGTGCTCGGGCGCACGTTGTGGGTGTTCCGGCGCATCGTCGGGCAGATGCAACACGACCTGTTCCACGTCTACACCGTCGACCAGCACATCCTGATGGTGTTGCGCAACGTGAGGCGCTTTTTCATTCCCGAACATGCGCACGAATACCCGTTCTGCTCGCAGCTCGCGTCGACCTGGGACAAGCCGCACCTGCTCTACCTGGCGGCGCTGTTCCACGACGTCGCCAAGGGCCGCGGCGGCGACCACTCCGACCTCGGTGCGCTGGAGGCGCGGCGTTTTTGCCGCGACCACCAGGTGCCGCGCGAGGAGGCGGCGCTGGTGGAGTTCCTGGTGCAGAAGCATCTCATGATGTCGCACATCGCGCAGAAGGAAGACCTGTCCGACCCGCATGTGATCGAGCAGTTCGCGCACACGGTCGGTTCCCCGCAACGGCTGACCGCGCTCTACCTCTTGACAGTGGCCGACATTCGCGGCACCAGCCCGAAGGTCTGGAACGCGTGGAAGGGCAAGCTGCTCGAAGACCTCTACCGCCTGGCGCTGCGCGCCCTCGGAGGCGCGAAGTTGAACTTGGACGCCGAGATCGAAACCCGCAAGCACGACGCGCGCAACCTGCTGAACCTGTTCTCGCTCGCCGCGGGCGTGGAGGCCGAACTCTGGCGGACCTTGAGCGTGAGCTATTTCGCGCGCCACGACAGCGCCGACATCGCCTGGCACGCGCGCGTGCTGCACGAGCATGTGAACGCGACCCTGCCCGTGGTGCGAGCGCGCCTGTCGCCGCTCGCCGATGGCCTGCAGGTCCTCGTCTACACGCGCGACCAGGAAGACCTGTTCGCGCGCATCTGCGGTTATTTCGACACCGCCGACTACAACATCCTCGACGCCAAGGTCCACACCACGAACTCGGGCTACGCGCTGGACACGTTCCAGATCACGAGCACGTTGGCACAAGACAACTACCGGGACCTGATCCTGCTCGTCGAAAACCAGCTCGCGCGCGTCCTCGCGGCGAAGGGTCCGCTGCCCGAACCACGCAGCAGCCGGCTGTCGCGGCGCGTCAAGTCATTCCCCGTGACGCCGCGGGTCACGCTGCGGCCGGACGAACGCGCGCAGGCGTGGCTGCTCGGCGTGTCGGCGAACGACCGCACCGGCCTGCTCTTCGCCATCGCGCGCGTGCTCGCGCGGCACCGCGTGAACCTGCAGCTCGCGCGCATCACGACACTGGGCGAGCGCGTCGAAGACACTTTCCTCATCGACGGTCCGGAGCTGCAACACAACAAGCAGCAGATCGCGATCGAAACCGAATTGCTCGATGCGATCAAGGTCTGATCCATGGCCGTGACCCGCATCGCCGCCGCCGACATGCTGGCGCGCCTCGCCGAATTCGACGCCTTGATCGACGCGCGCTCGCCGAGCGAATTTGCCGAAGATCACGTGCCGGGCGCGGTGAACTGGCCGAGCCTGGACGACGCGCAGCGCCACGCCGTGGGAACGCGGTACGCCCAAGTCTCCGCGTTTGAGGCGAAGAAGCGCGGCGCGGTGCTCGTGGCGCGCAACATCGCCGACCACATCGAGCGCGAGGCGATCGACAAACCGAAGGACTGGCACCCCCTCGTCTATTGCTGGCGCGGCGGCCAGCGCAGCGGCGCGCTGGCCACCGTGCTCGGGCAGGTCGGCTGGCCCGTATCTCTGCTCGACGGCGGCTACCGCGAGTACCGCCGTGCCGTGCTCAGCGAACTCGACACGCTGCCTCAGACCTTGGAATTTCGCGTCGTCTGCGGCAGCACCGGGTCCGGCAAGAGCCAATTGCTGCATCAGCTCGCGGCGAACGCCGAGCAGGTGCTCGACCTCGAGGCGCTGGCGAAACATCGCGGGTCCGTGCTCGGCCTGGTGCCGGGGCAACAGCAACCCGGACAGAAGCTGTTCGAGTCGCTGCTGTGGAACGAGCTGCGACGCTTCGATTCGCGGCGTTGCGTCTGGGTCGAAAGCGAGAGCAAGAAGGTCGGCGACGTTCACGTGCCGCCCGCACTGGTGCAGCGCATGCGCGCCTCGCCCTGCGTCGTGCTCGAATTGGCGCTGGACCAACGCGTCGCCCTGTTGACGGATGAGTACCGGCACTTCGTCGACGACGTCGAAGCCTTTTGCAAGCGCCTGGACGCGCTGCGCGTCGCGCGCGGCAACGAGGTCATCAACGCCTGGCAGCAAGGCGCGCGCAGCGGCCGCACCGACTCCGTCGTCCGCGAATTGCTCGCGAGCCATTACGACCCGATTTATGAACAGTCGATGCGGCGCAACTTCGCCGCTTACGCCGCGGCGCCGCTTCGCCTGCAGTGGGACGGCAGCGCATTCGCCTTGCGCCAAGCGGCGCAGCAGCTTGTGAACGCGGCGCCGCGCGACATGATTGCCGACGTCGCCCAGTGAGGCCCAGCCACACCCACGGCGGGCCCGGGTTCGGCAGCGACTCAGCCCATGTGCAAGCCGCCGTTGACGGAAAAATCGGCGCCGGTGGCAAAACCGGACTCGTCGCCCGCGACCCACGAGACGATTGACGCGATGTCGTCCGGCGTACCCAGGCGCTTCACCGGAATTCCCGCGACGATCTTGTCGAGCACGTCCTGGCGGATCGACTTCACCATGTCGGTGGCGATGTAGCCCGGGCTGACCGTGTTCACCGTCACGCCCTTGTTCGCCACTTCCTGCGCCAGCGCCATGGTGAAGCCGTGCATGCCGGCCTTCGCCGCCGAGTAGTTGGTCTGGCCGAACTGGCCTTTTTCGCCGTTCACCGAGCTGATGTTGACGATGCGCCCCCAACCCTTTTCCATCATGCCCTCGATCACCTGCTTGGTGACGTTGAACAGGCTCGTCAGGTTCGTGTCGATGACGGCGTGCCAGTCGGCCGGGGTCATCTTGCGGAACATGCCGTCGCGCGTGATTCCGGCGTTGTTCACGAGCACGTCCACCGTACCGTGTTCGGCGCGAACTTTCTCGAACGCAGCGACCGTCGAGTCCCAGTCGCTCACGTTGCCCACAGACGCGTAGAACGTATAGCCCTTGGCCTTCTGCTCGTCGATCCACTTCACGTGGTCGCGGCTCGGCCCGCAGCCGGCAATGACCCGAAAGCCGTCCTTGTGCAGGCGCTGGCACATCGTCGTTCCGATACCGCCCATTCCTCCCGTGACGTAAGCAATTTTCTGGGTCATTTGTCGCTCCTGTAGATGTGAAAGATCAGCGCTCGATCGTCAACGCCACGCCCATGCCGCCGCCGATGCAGAGCGACGCGATGCCACGCCGCGCACCACGACGCTGCATTTCGTGGATCAAGGTCACGAGAATCCGGCAGCCCGACGCACCAATGGGGTGCCCGATGGCGATCGCGCCGCCGTTCACGTTGACCTTGCTCGTGTCCCAGCCCATTTCCTTATGCACAGCGCATGCCTGGGCGGCGAATGCTTCGTTGATTTCGAGCAAGTCCAGGTCCGCCGCTTTCCAGCCGGCTCGCTCGAGCGCGCGGCGCGACGCCGACACCGGGCCCATGCCCATGATGGCCGGGTCCAGCCCCGAGCTCGCGTAACTGGCGATGCGCGCGAGCGGCTTCAGGCCGAGCTGATCGGCGCGTTTGGCGCTCATCACGACGACGCCCGCCGCGCCGTCGTTCAAGCCGGATGCGTTGCCCGCCGTCACGCTGCCGGCCTTGTCAAACGCCGGGCGCAGGCCGGCCAGGCCGTCGGCGGTGCTCTTGCGGTTGATGAACTCGTCGGCAGCGAAAACGATCGGCTCGCCTTTCTTCTGCGCGATGGAAAACGGCACGATCTCGTCCTTGAAACGCCCCGCGTCCTGCGCCGCGGCAGCCTTCTGTTGCGAACCGAGCGCGAGCGCGTCCTGGTCGGCGCGGCTCACGCCGTATTTCTTCGCGACGTTCTCCGCCGTGACTCCCATGTGGTACTGGTTGTACACGTCCCACAGGCCGTCGCTGATCATCGAGTCGACCATTTTCCAGTCGCCCATGCGCTGCCCGTCGCGCGAACCCATGAGCACATGCGGCGCCAGGCTCATGCTCTCCTGGCCGCCGGCGATGACGATCTCGGAATCGCCGTCGCGAATCGCCTGCGCGGCGAGCATCACGGCTTTCAGGCCCGAGCCGCAGACCTTGTTGATCGTCATCGCGGGCACGGCGTGCGGCAGGCCGGCCTTGATCAGCGCCTGGCGCGCCGGGTTCTGCCCGGTTCCGGCCTGCAACACCTGCCCGAGGATGACCTCGCCGATCTGCTCGCCGGCTAATTTGGCCCGCTTCAGCAACTCGGCGATCACCGCGGCGCCGAGCTCGGTCGCGGGTGTCTTGGCCAGGGCTCCACCAAATTTGCCGACAGCGGTGCGCGCGGCGGCGACGATCACGATTTCCTGCATGACGAACTCCTTTCGAAAAAACTCAAGCCTTCTGCTTCACGTAGCGGCCGGGTGCGGCCTCGACACACTTGTACTTGCGGCTGCCCTGAGTCTTGGGCGCTGGCACTTCTTTCCCTGCATGCGTTGCGAGCCACTGCGCCCAGTCGGGCCACCAGCTTCCCGGCTTTTCGGTCGCCGCATCGAGCCAGCGCTTCGGGTCCGCAGGCGGGGCGCCAGCAGCGCCGATCCAGTGGCTGCGTTTGCCTTTCGCCGGAGGGTTGATGACACCCGCGATATGCCCCGACGCGCCGAGCACGAAGCGGATCTTGCCCGCCAGCACCTGCGTGTTGCGATAGGCGGCGTCCCAGGGAACGATATGGTCTTCGCGCGACGCGTAGACGTAGGTCGGCACCTTGACCGAGCGCAAATCGACTCGTTCGCCGCAGACCTCGAGGGCGCCCGGCTGCATCAGCTTGTTTTCCAGGTAGGTGTTGCGCAGGTACCAGCAGAACATCGGCCCGGGAAGGTTCGTGCTGTCGGAATTCCAGTACAGCAGGTCAAACGGCGGTGGCGTTTCGCCCTTCAGGTAATTGCCCACGACGTAGTTCCACACCAGGTCGTTCGGACGCAGGAAGCTGAACGTCGTCGCGAGTTCCTGGCCCTTCAGCAGGTTGCCGCCGCCCGGACTCTCCGGACCGAGCGTCATTTCGCGCATTTGCACCATCGGCTCGTCGATGAACACATCGAGGACGCCGGTGTCGCTGAAGTCTAGCAGCGTCGTGAGCAGCGTCATGCTCGCCACCGGCCGCTGGCCGCGCGCCGCGAGGACCGCGAGCGCTGTGGTCAGGATCGTTCCGCCGACGCAGAAACCCAAGGCGTTGATCTGCTCGCTGCCGGAGATCTCCTGCACGCGCTCGATGGCACAGATCGCAGCGTCTTCGATGTATTCGTCCCACGTCACCTGCGCCAGGCCCGCATCGGGGTTGCGCCAGCTGACGACGAAGACGCGGTGCCCTTGTTCGACCGCGTGGCGGATGAAGGAATTTTCCGGCTGCAGATCGAGGATGTAGAACTTGTTGATGCACGGTGGGACGATCAGCAACGGCCGCGAGTGAACCCGTGGCGTGAGCGGTGCGTATTCGATGAGCTGGAAGAGCGGGTTCTCGAACACGACGCTGCCCACACTCGTCGCGACGTTGACGCCGATCTGGAACATCCTTTCGTCGGTTTGCGACATTCGGCCCTGCTGCAAGTCGCCGAGCAAGTGCTGCACGCCGTTCGCCAGGCTTTGCCCTTGCGTATCGATCGCCTTGCGCAGCGCCTCGGGATTCAACGCCAGGTAGTTGCTCGGCGCCGCGGCATCGACGCATTGCTGCACGGCAAAGCGCACGCGTTGCCGCGTCTTCACGTCGCCGTCGAGCCGGTCCGCGATTTCCATGAGCGTGCGTGCGTTCAGCAAGTACATCTGCGCGGCAAACGCGCTCATCGGGTTGCTCGCCCAATCGCTCGCCGCGAAGCGCCTGTCGGCGAACTTGTCGCGCTGCGGCGCAGCGTCTTGAGCCCCGGACTGCATCGACTGCAGCGTCTGATTCCACAGGTTCGTCGCGTCTTGCACGTAGCGCCCCTGCAACTCCGCCATGACGTCGGGGGGAACGGTCAAACCCGCCATCTGGCCCAGTGCTCCCAGGGCGGCAGACGCGTCCGGCGCGGGCAGCTTGCCCTCGGTGCTTCTCACGCCGAACTCTCTGAGGGTTTCATGTTCTGCCTATTCTGTGGCTTTGCGCGGATTTTCGCAGTACGGGCTTTCCCAACGCTGGCGTTGGCGTGACGCTGGACATCAGGCGTTGATCCAGATCGACGCGGCCATCCGGCCGGTCGTGCGGTCGCGCCGGTAGGAAAAGAACCGCGCTTCATCCTCGAAAGTGCACCACTGGCCGCCGTGCACGCGGGTGACGCCCGCGGCGCCCAGGCGCGCTCGGGCGAGGAATCCGAGGTCGGCCAGCCATTTGGCGTTGTGCAGCGGCGCGAACCCGGGCGCCGATGCTTCCGCTTCCCCCGCGCCGAACGCCCGAAGCACATCCGCGCCGACTTCAAAGCGGCGTGGCCCGATGCATGCGCCGAGCCAGCACTGCACCTCAGCGCTCCTGCACGCAGCAGCTGCGCAGACTTCGGCCAGCGTCGCCTCCAGAACCCCCGCGGCGAGGCCGCGCCAGCCGGCGTGCGCCGCGCCCACGGCGCGAGCCTGCGGCGCGGCGAACAGCACCGGCAGGCAATCGGCGACGAGCACGGTGCACGCCACACCCACTTGGGTCGTGACGCTCGCGTCGGCCTCGGGCTCGTTGCCGGTGTCGGCTGCACCGGGCTGCGGCACGCGCAACACCTTGCAGCCGTGGACCTGGCGCAAATAGACCGGACTCGCGCCGATCACCTCGGCAAAGCGCAGCCGATTCGCCGCCACCGCAGCCGCGTCGTCGCCGACGCGCGGACTCAGATTCAGCGCCTCGAACGGCGCGCCGCTGACGCCGCCGCTGCGCGTCGTCATCAGCGCGCCCACGCCGGGCACGTTCCAGTCCGGCACCAGCCAGGTGGGGTCGGCGCTGCGCTGCATCAGGCCGCGTCCGGGCACGCGGAGGGTTGGGTTTTCGCGAACGCGTCGAGTTTCATGCACTCGTCGAAGATCCGCATCACGCTGGGCACATGCTCGAGCCGGCAGTCGAAACGTTGCGCGTTGTGGATTTGCGGCACCAGCACGCAATCCGCCAGCGTCGGCGTGTCACCGTGGCAGAAGCGCCCCGTCGCCGGGTGCGCCGCGAGCTGTCGCTCGACGACCTCGAGCCCGGACTCGACCCAATGCCGGACCCAGCGGTTCTTTTCGTCTTCGCCGAGTTTGAGGTCGTGCACGAGGTAGCGCAAGACGCGCAAGTTGTTCAGCGGGTGGATTTCGCACGCGATGTCGTACGCCAGAGCGCGCACCCGGGCGCGCGCCAAGGGATCCTTGGGCAGCAGCGCCGGCGCCGGATGCGTTTCCTCGAGGTATTCGATGATCGCGAGCGACTGCGTCAGGAGCGAGTCGCCATCTTCCAGCAAGGGAACGAGGCGCGCCGCGCTGAGCGCGCCGAAGGCGGGCGCGAGGTGCTCGCTCTTCCCCAGGTGCACCGCTTCATAGTCATAAGCGAGGCCCTTCAGCGCCAGCGCGATGCGCACCCGGTACGACGCCGAAGAGCGGAAGTAGTTGTAGAGCTTCATGACAGTCCCCTCAATCGGCATCCATCATGCCATGGGGCGCGCGATACACTGAGCTTCATGTTCACGCCGCGCAGCATTCGACACTGCAAGACATGCGCGGGCGCAGTTCGGTATCAGATCCCCGCCGACGACAACCGCGAGCGCGCCGTGTGTTCGGCGTGCGGCGCGATCCACTACGAAAACCCGATCAACGTCGTCGGCACCGTGCCGATCTGGCACGACCAGGTGCTGCTGTGCCGGCGCAACATCGAGCCGCGCCATGGCTTCTGGACTCTGCCGGCGGGGTTTCTCGAACTCGGCGAAACCACATCACAAGGCGCGATCCGCGAAACCGTCGAAGAAGCCGGCGCGCGCATCGAACTCGAGGGCCTGCTGACGCTGCTCAACGTGGTTCGTGTCGGGCAACTCCACCTCTATTACCGGGCCCGCCTGTGCGACACCGATTTCGCGCCCGGCCCGGAGACGATCGAAGCGCGCCTGTTCACCGAAGCGCAGATCCCCTGGGACGAGTTGGCGTTTCGCACGGTTCGTGAAACGCTCGAGCGCTACTTCGACGATCGCCGCAAAGGCCAGTTCGGCTTGCACTGCGCCGACATCGGCTGACGCCCGGGCGGGCGCGGCCTCGATCACAAGCGCGACAGGCCCCTCTAAACCAGCTCGACTTGGGCCGAGGCTTCGGCTGCCGCGCCGGCAATCGCGTCGACGCCGAGTTCGCGCAGTGTTCTTGCATCAGCCGGGTCGTTCACGCCCTCGGCGTAGACGTCGATCGAGACGCTGTGCAGCATCGCGACCACGCCGCTGATGAACGCCGACCGGTCCGCGCCTTGCGCAACACCGATCGTCACCGAGCTGTCGAGCTTGACGAAGTCCAGCCCGGCGTCGAGCAGGCGGTCGATTTGCGAGAGCCGGTTCCCGGCGTGCTCAAGCCCGAGCCGCACGCCGCTCGGGCGCAGCTGGCGCGAGAGCTCGCGAACGCGCGCGAACTGGTCGATCGCCGAGTCTTCGCCGACCGTCATCGACAGCAGCTTGGCGGCGCGCGGCACTTCGGCCAGCGCGGCGCGCAGCCGCGGAATGAATTCAATGTCGGCGAGCGACGCCGAGGCGATGCTGGTGCAGCGCGCGCGCCCGTCGCTGCCGATTTCGCGCAGCGCGCGCACCGCTGCGGTGGTATCGATGAGCGATGTGAGGCGCCCGCGCATCGCGAGCGGCAGCCAGCGCGCCGCGACTTCGTAGGCGCCGTCGGGCTCGAGCTGCAGGCGCAGCGGGCACTCGAGGTGCACCAGGCGATTCAGCCGCCCCAGCACCGGAACCTCGCCAAGCTGCAAGCGACCTTCGGCGAGCGCAGCCTGGATGTGCTGGCGCCACGCGGCCTCGCCGAGCCCGACCGCAGCCAACGGCACTTCGCCTTCGACTTCGACGGCAAACTTGCCGCGCGCTTCGGCGCGCGCGAGCGCCATGTCGGCGCCGCTCATCAGCTCGGCCATCGACTTGGAACGCGAGATTTCCACCGCGCCGAAAGCGACGTCGACGTTCGGCCCGAACGCCGGCAGCGCAGCCCGAAGCGCCCCGGCGATCGCTTGCGCAGTTTCCTCGGAGACGCCGCCGACGGGCAGGCCGAGCGCGAAGTCGGAGCCGTTCAGCCGGCCGACGAGGCAGGTGCGGCCGCGCTGCGTATACGCCTGCAACACCTGGGCGATCGCGACCAGCATCTGGTCCGTGATGCTGTGTCCGAGGACGCGGTTCAGCTCAGCCAGATCGATCACGCGCAGCAGCACCAGACCGCCATACGCCGCGCCGTCTTCGCGCTGCATCGCCACCGTCAACTGGCGCAGAAAGTGAGCCCGGTTCGCCAGGCCGGTGAGGGCGTCGCAATTCGCCTGGCGCCGCAGCGTTTCCACTTGCGCCGCCTGGACTTCGAAGACTTGCTTGAGGCGCGCCACCATTGAATTCATGGCGCGCGTGAGGCGGCGCAGTTCCGGGGTTCGCGGCTCGGCAAGCGTCACGTATTCGCCGCGCTCCAGCGCGCGCGCCTGTTGCACTGCGGCGTCGATGGGCGCGCGCAAGCGCGCCACGCCGAGCATCGCGAACATCGCCGCCAGGCCCCCCACGAGCGCCAGCGCGAGCGCCGAGCGTTGGCTGGCGAGCCAGAGCTGATCGTGCAGGAATGCCGCGTGGCCCTGCACCTCGACGCTGCCGAGGTCGTGCGCGCCGTCGGTGACCGGCGAGACGCCGGCATCGGCATCCAGCCGAACCCAATACACGAACCAACGCGGTGCGTGCCACGGTGCGGCCGTCCCTTCGCGATCGAACGCCACTTTGCCGTCGGCGCCGATGAAGCGAATTCGTGCGTACGCTCCTGAATCGAACAGCGCCAGCATCGCCTTCACCATTGCCTGCGCGTCACCCTGTTGGTGCGACAGAAGCAACGCGAGCGAATCGGCGTCGTCGCGGTTTTTACCGCTCAGCTGCGCCTGCAGCGAGGCGCGCGAGGCGTCGACGTTGACGCTGACGCTGCCCACGAGCGACAAGAACAAGGTCGCGAACAACAGAATCCAGATTTGACGAATCAATGACATAAGAACGTCTCGTGGGGACGCCCATTGGAATCTTCCCCCGCGGGCTTGGCAAGGATTTCGCCTCAGAGGGATGGGCGCCCCATCGAATCTGCCACATCACCGAACCGCCAAAGGCCCGCCGGGCGCCCGAGCGCACCATTCAGCGCCGCTCAGCGCCGTTCATCGCCGCACGGGCGGCAAATCGGTGCACACCCCTTCAAACGCCTCTGCGGCCAGGCCGATGCTCTCGCCCAGCGTCGGATGCGGATGAATCGTCTTGCCGATGTCCACCGCGTCGGCGCCCATCTCGATCGCCAAGGCGAGCTCGCCGATCATGTCGCCGGCGTGGGTGCCGACGATGCCGCCGCCGACGATGCGGTGCGTTTCTTCGCTGAACAGCAGTTTCGTGAAGCCCTCGTCGCGCCCGTTCGCGATCGCCCGGCCCGACGCACTCCAGGGGAACAGGCCCTTGCGGACCTTCAACCCCTTCGCCTTGGCTTCGTCTTCCGTCACGCCGACCCACGCGACTTCGGGGTCGGTGTAGGCGACGCTCGGAATCACCCGTGCGTCAAACCTCGCCTGGCGCAACTTCGCATCGTTGAGTTGCTCGCCGGCGGCGACTTCGGCGGCGACATGGCCTTCGTGCACCGCCTTGTGCGCGAGCATGGGCTGGCCGACGATGTCGCCGATGGCGAAAATGTGCGCGACGTTGCTGCGCATTTGCGTGTCCACGGCGATGAAGCCGCGCTCTCCGACCTGAACTCCCGCCTTGTCGGCGCCGATCTTCTTCCCGTTCGGCGACCGGCCCACGGCTTGCAGCACCATGTCATAGAGCTGCGGTTCTGCTGGCGCGCCTTCGCCTTCGAAGCGCATCACGATTCCGTCCGGCGTGGCCTGCGCGCCAACGGTCTTCGTCTTCAGCATGATCTTGTCGAAGCGCGGCGCGTTCATCTTTTGCCAGACCTTGACCAGGTCCCGGTCCGCGCCGAGCATCAGGCCATCGAGCATCTCGACCACGTCGAGCCGCGCGCCAAGCGTCGAGTAGACGGTGCCCATTTCCAGGCCGATGATTCCGCCGCCGACGATCAGCACGCGCTTCGGCCGCTGGCGCAGCTCCAGCGCACCCGTGCTCGTGACGATGCGCGGGTCGTCGGGCAGGAAAGGCAGCTTCATCGCTTCCGAGCCTGCGGCAATGATCGCGCGCTTGAAGCGGATCGTCTCGACAGCGCCGTCGGCGCGCTGCACGGCAAGATGAAACGGGTCGGCAAAGACCCCCGTGCCGTGCACGACTTTCACCTTGCGCATCTTCGCCATCGCCGCCAGGCCGCCGGTGAGTTTGCCGACGACCTTGTCTTTGTGCGCCTTGAGTTTCGCCAAGTCGACGCCGGGCTCGGCGAAGCTCACGCCGAGCGCGGCGAAGTGTTTCACTTCGTCCATCACGCTCGCCACGTGCAACAGCGCCTTTGACGGAATGCAGCCCACATTCAGGCACACGCCACCCAGCGTCGGGAAGCGCTCGACGAGCACCGTGTTCAAACCGAGGTCTGCAGCGCGAAACGCCGCCGAATAACCGCCCGGCCCGGCGCCCAGAACGACGAGGTCGCATTCGGTGAAATGGCCCAGATCGGGAACCTTGATGTCCTGTAGCGCCATGGGTTCTAGGCTTTCAGCTTGATGGTGTGAGCGCGCACCGGCCCGCTCGAGTTCTTGTCGAATTCACAGCCGGCGCGCACCCCCAGTTCGGCGAGTTCGCGCGCCGACTTGCCCTTGTCGTACGCCGCGTAGATCGCGCCCAGGGCAAAACCGCGCCCCGTGCCGATGCCCCAGAAGCGGTCGAACTCGAACACTTCGCGGTACGAATAGACGGCGTAGATGCCGGAAGCATTCGCGATCAGCGCCGTGAACTGCGAGCTTTCGTACGGGTCGGCTTCTTCTTCCTTGGTGTTGAGGAAGTAGGTTTCCTTGAGCTTGGGGTGCAGCTTGAGGAAGGTGTCGAAGACGTCGTCGCGCGACTCGAGTTTCAGGTCCGCCGCGGGCAAGGCCGACATCGCCTTGCGCAGCACCGGAAAGTGCGCCGTGGTGCCCGCCATGCCGACCCACGAGTTGCCGCAGCGGAACAGCTTCTCGTTCGCCTCGTAGCCATGCGCCAGGCGCGTATCGCCGAAAGTCACGAGGCTGTCGGCGGCGATCGCCACCGTGCCGCCCTTGCGCACCACCACGACGGTCGTCATCAGAGCAGGACGCGGCGGAAATCCGCGAGGATGGCGCCGAGGTAGGCATTGAAGCGCGCCGCCGCGGCGCCGTCGATGACGCGATGGTCCCACGCCAGCGACAGCGGCAGCATCAAGCGCGGAACGAACGCGCGTCCGTCCCAGGCCGGTTCCGTCGCGCTCTTGCACACGCCGAGGATCGCGACCTCGGGGGCGTTGATGATGGGCGTGAAGTAGCGCCCGCCGATTCCACCGAGCGACGAAATCGAGAAGCAGCCGCCCGTCATTTCGCCCGGTGAGAGCTTGCCGTCGCGCGCCTTTTTCGCCAGTTCCGCCATCTCGGCGCTGATCTGCAGCACGCCTTTGCCGTCCGCGTCCCGGATCACCGGAACCATCAGGCCATTGGGCGTGTCAGCGGCGAAGCCGATGTGGAAATATTGCTTGAGCACGAGCTGGTCACCGTCTAACGAGGCGTTGAACTCGGGGAATTTTTTCAGCGCCGCGACCGTCGCCTTGATCAGGAAGGCGAGCATCGTGACCTTGATCCCAGCCTTCTCGTTCTCCTTGTTCAACTGGACCCGGAAGGCTTCAAGCTCAGTGATGTCGGCGTCGTCGTGATTCGTCACGTGCGGAATCGAGACCCAGTTGCGGTGCAGGTTCGCGCCGCTGATCTTCTTGATTCGCGACAGGTCCTTGCGCTGCACCGGGCCGAACTTGGCGAAGTCGACTTGCGGCCACGGCAGCAGGCCGGGGAAGGCGCCACCCGACGCGGCGCTGCCGGGCGCCTTGGCCGCTTGCGCCAAGGTTTTCGCCGTGCCGGCCATCACCTGCTTCACGAAGCCCTGCACGTCTTCCTGCGTGATGCGCCCCTTCGGCCCGCTGCCGGCGACTTCCGAGAGAGGCACGCCGAGTTCGCGCGCGAGCTTGCGAATCGTCGGCGAGGCGTGCGGCAATGCGGCGCCGGCGGGCGCGGTTGCCGGCGCGGGTGTTCCCGGCGCCGCGCCAGATGGCGTCGCCAGCGTTGCGCTGGCGGGCGCGGTCGCGATCAAGCTCGCAGGCGCTGCCGGCGCGGCCACCGCAGCACTGGGCGCGCTGCCCACTGCGTCGATCATGGCGACGACGCTGCCCTTCGCCACCTTGTCGCCGAGCTTGACGCGCACCTCCCTCACCACCCCGGCGTGCGACGACGGAATTTCCATCGACGCCTTGTCGCTTTCCACCGTGATCAGGCTTTGTTCGATGCGCAACGTGTCGCCGGGCTTGATGAAGACCTCGATGACGGCGACTTCGTCGAAGTCGCCGATGTCCGGAACGAGCAGCTCCACCGGCCCTGTGCGGGCAGGCAGCGGCGCTGCCGCAGAAGCCGCCTGCGCAACCGGGGCCGGCGCGACGGGCGCTGCCGCGACGGCGGTCGATGCCGCCGCAGCCGGCGCGGCAACGCTGGCTTCGCCGGTGTCGATGAGCAACACCGGCACGCCCTGATTCACCTTGTCGCCCAGCTTGACGCGCAGCTCCCTCACGACGCCGGCGTGCGACGAAGGGATCTCCATCGACGCCTTGTCGCTCTCGACGGTGAGCAGCGACTGCTCGACGCGCACGGTGTCGCCGGGGCTCACGAGCAACTCGATGATCTCGACGTCCTTGAAGTCGCCGATGTCGGGGACCTTCACTTCTACCAATGCCATTGGGCTTGTCTCCAAAGATCTTGTCGTGCACGCGCCGCGCCGGGCGCGCGCGAATCAGGCATTCAGCGGGTTCACGCGTTCGGTGTCGATGTTGTACTTGGCAATCGCTTGCGCCACAAGCGCCGGCGCGAGTGCACCTTCGTCGGCCAGCGCTTTCAGGGCAGCGACGACGACATAGTGCCGGTCGATCTCGAAGTGCGTGCGCAGCCGCGAACGGAAATCGCTCCGCCCAAAACCGTCGGTTCCGAGCACCTTGTAGCTGCGCCCCTGGGGAATGAAGGCGCGGATCTGCTCGGCGTAGTTCTTCATGTAGTCGGTCGACGCGACCACCGGGCCGGCGTGGCCGCTCAACTGGCGCGTCACGAACGCCACGCGCGGCGGCGCCTGCGGATGCAGCAGGTTCCAGCGCTCGACGTCCTGGCCTTCGCGCGCCAGTTGATTGAAACTCGGGCAGCTCCAGACGTTCGCCGCGACGCCCCAGTCCGCCTCGAGCAGCGCCTTGGCGAACTGCGACTCGCGCAGGATCGTTCCGCTGCCGAGCAGGTTCACGGTCGGGATTTTCGAGGCAGCGCCTTGCGCGGGCGCCGCGTCGAGCAGGTACATGCCCTGGATGATCTGCTCTTCGGTCCCGGGCCGCAGCCCGGGCTGCGGATAGTTTTCGTTCAGCAGCGTCACGTAGTAGTAGACGTTCTCCTGCATTTCCACCATGCGCCTCAGGCCGTGGTGCAGGATCACGCCGACCTCGTGCGCAAAAGTCGGGTCGTAGCTGATGCAGTTCGGGATCGTCCCGGCCAGGATGTGGCTGTGACCGTCTTCATGCTGCAGGCCCTCGCCGTTCAGCGTCGTGCGTCCCGACGTTCCGCCGAGCAGGAAACCGCGCGCCTGCATGTCGCCCGCGGCCCACGCCAGATCGCCGATGCGCTGGAAGCCGAACATCGAGTAGTAGACGTAGAACGGCATCATGATGCGGTTGTTCGTGCTGTACGACGTCGCCGCGGCGATCCAGCTGCTCATGCCGCCGGCTTCGTTGATGCCCTCCTGCAGGATCTGCCCGGCCTTGTCTTCGCGGTAGTACATGACCTGGTCCTTGTCGACCGGCGTGTACAGCTGACCCTGCGGGTTGTAGATGCCGATCTGCCGGAACAGCCCTTCCATGCCGAAGGTGCGCGCCTCGTCGACGAGGATCGGCACGACGCGCGGCCCGAGGTCCTTGTCGCGCAGCAGCTGCGTCAGGAAGCGCACGTAGGCCTGCGTCGTCGAGATCTCGCGGCCTTCGACGGTGGGCTCCAGAACCGCCTTGAAGGTCTCGAGCGGCGGCACGCCGATTTGCTCGTCGGCGCGGGTGCGACGCTTCGGCAGGTAACCGCCGAGCGCCTCGCGCCGCGCGTGCAGGTAGCGCATTTCCGGCGTGTCGTCGGCCGGCTTGTAGAAAGGGATGTCGGGCAGCTGGTCGTCGGGAATCGGGATGTTGAAACGATCCCGGAACGCCTTCACGTCCTCGTCGACGAGCTTCTTCGTCTGGTGCGCGGTGTTCTTGCCCTCGCCGATCTTGCCCATGCCGAAACCCTTCACGGTCTTGATCAGCAGCACCGTCGGCTGGCCCTTGTGATTCACCGCGCGGTGGTAGGCAGCGTAGACCTTCTGCGGGTCGTGGCCGCCGCGCTGCAGGCGCCAGATGTCTTCGTCACTCATCTTCGAAACCATCTCGAGCAACTTGGGATGCCTGCCGAAGAAGTTCTTGCGCACGAACGCGCCGTCATTCGCCTTCATCGCCTGGTAGTCGCCGTCGACCGTGTCCATCATCACCTTGCGCAGGACTTCGTCCTTGTCACGCGCGAGCAGCGGGTCCCAATAGCTGCCCCAGAGCAGCTTGATGACGTTCCAGCCCGAGCCGCGGAACTCGCTCTCGAGCTCCTGGATGATCTTGCCGTTGCCGCGCACCGGGCCGTCCAGGCGCTGCAAGTTGCAGTTGACGACGAAGATCAGGTTGTCGAGCTTCTCGCGTGCCGCCAGGCCGATCGCGCCCAGCGACTCGGGTTCGTCCATTTCGCCGTCGCCGCAGAACACCCAGACCTTGCGGTTCTCGGTGTTGGCAATGCCGCGCGCGTGCAGATACTTGAGGAAGCGCGCCTGGTAGATCGACATCAATGGCCCGAGGCCCATCGAGACGGTCGGGAACTGCCAGAACTCGGGCATCAGCTTGGGGTGCGGGTAGCTGGAAATGCCACGGCCTTCGACCTCCTGGCGGAAATTCAGCAGTTGCTCCTCGCTGATTCGCCCCTCCATGAAGGCACGCGCGTAAATGCCAGGCGACGAGTGGCCCTGGATGTAGAGCAAGTCGCCGCCATGGTCTTCGGTCTGCGCGTGCCAGAAGTGGTTGAATCCGGCGCCGAACATCGTCGCGAGCGAGGCGAAACTCGAAATGTGGCCTCCGAGGTCGCCGCCGTCCGCCGGGTTGATGCGATTCGCCTTCACGACCATCGCCATCGCGTTCCAGCGCATGTAGGCGCGCAGGCGCTCTTCGATCTCGAGGTTGCCCGGGCAGCGTTCTTCCTGGTCGGTGGGAATCGTGTTGACGTAGGCCGTGTTCGCCGAAAACGGCATGTCGATCCCGGCCTGGCGCGCGTGTTCGAGCAGCTGTTCGATGAGGAAGTGAGCGCGCTGCGGGCCTTCCGAGGCGACGACGGCGGACAGCGCGTCCAGCCACTCCCGGGTTTCCTGCGAATCGGCGTCGTTTGCAGCTGCGCCGAGAAAGGGTTCAGGCATGGCTGACATCGTGTTCTCCGAGATTGGTCGGTCCGGGGCGGCGCAGTCTCGCACAATCCACCCTGAACCCCAAATGCCGGAGCCGCATCGCACGCGGTGCAAACGCTGCCAGCGCCCCGGACTGGGAGCCACGCGGCGGGCGCCAAGCGCCGCGCGTGCGCGCTCCTGGATAATCCGCGCATGCGACCAGCGACACCAGCGGCCGAACAACACCCCGGGACGCGCAGTTGGCTGAACCGACTGATCGCGCAGTGGTGGCGCCGCCAGTCGGTGGCGCGCCAGGACCGGTTCGCGACGTTTGGCCCGCTGGCTTCGGTCGTGCTCTTCCTGGGCGCGATCATCCTGGCGTTCTGGTACCTGCGCAACGAAGAGTTCGAGCGCGAGCAGGACGCCGTCAAGCGCGACACGGAGATCGCCCAGCAGCAGATTCGGCTGCGCCTGATCGAGAACCAGGAACAGCTGGTGCGAATCGCGCGCGACATCGTGACGCGTGTCATCGACCAGGCCGACTTCCTCGGCGACGCCGACATCTTCACCCAGGAGCGCCCGGAGATCACGCATCTGACGTGGCTGAATGCGAATCGCACGCGCAAGGCGAGCCACGCTGCGAACAGCTTCCAGCCCGAAGCCTTGCCGAGCGTCGAGGCCGCAGCGTCGGCGCCGTTGCCGGGCCAAGGCGGCGCCGCCGAGGCGGCGTTCGCCGCGGCGCAAAGCCTGCGCCACCCGGTGTATTCGAGGTCGTTCGCTGACAAGCAGGGCAACCCGGTGTTCCAGGTGCACGTGCCGCTGCTCGACCGCAGCGCGTTCGCCGGCACGCTCGTCGCCGAGTATTCGGTCGAGAGCCTGATCCGCTATTTCGTTCCCGCCGAGGTGTCGACGCGCCACGCCATCGTCGCACTCGACTCGCAGGACCGGGTGCTCGCCGGCACCGTCGTTCCCATCGTCAACAGCAAACCTTCGCGCCCGTCGATCCTGCACGAAGTCCCGCTCGCGCCCGCGGGCAACGGCATCGTCTTGCGCGGCCAGGGTTACCGGACGTCGGTCGGGCTGATCAGCAGCACGCTGTTCTGGATCGTCGCGGCGCTGTCGGTGCTGACGGTGTGGATGTTGCTCGGCACCTGGCGCCACATGCGCAATCGCGGCCAGATGCAGCTCGCGCTGCTGAACGAAACGAATTTTCGCCGCGCCATGGAAAACTCCATGCTCACCGGAATGCGCGCGATGGACAAGGAAGGCCGCATCACTTATGTGAACCCGGCCTTCTGCGCCATGACCGGGTTTTCCGAGGCGGATCTGATCGGGCGCAAACCGCCCTTTCCCTATTGGCCACCCGAGCGGCTGGAAGAGAACTCGCGCCTGCTGCAACAGGAGTTGCAGGGCCGCAGCCCGGCCGGCGGCATCGAGGTCAAGGTGCGGCGCAAGGACGGGGTCCTGTTCGATTCGCGCATGTACGTCTCGCCGCTCATCGACCCGAAGGGCCAGCAGACGGGCTGGATGACGTCGATGACGAACATCACCGAGGCAAAACGGATTCGCGATCAGCTCTCGGCGTCGCACGAGCGCTTCACGACCGTGCTCGAGGGCCTGGACGCTGCGGTGTCGGTGCTGTCGGTGCAGCAGGGCGAACTGCTGTTCGCGAATCGCTCCTACCGCGTCTGGTTCGGCGCCGATTCGCAGGGCCACGCGTTGCTCGCCGGCGTCGAGCCGGGGCGCCCCTACCTCGCCGAAATGGACGACGCCGTGGAACACATGGGCGGCTTGCCGACGCGTGAACTCACCGAAGCCGGGTCCGACTCGCGCGAGGTGCTGATCGACCCGCTGCAGAAGTGGTTCGACGTGCGCGCGCGCTATTTGCAGTGGACCGACGGGCGCCTGGCGCAGATGTTGATCGCCACCGACATCACGGCACGCAAACACGCCGAGGTGCAGGCGGCGCAGCAGGCCGACAAGGCGCAGGTGACGAGCCGCCTCGTGATGATGGGTGAGATGGCGTCGTCCGTCGCGCATGAATTGAACCAGCCGCTGACCGCGATCACGAACTACTGCAACGGCATGATTTCGCGCGTCCAGGGCAACGGCATCGACGAAGCGGACCTGGTCGCCGCGCTCGAAAAAACCTCGCGCCAGGCGCAGCGCGCCGGGCAGATCATCCACCGCATCCGCGCCTTCGTGAAACGCAGCGAGCCGCAGCGCCAGTCGGCGCAAGCGCACGCCATCGTCGAAGACGCGGTGGACCTGGCCGGCATCGAACTGCGGCGGCGCAACGTGACGCTCCAGACCTATGTCGCGCAGCGCCTGCCGCCCTTGATGGTGGACCCGATCCTGATCGAGCAGGTCGTGCTGAATCTGGTGAAGAACGCCGCCGAGGCGATCGACAACGCGCAGCTGCCGCCCGAGCGGCGCAACATCGAATTGCGAGTCGTGCCGCGGCACACTGCGGAGGATGGCGGCGTTGTCGAATTCAGCGTCACCGACACCGGACCGGGTTTGCGCGAGGAGGTCATCGCGCGCCTTTACGAGGCCTTCTTTTCGACCAAGGCCGACGGCCTGGGCATCGGCCTGAGCCTGTGCCGCACCATCGTGGAGAGCCATCGGGGCCGGATCCGAGCGCAGAACCTCTACAATGGAAACGTCACTGTGGGCTGTCGGTTTTCCTTCACGCTGCCCGTAGACACCCCGCGCAGCGAGACCCCATCCACACACAAACCGGCAGTCATTCCATGAGCCTGATTCCGAAAAAGGGAACGGTCTATGTCGTCGACGACGACGAGGCCGTTCGGGACTCCCTGCAGTGGCTGCTCGAAGGCAAGGACTACCGCGTCAAATGCTTCGACTCGGCGGAGTCCTTCCTGTCGCGCTTCGATCCGCGCGAAGTGGCGTGCCTCATCGCCGACATCCGCATGGACGGCATGAGCGGCCTGGAGCTGCAAGACCGCCTCATGGAGCGCCGCTCGCCGCTGCCGATCGTTTTCATCACCGGCCACGGCGACGTGCCGATGGCGGTGACGACGATGAAAAAGGGCGCGATGGACTTCATCGAAAAGCCGTTCAAGGAAGACGAATTGCTCGGCCTCGTCGAAGGCATGCTGGAGCAGGCGCGCGCCGCGTTCTCGCAGCACCAGGAAGCGGCCAGCCGCGACGCGCTGCTGTCGCGCCTGACGACGCGTGAGGCGCAGGTGCTCGAGCGCATCGTCGCGGGAAGGCTGAACAAACAGATCGCCGACGACCTGGGAATCAGCATCAAGACCGTCGAAGCGCACCGCGCGAACATCATGGAAAAGCTGAACGCGAACACGGTCGCGGACCTGCTGAAGATCGCGCTGGGCGCGCAGACCAAGGTTTGATGCGCGCGCCGCTCCTCCACCCCGCCTCTTGACTGAGGCTCGCGAAGCAGCCACGTTGGATTTGCAGCAGCATCCATGACGGCAAAGCTCATCGACGGAACCGCGCTGGCGCGCGAGATTCGCGCCGACGTGGCGCGGCGTGCCGAGGCGCTGGCGCAGCGCGGCAAGCGCCCCGGCCTGGCGGTGATCCTGGTCGGCGAGGACCCGGCGAGCCAGGTCTACGTGCGCAACAAGATCAAAGCGTGCGCCGAGGCCGGCCTGCATTCGGTGCTCGACCGGTTCGACGCAACGCTGTCGCAGGCCGCGCTGCTGGCGCGGATCGAGACCTTGAACGCCGACCCCGCCGTGCACGGCATCCTGGTGCAAATGCCGCTGCCCAAGCACATCGACGCGCACACCGTGATCGCGACGATCGCGACCGACAAGGACGTCGACGGCTTCTCGGTGCAAAGCGCCGGCGAACTTGCGAGCGGCCTGCCCGGCCTGCGCCCCTGCACGCCCTGCGGCTGCATGAAACTGATCGAGAGCACGGGTATCAACTTGCGCGGCAAACACGCAGTCGTGATCGGCCGCAGCAACACCGTGGGCAAGCCGATGGCGATGCTGTTGTTGCAGGCGCACGCGACGGTCACGATGTGTCACAGCGCGACCGCCGACCTGCGCCAGCACACCCGCCAAGCCGACGTGATCGTCGCCGCCGTCGGGCGTCGCAACACGGTCACTGCCGACATGGTGAAGCCGGGCGCCGTGGTCATCGACGTCGGCATGAACCGCAACGATGCCGGCAAGTTGTGCGGCGACGTCGACTTTGCCGGCGTCTCGCAGGTCGCCGCGGCGATCACCCCGGTTCCCGGAGGCGTCGGGCCGATGACGATTGCCATGCTGCTTGCCAACACGGTGCAGGCCGCTGAGCACCAGAACGCGATTTCCGGGGCAATTTCGCCTTGAGCGAAAGCCCCGGGTGCGCTAGATTCGCGCCATGCTCAAGACCCGCGGGACTGCCATGACACTGACGCAAGGTTGGAATGCGGCGCTGTGGACTGCCTGCGTGCCGCTCGCAGCGGCGTTGTTCGCCTTCGACGCCTGGGCCCAGTTCAAGGTCGTCGGGCCGGACGGCAAAGTCACCTACTCCGACCGGGCGCCGACCCCCGCCGAGGGCAAGGCCACGACACTCGGTGTGCGCAGCAGCGCCGCAGCGCCCGAGGCGGCCCTGCCGGCGGAGTTGCGCCAACCGGCGGCACGCTACCCCGTGACTTTGTACACGATGCCGACCGGCTGCTCCGGATGCGAGTCGGCGCGCAGGCTGTTGCGCCAGCGCGGCGTTCCGCACAACGAACGGGTCATCGCCACCGCGGAAGACAGCGACGCACTGGAGCAGATCACCGGCGGACGCGACGTGCCGGTGCTGACGCTCGGGGCGCAAGTCGTTCGCGGCTTTGCAACGGAACTGTGGAACTCCTACCTCGACGCGGCGAGCTACCCGCGCGAATCGCGCCTGCCGGCCAACTACCGCTACCCGGAGCCGACGCCTCTGGCGAAGCCGCGCGAAACCGTTGCGGCGCGCGCCGCGCCCACGCCAGCTGCTGCGCCGCCGGCCGCGGAGCCCGAACCCATCGTTGCTCCCGCGCCAGCGGGTTCGATCAAGTTCTGATCGAATCGGCGTGGATCACGGCGCGGCCCACGGCGCGCGCCTGAGTACTGCCCAGCGCCACGACCGCGCCGGTCGCCCAGAACAGCGACGCCGCGCCGACGGCGGCACCCGCGACGCCAAAGAGCAGCGGCATCGCCGCGCTCGCCAGGCCGATCGTCAGCGTGCGCAAGGCGATCGCTTCACCGTGGCGCTGCGCTGGCGTCAACTGGTGCAAGGTGCTGAGGATCATCGGCTGCACGGCCCCCAAGGCGAGCCCCAGCAAAGCCGCGCAAACGCCCATCAGCCACGCCGTGTGCACGAACGGGTACAGAACCAGCACGAGGCCGGTGCCGAGCATCGCGACCACGAGCACCTTGACTTCCGACAGCCGGTGCGCGAGCAGCGGAATCAGCACGCGCACCAGCGTCACCGCGGCGGCAAAGGTGCCGAGGATGACGCCGATCGCCGACGCGCTGAAGTTGCGCTCGTGGCCCAGGATCGGCACGACGAAGGCGTGCACGTCCCAACTCGCCGACAGCAACAGATTCACGAACAGCAGGCGCCGCACTCCCGGCAGCTGCAGCAGGTCCCATGAATTGCGTTTCGGCGCAGGCGAAGCGTCAGGCGCACGGTGCTCGCGTGGGATCCAGCGCGCAGCGGCCAGCCCGAGCAAGGGCAGCAAGGTCAGGGCAACGTAGGCGCTGCGTTGGCCCATTCCGTCCATCAGGACCCCGGCCAGCACCGGGCCGACGACGTTGGACAGCGCCGGCGCGATGCCCAGCCAGCTGAACACACGCTGCAATTGGGCGCTGCCACTCGCGCCGCGACTCGCGGTGCGCTGAATCGCAATCATGCCGTAGGTCGCGCCGGCGCCGCTCAGGACCGCGCACACGCAGAGCAGCGCAAATTGCCAGGCGTCGAACCAGGTCGATCCAATGGCGAGCAGCCCTCCGGCGAGCGTGAGCCCGACCGACAGGCGCATCGGCGCGTGGTAGCCGCGCCGGTCGGTGTGGCGCCCGGCCGGAAACGCGATCAGCATCGGCGCCAGCGCAAACAGGCCGAGCAGTATGCCGACCGCCCACTCGGCGTGCCCCTGGCGCAACACCTGAAGCGGCGCGGCCAGGCGCAAGCCGGTCATCGACGAATGCAGGCACACCTGGCCGACGATCAGCGCCAGCAGAAAGTGCGCGTGCCGCACCGGTGCCGCGCCCCGTGCCGCAGGCGGTGCTGCCGCCTCAGGCATTCTGATCGTCGCTGATTTGTGCCTGCAGACCCGGCAGCAGCGCCTCGGTGCGCGAGTCGGACAAACCCTCCACCGACTTGAGCTTGCGCGCCATCGCACTCGTTCGCGTCTGCGCCAGGTCGATCGTGCTGCTCGCTTCGTCGAGCTTGCGCTTGGTCCGTGCGAGCACTTCGCCGAACTTCGCGAACTCGGTCTTCACCGCACCCAGCACCTCCCAGACTTCGGCACTGCGCTGCTCCAGCGCGAGCGTGCGAAAGCCCATCTGCAGGCTGCTCAACGTCGCGAGCAGCGTCGTCGGCCCGGTGAGCATGACGCGGAACTCGCGCTGCAACGCCTCCATCAGGCCCGGCCGGCGCAGCGCCTCGGCGTACAGGCCTTCGGTGGGCAGGAACAGGATCGCAAACTCGGTCGTGTGCGGCGGCGCGACGTATTTCTCGCGGATCGTTCGCGCCTCCAGGCGCAGCCGTTGTTCGACGGCGCGGCCCGCGGCTTCGGCGGCCGGTGCGTCAGCACGCTCGAGCGCGTCGACGAGGCGCTCGTAGTCCTCGCGCGGGAACTTGGCGTCGATCGGCAGCCAGAGCGGCAGGTTGTCGTCGCGCCGCCCCGGCAGTTTGATCGCGAACTCGACGCGCGCGCCGCTGCCCGGGACCGTCTCGACGTTGCGCGCGTACTGCTCGGGAGTGAACACCTGCTCGAGCAGGCCGGCGAGCTGCACTTCGCCGAAGATGCCACGTGTCTTGACGTTGTTCAGAACGCGGTTCAACGAGCCGACGTCTTTCGCGAGCAATTGCATTTCCCCCAAGCCCCGGTGCACCTGCTCGAGCCGCTCCGCGACCTGCTTGAAACTTTCGCCGAGGCGTTGTTCGAGCGTCGCGTGGAGTTTTTCGTCGACCGTGGCGCGCATCTGCTCGAGCTTCTGCTCGTTGCCGGTTTGCAGCGCGGCGAGGCGCTGCTCGACGGTGGCGCGCACCTCGGCCAGGGCACGTTCATTGGCGAGCGCGACAACGCGCAGCTGTTCGTTCAACACCTCGCCGAAGCGTTGCTGCGTCTGCGCCATCGATTCACCGTGGCGGCGCAGCGCAGCGTCCTGCGCCTCGCGGCCGGCTGCGCCTTGCTGCAGAAACGTCGCCGACGCCGCCTGCAAGCCCTGCAACACGGCCTGCTGGGTCGCTGCGAGCTGGGTGCGAAACGAATCGATCTGCTCGTTCTGCGTCCGCGCCACGTCGCCATGCTGGTGCAACAGCGTCTGCTGAAACACGCCGAGCGTGGCGGCGAGCTCCTGGCGCGTCGCCATCGCGCTGCGCGCGACTTCGTCGCGCAGTTTGCGCTCGAGCTGCTCTGCCGTCTCGCGGTACTCGCCGCGGAATTGTTCGTGCGGGCTGTCGCGGCGCAGGGTCAGCCAGAGCAGCAACGCCAGATTGACCAGCGTCACGCACAGCACGCTCCACCACGCAAGATTCATCGCGCCATTGTCGCAGCCCGGATCGCGCCAGGCCGCAGCTCAGCGTGCGAGTCAGACGATGCGCGTCGCCTTGCCGGCCCAGTAGCGGTCGCGCAGACCCTTCTTGTAGAGCTTGCCGGTGGGCAGGCGCGGCAAGGCCGGGTCGAACTCGATGCTCTTCGGGCATTTCATCTTCGCCAGGTGCTCATGGCAGAACGCGATGAGTTCGGCCTCCAGCGCCGGCCCCGGCTCGTGCCCGGGCATCAATTGCACGATCGCCTTCACTTCCTCGCCCAGGTCTTCGTTCGGAACGCCGAACACCGCAGCGTCGGCGACCTTCGGGTGCGTGATGAGCAGGTTCTCGCATTCCTGCGGGTAGATGTTCACGCCGCCGGAGATGATCATGAACGTGGAGCGATCGGTGAGGTAGAGAAAGCCGTCGTCGTCGACATAACCCACATCGCCCACCGTCGTCAGCTGGCCGTCGGGCGAGCGGCTTTGCGCGGTGCGCTGCGGGTCGTTGAAGTACTCGAACGGGGTTGCGGTCTTGAACCAGATCTCGCCCGGAACGCCCTTCGGCGCAGGCTGCATCTGCTCGTCCAGGATGTGCAGGTCGCCGAGCATCGACCTTGCCCACCGTGCCGCGGTGCGCCAGCCATTCGTGCGCTGTCGCACGCCGTGAAGCCCAGGCCTTCGGTGGCGCCGTAGTACTCGTGGATGATCGGGCCCCACCACTCGATCATCCGCTCCTTCACCTGCACCGGGCAAGGCGCCGCGGCGTGGATCGCGACTTCGAGCGACGAGAGGTCGTAGCGGCTGCGCACCGCGTCGGGCAGCTTGAGCAGGCGGTTGAACATCGTCGGCACGAGCTGGCTGTGCGTGACGCGGTACTGCTCGATCAGCGCCAGGTACTGCTCGGGATCGAAGTGCTCCATGATGACCACCGTGCCGCCGTTGCGGATGCGTCAGCGACACCGCCGCCTGCGGCGCCGAGTGGTAGAGCGGCGCCGGCGAGAGGTAGACCATGCCTTCGCGGTAGCGCCACAGCTTGTTCAGGAAGTGGAACAGCGGCAGCGGTTCGCGCGGCGGGTTGTCGGGCAACGGGCGCAGGATGCCCTTGGGCCGGCCGGTGGTGCCGGACGAATAGAGCATCGGCGTGCCGAGCCACTCGTCGGCGATCGGCGTCGGCCGGGAACGCGGCGCACGCTTCGTCCAGATTGAGGAAGCTCGCATCGCTCGGCGCGTCGACGATCAGCGCCAGGCGCAACTTCGGGCAAAGCGCGATCGCCTGCGCAGCGACATCGCGCTTGGCGCGCGAGGTGATCAGGACCTGCGAGTCACTGTTGTCGACGATGTACGCCAGCTCCTGCGGCGTGAGGAACGAGTTGATGCTGGTGCAGTACAGGCCGCTGCGCTCGCCCGCCGCGTTGGCGACGACGTAATGCCGGTTGTTCTCCATGAACACGCCATAGTGGTCGCGCTGGCGCAGGCCGCGCGAACGCAGCAGGTGCGCGAGCCGGTTGCTCGCTGCGTCGAGGTCGCGGTAGGTCGTGGCCGCGCCGTCGCCGGCCATGATGAAAGCGGGCCGTTCGGGGTGGCGCTGGGCGTGGATGGCCGGGTACATCAGGACTCTCCTGCGGGACCGCGGCGACGCGCCGCAATCGACCCGACAATGTAGCGGCCCGGCTCACCCGCAGCCTCGTTGGAATCCCCAATGCGCGAATCTGCAACGACACCGCGCGATCGGCTCGACAAGCCGACGCTGATCTACCCCTTCGAAGCGCCCCCGGCGCAAGGCAAGGTGCTCGAAGTGGCACATGGCGTGCTGTGGATGCGCATGCCGCTGCCCTACGCGCTGAACCACATCAACATCTGGGCGCTGGACGACGGCGCGGGCTGGGCGATCGTCGACACCGGCGTGCGCACTCCCGAAAGCCTGGCGGCGTGGCGCGAACTCTTCGCCGGCGCGCAGGACCAGCGCCCGATCAGCCGCGTCTTCGTCACCCACATGCACCCGGACCATGTGGGCCTGGCCGGGTGGCTGACGCGCAAATTCGGCTGTCGACTCTGGATGACGCGCCAGGAGTACCTGAACTGCCGCGTCCTGTGCGCCGACTCGGGCCGCGAGGCGCCAGAGGAGGCGATGACGTTCTTCCGCCGCGCCGGCTGGGCCGAGTCCGCGCTCGAAGACTACCGGGCGCGCTTCGGCAACTTCGGCAAGCAGATCCACGCCCTGCCGGAGAACTACCGGCGCCTTGTCGACGGCGAGGTGATCAAGATCGGCGCCAACGAGTGGCGCATCATCGTCGGCACCGGCCATTCACCCGAGCACGCGTGTCTCTATTGCCCGGCCCTCAAACTGCTGATCTCGGGTGACCAGGTGCTGCCGCGGATCTCATCCAACGTCTCGGTGTACCCGACCGAACCCGACGCGAACCCGATGCGCGACTGGCTCGAGTCGCTCGCAAAAATCGAATCCGCAGTGCCCGACGACGTGCTCGTGCTGCCCTCGCACAACGAGTGTTTTCGCGGCCTGCACGCGCGGCTGCGTTACCTCGCCGATTCGCAGTTGCGCATCCTGGATCGCTTACGCACCACCCTGGTCGAGCCGAAACGCGCCGTCGACGTGTTCGTCGCCCTCTTCGGCCGCGCCATCGATCCGAGCAGCTCGGGCCTGCTCGGCCTGGCCACCGGCGAGAGCATCGCGTGCTTGAACTACCTCGTGTACCGCGGCGAGGCAGTGTGCGAAGTCGACGCATCGGGCGCCGCCTGGTACCGCGTCAGCGCATAGCAGCGCAACAGCGCAGGGCACGCTCGCGCGGCCCGCATCCCGACAAACCCTAGGTCGTGCGCCGAGCCTCGCCGGCGCGCGCCCGCAGCGTTTGATTGACGATTGCGTTTCGTCAATCGATATCCCAACCCCGCTCGTAAGAATATGTAGCAACGGCTGCGCATCTGCGACGCAATCGCCGTTCAAGGGGTTGCACATGTTCAACTGGATCATCGGGTCGAGCCTGAAGTTTCGTTTTCTGGTGCTGGCCGCCGCAGCGGCGCTGCTGTTCTTCGGCACGCAGCAACTGCGCAAGATGCCGGTGGACGTGTTCCCCGAATTCGCGCCGCCGAAGATCGAAATTCAGACCGAAGGGCCGGGCATGACGGCCAACGAGGTCGAAGAGCTGATCACGATCCCGATGGAAGACACGATGCGCGGTGTCCCCAACATCGATTACGTGCGCTCGGCCTCCGTCACGGGTCTGTCGCAAGTCGTGCTGCTGTTCAAGCCGCACACGGATTTGCTGGACGCGCGCCAGCAGGTCAACGAGCGGCTCAAGCTGGCGATCGCCGAGCTGCCCAAGTCCTCGGGAATGCCGGTGATCCTGCAGCCGCTGTCGTCGACGAGCCGGGTCATGAAGATCGGCCTGTCGTCGAAGGTCTACAACCAGATGGACCTGTCGATGATCGCCTATTGGACGATCAAGTTCAAGCTGATGACGGTGCCGGGTGTCGCCAACGTACCGATGTGGGGCGACCAGATCAAGTCGCTGCAGGTGCAGGTCGACCCGGGGATGATGCGCGCGCACGGCGTCACGCTCGACCAGGTGATGGAAACCACGTCCGACGCGCTGGATGTGGGCATGCTCGGCTACACCTCGGGCGGCAAGGCGCGCGTCGACGGCCTGATCGATACGCCGAACCAGCGCATCAGCATCCACAACAAGTCGCCGGTCTATTCGATCGAGCATCTGGCCGAAGTGCCGATCGCGATCAAGGGCCGCGCCGACCCGCCACGCCTGCGCGAGATCGGCAGGGTCGCGTGGGACACCTGGCCGCTCGTCGGCGACGCCGTGATCAACGACGAGCGCGGCATCATGATGATCGTCGAGAAGCTGCCCTGGGCGAACACGCTCGACGTGACGCGCGGCATCGAGGAAGCGCTGGCGCAGATCAAGCCCGGTTTGCCCGGCATCGAGATCGACTCGACGATCTTCCGCCCCGCCACCTTCATCGAAACCTCGATGGACAACCTGACGATCGCGCTGATCACCGGCTCGATCCTCGTGATCCTCGTGCTCGGCGCGTTCCTGTTCGAGTGGCGCGTCGCGTTGATCAGCGTGATCGCGATTCCGCTGTCGCTCGTCGCCGCCGGCCTGGTGCTGTACCTGATGGGAGCGTCGATCAACACAATGGTGCTGGCGGGGTTTGTCGTCGCGTTGGGCTCGGTCGTCGATGACGCGATCATCGACGTCGAGAACGTCGTACGGCGCCTGCGTCAGCACCGCCAGGCCGGCAGCACGAAGACGACGGCGCGCATCATTCTCGAAGCCTCGCTCGAGGTGCGCCCGGCGATCTGGCAGGCCACCCTGATCATCGCGCTGGCCGTCACGCCGGTGTTCTTCATGAGCGGCCTGGCCGGCGCGTTCTTCGAGCCGCTCGCGCTCGCGTTCATCCTGGCGATGCTCGCCTCGATGGTGGTTGCGCTCACATTGACCCCCGCGCTGTGCCTGATCCTGCTCGACAAAACCGGCATCGAGAAACACGAGTCGCCGCTCGTGCCATGGCTGAAACGGCACTACGCGACGCTGCTGGAACGCGTCATCAAAGGCCCGCGCATCGCGTATGCCACTGGCGCCGTGATCATCGTCGCCGGCCTGGGCGTCTGGCCCTTCCTCGGCGCGGCGCTGTTGCCCGAGTTCAAGGAACGCGACTTCCTGATGCACTGGGTGCCGGCCGAAGGAACGTCGCACCCCGAAACCTTCCGCATCACGCAGGCGGCGAGCCGCGAGCTGCGCGCGATTCCCGGCGTGCGCAACTTCGGCGCCCACGTCGGGCGCGCCATCGGTGGCGATGAACCCTATGGCATCAACTTCACCGAGAACTGGATCAGTGTCGACCCGAACGTCGACTACGACAAGACGCGCGCCGCCGTCGAGTCCGCCGTCGCCGGTTATCCGGGGCTGTACCGCGACGTGCAGACTTACCTCAAAGAGCGCATCAAGGAGGTGCTCACGGGTGCCGGCGAATCCGTCGTGATCCGCATCTTCGGGCCCGATCTGCAAGGCCTGCGCAAGAGCGCGAAGCTCGTGGAAGAGGCGATGAAGGACGTCCCCGGCCTGGTCGATTGGCACATGGAGCAGTCGGTCGGGGTGCCGCAGATCGAAGTCAAGGTCAAGCTCGCCGAGGCCGCGCGTTACGGGCTGAAGCCGGGCGACGTGCGCCGCGTCGTGAACTACCTGATGTCGGGCCTGGAGGTGACGGACATCCACAAGGAAGGCAAAGTCTACGACGTCTTCGTCTGGACCGACCCGGCGTCGCGCCACAACGTCGACGACATCAAGGAATTCATGGTCGACACGCCCTACGGCGGCCGGGTGCGCCTGGCCGAAGTGGCCGACGTGACGCTGGACACGACGCCGAACAAGATCAAGCGCGAGAACGCCTCGCGGCGCATCGACGTGCACGGCAACGTGCGTGGCCGCGACCTCGGCTCGGTGGCCACCGACGTCGCGGCGCGGCTCGAGAAGGTCCAGTTCCCGCTCGGCACCTACGCCCAATTGCTGGGGGAATACAAGGAACGCCAGGCGGCGAAGCAAAACCTGCTCGGCGCCTCGCTCATCGTTGCGGTCGCGATCTTCCTGATCCTGCACGCGTCGCTGCACAGCTGGCGCCTGGCGAGCCTGATCTTCCTCGCGATGCCGGCGGCGCTGGTCGGCGGCGTGCTCGCCGCTTATGCCGGAGACCGGGTACTGTCGCTCGGCTCGCTGGTCGGCATGGTCACGGTGCTGGGAATCGCGGCGCGCAACAGCATCTTGCTGATCCAGCACTATCGACACATCGAACTCAGCGAAGGTGAACCGTTCGGCTTCGCTTTGGTCATGCGCGGCGCGGCGGAGCGCCTGTCGCCGATCCTGATGACCACGCTGTGCACCGCGCTCGCACTGCTGCCGCTCATCGTTCGCGGCAGCATTCCCGGCCATGAGATCGAGCACCCGATGGCGGTGGTGATTCTGGGTGGCCTGGTCACGTCGACCTTGCTGACGCTGTTCATCGTGCCGCTGCTGTACCTGCGGCTCGGTTCGATCGAGCAATCCAAGGTGCTCGATGTGACGCAGCAGCAGCCCGTCGCCGCGACCTGAGCGCGTTTGCGAGCCCTTCGATCATGCGAGCCGCAACGCTGTTCACCTCCGGCAATGCGCCGGGCGCTGCGTCACTGACGCGCCGGCCTGCCTTGAGCGCACTCGCGCTCGCGCTGGCGCTCCTGCTCGTACCCGCGCTGGAAAGGCCCGCGCTCGCCCAGGACGCCGAGCCTGACCACATCCGCGGCGAAATCGCCTCGGTTCAGGGCGGGGCGATGGTCGTGAAAACCAAGAGCGGCAGGACGGTGCGGATCGCGCTGCCCGACAACCTGACTGTGATCAGCCTGAGCAAGGGCAGCTTCACCGAGGTCGATTTCGGCGTCTACGTCGGCGCCGTCGCGTACCAGCTGAACGAATACAGCCCGATCGTTCGGGATTCGGCGGTCTGGCTGCACAAGGGCATGGAGCTGCGCATCATCGACGAGAAGCTGCGCGGCATCGCGATCGGCGAGAAGAAATGGGACCTGACGGCTGTGTCGAAGATCGCGCACGGCTGGGTCGACGACCTCGAGGACCGCGTGCTCTCGATCAAGTGGGGCCCGAGCGATTACGACGAGACCGATGTGGAAGTGCCGCGCGACGTGCCGATCCACCGCATGGCGCTGGGCGATCCGAGCTTGCTCAAGCCGGGCACGCCGGTTTTCGTCGGCGCGCACAAGGGCACCGACGGCAGGTACACGGCGGCGTTTGTCTTTTGCGGCAAGGACGGGGTGGTTCCGGCTTTATGAGTCACGCTGGGTTCGGGTTCCGAACCTGTTTTCTTGAGTTTGTTGGCGGCTGAAACGCGACTGGAGGCAATCGAATGAATGCGCAATCCAAGGGCTCTTTGCAACGTATCGGCAGGCGCCGACTCGTGGTTTTCGGGGTAATCGCTTCGGCGGCGGCGGCCTCGCTCGTGCTGGGGTACAAGGCGCGCGCTGCCGATCCGGGTGGCGCGGCGTCAAGCGGCGCAAAGCCAGTCACGTTCGAAGCGCTTCCCAGCGGCGTCAAGCGCATCACGCTGACCGAAAAGGCGGCGCAGCGCCTGGGAATCGCGACCGACAAGATCAGCGAACAGACCGTCGTTCGCAGGCAGATGGTGGGCGGTCTGGTGATCCCGCCGATGGACGCGATGCCGCAACCCGGCAGCGCTAAGGGCAGCACGTTCGGCGCCGCGCAGCCTGCGCCTGCCGGGCCCGTCAAGGTCGCGGCGAATTCGTCGCCAGGCAAGACCCCGGGCAGCGGTTTCGGTTCGTTCGGCGGATTCGGCGGCGCCGCGGCGGCGCCGCCGTCGTCGGCGCTGAAGACGGTTGCCGCGCCGCTGGCGCCGCCGCTACCACCCCCTTCCGTCTCGGGCGACGTCTGGGTGCTGATCAGCCTGTCCGCCTCGGAGTGGGAGCGCACGGCAAAAGACAAACCGGTGCGCCTTCTGCCGCTGGGCACACGCGCCGCGCTGCCGGGTGAGTTGTTGGCCCAGCCCTCCGGCATGGCGCCGATGGAAGATCCGAAGCGCTCGATGTTGTCGGTGTACTACATCGTTCCCGGCAAGGACCACGGCCTCGCAGTGAACAGCCGCATGCGCGTCGAATTGCCGATGGTGGGTACGGAAGACAAACAGAAAGTCGTGCCGTACAGCGCCGTCTATTACGACGGCAAGGGAACGCCGTGGGTCTACGTCACGAGCAAACCCCTCGTCTACGAGCGCCAGCGGATCGGGGTCGAACGCGTCGCCGGCGACCTGGCGGTGCTGTCCGAAGGGCCGGCGGTGGGAACGACGATCGTCAGCGTCGGCGCGTCGATGCTGTTCGGCACCGAGATCTTCGGCAAGTAAGGGAGACCCAAAATGTTTCGCTGGATCATCGCTTCGAGCCTGAATCTGCGCTTCCTGGTGCTCGCGGCTGCCGCAGCCCTGGTCGCTTTCGGCAGCGTGCAATTGCGCAAGATGCCTGTGGATGTTTTCCCCGAGTTCGCGCCGCCCGTCGTTCAGGTGCAGACCGAGGCGCTGGGCCTGTCGGCGACGGAAGTGCAGGACCTGATTTCGATGAACCTGGAAGAGCTGCTGAGCGGCGTGCCATGGCTCAAGTCGATCCGCTCCGAATCGGTTCCCGGTTTGTCGTCGATCCTGATGACGTTCGAGCGCGGCACCGACGTGATGCGGGCGCGCCAGATGGTCCAGGAGCGTCTCACCCTGGCGTATACGCTGCCCAACGTGTCGCAGCCGCCGACCATCCTGCAACCGATGTCGGCGACGAGCCGTTTCATGATGGTGGGTATTTCGTCGGACAAGGTCGAGCCGACGGAACTCTCGCTGCTGGCGCGCTGGACCGTCAAGCCGCGCCTGCTCGGCGTGCCGGGCGTGGCGAACGTCGCGATCTGGGGCCAGCGCTTGCGCCAGATGCACGTGCAGATCGACCCGAACCGCCTCTACGACGCCAAAGTGGCGCAGGAGGACATCATCGCCGCGGCCGGCGACTCGCTGTGGGTGTCGCCGCTGACGTTCCTGAAGGGCTCGTCGCCGGGCACCGGCGGCTGGATCGACAACAAGAACCAGCGCCTGGGCGTGCAGCACCTGATGCCCATCGACAAACCCGAAGACATGGCGCGCGTGTCGGTGACGGCGCCGCACCTGTTGCTCAGCGGCAAGAGCATGGCGCTCGGTGAAGTCGCCGAAGTCACGTTCTCGCACCCGCCGCTGATCGGCGACGCGGTGACGAAGAGCGGCAACGGCGTGCTGATCGTGATCGAGAAGTTCCCGTCGGCCAATACCTTGGAGGTGACGCGCGGCGTCGACCAGGCGCTGGCCGAACTGGGCCGCGGATTGCCCGGCGTGCAGATCGACGCCAACGTGTTCCGCCTGGCGGATTACGTCAATCAATCGATCTCCAACCTGAGCCTGGCGCTGCTCGCCGGCGCGGTGCTGGTGATCGGCGTCGTGGTCGTGTTCCTGCGCGGCTGGCGCAGTGCGCTGATCAGCGTCGTCGCGATTCCGCTGTCGCTGCTCGCCGCGACGGTGGTGCTGTACCTGCTCGGCGAGACGTTGAACACGATGATCCTCGCCGGCCTCGTGGTGGCGCTCGCCGTGATCATCGACGACGCCGTGATCGACGTGGAAAAACTGGCGCGGCGGCTGCGCGAGCGCAGACCCGATCAAACCTCAGTGCTTCGCGTGATCTACGAGACGACGCTCGAGACTCGCAGCGCCGCCGTGTACGGCACGCTGATCATCGTGCTGGCCGTCGTGCCGGTGTTCGTGATGGGGGGAGTCGGCGGCTCGTTCTTCACCCCGTTGGCGCTGGCCTATGTGCTGGCGGTGCTGGCGTCGATGCTGGTGGCCTTGACCGTGACACCGGCGCTCGCCTTGGCGCTGGCGCGAGGCATGTCGGGCACGATGGCCGAATCGCCCCTGGCGGCGCGTACCCGCGAGCGCTACGAAGCGCTGCTGAAGGGCATCGTGCAAGGGCCCACCAAGGTCTATGCGGCCGCCGCGGTCGCGGTGCTCGCCGGGCTCGCGGCGTTGCCCTTGCTCGGCCAGGCGCTGCTGCCCACGTTCAAGGAGCGCGATCTGCTCGTGAACTGGTCCACCGCGCCGGGCACTTCGCACACGGAAACACACCGCATCACGACCCGCGTCAGCAACGAGCTGCGCGCGATTCCCGGGGTGCGCTCGGTGGGCGCGCATGTGGGGCGCGCGGTTTCCGGCGACCAGGTGGTGGGCGTCAATTCGAGCCAGATCTGGATCGGCCTGGACCCGAAGGCAGACTACGACAAGACGGTCGCAGCCATCCGCGACACGGTTGCGGGCTATCCCGGCGTGGATCACAACCTGCAGTCGTACCTGCGCGACAAGGTCAGCGAGGTCCTGACCGGAACGAGCCGTCCGATCGTGGTTCGCATCTACGGCGCCAAGCTCGACGTGCTGCGCCAGAAGGCGGAAGAGGTCAGGCAGGCGCTGTCGGGAATCAAGGGCATCGTCGACCTGCACGCTGAAGGGCAGATCGAGGAGCCGACGCTGGAGGTCAACGTCGATCTCGACAAAGCCGGCAAAGCCAACGTCAAACCCGGCGACGTGCGGCGCGCCACCGCGACCGTGTTCTCCGGCCTGGTGGTGGGCTTCCTGTTCAAGGAACAGAAGATCTACGAGGTCGTGGTGCACGGCGCACCCGAGGCGCGCCAGAGCCTGACGAATCTGAACGACCTGTGGATCATGAAGTCGGACCGCCAGCACGCGAGGCTGGGCGACATCGCGACGCTGAAGATGGTGTCCACGCCGTCGGTCATCAAGCACGAGGCGATTTCGACGTACGTGGACGTGGTCGCGAACGTCGCCGGGCGCAGTTTCAGCTCGGTCGCCGACGAAGTCGAAGACAAGCTCGAGAAGATCCAGTTTCCGCTCGAGTACCACCCGGAGTTGCTCGGTGAATATGCCGAGACCCAGAGCGCACAGCGGCGCATGGTCGGTGCGGGCATCGCCTGCCTGATCGGCATCTTCCTGCTGCTGCAGGCCTGCTTCGGCAGCTGGCGCCAAGCGCTGGTGGGCTTTTCCGCGATTCCCGTCGCCGCCGCGGGCGGAGTGCTTGCCGTGCTGGTGAGCGGCGGCGTGATGTCGCTCGGTTCGATCATCGGCTTTCTCGCCGTCCTGGGTGTCGCGGCGCGCAACGTGGTGCTGTTGCTCAAGGGCTTGCAGCGCCTCGAGGACGAGGGCGTGGCGTTCGGGCCGGAGCTGGTGCTGCGCGGCGCGCGCGAGCGCCTGACGCCGATGTTGGCCAGCGCCGCAGCGATCATCGGCGCGCTGTTGCCGATCATCGCATTCGGCCGCATCCCGGGGCTGGAGATCGTCGGGCCGACCGCGATCGTGATGCTCGGCGGCGTGGTCGCGTCGACGCTGTTCACGCTGTTCGTCGTTCCGGCGTTGTACGCTCTGGCACGCGCGCGCGCTCCGCGCCAAGCCGATCTGGGTCTGGCCGCGGCTTGAGCGGAAATGGCAGGGCACCGACCTGTGGCCACACCAACGACGGGCCGTCAGGTTGCGGTCGCCCTCCTGCTCGCGCTGGGCAACTCGACCAGCGCCGCGCAGCCCAACCCGACCCAGCCCGAACTGCCGTTCATCGGCGAGACGGTGGAGCCGCTGACCGGCCCGGGGCTTCAGCTTGGCGCCGGCGCAGACCCATTGCGGCGCCACCCGCAGCGCGCAGTGCCGCGTGTGGGCCTCTTTGGCGTCGAGGAACGCCCGCCAGCCGCGCCGCGAGCGTTGACGCCCGAGTTTCGACTCGCACAGTTCCAGTTGCCGCAAAGCGGATCGCGCGAAGGTTCCGGTCCGGCGCGCCAGCAGGCCGAGGAACTCGCCAAGGAACTCGACTACCAGTACTCCTGGGGCAGCGACACGGAACTCATCGTCGAGCGCAACAACGACCTGCGCAACAGCGGCAACGGCACCGTGCAACGGCCGTCACGCGACAACCTGCGGCTCTTGAACCCCACCGTGTTCGTCCTCGGCCGAACCGGGGTTCTGCCCTGGGTCGACGTGAACCTGGGCGCGACCTTCGAACAGCAGTTGCGCCTGCACGAAGAATCGGTCACGGTGCTGCCCGACGGCACGCGCGAGCCTTCGGTGCGGCGCGCGTTCACGGCCAAGCTGGATGTGGCGAACATCGTCATCAAGAACATTCCGGACCATCCGCTGGAAATCACGCTCGGGCGCCGCACTTTCGAGGATCCGCGGCTGTGGCTCTACGACGTCACGCTCGACGGGGGTCACGTCAGGTACCGCGGCGAGAACTACTCGACCGAGGTCAGCGTCACGCGCGAAGACAACTGGGATCTGTCGGTGTTCCTCGACTTTCCGAAGAGCACGATCAAGAACTACATCCTCTACCACGACTACCGCGGCATCGAAGACCACCGCATCGCCGCCTACGCGATCGCACGGCTGGACAGGTTGCCACGCTCCGAGGGCCGGTTCAAGCTCTACGGTTTGCGCGCCTACGGCCGGCCGCGCGACGAATTCAATTACTGGAGCGAACTCAGCTGGGTGCGCGGCATCGACGAAGCACGCGTGCCGCAACCGCTCAACGGCATGGCCTACGACGTCGGCGTGACGTACCGCTTCCCGCAGGCGTTCTGGTCGCCCTGCCTCACGGTCGGCAACGCCTACGGCAGCGGCGACGGCAGCGCCGATGGCGTGAACCGCGAGTACCGACAAACGGGGCTGCAATCGAACGAGACCAAGTTCTGCGGCGTCGCACAATTCAAGCGCTACGGCGAATTCATCGACCCCGAGCTCAGCAACCTGCGCGTCTACACGCTGGGAATCGGCTTTCGGCCTGCGGCGAACGTCTATGTCGACGTGGTGCACCACCAGTACAAGCTGAACTACATCGCCACTGACGTGCGCAACGGCTTGATCTCGGCGCAGATGAATACGCGGCTCGCGGCGTCCGGCCGGACGAGCAAGGACGTGGGACGCGAAATCGACGTGATCGTCGCATTCCGCCGGATCTTCGACACGAAGTGGGCCGTCGACCTGCGCGCCGGCTACTTCTTTCCCGGCAACGCCTATTTGATAAATGACGGTACCAACGCCGCGCCACGCTTCGCGAATCCGGATCGAGGCCTGCGAATCCTTGGCGTGATTTCGTACTGAGCGGCCAGTCCATCGATGCAATCAAACAGGAGATCGTCATGATGAAACGCACCACAACAATCGTCCGCGCCTTCCTGCTGGCCACGGCCCTGGGTGGCGCGCTGCAACCGGCCGCTGCACAAAGCGCGAGCCAACCCGACTTCCTGGCCGACCGCGGCGACGCGATTCGCACGTCGCTGCTCGCCACCTACATCAAGCCCAGGGAGTTCATCTTCTACCCGTTCTACGAGTACACGAAGACGTCGAACTACGAATACAAGGCAAGCGACTTCGGCTTCGTCGGCGACGTCGACTATCTGGGCAAGAAGGTCGATCAGGAGTACCTGGTCTTCCTGAGTTATGCGTGGAACGATTCGTGGATGTTCGAGTTCGAATCGGCGCTGCACGCCTCGGCCAAGTTCACCAAGGCCGACAACGATCCGGTGGCCGCGGTTCCGCGGGAAATCCGCGAATCGGGTCTCGGCGACACCGAAGCGCAGGTGCGCTGGCGCTACGCCAGGGAAACCGCAACCCGGCCCGAAATCACGATCATGTTTCAGGCCGAGTTTCCGCTGCAGAGAAAGAAGAAGATTCTGGGCACGCAGGCCTGGGGCTTCGGCACCGGCGTGATCCTGACCAAGGGTTACCCATTCGGAACGTTCTCGCTGCGTGGCCAGATCAACCACGACCGCGGCGACCGCGAGACCAAGTTCGGCGAGTACGCGATCGACTACTTGAAGAAACTGTCGCCGCAGTGGACGATCGCGTTGACGCTGGAGGGCGAAGAGTCGGAGTTGTCGGTCATCGGCGAGGCGCAGTACGCGCTCAGCAGGAACGCGACGCTCAAGCTCAACCTCGGCCAGGGCCTGACCAAGAAAGACCGCCAGTTCGCGCCCGAGATCGGCGTGTTATTCCGGTTTTAGGTTCGAAGCCCATCTCATCTCCATCACCTGCGACAAAGGAACCCCATGAACACTCGAACATTTCTAAGCACTCTCGGCGCGACGGCTGCCCTGGCCTGCACGGGCGCTCTGGCCCAGGCAAAGGAGCGTTCCGACTGGCAACTCGACTTCCCGCTGATCGCGACGTGCAAGTTGCAAACCACGGGCAAGAACCCCTACTTCGTCCTCGAACCCGGTTACCAGAAGGTGCTCGAGGGTGGTGATGTACGGCTTCAGATCACGGTGCTCGATGAGACCAAGAAGGTCGGCGGAGTCGAAACCCGGGTCGTCGAGGAACGCGAGTGGAAGAAGGGGCAGCTCTATGAAGTGGCCAGAAATTACTTCGCGATCTGCGAAGCGACGAAGGACGTTTTCTATTTCGGCGAAGACGTCGATTTCTACGAAAACGGCAAGGTGATCAAGCACGATGGAACTTGGCACGCCGGCGTGAACGGCAACAAGCCGGGGCTCATCATGCCCGGCGCGCCCAAGTTGAAGATGCGCTACTACCAGGAGATCGCGCCGGCGATCGCGATGGACCGTGCCGAGATCGTGAGCCTCAGCGAAACCTGCAAGACCCCCGCGGGAACGTTCACCGGCTGCATGAAAGTCAAGGAAGGCTCGGCGATCGACCTGCTCGTCACCGAGTACAAGTACCACGCGCCCGGGATCGGCCTCGTCGCTGACGAAGACCTGCGCCTCGTCAAGCACGGCTTCGTCAAGAAATGACCGACCCCTTGAATAGGTGGTGCCACTGCTTGTGATCACGGATCGGCCTGCGCACAATCACCCGGGTGGACGAGTAGGACGATCACCACCATGACGTTGCGTCACTCGATGCCGGGCTGAAGCGCTTTGCGGGTCACAGGCCGTGGGACACACCGACATCGCGCACTCGCTGGCTCAGGCCGAGCTTGATGCGGCGAGTGGCTGGCGCGGCCGCAACTTGCGGCAGTCGCGCTTGTCGGTCGTGATGCCGGCGTTCAACGAAGCGCAAAACGTCGCCGCCGCGATCGCGGCGCTGGTTCGCTTTCTCGAATCGCGCAGCGCGTCGTACGAAATCCTCGTCGTCGACGACGGCAGCAGCGATCCGACGCCCGCCGCCGTGCTCGGCCTGCCGGCGGCGTGGCCGGTGTCGCTGGTGCAACTGTCGCGCAACTTCGGCAAGGAGGCGGCGATCACGGCCGGCCTGGAGCACGCGTGCGGCGACGTTGTCGTGTGCATCGACGCCGACGGCCAGCACCCCTTGCCGACGCTCGATCGCATGCTGCGCCTGTGGGAACAAGGCAACGACATGGTCTACGCGGTGCGCCAGGATCGCGCCGCCGACTCGCGATTCAAGCGCTGGGGTGCGCGCTGGTTCTACCGCGCCCTGGGCGTGGGCAGCCAAGTCGAGATCCCGCCCGACGCGGGTGACTTTCGCGTCATGGACCGCAGCGTCGTCGACGCGATTCGGGCGCTGCCGGAGCGCAATCGTTTCATGAAGGGTCTGTACGCGTGGGTCGGTTTCAGGTCCGTCGGTGTTCCCTACGTCGCGGCACCGCGCGCGAATGGCGCAAGCCACTATTCAAAAGCAAAGCTGTTCGGCCTGGCGTGGTCGGGCCTGACGGGGTTTTCGGCGCTGCCGCTGCGCGCGGCGAGCGTCGTGGGCTTGCTGCTCGCCCTGCTCGCCTTCGGCTACGGCGTCTGGGTGATCGTCGAAACGCTCGCGTTCAACGGCACGGTGCCGGGCTGGCCGACGATCGTGGCGAGCATCATGTTCTTCTCCGGCGTGCAGCTGCTTTTCATCGGCGTCCTCGGCGAGTACCTGGCGCGCGTCTTCGACGAGGTGAAACACCGCCCGAACTACATCGTCGCGCGCATCCTGCGGCGCACGCCGCAGCAGGCGGGGCGCGGGTGAAGCGCTGCATCGTCGCGGCTGACGACTTCGCCTGCAACGCCGCGATCGACGACGCGATCCTGGCGCTGATCGACGCGGGCGTCGTCACGGCAACGTCGTGCCTGACCGCTGCACCGCGCTGGTCCGAGTCGGCGCGCCGCCTGGACGCGGCGCGGCGCGGCCGAGCCGACGTCGGCGTGCACGTCGACCTGACCGAATTCGAGCGCCTCGCGCCGAACCACGCGCTGCTCAGTGCCGCGTGTTCCGCGCGGTGCATCGATCGCTCCCGAGTGCGAGCCGCATTGAAGGCGCAATTGCAGCGCTTCGAAGACGCGCTCGGCAGCGCGCCCGACTACGTCGACGGGCACCGTCACGTGCACCAACTCCCGGTGGTCCGCGAGACGCTGATCGAACTGTTGCGCGAACGCTATGCGGCGCGACTGCCCTGGGTGCGAATCAGCCGCGCGCGCGCCGATGCGGGCTGGAAAGGCTGGTTCATCACGCGCCTGGGCAGCCGCGGCCTGGCTAGCGCGTGCGCCAGCGCCGGCGTGGCGACGAATTCGCACCTGATCGGCATCTACGACTTCGCGCGAAGCGCGCAAGGCTATCGGCGCCTCGCCGACGCATGGCTCGCCGGCGCCGCGGACTGCGACGTCCTGATGTGCCACCCCGCAGCGCGCATCGACGTCGCCGACCCCATCGCGCGGGCGCGCGTCGTCGAGTTCGAAGCGCTCTCGAGTTCCTGGTGGCCGGCCCGCCTGGCCGCGCACGGCGTGCGCACGAGCCGAGGCATCGGATGCGTGACGCCCTGACCCGGCGCCTGGCGCGCCAACCCGCGGCTGCTCTGGCGTCGCGGCTTGGCGCCTGGTTGCAACACCCGACGCGCCTCGTGCTTCTGCTGGCGTTGGTGCAGGTCTTGCTCTGGGGCGTGTTGTCGGCGCGCTTCATCGCCGCGCCGCACAACGACAACCTCGAGCAGGTGCTGCTGAGCCAGGAACTGCGCCTCGCCTACGGCAAGCACCCGCCCATGCCGACCTGGCTCCTCTACGGGGCGAATGCCGTCGCCGGGCCGTCGATCGGCGCCACCTTCGTTCTGGGCGCACTCTGCTCGGTGGCGACCTTGCTCCTGCTCTATGTGTGGGCGCGGCCGCTGATCGGCGCGCAGCGCGCGGCGCTCGCGACGCTGCTCGGATCGAGCATCGAGTTCATGAACGCGGGAACGACGTATTTCAATCACAACACGGTGCAGCTGCCGTTCGCCTTGCTCGCGATCGTCCTCTTTCATCGCGCCCTGGTGCGCACGCGGCGCGTCGACTGGGTCTGGCTCGGCGTCGCTGCGGCGCTCGCGCTGTTCGTCAAGTTCAGCGCCGTCGTGCTGTTCGCCGGGTTCGCGGTTTACCTCGGCTGGACGCGCCGCCTGTGGGACCCCCGCATCGTGCGCGGCGTGGCACTGTCCGCGTTCGTGTGCGCCGCGCTGCTCGCACCGTTTCTGATCGCCGCGGCGGGCGCGGCCGCCACCCCCGCCGGATACGCCGCCCAGTCTCTGTTCCCCGAGGGCTTTGATCGCGTCGAGCGCTTGAAATCGGTGTGGGATTTCGGCGTCAGCCACGCCGCCAAACTGACCCCGGCCTTGCTCATCTTCATCTGGCTGCGCCGCGCTGCGCCTGCTGCCGGGCCGCGCGCCGGCGAAGGGATTGCGCTCGTGCCGTTCCTGATGATCGTGGGTTTCGCGCCGATCGTCTTGACGCTCGCGGTCGCGCTGCTCGTCGGGGCCCACCTGCAGGTGGGTTGGGGAACCACCTTCCACGTCGTGTTCACGCTCTGGCTCGTCGCGGCGAGCCCGCTCGCCATCGACGCATCGCCGCGCCTGGTGCAACGCGCAGCAGCCGCGTGCATCGCGCTGCAGGTCGGATTCTGGTCGGTGCTCGCGGCGAACGGCGGAACGCTGCCCAGCCTGCGCCGCATGAAAGCGAACCTTCCGGCGCTGCCCCCGGCGCAGCTGGCGCCGACAGTGCAGCGTGCCTGGGCCGAGCACGGCCCGGCGCCGCTGCGCTACGTCATCAGCGATGGGCGCACGGGTGCGGCGCTCGCGGTCCAGTTCCGCGGCGAGCCGCGCGTGGTCGACGCGAACCGACACGATTTCGTGTCAGTCCTGCCGCCCGAGGTGTTGCGCGCCTGCGGCAGCGTCGCCGTGATGCGGCGGGAGCCTGCCGAACCGGGTTCACCTCAGTTCAAGCCGCTCGACGCGCTCTTCCACGCCTCGACGGCACGCGCCGTCGTCGAGCTGGCAGCGCCCGGCGCGGCGGCGCAGACGTTCTACATCGCGATCCGCGCCCCGCTGCCGGGCGGTCACTGCCCCGGAACGGCCCGCGCGTTGCCCTGATTCCGAATCGGGGCGCCGCGGCACTGGCGCAAGCGCCCGGCCCGGGCGGAAACTTCCGAATCGCACCTGACCGAGGTCAAACTGGGGATGGCGCCCCGCGTGCATCACGGTTCGAATCGTCGTATCGTCGCAGCGTCATGGCGGAGCCCGAACTGCGGAGCAATCTCGTCCAAACAATGAGCGGAGCAAAGTCCACCCTGGCCACGGCCGATTTCCCACATCTGTTCGGCGCGTTGCCTGAGGGGATCATTCACGCCGCGCACGAAGCCATCGTCACGGTGGACGAAGCGCAGCGCATCGTGATGATGAATCCGGCCGCGGAGCGCATGTTTGCGTGCAGCGTGCACGAGGCGTTGGGCAGCGACCTGTCACGCTTCATTCCAGCGCGCCACCGAGACGCGCACGCCGCGCACGTGCGCGAATTCAGCGAGTCCGGCGTTGCCGAGCGCTCGATGGGCACGCGGGGGCGCGTCACCGGCCTGCGTGCGAATGGTCAGGAGTTCCCCGCTGCGGCGGCCATCTCGCGCGTTCAGACGACGGGTGAATTCGGGTCGCGCCACTTCTATACCGCGCTGCTGCGCGACCTCAGCGTCGAACAGGGTCTGGAACACGAACTGCGAGTCCTGCAACGCCGCTTTCAGCTCGTGTTCGAGATGGCGCCGGTCGCGTTTTGCATCCTCGACGGCGAGCGCATCCTGGCGACGAACCGGGCTTTCGAGGTCTTGCTCGATCGGCCTGCGGCGTCGAGCGAGAGGGGGGCCTCGCTGTTCGACATTCTGGGCGCCGAAGCCCGGCCGCAACTCGAACCGCTGTTGGCGCGAGCGACATCGCGGCGTGCCGGCGAGCCCGTCGTCGATCAAGGTGTGCTCACGCTGGACGGGGGTCAGCGCGTCTTCGAGGTCGGCCTGGCGACGCTGCCCGACAACGGCCGCACCGCACTGCAGCTCGTGCTCACCGACGTGACGCAGCGCAACGCCGAGCGCGCCGAACTCGAGCACTCGCGCCACGAATTGCGCCAACTCTCGGCGAGCGTCGTGCGCGCGCGCGAGAGCGCGCGCCTGCACATCGCGCGCGAGCTGCACGACGAATTGGGCCAGCGCCTGTCGGCGCTCAAGCTCGATCTGGCGAGCCTCGATCCGGCAGACGGCGCACCCGGTTTCGGCGAGCGCGTCACCGGCATGTTCAACATGCTCGACGAAACCATGACTGCGGTGCGCCGCATCACCGCCGATCTGCGCCCCTTGATGCTCGACGACCTGGGACTGAACGCGGCGCTGGAGTGGCTGGCGCGTGAATCGGCGCGCCGCATGGGAATCGAAGTCACGGTGCGTCTGGGCGAGCACGACCCGCGCCTGGACGGTGAAGCGACGATCGCCGTCTACCGCATCGTTCAGGAGGCGCTGACGAACGCCGCGCGGCACTCGCGCGCCACCGACGTGCACATCGAGCTGCACGAATCGGGTGGCGAGCTCGCGCTGACGGTGCAGGACAACGGCGTGGGATTTGCCACCGGGGCGATCCGCAAGCCCGGCTCGTTCGGCCTGCTCGGCATTCGCGAGCGCGCGCAACTGCTCGGCGGCAGCATGCAGACCGAGAATCCGCTCGTCGGCGGTGCGCGCGTCACGGTCCGTTTGCCGCTGCGCGGCGCCGCGGAACCGGGTGGCACACTGGCGCAGGCCACACCATGACGAGCCTGTTGCCCGCTGCGCCTTTGCTCCTGGTGGACGAGCACACCGTCGTTCGCGAGGGCTTGCGGCGCGTTCTCGAGGCCTGCACCGATGGCTGGCGAGTGGTGGAGGCGGCGTCGGGATTCCAGGCGCTGGAGCGCCTGCGCGAAATGGCCATGGGCATGGTCATCACCGACCTGTCGATGCCCGGAATGAACGGCCTGGAGTTGATTCGACGCGTCCGCAGCGAGTTTGCGAAAGTGCCGATCCTCGTGCTCAGCATGCACGCCGAGGAGCAGTACGCGCTGCGTGCATTCAAGTCCGGGGCGAACGGCTACGTCACGAAGGACAGCGCCGCAGAGGAACTCGTCGCCGCCGTCCGCAAGGTGCTCGGGGGCGGCGCCTACGTGACGAACAGCCTGGCGGAACGTGTCGTGCAGCAGCTCAACGGCAACGTCGACGTGCCCGGCCACGCGCAGCTGTCGGACCGCGAGCTCGAGGTGCTGCGCCGCATCGTCGCCGGGCAACGCCTGACCGAGATTGCCCAAGACCTGCACCTCTCGGTGAAGACGGTGAGCACGCACAAGACGCGCATCCAGGAGAAACTCCGCCTTCCGAACCTGGCGGCGCTGGTGCGCTACGGCCTGGAAAACGAACTCGACAAAGACGGGCCCTCGTCGGGTTTCGGGGTGCTGTAGGACGATCGGCGCGGAGCCGACCCGCTGCGCAGAGTGGGCGAGTGAGTCAGCGGTTTCTCTCGTTCGCCAGATGGGTTTCGAACCAGGCGCAGGCCAGGTGCACCAGCGTGTCCTGGGCGCCCGGCTCCTTGAAACCGCGCCCGGCGCCGGGAACGACTTCGAGGCGGCGCGTGCTGTTCAGCCGTGCGAGCAGCAGCCGATTCAGCGCCAACAGTTCCTGATCGCGCCCGCCGACGACGAGCAGCGTCGCCGCCTGCACAAGGCGCAGCGCCTCGCTGCGCAGGTCCGCTTTGCCGTCGCGGGCGACGAGCGCCGCGATGCGACCCGGCCGGCGCGCCGCGACGTGCAATGCAGCCCCCGCGGCAGCGCCGGTGGCCAGGATGCCGATGCGCAGCGCGGCGAGCGCGGGCCGGGTGGCAACCCAGTCGAGCATTTCGTCGATTCGCGCCGCCGGGCCGATCGCGGGCCGGGCGCGGCTCGCCGCAGGGTCCAGCGCGTCGGAGCGCAGGGTTGCCAGACGGCGCCGCTGCAGCACCGCGGCGAGAAGTTTCTCGCGCGGCGCGACGCGGCGCGGCGCGCGTGCATCGACGATCAACACCAGTGCCAGCGCCTGTTCGGGCAGCACCAACTCGCCGCTTCGCCCGGCGCGTTGCACCGTCGTCGATTCGCTCTGCACCAAGCGTTCGCTCCTCGTGTTCACGCCTCAACCAGTGAGGAGGGCGATCGGTACCGTTGGCAACCCCAGTCCGACCGCCCACGACCCGGCATTTTGCAGCCTAAGAGGCGCGGCAGCACGGGTCGCCAAGCCTTCGGGCCAGAGGCATCGCCTGCTCAGACCGATCGCCGCCGCGCGTCGTGCCTCACGTGATGCTGGGGGCAACCGGCGCTTTGACGGTTGAGCATGCTCAATCGGCGTGCGAGTTCGCCGCAGAGGTGGTCACTTTGAGATACAAAAAAATGAAGGTGATTGAACCGACAATCCAAGGCCTCGCCATCGAGTTTCACACCCAACCCCTGCGATGTTCTTAATGCCCACTTCAGCCCGAGCAGCCCTTCTGCTGCTTTGGCTCGTGCTCCTGAGCCCCGTCTCGGCTCAAACGACGGCCCCGGCACGCCAGGCCGCAGCCACCGAACCGGGAGTCCTGGACAAGGTCGAGCGTGCCGTCGTGCGCGGCGCAAAGGCGGCAGCCAGCGGCGTTGAACGTGGCGTGAAGGCTGCAGAGCGCGGCGCAAAAGTCGCCGCCAGCGGCGTCGAGCGCGGCGTCAAGGCTGCGGCGAGCGGTGTGCAGCGAGGCGCAAACGCCACCGGCGACGCGGTGCAATCGGTGGCGAAGAAAGTCGGCGCTCCGTCCGCCGCGGCGTCGCAGGCGAGCAAATAGGCGCAGCCGAGCACTTCGCGGTGCGTGACCCTGCGCTCGGGGCGATCAGGCCGGTCCGGTCGACCCCGCAGCCCGCAATCCACGTCGGCGCCGCGCCATTTCGCGGCCCATCTCGCGCCGCTCGGTGGCGTCGAGTCGCGCCCGCGCCTGGGGGTAGATGAGCGATTCTTCGAGCGCGATGTGGTCGCGCGACAGTGCCGCAAAGACCTCCACGCCTTCGCGCAAGGCGTCCAGATCGTGCCAGGACATGCCACACGCCACGGAGTCGACCTGCGGCGAGATCTCCATCCAGTCTTCTTCGAGCCAGTTGTGGTCCTGCGAGAGCCGCAGCACGGCTTGCACGACTTGCGGGTCGTCGCTGAGCGCGAGCTTGGGGAACACATGGCGCTCCTCGTCTTCGTGGTGCTGGCGCGCCGTGGTCGAGAAGAAGTGGACGATTTCCGCAGCCAGGGTGCGCGCCTGCGCGTCAGCGCCGGCGCGAGTGAGCCGCGCCACCAGCTCGGCGAGCTTGTCCAGCGTCTGCAAGGTCTGCCGATGGCACGCGTCGAGCACGTCGAAGCCATCGACGCTGGCGGAAGATGCAACCGGGGTCGTGGAGGATGACTGAGACGATGCCATGAGGGTGCCTTTGCGAACAAGGATAGGCGTTCAGGACGCGACCGACTTTGACCTGGAACAAGCCCGCGACGGCTCGAAGCCGCAGCGAATCGTTCGTGCGGCCGGCGCCACGCGCCTTGCGCCAAGTCAAGCGATTCCGGCGCTCATCGCGCTCATCATCGAAGCGTTGAGCGGCCGATTGCGAAAGCGAGGCACCCAATGAAGCCGATGAAAGTACTGCTCGCCGTCGACGGCAGCGCGTACACCAAGCGCATGCTGGGCTGGGTCGCCGCGCACGACGAATTCTTCGCCCCCTTGACCGAATACACCGTCCTGACAGTGGTGCCCGAGCTCCCGCACCACGCGGGGTTCTTCGAACTCGGCGACCTGAAGGGCTACTACGCCTCGCGCGCCGAAGAGGTGCTGCAGCCGGTGCGTGCTTTCGTCGCGCAGAAGAAATGGCGCGCATCCTTCGAGCAGCGCGTCGGCCCGGTGGCAGAACTCATTGCCGCGCAGGCGAATCAGGGCGACTTCGACCTGATCGTTCTCGGTTCGCATGGCCATTCGGCGCTCGCAAACCTGGCGCTGGGATCGGTCGCGACCGGCGTGTTGGCGCGCTGCAAGACCCCGGTATTGCTGATTCGTTGACGCGACTGCCGCATATTGATTGGATTTGCTTGAAAGGAGACGCAAGTGTTCAAACACCTTCTGGTTCCCGTGGACGGAACCGACTTCGCGGAACGCGCGATGCAAGCCGGGGTCGAGCTGGCCCGGCAGCTCGACGCGAGCATCACCGCCTTCATCGCCGAACCGCCGGCGCCGGTGCCCGCTCCCGGGCGCGGCGCATTGCACTATGCGCGCGACGTCGAAGAGCACAACCGCAGCGCCGCAGAACACGCACAAAGCGTGCTCGCCACGTTCCAGCGCCGCGCCGCCGAAGCGGGCGTCGCGTTCAACGGGGTCCACACCCAGTCGTACCGGATCGACGAAGCGATCGCCGACGCAGCGCGTGAACATGACTGCGACATGATCGTGATGGCCACGCATGGGCGCGGCGTGTTCGGCGAAATCCTGTTCGGCTCGCGCACGAAAGCTGTGATGGCGCTGAGCAAGCTGCCGCTGCTCGTCCTGCACTGAGATACCTTCTGACGCGCTGCTCGGGCAGGCCCGATAAACTCTCAAGCTCTGACTGCTGGCGACGCCGATGCGCACCCGAAGCCCCTCCCCGCGATTCGCGAAGTTGCGCGAGCAGCTGCGCGCTCGTGCCGAGAGCCTGCGTGCCGAAGTGCAGCAGCATCGCCTCGAGCTTGTCGAGCCGGCAGCGGCAACGGGCAATACGTTCATCGCCGGCGCCGAAGGCGCAGCCGCGGATGCCGACGACGAGCGCGAGCTCGCGCTGCTCAGCCGCGTGCAGCTCGAACTCGACGCCGTGAACGCCGCCTTGCAGCGCATGGACCGTGGCGACTTCGGCACCTGCGAGCGCTGCGGCAAGGCGATCGCGGCGGCGCGCTTGCAAGCGCTTCCCGAGGCACGCTTGTGCCTGGTCTGCCAGCGCGACTCGGAGCGCGCGTGAATCCGCCCGGCGCGCAGGCAGCGTGCCGATGAGCGGTGACGAACGGGCTTCACCAGCGCAGCCACCGGCCACGCCTGAGCCCACGTCAAAGCATCCGGCCTCGACGCTGAACGAGCAAACGCGCCGCGCCTTCTGGTTCGCCGCGGGCTGCCTGGCCGTGCTCGTGGGCCTCGTCGGACTGTTTCTGCCGCTCCTGCCCACGGTTCCGTTCCTGATCCTCGCCGCGTTCTGCTTTTCGCGCAGCTGCCGGCGTTGTGAACGCTGGATGCTCGAACACCCGCGCTTCGGCCCGCACATCCGCGACTGGCGCGAGCACCACGCCGTGGCGCTTCGGATCAAGCAATTGGCGACGTCGATGATGGCCATCAGCAGCTTGGGCGCCTGGTGGATCCTGCCCTCGCCTTGGCGCTGGCTGCCGGCGCTCGCCTGCGCAACGGTGGCGTTGTGGCTGTGGCGGTTGCCGACGCGCAAGTACCCGACTTGAAAGCGGGCGCGCGAGTCGCGCCGCGGCCCGTCAGAGCTTGATCTGGATCATCCCGCGCGCGCCGCGCGCCCGGCAGACTGCGCTGATGTCCACTGCCTGTCTCTCTGCCGGAGGCGACGCAGCGCCCAGCGCCGCCGCCACTCCGCTGAACGCAGACGCTGCGCGGCGCCAAGGCGTCGGCGAAGCGCTGCTGCGCCTGTCGGGTCTGCGCTGCGCGGGTTGCGCAGCCGGCGTCGAAGGTGCGCTGCGCGGCGTCGAGGGCTTCGGCAGCGCCACGATCAACGTCGCGTCGCAACAGGCGCGGATTGATTGGGATCCGGCGCGGACCGAACTGCCGGCCTTGCTCGACGCGATTCGGCGCGCCGGCTACGGCGCAGTGCCCGACGAAGCCGCCGCGGCACGCGAACTGCGCCGTGCCGAGAACCGCAGCGCGCTGTGGCGCGCCTTCGTCGCCGGGTTTTGTGCCATGCAAGTGATGATGTTCGCTGCCCCCGGCTATGTGGCCGATCCCGGAGACATCGCACCCGACCTGAAGCGTCTGCTCGACTGGGGGGGTTGGCTGTTGACCTTGCCGGTGCTGCTGTTCTCGGCCGCACCTTTCTTCACCGGTGCGTGGCGGTCCATGCGCAACCGGCGCATCGGCATGGACGTTCCGGTGGCGCTGGGCATCGCGGTCACTTTCGTGGCCAGCTCCGGCGCGGCGTTCGACCCGTCCGGCGTGTTCGGCGCCGAGGTCTACTTCGACTCGCTGACGATGTTCATCAGTTTCCTGCTGCTCGGCCGCTGGTTCGAATTGCGCATGCGGCACCGGGCGGCGGAGGCGCTCGAAGCAGCGACGGGCGTGCTGCCGCAGACCGCGTGGCGCGTGCGCAGCGACGGCCGCACCGAGCCGGTTTCGATCGACCAGTTGCGAAGCGGCGACGCCCTGCGGATTCCCGTCGGCCAGGCCTTTCCCGCTGACGGCGTGGTGCTTGAGGGGAGCAGCATCGCCGACGAGGCGCTGCTCAGCGGCGAATCGACTCCGGTGCGCAAGACCCCCGGTGCGCAGGTCGTTGGCGGCAGCGTCAACCTCGGCTCGCCCGTCGTGATGCGCGTGCAGCGCTGCGGCGCCGATACGCGCTATGCGGCGATCGTCAGCCTGATGCAGGACGCAGCGACGCAGCGTCCGGCCACCGCGCGCTGGGCTGACCGCTGGGCCGGGCCGTTCCTGTGGGCCGTGCTGTTGCTCGCGGGGCTCGGCGGCCTGGTGTGGAGCGTGATCGACCCGCCGCGCGCGATCTGGGTCGCGGTTTCGGTGCTCATCGTCACCTGCCCCTGCGCGCTGTCGCTCGCCACACCCTCGGCGCTGCTCGCCGCGGCGCAAGCGCTGGCGCGGCGCGGTGTGCTGTTGCGGCGCATCGATGCGATCGAACCCTTGGCCGCCATGCAGCGACTGTTCATCGACAAGACAGGAACGTTGACGACGCAGCGGCCACGTCTGGAACGCATCGAGCGCCTGCCAGCGAGCGGCGACTCGAGCGAATCCGAGTTGCTGCAGCTCGCCGCATCGCTCGCCGCGTGGTCCAGGCACCCGCTGTCGCAGGCGCTCTGTGACGCGGCCGTCAGCCATGGCCCAAGCCGGACCTGGCATGAAGTGCACGAAGTGGCAGGCGCCGGCGTCGAGGCGATCGACGTCCGAGGTCTGCGCTGGCGGCTCGGCGCGGCGCACTGGGTCGCCGGCGAGGCGGGCGACGCGGCGAGCCGCACATTGCCCGACGGCGGCGCTACCGGCGCGCGCGTCAGCCTCGGTCGCGAAGGCCAGGTGCTGGCCCGATTCACCTTTGACGAATCGCTCGCCGAGGGCGCTGCTCAAGCGCTCGCGGAATTGCGTGCCGACGGCGTTGCCTTGACATTGTTGTCAGGCGACACCCAGCCACGCGTGCAGCGCCTGGCACGGCGCGTCGGTATCGACGCAGCGCAGGCGCTCGGCGGCGCGACGCCGGAGCGAAAGCTCGAAGCCGTCGAGCTCGCACAAGCGCGCGGCGAGGTGGTCGGCATGGTCGGCGACGGCATCAACGACGCACCGGTCCTGGCGCGAGCCGACGTTTCGCTGGCGATGGGCGAAGGCGCTTTGCTCGCGCGCGCGAACGCCGACGCGGTGATCGTCTCGAACCGGCTGGCAGACGTCGTGCACGCGCGCGCGCTGGCCAAGCGCACGCTGCGCGTGATCAGGCAGAACATCGCCTGGGCCGCAACCTACAACGCGGTGTGCGTGCCGCTCGCGCTGTTCGGCGCGCTCCCGCCTTGGGCCGCGGGCCTGGGCATGGCGGCGAGTTCGCTGCTCGTCGTGGGCAATTCAATGCGCTTGCAGCGCTGACGGGGTGAACCGATGGACATCCTCTATCTCCTGATCCCGCTGTCAGTGCTGGCGATGTTCGGCGTGCTCGGCGTTTTCGCCTGGGCGTTGCATCGTGGCCAGTTCGAAGACCTTGATGCAGAGGGCGAGCGCGTTCTGCTTGATCTTGATCAAAGCGGCGGCTGAGCCGGCCTTGAACAATCGCCGCCATGCCGTCCGATCCCCAACCTCCCGAGGTTTTTCACGACCACACGGTCAGGCTTTTTGCCTACGCTGCCGTGCTCTGGGGCATCGTCGGCATGCTCGTCGGCGTGGTCATCGCCGCGCAGCTCACCTGGCCTGAACTGAACTTCGGCGTTCCCTGGTTCAGCTACGGCAGACTGAGGCCCCTGCACACGAACGCGGTGATCTTCGCGTTCGGCGGCTGCACGCTGTTCGCGACGAGCTTTCACGTCGTGCAGCGCACCTGCCAGGTGCCGCTCTTTGCGCCCAAGCTCGCCGAATTCGTGTTCTGGGGCTGGCAGACGGTGATCGTCGCTGCGGCGATTTCGCTGCCGCTCGGCTACACGCAGGGCAAGGAATACGCCGAACTCGAATGGCCGATCGACATCCTGATCGCGGTGGTCTGGGTGTCCTACGCGATCGTCTTCTTCGGCACGATCGGCATTCGCAAGGTGCGCCACATCTATGTGGCGAACTGGTTCTTCGGTTCGTTCATCCTGACCGTGGCGCTGCTGCACATCGTCAACAGCGCGGCGATTCCCGCCGGCTGGATGAAGAGCTATTCGGCCTACGCCGGCGTGCAGGACGCGATGGTGCAGTGGTGGTACGGGCACAACGCGGTGGGCTTCTTCCTCACCGCGGGATTTCTCGGAATGATGTACTACTACATCCCGAAGCAGGCGCAGCGCCCGGTGTACAGCTACCGCTTGTCGATCGTGCACTTCTGGGCGCTGATCTTCACCTACATGTGGGCCGGGCCGCACCACTTGCACTACACCGCCCTGCCCGACTGGGCGCAGTCGATCGGCATGCTGTTCTCGCTCGTGCTGCTCGCGCCGAGCTGGGGCGGAATGATCAACGGCATGATGACGCTCTCCGGAGCGTGGCACAAGCTGCGCGACGATCCGATCCTGAAGTTCCTCATTGTCTCGCTGTCGTTCTACGGCATGAGCACGTTCGAGGGGCCGATGATGTCGATCAAGACCGTCAACGCGCTCAGCCACTACACCGACTGGACGGTCGGCCATGTGCACAGCGGCGCGCTCGGCTGGGTCGGCCTGGTCTCGATGGGGTGCCTGTACCACCTGATTCCGCGCATGGTGGGGCGCACGCAGATGCACAGCGTGCGCGCGATCGAACTGCACTTCTGGGTCTCGACGCTGGGCATCGTGCTCTACATCGCCGCGATGTGGATCGCCGGCGTGATGCAGGGCCTGATGTGGCGCGCCGTGAACTCCGACGGCACGCTCGTCTACAGCTTCGTCGAAAGCGTCAAGGCGACCTGGCCGTTCTACTTCATCCGCTTTCTCGGCGGCCTGCTCTATCTCGGCGGCATGTTCATCATGGCGTGGAACGTCGTGATGACGGCGCGCGGCGGGCGCATCGCGCCGATCGCGGTGCCGGTGACGCTGGCCGCGGCGCGCGCTTGAATCGCGAGGGCAGCCGATGAGCAAAGCCACCCGACCCACCGGCCACGAGCGGATCGAAACCAGCAACCTGCTGATGATCGTGTTGATCCTGGCCGTCGTCGCCGTGGGCGGCCTGGTCGAGATCGTGCCGCTCTACTTTCAGCGCTCGACAACCCAAGCCGCGCCCGGCGTCAAACCCTACACCGCGCTGCAGCTCGCAGGGCGCGATGTCTATTTGCGCGAAGGTTGCTACAACTGCCATTCGCAGATGATCCGGCCGCTGCTCGCCGAGACGCTGCGCTACGGCACCTACTCGCGCGCCGGCGAGTTCGTCTACGACCACCCGTTCCAGTGGGGCAGCAAGCGCACCGGGCCGGACCTGCACCGCGTCGGCGGCAAGTACAGCGACGAGTGGCAGCGCCTGCACCTGGTGGCGCCGCGCGACCTGGTTCCCGAATCGAACATGCCGGCGTATCCGTGGCTCGAGCGCGCGCCGCTGGCGAGCGATCAGATGGCACGGCGCATGACCGCGCTGCGCCGCGTCGGCGTTCCCTACAGCGACGAAGAAATCGCCCAAGCCGGCGCCGACACCGCAGGCAGGACCGAACTCGACGCGCTGGTCGCGTACCTGCAAGTGCTCGGCACCGCAGTGAAGTGAGCAGGAGCCGCGCATGGACCTGAACCTGATCCGCAGCATCGTCACCGTGCTCGCCTTCGTTGTGTTCATCGGCATCGTCGTTCGCGTCTGGCGCGCCTCGAACCGCGAGCGCTACGCCGACGCTGCTGCCTTGCCGTTTGCCGACGAACCGGAATCTCCCCGTTCTCGTCATCCCGGCGAAAGCCGGGATCCACGGCACGCGGAACCCCTTTGCTCAGCGGTGGATCCCGGCTTTCGCCGGGACGACGGACGGTTGAATATGGCGACACGCTGGAGTCAACCGGCACACACCGGAACAACGCGCCATGAGTGACTTCATTTCCTCCGGCTGGTCGATCTACATCGCCGCAGCCACTTTGCTCGGCCTCATCGCGTGCCTGGCATTGCTGATCTTCGCGGCGCGGCGCAAGGTCGTGATGCGCCCCGACGGCACGCCCGAAGAAACGACAGGTCATACCTGGGACGTCGACCTGACGGAGCTGAACAACCCGCTGCCGCGCTGGTGGATGTGGTTGTTCGTCATCACGGTGCTGTTTTCGTTCGGCTACCTGTGGTTGTACCCGGGCCTGGGCAGCGCCTCGGGATCGCTCGGTTGGACGAGCGTGGGCCAGCACAGCGACGAGCGCGACGCCGCAGCGAAGGCGGCCGCGCCACTCTATGCGCGGCTCGCGGCGCTCACGCCCGAGCAGCTCGCGGCCGATGCGCAAGCCATGGGCGTCGGCGAGCGGCTGTTCGTCAACCACTGCGCGACCTGTCACGGGTCCGATGCACGCGGCAGCAAGGGCTTTCCGAACCTCGCCGACGCCGACTGGCTGTGGGGCGGAACTCCCGAGAAAATTGCCGAAACCATCGCCAACGGGCGGCAAGGCATGATGCCGCCGATGGCCGCCGCAGTCGGCACATCCGATGATGTGCGCAACCTCGCGAACCATGTGCTCAGCCTGTCCGGCAGCGCGCACAACAACATCGCCGCGCAACTCGGGCGCGACAAGTTTGCCGCTTGCGCGGCGTGCCACGGCATGAAGGGCGAAGGCAACCCGCTTCTCGGCGCGCCGAACCTGACCGACAAGGTGTGGCTGCACGGTTGGGGAGAACAGGCGGTGGTGGCGATGATCACGCAGGGCAAGACCAACGTCATGCCAGCGCACGCCGAGCGCCTGAGCGCTGCGCAGATCCACGTGCTGGCGGCCTACGTGTGGCAACTGTCGAGGTCGGCGCCGAAGGCGGCGCAGTGAGCCGGGTGATCCCGATCGCGCCGGCCACCGGCGCGGTCGCGGAAACAACCGTCTGGCTCTACGAGAAGAGCGCCAAGCTCTACCCGCGCGCCGTGTCCGGGCGCTTTGCGTACTGGCGCTGGTCGATCGTCATCGCGACGCAACTCGTGTTCTACGGGTTGCCCTGGCTGCCATGGAACGGCCGTCAGGCACTGCTGTTCGACCTGGCAGCACGCCGCTTCTACATCGGCCCGCTCGTGCTCTACCCGCAGGACTTCATCTACCTGACCGGCCTGCTCTTGCTCGCGGCGTACAGCCTGTTCCTCTTCACCGCAGTCGCCGGGCGCCTCTGGTGCGGCTACGCCTGCCCGCAAACCGTCTACACCGAAGTCTTCATGGCGATCGAACGCTGGTTCGAGGGCGACCGCGTGCGCCGCCAGAAACTCGACGCCGCGCCGTGGAGCGTCGAGAAGCTCTGGCGCAAGGGCGGCAAACACGGTACCTGGATCGTGCTCGCGCTGTGGACCGGCTTCACCTTCGTCGGCTACTTCACGCCGATCCAGCAGTTGTGGGCCGAGTCGTTCACGCTCGACTTCGGCCCTTGGGAGTGGTTCTGGGTCTGCTTCTACGCGTTGGCCACCTGGGGCAACGCCGGCTTCATGCGCGAGCAGGTCTGCAAACACATGTGCCCGTATGCGCGCTTCCAGAGCGCGATGTTCGACCGCGACACGCTCATCATCGGCTACGACGCGGTGCGCGGCGAGCCGCGCGGTTCGCGAGCCCGCCACGTCGACGCCCGATCGGTCGGCAAAGGCGATTGCATCGATTGCACGCTGTGCGTGCAGGTGTGCCCGACCGGCATCGACATCAGAGAGGGGCTGCAATACGAATGCATCGGCTGCGCCGCGTGCATCGACGCCTGCGACAGTGTGATGGAGAAGATGGGGTCGCCACGCGGACTGATCCGCTACGCCACGCAAAACGGCATCGCCGGCGCCTGGAGCCAGGCGCAGATGTGGCGCCGCGCCGCCCGGCCGCGGGTGCTGATCTACGCGACGCTCTTGCTCTTCATCGCCGCCGGCCTGGCGGTAAGTCTGCGACTGCGCACGCCATTCAAGGTCGACGTCGTGCGCGACCGGGCCGCACTGGCGCGCCTCGTCGACGAAGGCTTCGTCGAAAACAGCTACCGGCTGCAAATCATGAACGCCACCGAATCGGCGCAGCGCTACCGCGTGGTTGTCGACGGCCTGTCGGGCGCGAGCCTGGCCTCCGGCGATGAAATCGAGGTCGGCGCCGCGCAGTCGCGCTGGATGCCCGTGGCCCTGCGCGTGGGGCCGCAGGCCGCCGCCGCGGCCGGCGCCGGCGCGCGCCCGGTGCGCTTCACGATCACGGCCATCGGCAGCGGCGCGACGGTGGTCGAAAAGTCGACTTTTGTCGTGCCGCGCTGAACGCTCAAGGTGCGCTTTCACTTTCAAGGAGAACCCGATGCAGCCACCCGACTCCTCTCTGTGCCAAGAGCCCGGGCCACGTCTGCCGTGGTGGCGCGTGGGCATGGTGTGGTTTGCGCTCGCTGGGCCGGCAGCGGTGGTGGTCGCAGGGCTCGTGACGGCAGGCATCGCCGTGCACGGCGCCGACCCGGTACTGCGCATCGAGCCGCAGGCCGCCGCGCCGCAGACGCCGGCGATTCAGGCGCGCAACCATGCCGCCACCGGCGGGCGCAGGCCCTGACATGGCAGTGACCCGCTTGGTGGTGCGTGCGACGACGGTGCTGTGGCCCGCGTTCGTCATGGCTGGCGTCGCCGAAATGCTGCTCTTCGCCTTCGTCGACCCTGCCGCTCTGCACGGGTTGGGCGGCGAAACGATTGAACTCAGCCGGCAAGCGGTCTACACCCTTGCGTTCCTGATCTGGTGGGCGCTGATCAGCGCCGCCGCCGCAATCACCTTGTGGCTGGCGGCGCCGCGAGCCTGACTCCGCGTGCGCCGCGCTCAATGGCCTGATTGCGGCGGCTTGTTGCCGCCGAGTGGGCCCAGTTTTGCGAGCAGTTCGCCCACCAAGCCACGGCGGAACGCGAGCACGCAGACGACGAAGATCGCGCCCATGATCACGGTGACCCAGGGCCCGACCTTGTCGGCCAATTCGTTCTCCAGCGTCACGATGACAAGCGCGCCCACCGCCGGCCCGAACAGCGTTCCCAGGCCGCCGAGCAGCGTCATCAGCACGACTTCGCCCGACATGTGCCAGTGCACGTCGGTCAGCGAGGCGAGCTGGAATACCAGCGACTTCATGCCCCCGGCGACGCCGGCGAGAAACGCCGACAGCACGAACGCGAGCAGCTTGTAGCGCGCCACGTCGTAGCCGAGCGAAATGGCGCGCGCTTCGTTTTCGCGGATCGCCTTGAGCACCTGGCCGAACGGCGAATGGATGGTTCGATGGATGAGCCAGAAGCCGGCGCAAAACACCGCGAAGACGAAGAAGTACATCGCCAGGTTGTCGCCCAGGTCGATAAGCCCGAACAGCTTGCCGCGCGGCACGCCCTGCAGCCCGTCTTCGCCGCCGGTGAAGGGCAACTGCACGGCAAGAAAGAACACGAGTTGCGCGAGCGCGAGCGTGATCATCGTCAGGTAAATTCCCGAGCGCCGGATCGACAGCACGCCGAACACCGCGCCCAGCCCCGCCGCCACGCCGCCCCCGGCCAGGATGGCGAGCTCGGGCGTCAGCCCGTAGTTCTTGCTCAAGCCCGCACACACGTAGGCCGCGCCGCCGAAGAAAGCCGCATGGCCGAACGACAACAGGCCGGCAAAGCCGAGCAGGAGATTGAAGGCACACGCGAACAGCGCGAAACACAGCACCTTCATCAGGAACGTCGGGTAAACGATGAAGGGGAGCACCATGCCGACTGCGATCAGCGCGGCGTAGCTCAGCGCCCGGCGCGACGCTTTCGAATCGGGAGACAAGGTGACGGCGGTCATTCTCTTTTCCAGGGGTTGCAAGTTCAGGCCTGCTTGCCGAACAGGCCGGCAGGTCGCACCAGCAGCACGACGATCATGATGACGAAGATCACGACCGCCGACGCCTCGGGATAAACCACCTTCGTCAGGCCCTCGATCAGGCCGAGGCCGAGGCCGGTGATGATCGAGCCGGCGATGGAGCCCATGCCGCCGATCACGACCACTGCGAACACGACGATGATCAGGTTCGACCCCATGACCGGATTCACTTGCTGAATCGGCGCGGCCAACACGCCGGCGAAGGCGGCGAGCGCAACGCCGGCGCCGTAGGTCAAGGTCACCAGCAGCGGCACGTTGATGCCCAGCGCCTGCACCAATTGCGGCTTCTCGGTGGCCGCGCGCAAGGTCGCGCCGAGCGGCGTGCGCTCGATCACGTACCAGGTGACGAAGCAGACGCTCAGTGCAGCGACCACGACCCAGCCGCGGTACAGCGGCAAGAACACGAAGCCCAGATTCACGCCGCCTTGCAGGCTCTCGGGCGGCGCATACGAGGCACCCGACACGCCGAAGAAGTAGCGGAACACGCCCTCGCCGATCAGCGCCAGCCCGAAGGTCAGCAGCAGGCCGTACAGATGGTCGAGCTGGTACAGGTGCTTGAGCATGGTGCGCTCGATCAGCACGCCGAGCAGCCCGACCACCAACGGTGCGACGAGCAGCGCGACCCAGTAGTTCATGCCGAAGTGTTCGAGCCCGAGCAGGGCCACGAACGCACCGATCATGTACAGCGCGCCGTGTGCGAAGTTGATGATGTTGAGCAGACCGAAGATGACGGCCAGCCCCAGGCTCAGCACGGCGTAGAACGAGCCGTTGATGAGCCCGATCAGCAGTTGCCCGAACAGCGCCTGCGTCGTGATGCCGAAGATTTCCATGCCCGCGCCCCAGCGTAAATTACGGCTTGGTCAGCGCACACCTCGACGCCGAAAGCGGCTGGAAGGCCTCGGCCGCGGGAATCGTCGCGCGCACGTGGTAATAGTCCCAGGGCGTGTTCGACTCGCCGGGCTTCTTCACCTGCAGCAGGTACATGTCGTGCACCATGCGGCCGTCGTCGCGGATCCTGCCGTTCTTGGCAAAGAAGTCGTTCACCGGCGTCTTCTTCATCTGCGCCATCACCTTCTGCGTGTCGTCGCTGCCTGTCGCCTTGACCGCCATCAGATAGTGCGACACCGACGAGTACTGGCCGGCCTGCACCATCGTCGGCATGCGCTTGTGCTTGTCGAAAAAGCGCTTCGACCAGGCGCGCGTCTCGTCATTGAGGTTCCAGTAGAAGCCTTCCGTCAAGTACATGCCCTGAGTGGCCTTCAGGCCGAGCGAGTGCACGTCGGTGATGAACACGAGCAGACCGGCAAGCGACTGCTTGGGCGTGATGCCGAACTCGGCCGCTTGTTTGATCGAGTTGGTCGTGTCGGTGCCGGCGTTGGCCAGACCGATCACCTGCGCCCCCGACGCCTGCGCCTTGAGCAGGAACGACGAGAAGTCGGTGCCCGGAAACGGGTGGCGCACGGCCCCCAGCACCTGGCCGCCGTTGCCCTTCACCACGTCGCTCGCGTCTTTCTCGAGCGAATGGCCGAAGGCATAGTCGGCGGTCAGGAAGTACCAGCTTTTCCCGCCCTGCTTGACCACCGCCTTGGCGGTGCCGTTCGCCACCGCGTAGGTGTCGTAGGTCCAGTGCACGGTGACGTCGTTGCAGTCCTCGTTGGTGATGCGCGTCGACGCCGCACCCGAGACCAGCGCGATGCGGTTCTTCTCCTTGGCGATCTTCATCACCGCGAGCGCGGTCGAGGTCGTCACCAGTTCAGTGACGACGTCGACCTTGTCCTTCTCGAACCATTCGCGCGCCTTGTTCGACGAGATGTCGCCCTTGTTCTGGTGGTCGGACGAGACCATCTCGATCTTGAACGAGGGCTTTTCCTTGGCGACGAAGTCGTCGATCGCCATCTGCGTGGCCAGCACCGCGCCCGAGCCCGACAGGTCCGAGTAGCTGGCGGCCATGTCGGTCAGCACGCCGATGCGCACCACGTTGTCCGACACCTGGGCTGACGCCGGGGCAAAGGCCGCGGCCAGCGCGGCGCTGAGAGTGAGAGTCTTGAAGTTCATGCATGTCTCCTGGGGGGTGGGGTTCGTGGAAGGGGGAGGATTGCGGGGGTCAGACGCCGAGCAGGTCGTGCAGCATCTCGGTCTTGGCGCCGAGTTCGTCCTTCAGCACCGTGGCGACGATGCGGCCATGTTCGAGCACGTAGTGGCGGTCGGCGAGCGGCGCGGCGAAGCGGAAGTTCTGCTCGACCAGCACGATCGTGTAGCCGCGCGTCTTCAGCAGCCGCATCACCTCGCCGAGCTTCTTCACGATCACCGGCGCCAGGCCTTCCGTGATCTCGTCGAGCAGCAACAGCTTCGCGCCGGTGCGCAAGATGCGCGCGATCGCCAGCATCTGCTGCTCGCCGCCCGACAGGCGCATCCCCGGGCTGGCGCGGCGCTCGTGCAGGTTCGGGAACAGTTGGTAGATTTCGGCGAGTGTCATGCCGCCGCTCATCAACTCGGGTGGCAGCAGCAGGTTCTCCTCGGCCGTGAGGCCCGAGAAAATGCCACGCTCTTCGGGGCAGTAGCCGACGCCCAGCCGCGCGATGCGGTGCGGCGCCAACGCCGTGGCTTCGCTGCCGTTCACCATCACCGAGCCGCTGCGGCGTCCGACCAGCCCGAGGATCGCCTTCAACGTCGTCGAGCGGCCCGCGCCGTTGCGGCCGAGCAGCGTCACGAGTTCGCCCTGGTTCACCTTCAAGTCGATGCCGTGCAGGATGTGCGACTCGCCGTAAAACGCGTGCAGATCGGTGATGCGAAGCATTTCACTGCTCATGCCTCCACCCCCACGTAAGCTTCGAGCACGCGTGGGTCTTGCGACACGACGGCGTAAGGCCCTTCGGCGAGGATCTGGCCGCGCTGCAACACCGTGATCACGTCGCTGAGCTTTTCGACCACCGACAGGTTGTGCTCCACCATCAGCACGGTGCGGTTCGCCGCGACCTTGCGGATCAGCTCGGCAACTCGGGCGACGTCTTCGTGGCCCATGCCCTGCGTCGGTTCGTCGAGCAGCATCAGCTCCGGGTCGAGCGCCAGCGTCGTCGCGATTTCGAGCGCGCGTTTGCGGCCGTAGGGCAGCTCCACCGCCAGCGTGCGTGCGTATTCGCCCAGGTCGACGGATTCGAGCAGGGCCATCGCCGCGTCGTTCAGCTGGTTCAGGCTGCGCGCTGAACGCCAGAAGTGGAACGACGTACCGAGCTTGCGCTGCAGCGCCACGCGCACGTTCTCCAGCGCGCTCATGTGGCCGAACGTGGCGGAGATCTGGAACGAGCGGATCACGCCGCGCCGGGCGATCTGTGCCGGCTGCTCGGCCGAGATGTCGGTGCCGTTGAAGTGGATCGTTCCCTTCGTGGGCTGCAGGAACTTCGTCAACAGGTTGAAGACGGTCGTCTTGCCGGCGCCGTTGGGGCCGATCAGCGCGTGGATCGTGCCGCGCTTGACGTTCAGGCTCACGTCCTGCACCGCGGCGAAGCCCTTGAATTCTTTCGTCAGACCGATGGTCTTGAGGATGATGTCGTCCGCCATGGCCTGTTGCCTCAATCGATGGCCGAGGCCGAACGCATCTGCTCGCGCAGCAGGTACTTCTGGATCTTGCCGGTCGAGGTTTTCGGCAGCGCACCGAAGATCACCTGTTTGGGAACCTTGAAGCGCGCCATCCCGGCGCGGCAATGTTCGACGATCTGTGCCTCGGTGGCCGAGACACCGTCGCGCAGTTCGATGAACGCCGCCGCGACTTCGCCCCACTTGGGGTCGGGCTTGGCGACCACCGCCGCCACCAGCACGGCCGGGTGCCGATACAGCACTTCTTCGACCTCGACGCTGGAGATGTTCTCGCCGCCCGAGATGATCACGTCTTTGCTGCGGTCCTTGATCTTGACGTAGCCGTCGGCGTGCAGCACCGCCAGATCGCCGGTGTGGAACCAGCCGCCGGCGAAGGCCGCTTCGGTGGCCTGCGGGTTCTTCAAATAGCCCTTCATCACCAGGTTGCCGCGGAAGAAGATCTCGCCCATCGTCTCGCCGTCGGCCGGCACCGCCTGCAGCGTGCCCGGGTCGAGCACGGCAATCGCCTGCTGCATCGGGTAGGCCACGCCCTGGCGTGCGTTGAGGCTGGCGCGTTCTCCTATCGGCAGGCCTGCCCATTCGGCCTGCGGCGCGCACACGGCGGCCGGGCCATAGGACTCGGTCAGGCCGTAGACATGCGTGATGCCGATGCCGATGCGCTCGCAGCCTTCGATGATCGCGGCCGGCGGCGCCGAGCCGGCGATCAGGCCATTGAGGGCATGCGTGATCCCGGCGCGCTGCGCCGCTGGGGCGTTGATCAACATGGCGTAGACGATCGGCGCGCCGCACAGGTGGGTCACGCTGTGCTCGCGGATCAGGTTGAAGATCTGCGCCGACTCCACCTTGCGCAGACACACGCTGACGCCGGCCTGCAGCGCAAGCGTCCAGGGGAAGCACCAGCCGTTGCAATGGAACATCGGCAGCGTCCACAAGTAGACCGCGTGACGCGGCATCTCCCAGCTGACGACGTTCGCGACGGCGTTCAGGTAGGCGCCGCGATGGTGCGTGACCACACCCTTCGGGTTGCCGGTGGTGCCCGAGGTGTAGTTCAGCGCAATCGCGTTCCACTCGTCGGCGGGCAGCTGCCACGTGAAGAGCGGGTCGCCGTGGGCGAGAAAGACTTCGTAGGAGACGTCGCCGAGCGATTCGCCCGCCGGCGCCTCTTCGTCTTCGACTTCGATCACGAACGGCCGCTGCGTTGTGCCGGAGCGGCCGAGGATCGCGAGGGCCGCTTCGACCACCGCGGCGAACTCGCGGTCGATCAGCAGCACCTTGGCCTGCGCATGCTGCAACATGAAGCCGATCGCCTCGGCGTCGAGCCGCGTATTCAGAGTGTTCAGCACCGCGCCGGTCATCGGCACGCCGAAGTGCGCTTCGAACATCGCCGGCACGTTGGGCAGCATCACCGCCACCGTATCGCCGGCGCCGATACCGCGTTGCTTCAACCCGCTCGCCAGACGCCGGCAGCGCGCGTAGGTGTCGCGCCAGGTCTGGCGCCGCGACCCGTAGATGACAGCGGTGCGATCCGGATAGACACTGGCCGAGCGTTCGATGAAGCTGAGCGGCGACAGGGCGACGAAGTTGGCCGGGTTCTTGTCCAGGCCGAGTTCGTACGGATTGCTTCGGATCATCTTGTCTCCGTGAAGGTCGAACCCGGCCACCGGGGTCGGGTGTCGGGCCGTGCGGGGGCGAGCCACGGCCTTTGGAGCCGCCCGCGTCAAGCGCTTGTGGGGCCCGAAGGATGGACCGCGACTGTTGCACCAGCAGGTGCGCAATGTGACGAATGATTGCTTGCGCCTGCGTGAAATCCGCGCCGGTGCGAAGATGCCAGCCGTGACCCCGCTCCTCGCGCCCCCCCTGGACGAGCGCTTCAGGCGCTACGAATCGCTGCGCTCAGCGCTCGATCTGATCGACCAGGGCTTCACGCTGGTGGACAGCGAACTGCGCTTCGTGGCCTGGAACAAGACCTTTCTGCGCCTGCTCGACTTCCCGCCCGAGATGGGCTATGTCGGCGCGCCGTTCGAGAGCTTCTTGCGCTTCAACGCCGCGCGCGGCGAGTATGGCGCGGGCGACACGCAGGGCCAGGTCGACGAACGCATGCTCGCCGCACGCGCTTTCTCGGCGCATGAATTCGAGCGCACCCGACCCGACGGTACCGTGCTGCTGGTGCGCGGCGTGCCGGTGCCGGGGCATGGTTTCGTGACGCTGTACTCCAACATCACGGCGCGCAAGAACGCGCAGGCGCAGATCGCCGAGCACACCGCGCTGCTCGAGTCCCGGGTCGCGCAGCGCACCGCCGAGCTGCGCCTGAGCGAGGCCAAGATGTTCCAGGCGCAGAAGATGGAAGCGCTGGGCCAGCTGAGCGGCGGCTTGGCGCACGATTTCAACAACATCCTGACGGTCATCATCGGCAACCTGAGCGCGCTGTCCGATGCGCGCGACGCCGACCCCACCGTGGCCGAGTACGTCGTGCCTGCCGTCGCGGCCGCACGGCGCGGCGCCGAGTTGATCAAGGGCCTGCTGACGTTCGCGCACAAGCAGCCGCTTGAAGCGCAGGCCGCCGACGCGGCGCCGCTGCTGCACGCGGTGGGCCGGCTGGTGCGGCGTTCGCTGCCCGAAAACCTGAACCTCGAAATCGATGCCGGTGGTGCCGCGCTGTGGACCTGGATCGATGCGCAGCAGCTGCAGAACACGCTGCTGAATCTGATCTTCAACGCGCGCGACGCGACACAGGCCCAAGCGCAGGGGCGGCAGCGCAGGGGCCAGGCTACGATCGGCCTGCACGCGTCGGCGCAGGCGTTGGACCCGGCCGCTGCCGCGCCGCTGCGGATCGAGCCCGGGGATTACGTTCGCATCGACGTGAGCGACAACGGCAGCGGCATGGACCCGGCGACACTGGCGCGCGTCTTCGAGCCCTTCTTCACCACCAAGGCGGCGGGCCGGGGCACCGGCCTGGGCATGGCGATGGCTTATGGCTTTGCCAAGCAGTCGGGCGGCGCGATCGACGTTCGAAGCGGCGTGGGCCAGGGCACGACGGTGTCGCTGTGGCTGCCGGCCTGCGAAGGCGGCGGCGAAGCGCGCTTGCCGGCCGATCCGGACCGCAACGCGGCACGCGCCGACCGGGGCTTGGCTCTGCTCGTCGAGGACGACCCCGAGGTGCGCAAAGTGGTGCGGCGCATGCTGCTCGAACTCGGCTTCGCCGTGATCGAGGCGGAAAACGGCGTCGAGGCGAAGCAGATCCTCGAGCAGACGCCCGGCATCGCGCTGCTCTTGTCGGACGTGGTGATGCCCGCAGGCGTGGGCGGCAGGGAGTTGGCGGCGTTTGCCCGCGAACACCGCGGCGTGCCGCGGGTGGTGCTGATGAGCGGCTACGCACCCGAGCCCGAGAGTGCCCCCGGGCCGCCACGTCGCGGCGCGAGCCCGCCGCGTCTCCCGGTGCGGCCGATCGACGTTGGCGTCGTGCCCAAGCCATTCACCAAGGCCCAGCTTGCGGCTGCGATCGCGGCGGCCTCGACATGACGCCGATCCGGCCGGGCGCGCACGCCGGCACGGCGCCGGAGGCGCTGATCTTCGTCATCGAGGACGATGACGCGGTGTCCAAGCTCGTGATCGATACGCTGCATCAGTTCGGCTTCGCCACGCAGGCGCATCGCAGCGGTGCCCATGTGCTGAGCCGCCTGCAGACCGAGCGACCCGATCTGTGCATCGTCGATCTCGGCTTGCCCGACATGGACGGCATGGACCTGGTGCGCAAAATCGGCGAGGTGTCCAGCTGCGGCGTGTTGATCCTCAGTGGCCGCGGTCACAGCGCCGATCGCGTGATCGGCCTCGAACACGGCGGCGACGACTATGTCGTCAAGCCCTTCGAGGCGCGCGAGCTCGTGGCGCGCGTGCGCAGCATCTTGCGTCGGCGTGCCGGCAATCCCGGCGCCGGCCGTGCAACCGATGGCGCAAGGGCGCGCCGCTACGCCAGCTTCCTGGGCTGGACACTCGACTGCGCCGCGAACGTGCTGCGCGCCGCCGACGGCAGCGAGCATGTTCTGGGCATGGCCGAAACGCAGGTGCTGCGCGCGTTCGTCGAGCGGCCGCACCAGATCTTGAATCGCGAGCAGCTGATGGGCCAGCGCGACCTGTCGCCGCTGGATCGAAGCATCGACGTGCGCATCTCGCGCCTGCGCCGCAAGTTGGAAAGCGACCCGCAGAACCCGAAGGTCATCAAGACCGTCTATGGTGCCGGCTACATGTTCTCGGCGGCCGTCACCTGGTCGTGAGCCGGCACGCACCGCAAACCGAACCCTGCAAGGAACAAGCCCCATGATCAAATCGACTCCTGACCCCCTGCCCGACGCCACCGCGTGGTGGCGCGACCTGCTGGCGCAATGGCCCGCGACCCTGCCCCACGCAGCGGCTGGCGAAACCAGCATCAACGATGCGTTCACCCTGTGGCAACAAGCCCTGCCGAACTGGCTCGCGCTGCACGAACAAACGCTGAAGACCTTGCTGCCGTGGTGGCCCGGCGCGCCGGATGCCGGCGTTTCGCCGAACCCGGCTGCGGACCGCCGTTTCGCCGACGGCGCCTGGCAAACCGACCCGCGCTTCGCCGCGTTGGCGCAGACCTACGCGGCGCAGGCGGCAAGCCTGCAACAGACGCTGGCCGCGGCACCGCTGGACGAGCACAACAAGGCGCAAATGGGCTTCATGCTGCGCCAGGTGATCGATGCGCTGAGCCCGGCGAATTCGCTCGCGACGAACCCCGAAGCGATGAAGCTCGCCGTCGAATCGGGCGGCGCGAGCCTGATGCAGGGCATGAAGCTGTTCATGGCCGATCTCGCGCAGGGGCGCGTCTCGATGACCGACGACCAGGCCTTCGAAGTCGGGCGCAACGTCGCCACGACTCCGGGCGGCGTCGTCTTCGAGAACGAGCTGATTCAGCTCATCCAGTACCGGCCCGTCGCGGCGCAGGTGTACGCCAGGCCGCTGCTGATCGTGCCGCCGTGCATCAACAAGTACTACATCCTGGACTTGCAGCCCGAGAACTCGCTCGTCGCGCATGCGCTGAGCGCTGGGCAGAACGTGTTCCTGGTGTCGTGGCGCAACATTTCGGCGCCGCAGCAGCACCTGACGTGGGACGACTACGTCGAGCAAGGCGTGATCGCGGCGCTGGGCGCGGCGCGCGACGTTGCAGGCGCCGACAAGGTCAGCGCGCTGGGCTTTTGCGTCGGCGGCACGCTGTTGTCGTGCGCGCTCGCGGTGCTCGCGGCGCGCGGTGAGGAGTGTGTCGCCAGCGTGACGCTGCTGACGACGATGCTCGATTTCTCCGACACCGGCGAACTCGGCCTGCTGATCAACGAGACCTCGCTCGCCGCGCGCGAGGCCGCGATCGGCCAGGGCGGCGCTGCTCAAGGGCCGCGAACTGGCGCAGGTGTTCGCCTCGCTGCGCGCCAACGACCTGATCTGGCCGTATGTCGTGAACGGCTATCTCAAGGGCAAGCCCCCGCCGGCCTTTGACCTGCTGTTCTGGAACGGCGACGACAGCAACTTGCCCGGCCCGATGTACTGCTGGTACTTGCGCAATGCGTATCTCGAGAACAAACTTCGGGTTCCCGGCGCGACCCAACAATGCGGGCAGCCGGTCGACTTCGGCCGCATCACCATGCCAGCATTCGTCTATGCCTCGCGTGAAGACCACATCGTGCCCTGGCGCACGGCGTACGCCAGCACCGCAGTGCTCGGCGGCGACACCACTTTCGTGCTCGGCGCCAGCGGCCACATCGCCGGCGTGATCAACCCCCCCGCCAAAGGCAAGCGCAATCACTGGGTCGGCAAGGTTGAAAAAGACCCGCAGGCGTGGCTCGACGGCGCGCAGTCCGTGCCGGGCAGTTGGTGGCCGGCCTGGACGACGTGGCTGGGGAAACATGGCGGCGCCAAGGTCGCCGCACCGAAACGCCTGGGCAACCGTAAGACACGCCGTGATCGAGCCCGCACCGGGGCGCTATGTCAAGGAAAAGGCAAGCTGACCGGCGCCGTCGCGGGCACGGCGCAGCGATTTTCATCATCCGCAAGAGCGGGCAATATGGAGAAAGAAAATGGCAAAACAACGCGTGGTTCTGATCACCGGCGGCATGGGCGGCCTGGGCGAATCGATCTCGACCAAGATGGCTGACGCCGGCTACAAGGTCGTCGTCACGTATTCGCCCGGCAATACCAAACACGGCGAGTGGGTCGCGGACATGAAGGCGCGCGGTCACGACATCCTGGCCGTGGCGTGCGACGTGGCGGATATCGATTCCTGCGCCAAGGCGGTGGGTGAAGTGGTCGCCAAACTCGGCACGATCGACATCCTCGTGAACAACGCCGGCATCACGCGCGACATGACGTTCAAGAAGATGGACAAGGTGAACTGGGATGCGGTGATGCGCACCAATCTGGACAGCCTGTTCAACATGAGCAAGCAGGTCGTCGACGGCATGGTCGAGCGCAACTGGGGCCGGGTCATCAACGTCTCGTCGGTCAACGGCAGCAAGGGCGCGTTCGGCCAGACCAACTATTCGGCCGCGAAAGCCGGCGTGCACGGCTTCACCAAGGCGCTCGCACTCGAAGTGGCGAAGAAGAACGTGACCGTCAACACCATCTCGCCCGGCTACATCGGCACGAAGATGGTGACGGCGATACCGAAAGACGTGCTGGAGAGCAAGATCCTGCCGCAGATCCCGGTCGGGCGACTCGGCAAGCCGGAAGAAGTGGCGGGGTTGATCATCTACCTCGCCTCCGAAGAAGCGGCGTTCGTGACCGGCGCCAACATCGCCATCAACGGCGGTCAACACATGCAATAGGCCTGAACCGGCCAAACCACAGGAGAACACCATGCTGAAGTCGACATTCGATGCGCAAACCCTGGTCCAGCAATTCGCCGAAGCCTCGTCGACGCAGGGCGAGGCCTTGCGCAAATCGGTGGGCGCAGCGACGCTGAAAGCCCTGCAGGGGCGCGAGCTGACGTTGAAGAACATCAAGGAAGTGCTGAAGGGCGTGACCGCCGCGGCGACGCAGGGTGCGGGGGCGAATCCGGGCCCGGCAGTGGACATCGAGGCGATGTTGACGAAGGCCTTCGCCGGCATGGACGCCGCGCTGCTGCAAGCGGTGGAAGCGAACCGGCGTGCGCTCGCGCAACTCGTCGAGCAAGGCGCAAATCTGCGCGAAGGGCAGATGAAGAAGGCGCTCGCCGACGTCGAGAAGATGGAGGACTTGCTGTTCGGCGCGATCGACAAGGCCGTGCAGGGCGTTCCCGCGCCGCTGCAATCCGCCTGGTCGAACGTACTGGAGGCCGGCAAGGCCGCAGGCACCGGGACCGGCAACAAGGCGGCAGCGAGCGTCGCGCAGCTCACCGAACAGGCACGCAAGTCGCTTCGCGACGGGCGCGAGCTGAGCCTGAAAACCGCGCAGACGATGCTCGACAGTTACAGCGCGCTCGTGAGCGGCGTGTTGATCGGCATGTCGGAAGGCATGCAGGGCAAGGCGCCCGCTGAAGCGGCAGCCAAGCCGCGCGCGGGCCGGGCGCGAGCGGGCTGAGGCGCGCAGCGCAGCAGGCGCGCGTGGGGGTGGTGGGCCGGGCCGGCCCGCCGCCTGCCGTTGCAGCCGATCAGAAACGAACCGCAAGCAGGGCCGCCGCTGCGACCAGCGTCACGCCGAGTGCGGCGCCGTAACACGCGAGTTTGGCCGCAGCGCTCTTGCGCACGCCCAGATCGTGCAGGCTGTGCAGGAGGCGGTGCGCCGCGTGCCAGGCGAACAGCGCGATCACGGCGAACAAGAAGCCTTTGCCGGCCACATGCTGCGCCAAGGCGAGCACGCGCGAATACGCCAACAGGTCGTCGCCTGCCGGCGGCCAGCCGAGCGGCGCGGCGATGCCGGTGATGAACACGAGCATCGGGCCGAGCAGCGCCGCGAGCATGCCGCCGGCGCCGAACAGGAGCCAGAAGATCGGCGCGTGGGAGCGCTTTTTCATGGCTGCCAGGCCCAAGCCAGCGCGAACAGCGCCGCTGCCGCGCCAACCGCAGCCGCCCAACCGATGCGCGTGATCGTCGTCGCAGGCACGCGCCGGCCGCCGATGACGAGCATCGGCAGTGTCTTGGGCATGATCTCGAACCAGCTCTTCGCGTGCACGACCATGCCGATCAGGAGCACAGCGTGCAGCAGCAACGCCGCGGGGGTGCGAAGCGCTGCCAGCCAGGCGTTCCACGCCGCTTCGCCCTGGCTCAGGCGCACCACGCCGAACGTGAGCACGAGGGCGTACGCGGCGACGCCGACCGCGGTCGCCTCGCGCACCATGTAGCGCATGAAGAACGGATCGCGGCGCCACCAGCCGCGCATCGGCCGCACGTAGCCGGGCCGGGGCGTCATGCCTGGCCTCCGCGCGGCGCCAGGAAGCGCAGGAAGTAATCCTTCGCACTGTTCATCTTGTTCTGGTTCACCGCGTTCGCCGGGTCGACCTGCTTCGGGCAGACCTCGGAGCAGTAGCCCACCGCGGTGCAGCTCCAGACGCCTTCTTCGGCGTTGAGAACAGCCATGCGCTCTTCGCGCCCAGCGTCGCGCGAATCGGCGTTGTAGCGGTGCAGCAGCGCGAGCACGCCCGGCCCGGTAAATTCAGGGTCCAGGCCGAATTGCGGGCAGGCCGAATAACACAGCATGCAGTTGATGCACGAACTGAACTGCTCGAAGTGTTCGAGCTGCGCGGGCGTTTGCAGGTGTTCGCCCTCAGCCAGCTCGCGGGGATGTTTGGGAATCAAGTAGGGCTTGATTCCTTCGAGCTTCTTCACGAACCCGTCGACGCTGACGACGAGGTCGCGCTCGATCGGGAAGTGTGCAAGCGCCTCGATGCGCACCGGGCCTGCGGGCAAGTCGCGAACGAAGGTCTGGCACGCCAGCGCGGGCTTGCCGTTGATCATCATGCCGCAGCTGCCGCAGATCGCCATGCGGCACGACCAGCGCAGGCTCAGCGTGCCGTCGATGTCATCCTTGATGTGCAGCAGCGCCTGCAACACCGACATGTCGTGGCTCGAAGCCACGGTGTAGCCCTGCCACACCGGCGCGGCTTCTTGTTCGGGCCGGTAGCGCAGCACCTCGATGCGCCGCGTCGTCTGGGGTTCAGGCATGGAGTGAATCCGTTGTGGAGCGCCGCGCCGGCGCGGCCTCGCCGGCTGCGCCGTAGGCTCGGATGCCGGGGGCTGAACGAGTGATTCGAACCGGCGCGAAGGCGATCCGTGGCGCCGCGTCCGGCACATACGTGGCCAGGCTGTGCTGCAGGAAGTTGACGTCGTCGCGCGCTTCGAATCCGTCCAGGCGCTGGTGCGAACCGCGCGATTCGCGGCGCTGCAGCGCGCTGTGCACGATCGCCTGCGCGACGTCGAGCTGGTAGCCGAGTTCGATGGCGAGCAACCACTCGGTGTTCCAGGCTTTCGAATGGTCGTCGAGTTGAACCCTGGCGAAGCGTTGCTTCAGCTCGGCGAGTTTGTCGCACGTCGCCTGCATCGCCGTGGCCGTGCGGTAGATGCCGCAACCGTCTTCCATCGATTGCGCCATTTCGCGGCGCAGCGCGGCAATGCGTTCGCCACCGCCCTGCCGGGCGGCGATGGCACGGACTCGCTGACATGACTGCTCGGCGCTCTTGCTGACCAGAGCCAATTTGCCGAGCGAAACCTGCTGCGCGTAGGCCGCAGCTTCGTCACCCGCCACCTTGCCGAACACGAGCAACTCCGTCAGCGAGTTTGAGCCGAGTCGGTTCGCGCCGTGGATCCCGACACTCGAACATTCACCCACCGAGAACAGCCCCGGCAGCGGCGACGCGGTTCTGCCGTCGGCGACGATTCCGCCCATGGTGTAGTGCACCGCGGGCAGCACCGGAATCGGCGTCTGCGCCGGGTCCACGCCCAGGTACTGCACGGCGAGTTCGTAGATTTGCGGCAGCCGCTCGCGCAGCCTGGCCCGCCCAGATGCCGCAGGTCGAGGTGCACCACGGCGCCGTGCGGGCCGGCGATGGTGCGGCCCTTTTGCTTCTCGTGCCAATACGCCTGGCTCAGGCGATCGCGCGGGCCGAGCTCCATCGCCTTGTTGCGCGGTTGCGGCTCGGCGGGCCCCAGGCCATAGTCCTGCAGGTAGCGGTAGCCGAACCGGTTCAGCAGGAATCCGCCTTCGCCGCGGCACGCCTCGGTGAACAGCAGGCCCGTGCCGGGCATGCAGGTCGGGTGGTACTGCACGAACTCCATGTCGCGCAGCGGCACGCCGTGGCGGTACGCGAGCGCCATGCCGTCGCCGGTGACGATGCCGCCGTTCGTGTTCTCGCGGAAGACGCGCCCCGCGCCGCCGGTGGCGATGATCACCGACTTGGCCTGGATGAGGTGGAATTCGCCGCTCGCGATGTCGATCGCCACGACGCCTTGCACGCGGCCCTCGTCGACGACCAGGTCGATGCAGAAGTGCTCGTCGAAGCGCCGGATCGACGGGTATTTCATCGACGTCTGGAACAGCGTGTGCAGCATGTGAAAGCCGGTCTTGTCGGCGGCGAACCAGGTGCGCTCGATCGCCATGCCGCCGAACGCGCGCACGTTGGCGTGGCCATCGGCTGTGCGGCTCCACGGGCAGCCCCAATGCTCCATCTGCACCAGCTCGTCGTGCGCGTGGGCGACGAAGTAGTCGACGACGTCCTGCTCGCACAACCAGTCGCCGCCGGCCACGGTGTCGTGGAAGTGCGCCTCCAGGCTGTCATGCGCCTGCGTCACCGCCGCGGCGCCGCCTTCTGCCGCGACGGTGTGGCTGCGCATCGGGTACACCTTCGAGATCAGCGCGACGCGCAACGTCGGGTGGCTCTGCGCGATCGCGATCGCGGCGCGCAAGCCGGCGCCGCCGGCACCGACGATCGCCACATCCACCGCGGTGTCTTCGAGCATGTTTGCTCTACTTGCGCAGCACCAGCATCTGGTACAGGCCACCGAACCAGGTGCGCTTGCGCAGCGCGTTTGCGCGCACCGCCCTCGGGCATGAAGTGATTCAGTCTCGTGCTGCCAGAGCGCCATCGCGTACGGCTCGAGATGGCGAAACACGAGCCGCATCAAGGGCCGCATCGGGTGCCAGGCCGAGGGCCGGTGGTAGTCGACGATGACAACCTTGCCGCCCGGCTTCACGACCCGCAGCGCTTCGGCCAGGGTCGCGCGGCGCACTGCGTCGGGCTGTTCGTGCAGCAGGAAGAACAGCAGCGCCTGGTCGTAGCTTGCATCGGCACACGCGAGCATCGACGCGTCGCCGTGCCACAGCGCGACGCGCGCGTCGGCCGGCAGCTTGCGCCGCAGATTGCGCAACTGGATGGGCAACACGTCGACGACGTCCAGGCGCGCGTCGGGCGCCAGGCGCTCCTGCAGCCGCTGCGTCAGGTTGCCGTAAACGCACGCGACCTGCAGGGTGCGGCCGTGCACGACGCTGCCCAGTTCGGCGAGCGCGGCGTCGCGCAAGCGGCCGTAGTGGCCGAACAGAATCGCGTTCACGAGCCATTCGCGCTCGAACAACTGCACCGCCTTCGGATGCACATAGGCCCACCAGTAGGCCTGGGTCAGGTAACGCGGGATCGGCAGTCGGGTGGCGGCCAAGGGCCCACCGGTGGGCGGTGCTGCTGCGGCGGCGGTGATGGCAAGTGGCCCATTCATGGCGAGTGTCCTCGGGTCGCAAACGGTGTGCGGGTCATGAGCGATCGCGCAAGGAGCGCCCGCCGTCGAGGACGATGCTGTGCTCTCCGGAGCTCGGTCACCTTGATGTTCATCAAACCGCGGTCGGTCGGCGAGTCGCGCCCGGCAAACCTTGATGGGCATCAACATGAGGCGGTTCGGGCGCCGCGCGGCGCAGTTCGCGGCGTCGTGGGCCATTCGCGGAGCCTGGATGCAACGCGCGGCCGAGACAACCCACCGCCGTGCGTCTCGCCTTGCGCGCGTGCGGCGGTCTGACGTTGCTACGATGCCGCATCGCCGCTGACCTGGCACCGAGACAATGCCACCATGCACATCGCCATCCTCACCTTCGACAAGGGCAACGTCGCCACCGCGGAGGGATGCCTCGCGTCTCAGTACCTGGCGGCCTGGGTGATCGCGCGCCTGGAGGGCAGCGCGGCAGCGCAGAGCGCGATGCACTACGTCGCGCCGGTGGGAGAGAAGGACGAGTACGTGGCTCGCGCGATGCGCAACGTCACGCCGTTCCTCGAAGCGGCGTGGGCGAAGGCGTGAGCGCGCTCATGAAACCGTTTCGTGACCGTGACGACGCCGCCCGGCAACTCGCACGCGCCCTGGCGCCTTGGCGCGGCCAGAGCGCCGTCGTTTACGCGATTCCGCGCGGCGCCGTACCGATGGCGGCGTTGATCGCCGAGGAACTCGGCGCCGAACTCGACGTCGTGCTCACGCACAAACTCGGCGCGCCAGGCAACCCCGAGTACGCGATCGGCGCAGTCGCCGAGTCCGGCTGGAGCCATGTGCAGCAGCACGGCACGGACGCAGGCGACGCCTACGTGCAGCGCGAAACCGCTGCGCAGCTCGCCCGGCTGCACGAGCGCCGCAAGCGCTACGGCGCGCTGCGCGTGCCGGCTGCCGGGCGCACGGCGATCGTCGTCGACGACGGGCTGGCGACCGGCGCGACGATGATCGCGGCCTTGCACGCGCTGCGCGATCAACGCCCGGCGCGCCTGATCTGCGCCATACCGGTGGCGGCACCCGACAGTCTGGCGCGCGTGCGGCCGCTCGCCGACGACGTGGTGTGCCTGGCGGCGCCGCCGGGCTTTCACGCCGTCGGCCAGTACTACGAGAACTTTGCTCAGGTCGACGACGAAGAAGTCATCGCCACGCTGAACCGGGCGCGAGCCAAACCGCAGGCGCCCGCGGCTTGAGTTCTGGCCAAGGCCGGGACATCACGTCTCAACCCGGAGCCTCGCATGCCACGCACCACCCACCCTGAACGGCACCGCACCGAGCGCATCGGCTGGCTGCGCGCCGCCGTGCTGGGCGCGAACGACGGCATCGTCTCCACCGCGAGCCTGCTCGTGGGCGTCGCCGGCGCCGGCGCCGGGCGCGCTGAAGTGCTGGTGGCCGGGGTCGCCGGGTTGATGGCCGGAGCGATGTCGATGGCTGCGGGCGAGTACGTGTCGGTCAGCTCACAGTCCGACACCGAGGCCGCCGACGTCGCGCGCGAGCGCGAAGAGCTGCGCACGCAGCCCGAGTTCGAGCGCCGCGAGCTCGGCGCAATCTATGAGGCGCGCGGGCTCACGCCCGAACTCGCTGCCGAGGTGGCGGCGCAACTGATGCAGCACGACGCGCTCGGCGCGCATTCGCGCGACGAGCTCGGCATCTCACAAACCCTCGCGGCGCGCCCGGTGCAGGCGGCGCTCGCCTCGGCGCTCACGTTCACCGCCGGGGCCGGATTGCCGCTGCTCGCCGCGCTGCTCGCCCCAAGGGCGAACATCGAAATCGCGGTCGCGGCGACGGCGCTGTTGTTCCTCACCGGGCTGGGCGCGCTTTCGGCGCGCGTCGGCGGCGCACCCGTGGCCCGGGCCGCGGCGCGGGTCGGGTTCTGGGGCGCGTTCGCGATGGCGCTGACGTTCGCCGTCGGGCGCCTCTTCGGCACGGTGGTTTGAAGAAGAGGGACAGCGCGTGCGCGGCGCTGCACAGATCAGCTTCCGGCTCGCGGCGTGGCGCGCGGGCGTTACGGCCTGGCCTGCAGGCGCGCGCTGACAAAGCCGACGATCTCGCGCGTCACTTCGGCGCCGGCCGGCTCGTGCAGCAGGTCGTGCAGCATGCCGTCGTAGAGCCGCAGCGCCTTGTCGGCACTGCGCGCCCGTGCCGCCAGTTCGCGGCTGCCATCGACCTCGGTCACCTTGTCGTCCTGGCCATGCAGCACCAGCAAGGGCACGCTGATTCCGTCCAATGCCGGTTCCGGAGTTCGCGACGCCGTCGTGCGGGGCCTGGGCATCGCGCAGTTGCCCGCGGTGATCGCCGACGCCCTGGTGGCGCAGGGGCAACTCGTGCGCGTGATGGCGCCCTGGCATCCGCCAGCGGTGTCGGTGTTCGCGGTGTACCCGAGCAACCGCTACCTGACGCCCAAAGTGCGCGCTTTCGTCGACCTGGCGCTGCAAGATTTCCCCGGTGCGACGGGCACCGCGACACCGGCTCGCCAGCACCCGCTGGTTCGGCCGGTTCGGTCCAGTCAGCGCGATCGACCCAAGCAAGCGCGCTCGGACTGAGCGTCGCGCGTGAGGCTGCGCCTTGCTCAGCCCAGCATGACCTGCACTCGAGCCGGCTGCAGGCCCAGACTGCCGCCAGCACCATCCGAAGCTGCCACGAGAAAAACGATCCGCGCGTTCGTGGAACTTGAGTCCCGTGCTCTCACCGACGTGCGGGCGACGGCGTTTCGGTCAGACGAAGGACAGCCGTGCCGCGAGGAAATCGACAAAGGCGCGCACGCTGGCCGGCTGCAGCCGCGAGGACATCACGGCATGCACCGGCAACGGCGGCAGGGTCCATCCCTGCAGCACCTGAACCAGGCGCCCCGCGTTCACCGCATCGCGCGCAAGTGCATGCGACAGCATCGCGATGCCCAATCCGCGCTCGGCGAGCAGGCGCATCAGCCCCAGATTGTTGGTGGCCATTCGGCCACGAACCGTGACCTCCATCGTGGTGCCGTCACGCATCAGGCGCCATCGCGCCTCGCGCCCCGGCGCTGGAAGGTTGAAGCACTCGTGTTCGACCAGGTCGGCCGGCTGCTGCGGCTCGCCCTGCCTCTCCAGGTAGGCGGGCGCGGCGAACATCAGCATCTCGACCGTGCCGACGCGGCGCACGACCAGTTGATCGCCCTTGATGGCGCCGATGCGGATCGCCACATCGACATGCTCACCCACCAGATCGCGGTGGCTGGGCGACAGATCGAGTTCGAAGGTGATGCCTGGATGGCGGCGCGTGAATTCAGGCAGCAGTGGGCCGACATGGTTGACGCCCATGTCGACCGGCATCGGAGCGCAAGTTCGGCGTGCGGCTGTTCGACCGCACGACACGCCGGGTCGAGTTGACCGATGCCGGACGACGCTACTTCGAGCGCTGCGGTGATCTGGTAGACCAGGCCCGTCTGGCGCAGGAAGCTCTGCGCGAATCTGCCGCAGGCCCGACGGGACATGTGCGCGTGTCGACCACCAGGTCGGCACCAACACCTGGGCCTCGAGCACGCCGTTGGCACTGCTGCAACGCAACGTCATCATCCTGGCCAAGTTTGCCAAGGGCACGAACATGCCCCCTGGTGCTGACCTCCAGCCAGGAGACCAACGTTAACGTGCAGGGGCCTTTGATGCCCGAGCTGGAGACGATTGCGCCCCAGGAGTTCGGCGCCCGCATCAAGCGCAAGGGTGTGGTCAATGCCTGGGATGACGCGGACTTCGCCCACGCCTGCCGCACCACGGGCCGGCGCAACTTCGTGATGGCCGGAGTCACCACGGATGTGTGCATGGTGTCGCCCGCCATCAGCGCGCTCGAAGAAGGCTTCAACGTCCAGGTGGTGTGCGACGCCTGCGGTTCGAGCAACCCGATCGCTGAAGAGATGTCCTGGCGCCGCATGGAGCGCGCGGGCGTGCGGCTGACGAGCACCAATGCCATGGTCGCCGAGCTGGTGAAGAACTGGGCCTCGCCTGCGGGTGGCGTGGCATTCCCGCTGCTCACTTGATGCCACCGGATCGAGATCACGCTCGCCGGCGCGGGCCTGGGCGGCGCCGCCGATGCGCCTGCGCGCAGGCGCAACCCGCTTCGCTACCGAATCGCAAACGACTCCGGGCGCATCGCCAAGCCGCGCTCGACCATCACGATCACGAGCAGAGGCGCCAGCGTCAGCGCCGGCAGCGCCCACGGCAGCGGCAGCCCGAGCCAGGTGGCGCCGACGACGGCCGCGAGCAACAGCATGCTGCCGAGCCAGATCCGCTGCAAGCGGGCGTTATGCCGGGTCACATGTTCGCTCATCCACCACACCGAAAGCAGGTACAGCGCAACCGCGCCCGCCACCAGGGCGATGGCGTCGGTGGCGGACACCGGGTGCGCCGCGGCGGCGCTCGATGCGGCCGAGGCCGGCGCCTTCAACTGGTCGGCAACGACGCCGAGAAACGCGCCCAGTGCCGCCAGCGACATGAACACGGTGGCGTGCCCGTAGCCCCAGCGAAACGCGCGGTTGCGGTGCTGGTGCAAGGCCTCGCCCGAGGGCACCAGGAAGTAAACCCACCACAGGGCCAGCACCAGACTGGCCGCGCCGAAGCCGACCTGCACGACGCTGAACGACCAGCCTTCGGAAGCGATCACGCCCGACACCGCATTCGTCGCGCCGAGCACGCATTCGCCCAGCACGATGATGGTGAAGAGGCCGTAGCGCTCGGCGATGTGGTGCGCGTGCCAGGGCGTGTGCCCGGCCTTGGCCGCCCAGACGGGAATCGCGAACTCGAACACCACCAACACGACGAATGACGCCAGCCCGAGCGAGGGCGGCAGCGCGAGCCGGGCAACCCACAGGCTCTGCACGACCAAGATGCCGATGGCATAACGCTGGCAAGTGCGGCGCCGCTCCGGATGCTCGCGCCCCGCGCGCAGCCACAGCGCGACCTGGCCGACGCGCATCACCAGATAGCCCATCGTCACGGTGGCGAAGTCGCCTTGCGTTGCCGTGGGCACGCCCGCCGCCAGCACCAGCACGCCCACCATCTGCAGCATCGTCATCACGCGGTAGGTGGCATCGTCGGTGTCGTAGGCGCTGGCGAACCAGGTGAACGTCATCCAGGCCCACCAGATGGCGAAAAACGTCGTCACGAAACCCAGCAGGCCTTGCGCCAGGTGCTGTTCGGCGGCCGCATGATGCAACTGCGACGCCGCCGCCGCGATGGCGACGACGAAAGTCAGGTCGAAGAGCAGCTCCAGCGGGGTGGAGACCCGGTGCGATTCGTGCACGTCGCGCCCGCTCATGGGGCGGCGCAAGCGGCTGATGGACCGGGCCGCGGGGCTGTGGGGCTGCGGGACTGCAGAGGATGGGGGGTTTGTCATCTCGCTCAGTTTACGCACAAGGTCAGGCCACACTCCGGGCGGTCGACCCATCGGCTCAAAAGGAGATTGCGATCGTGAAAGCCGCCGTCAATACCCGCTACGGACCTCCGGACGTCCTGCAGATCCGCGACGTTTCGAAACCTGCGCCGCGAGCCGGTGAGGTCTTGGTCAGAGTCCACGCGACGACGGTCAGCCGCACCGATTGCGGCATGCTCCGCCCTCACCCGTGGTTTGTCCGGCTCGTCGCAGGCTTGCTGCGGCCGCGGCGCACCGTTCTCGGCATGGACTTCGCGGGTGTGATCGAGGCGGTCGGCGCCGGCGTCACGTCGTACAAGCCGGGCGACCGCGTCTTCGGCTTGTCGCCGGATGCCTACGGCGCGCACGCCGAATACCTCAGCATGCCCGAAGCCGGGGCGATCGCGGCCATGCCCGAGGGCTCATCCTTCGCCGAGTGCGTCGTGTGCGAGGGCGCCTGGTATGCGCAGACCTACCTGCAAGCGTTCCGCCTCAAAGGGGGCGACAAACTCCTCATCTACGGCGCCTCCGGCGCCATCGGCACGGCCGCGGTGCAGCTCGCGAAGTCCAGTGGCGCCGAGGTCACGGCGGTCGTCACAACGCGCCATCTCGACCTCGTCAGAACCCTCGGCGCCGACCACGCGATCGACTGCACGGCGCAGGACTTCACGCAGGTCGGCGAGACCTTCGATGGTGTGTTCGACGCGGTCGGCAAGACGACCTACTTCCGGTGCCGGCGCTTGCTGAAACCCAAAGGCATCTTCGCGGCGACGGACCTTGGGCCCTGGTGCCAGAACCCGTTGCTCGCGCTTCTGTCGTCGATCACCGGGAGCCGCCGCGTCATCTTTCCGCTGCCCCAGAGCGGCAAGGCGAAAGCATTCGTCGACTTCTTGAGAACCCGCATCGAGGCAGGCGAGTTCCGTGCGGTCATCGATCGAACCTATGCGCTCGAGGCGATTGCCGACGCTTATCGCTATGTGGAGACGCAGCAGAAGACCGGGATCGTCGTCGTCAACGTGAGACCCGCCGACGCAGATGCGCAGAGTCCTCGCGGAAATCGCCCCTGACGCCACGAGCCGCGCACGGCCGTCGTCTGTGTGGTGAACTGACAGACTGCGGCCGGTTGCCCGGCCGCTTCAACGCAACCACTGTTTCAACTGGTCGAACACTTCGCTTCGGTTCAGCAAGTCCAGGTGACTCATGCCGTAGCCGACCCATTGCCGGTGCTCGGGAAACGCCAGCGTGCGTGCCGCGTTGGTGTGCCGGCCCAGCGCACTGTCCAGCGGCACGAGGCCGTCGCCGAGCAGGCGGCCCTGCAGATCGTCACTTTGCTGGCCCAGGCATGCCGCGGCCGCGTAGCAGCGAACCGAATCGGGCAGCAGCACCGGCTGGCGCCGATCGGGGCCGCGCGCGAAGCGATTGCGCCCGACCCAGTCTTCATCGAGCAGATTGCCGTGGCGCAGATCGGTGATGCCGGCGCTTCGCACCTTGCCCAGGCGCGCGAACGGCGCGGCGTAGGGCGTCGCGCCGAGCACGACGTCGACCCAGCTGCCCGCGCGCTCGAGCGGCGCGCCATGGTGCGGCGTGCCGAGGAACACCAAGTCGTTGACGCGCTGCGGCCAACGGTGTCCGGCTTGCCTGCCATAGTGCCAAGCGCTGCGCGCGAGCAGGCCACCCATGCTGTGGCCGAGCAGCACCAGGCGTTGCACCGGCTGCGGCCACTGCTCGAGCAGGCGCTCGAGCATCTGCGCCAATGCATGCCCGTTGATCGAGACGTGCAGCCCGCTGTTGTAGAGCAGGTAAAGCGGCGTGAAATCGAGCTCGCGCGCCAGCGCCGCGCCATGGTCATGGCCAGCGCGCGACCACTGCAAGTCGTTCATGCACAGGCCGTGCAGCAGCACCAGGAGGTTGCCGTTCGCGCTGGGCAAACGTGCCGAAAGCTCTGCGCCCTCCAGCCGCAGCGCGCGGCCGCTGCTGCGCAGCGCCATCACCGTCGCCAGCGGGTTGCCCGATGCGACCAGGTAGTCGCCGAGCACACCGTTCAGCGCAGCGACGATCGCTTCGCGCTCCGGGCTCGAGTCCTGCGGACCCAGCGCGGGCGCGAGCAGCCCGAGCAAGGCGTCCAAGCTGCCACCGACGATTCGCGTGACACCGCGGATCGACTTGTAGACCAGGCCGCTGATTCCACCGGTGCGGCCATCGGGCGCAGGCGCGGCCAGGCCGGGGACTCGCGCGATGCGCTCGTGCATCGCCTCGACCAGGTCGGTCAGGCCCGTCGTCGCGTCGGTCGCCAGGCGCACGGCGCCGCGCAGATCGGAAGGTCGAACCGCTGTTGTTCGCTTCATCGCTTCGAGGCAGCGTGGTGGTTGTGGCGCGAGCCACTGCGGCGAGTGTGCCAGCCTGAGCTCAGGGCGGTTTGCTTTTCTTGCTTGACGTCAAGCCGCAGGCCCCTGTGCAACGCCAAGTGGGGTGCGCGGCCGCGACACGTGAATCGCGTTTGCAGCGCGCGCCCTGTAAGGAGGCATCCACCACAATCCACCACAACGACCCATGCGGGTCGGGCCCAGCCGCGCTCTGGATCTCAGAGACGGCCAGCCGTCCCCACGGAGCGCGAACGCAGCCCCATGCCCTCAACCACTCGCGGTGTTGCCGTAGCTCACGGCCCCGCCGACATCACGCCTCAATGGCTCGAAGCTGCCCTCGGCCGTCGCGTGCATTCCTTCGCGCGCACCGAAGCGGTCAGCGTCTGGGGCGCGCATGTTCTCATCGTCGCGCGAGTCGAAGGCGAGCCGGCGCCGCTGAAGCTGCGCGTCAAAGTGGGCTCGGCCACCGTCTTTGGGCGAGGTGAAGTCGACTACTACGTCCGCACCTTCACCGGGCTCGTCGACCCACCTCTGGTGCGTTGTCATCACGCCGAGGCTGATGCGACGCACTACCATCTGCTGCTCGATGACTTGACGGACACGCATCGGAACCAGGACGACGTCCCGGTGACAGAGGTCTATGGTCGCGCCCTGGTCGAGTCACTCGCGCAGTTGCATGCCCATCACTGGGCATTGCCAGCGCCCGATGCGGCAGGTATCGAGGCTTCTCTTGCCCCTGCCCACGCAGGACTGCCGGTGATGCTCGACGCCATGGCAGAAGAGTTCAGCGCCGCCGACAGAGACACGGTGCGTGAGGTGTTCGACGCGCTCCCGTCGTCGCTGACCCGCCGTGCGCAAGACCCGGCCGGTTTCTCGTGGATCCACGGCGACCTGAACCCGGGCAACATCCTGGCGCCCCGAGCCGGCCCAGGCCGGGTGCTGCTCATCGACTACCAGCCGTTCCTCCAACCGCCGCCGTTGAACGCGCTGGCGCTGAGCGACCTGGCCCACGCGATGGCGCTCTGGTGGCCGGAGGACGCCCGTCGCACGTTGGCGCCGGCCCTGGTCGAGCATTGGCACGCGCGACTCCGATCACAAGGCGCAGGCTACGCGTCGCCGGAGCAGTTGCGCGAAGACTGGCGACTCTGTGTCGCCCAGACGCTGACGGTGCCGGCAGCTCGCTGCTCCGAACCCGGCGCCGTCACCGCGTTTCGTTGGTTGTGGCAGACCCACGTGCGGCGCGCATTGGCCGCCCTGGCCGATGCGCGCGCCTGAGAGGCGCAGGGTCTTGCCGTGAAATCGAACGACCTGGAGCGACCGCAGTCCCCCGGCGAAGAGATCGCCAATGCGCTGAGCCATGGCATCGCGCTGGCGCTCGCCATCGCGGCGCTGCCGATCCTCGTCCACGCGGCGGCACAGCGCGGCGGGGCGGCCGGTGTCGTGGGGGCGAGTCTGTTCGCCGGCACGATGATCGTGCTGTACTTTGTCTCGACGCTTTACCACGCCCTGCCGGCCGGCCGCGCAAAGGCGTGGCTGGTGCGGCTCGATCACGCGTCGATCTATCTCTTCATCGCCGGCAGCTACATGCCGTTCCTGCTCGGCGTGATGCGCGGCGCGTGGGGCTGGTCCTTGTTCGGCGTGGTCTGGGCTGCTGCGGCGGTCGGCGTCGTGGCGAAGTTGCTCGACCGGCTGAAGCATCCGCTGTGGTCGACCGGCCTGTACGTGGCGATGGGTTGGGTCGCGCTGATCGGCGCCGTGCCGATGGTCGAGCGGATGTCAACGCATGGCATCGCCTGGCTGGTTGCAGGCGGCGTGTCGTACACCGCGGGCGCTGTCGTGTTCCTGTTCGACTCGAAGCTTCGTTATGCGCACTTCGTGTGGCACCTGTTCGTCATGGGCGGAAGCACCTGCCACTTCTTTGCCGCACTCTGGCATTCCGCGCCGTGATGGCGGCGCGATGCTGGGTGCTGCGCTCGCGCGGTTGCCTGGCTTGAGCCAAATCAAGACAGATCGGCTGCCGCTTCGGCAGACTCGCTGCTGTCATGTCGATCACCAGCCCAACCCCCGTCCTCGGCGAAACACTGCTGCGCAAGCACGACGTCGCCGGCCCGCGCTATACCTCGTATCCCACCGCGGACCGCTTCGTCAATTCGTTCGGTCCCCTGCACTACGAGCAAGCCCTCGCGCAGCGCGCCGCAAACAGCGCAGGCCAGGCGCTGTCGGTCTACGTGCACATTCCGTTTTGCGAACAAGTCTGCTATTACTGCGCGTGCAACAAGGTCGTGACGCGGCACCATGAGCGCGCCGGCGAGTACCTGAACGCGCTGCAGCGCGAACTCGAACTGCAATTGAAGGGGCTCGGAACCGGTCAGCCGCTCACGCAGCTGCACTTCGGCGGCGGCACCCCGACTTTTCTGTCCGACGCGGAACTGGCGTCGACGATGGCGCTGCTGCGCAACTCGTTCGCTTTTCGCAGCGACGCCGAGCTGTCGATCGAAGTCGACCCGCGCACCGTCGACGCGGCGCGCCTGCGGCACCTGGCGGCGCTCGGCTTCAACCGGCTCAGCCTGGGCGTGCAGGACTTCGACCCCGACGTGCAGCAGGCCGTGCACCGCGTGCAACCGTTCGAATCGGTGCGCACCTTGATGCACGCGGCGCGCGAGATCGGCTTTCACTCGATCAATGTCGACCTGATCTACGGCCTGCCGCGCCAGGCGCCGCAGTCGTTCGAACGCACGATTGCGCAAGTGGCGGGGCTGCGGCCGGATCGCATCGCGCTCTACGCCTACGCGCACCTGCCGCAGCGCTTCAAGCCGCAACGCCGCATCGAGATCAGCGCCCTGCCGCCGGCGGGCGATCGGGTGCAGATGCTCGGCGCCGCAATCGCCGGTTTCCTGGGCCTCGGCTACGCGCACATCGGCATGGACCATTTTGCGTTGCACGACGATCCGCTCGCCGTGGCGAAGCGCGAAGGCCGCTTGCACCGCAACTTCCAAGGCTACAGCACACAACCCGACTGCGATCTTGTGGCGCTGGGCGTGTCGGCGATCGGCAAGGTCGGCAACTGCTTCAGCCAGAACGTGAAAACGCTGAGCCAGTACTACGACGCGCTGAATCAGGGCCAGCTGCCGGTGGAGCGCGGTCTGCTGCTCAACGCCGACGACTTGTTGCGCCGCGACGTGATCATGGCGCTGATGTGCCAGGGCCGGGTCGAATTCGATGCAATCGAGAAAGCGCATGGCATCGTGATGCGCGACACCTTTGCGGCGGAGTTCGCGCGGCTCGAGAACCTCGCCGAGCAGGGCCTGGTCGAGATCGAAGCAGGCGCGGTGCAGGTCACCCCGGTGGGCTGGTATTTTGTTCGCGCCGTGGCGATGGTGTTCGACCGCTACCTCAGCGCGAGCGCAGAACAACAGCGATTCTCGCGAATCATCTGAGTGTCCCGGCTCGCTCAGAACCGGTAGCGCAGCGCGATCCGAATCACGTTGACGGCGTAGCGCGGCGCCTGCTCACCGAAGGCGAGCAGGTTCGAGATCGTGTCGGCCTGCACGCCGTCGAATCGCCAGTCGCGCGCCTCGACCTGTTCGTACCAATAGCTCCCCAGCAGCGACATGTTGTCGTTGATGCGGTACGTCGCGTGCAGCTTGAGGCTGTCGGTCGACGTGGTCGCGTCGGGAAACGGCGGCGCCGACACGCCGGCGTCGACCGAGACCTCGCTGCGCGAGCGCGAGACCACGAAGTCGGCGCCGAGCTCGAGCTGGCCCTTTAGCGCGCTGTGTTTCAGGCCGACCCCGGCCACATCCGCGATGTCTTTGCTTCGGCCCTTCCAGTCGGGACCCGCGAACGCCTGCGAGCCGGCCTGGCGCGAGCGCACGCGCTCGAGTTGCGCGAACGCGTGCACCTGGGTCTGCTCGGAAAGCGCCGCCGAGAGGTCGGCGCCGGCATGGATGGTGCGCGCGTCGATCAGGCCGATCGTCGAGCGCTTGTAGTCGTCGTAGCTCATCTGCGCGGACAAACCCAGACTCACGCTTTCGGTCACCGCGAAGTCGGCGCGCAGTGCGGCGCTGTCACGCTGCCGATCCGCGATGTTGAACTTGCGCATCAGCGGATTGTCGGGTGGCAGCAGCGACCCGACGACACGATATTCCGACGCACTGCGATCGGCGTGCGCCAGCTTCAACGCAAGCGCGATGTTGTCCAAGGCTTGCACGCCGACCCGACCCCACAGCGTCGTCTCACGCGTCGTGTCCACCGCCTGCAAGCTGCGCTCGCGCGCGTCGTGGTCGGCGCCGATGCCGAACTTCCAGGTTCCGAAGCCGCGATGATCGGCGCTGAGCTTGATGCGGTCTTGCGTGAAGCTGTAGGGTTGGTTGCTGCGCGCCGGACCCAAGCCGACGAACTGGTCGGTGGTCACCGAAGGATACGTGCGGCTCGGCGTCTGGTTGTCGCGTTCGTCGCGGCTCACGCTCGCGCCGAGGCGCCACTGCTCGGTGGGAGCTGGCCGTCAAGCGCAGGCTCGCGTTCAACGTATCGGCACGGCCTTGCAGAGACTGCGCCGGCAGCGCGGGCACGGCGAGCGCGAGTTGGTCGTTGCCGCCAGGTAAGCCTCGTCTTGCGTCATGCGCCCGACGGCGACCTCGGCGCTGGCGCGCGCCGCAGGGCTGATCTGGTAGCTGCCCGACGCGACGATCTGGTGGAACTGGTTGGCGGGCGCCAATGCGAGCCGGCCGCTGCTGGTGGCGCTGGGATCGAAGGGGTTGCTCCAGTTGAGCGCGTTCTCGCCGTTGCGGAACAGCGATGCGTGGTAGGCAAGCGTCGCCTGCCAGAGGCGGCTGCGGTACGAAGTGGAGATTTCGACCTGGTCAGTCACATGATCCACCGGCAGCGCCAGCTGCGAAGAACTCGCGAAGAACGCGCCGGCGCCGCGCCGCGTGCCGTTGCGTTCGTCGCGGCGCACGTCGATGCGGTGCGTCCAACCCTCGCCCATGTCCAACGACGCGCCCAGATCGAGCCGCTTTGCCTTGAAACCCAGCTCGACGGCTTGCAGGTCCGTGGCGAGTGACATGCCTGCGGTCGAGCCCGAGCGAACGAAGCTCGGCGGCAGTGTCAACTGGCCACTGCCGTTGCCGAGGAACGGCGTTCTCGCGCCGGTCGTGAACCAACGCGGAATCTCGGCATAGCCCAGCCGCAACGTGTACAGGCCCTCCTGCCCGAGTTCGGCAGCGAGCGAACGCGAGTCCAGGCCGAGGTCCGACGCGTTGACGCTGCCGAAAATCCCGCCTTCGGCACGGTAGCGCGCAGTGCCGCCCAGGACGCCGTGCGCCCCGTTCTTGTTCAGGCCGGTGTAGTCGCCGAACTTCGAAGCCTTGTCGGACACGACGCCCACGCCCGCCTCGACGCTGCCGCTCGTGCCCGCTTTTTCGAACGGACAGGACTCGCATTTCCACTGCGAGGTGTCGACCGCGGCCAGCGCGCTGCTTGCGGCCACCGACAACGCGCCAACGGCGCCGAGCAAGGCCAAGGAGCTGAAGGTTCTCATGATGATGTGCGCTCGTTCATCGCATCAGCTTCGCACCCGCCGGGTGGTTCGACCCGTGGACCTGCGAATGGCAATTGGTGCAACTGCCCGCAAGCAGGAAAGCCGAGGCGCCGGCGCTGCCGCCGAGCAGCGCCGCGCCGGTGCGCGCCACCGCCGGGTGACCCGCGGCCGCGTGGCATTGCTGGCACAGCAACGGCGGGCTCTTGGTGAGCAGGGCGGCGCGCACCGAGCCGTGGCTCGCGTGGCAGGTTGAACAATCTTCCGCCACCGGCGCGTGCTCCCAGAGCAGCGGGCCGCGCTTGTCGGCGTGGCAGCTGAAGCAGGTCTGGTTCAGCGTGGGCTTGATCAGCAGCGCGGGATTCGTGGAACCATGGGCGTTGTGGCAGTCGCTGCAAGTCATCGAGCCCAAGCGCACCGGGTGGCTTGACGCCTTGTGGAACTCGGCGCGCTGCTGCTTGTGGCAGGCGTAGCAGACCTCGCTTTGAGTGGCCTTGGCGAGTGCCGGGTCCTGCTGCGCGTGCAGCTTGTGGCAATCGGTGCACGCGAGGTTGGCGCGTTCGTGCGCGCCGGCGTGCCAGCCGCTGCGCTGGCCGTCCTGGTGACAGTCCAGGCAGGGCTGGTTGCGCTGCGCGACCGTCAGGTGCGAGTTCGCCTTGAAGCTGTTGATCGTCAGCGTCTTCTTGCTGCCCTTCGCGGAATGGCGCGCGCCCGGGCCATGGCAGGCCTCGCACTGCAGGCCGCCGGCGCCGAACGGCGAGCGCGCATTGCCGCGGTGCGCGTGTTTGTTCTTGAAGATCGCCGCGGTCGTGAAGGTCGCGGTGTCGGCTTCAGTGTCGTGGCAGTCCAGGCAGGTGTCCGCGCCTTTGTCGCTGTATTGCGTGCCGGGGCGGCTCTTGCGGCGCGCTCGCCGCGCCGGCCGGCGCGGCCGCCTGGGCCAGCGCCGCCGGCAGCCAAGCCAAGCAGCGAGCCAGCGAGCAGCATGCCGCGCAGAGATCGGGTGATGTTCATCGCTGTCAGCCCGCGTTGTTCTGGGTTCGCTCGCCTTGCGTCTCCCGCGTCTGCGTCTTCTGCTTTGCAATGATCAGGTGCTTCGATCGATTGGAACGGCCCTGCGGGAATGACGTTCTCCGTCACCAGCTGGGCCTTGCTGAAGTAGGGGCGCTCTCGACGATCTTCCGTGCTTGCGCGGCGTCGATGCCGGGCAGCGTCTGCGAGCTCGGCCAAGCTCGCGCTGTTGATGTCGACGAGCTTGGCGGGCGCTGCGGGCGGGCCTTTCGCCACCGCCGCCGCGCCGCGGTGCCGCCGCGCTCGTTCCCGCGGCCGCGCCGCCGCCGGGGCCGGCGAGCAATGCCAGCACGATCAGCGCGAGCGAACGCGTGGCGTTGCATGGCGGGCACCTCGTGCTCAAGGCTTGCGGTGCATCGTCTTGATGTCGGCGATGCGAGCCGGGCCGTGGCAGATCATGCAGGTCTCAGGCGGCGCCGCGAGCGCGTTGGCGCGCGCGAGGTAGATCGAGCCGCCGTTGATCTCCATGTGCGTGCGTGCAAGCAGCGAGTCGTGGCACGAGAAGCACGCCGACGGCGATCGGCGAGCTCACCAGCGTCGTCGCGGCCGCCTGGGTCGTGACGCCGGTGGCGCGCGCTGAAGCCGAAGCCCGCGCCGTAGGCATGCCGACGCGCCGCATAGGGCGACAGGCTGATCGACGCCGCCGGCGTGCCGGTCGCGACCGTGCGGAACAGGCGGTTCGGCATCGCCGCGCTCGACGTCGCGGAGCTGAAGTCGTACGTGCCGGGCAATGTGGCAGGTCTCGCAATCCTTCAACACGCCGGGGTAGCCGATGTCCCAGAAGCCTTCGCGTCGCCGAGATGGCGTGCCAGTTGAACTGCACGTTGCGCTTCGCGCCGGCGTGGATCGCGTGGACGAAGGTCGTGGAATCCGCCGACCAGCCGCTGCTGGTGCGGTTCGGCGTGTGGCACCAAGCGCAGGTCGAGCCGTCGTTGCGCTGCCCGCCGTGGAAGGCTTCTTCGGTGAACGTGCCGAGTTCCTGGTGGCACTTGTTGCACTTCGCGTCTTCGACGATCGCGCGCCGGCCGGTGAAGCCGTCCGCCACGCGTCTGCACGTTCGGCGCAATCACGATCAGGCCACCGGTCGCGTTGGGCATTCCGGCGGTCAGGCCGGTGACGCCCGAGGCCGCGGTCGACCGGGTAGCTCGGCACATTGGTCTGGGTCAGCGGCAAGGTATTCGCCACGCTGTAGGAATAACCCAGGCCGCCGGTCAGCATCTTCGCGGTCGCCGGAATCGTCACGCCGGTCAGCGTGGCGGTGTAGAAGCCGGTTCCGTCAGGCCCGGTCAGCGTCCCGGCGGACGCGCCCGCGGCGGTGCCGTTCCAGAGGCTGCGCAGGATAGCTGCTGTGCGGTCGCGTTGAAGTCCGACGGGCGCGGTCAGATGTTGTCCTGCGGCACCGAGAACACGAAATACACGCTCGGCGCGCCCATGAAGCCGCTCCAGATTTCCTTCGCGCCCGGTGGTGGGGTTGACGGGCGCCGTCGCGAAGTCCTGCAGCGGCGTCGCGACGCCGTTTTGCAGCATCCGGAACTCCATGAACGGCTGGTTGCTCGCATTCACCGCGACTTTGCGGATCGTCGTAAGTGACCTTGATCGCGCCCGCCGGCAGCCGGTTCGTGTTCGACGCGATCCACGCCGAGTTCGTGTTGCTGTTGCCGCCGGTCACGTGCAGAGCGCTTTGCAGATTCGGCGGCGTGATCGGGGTGTGCACGACGTCGATGTTGCCGGGCGTGTGGCACTGCGTTCCGCACAGCGAATCGTCGGCCTGCGCCAGGCCGCCGTGGGCGAGGCCGTTGTGCACAGTCGTCGAGGTCAGGCCCTTGGCGGCATCGCCGAGCGTTACGCCCGCTCCCGTGGCGAAGTTGATGCCGTCGTGGCAGCCGCCGCACGCCAGCCGGTTCGGGCGGTTCTTCCAGTTGTCGCCCTGCGCTGTTGCGTTGGGGCGGCTTGCGGCGTGCCAAAGCCGGTGCCGTCGTGGCACTTGGTGCAGTTGCGGATGTCCTGCGGGAACTTGATTTCGTTGTAGAGAACGCCGCCGTAGTTGTAGTTCTTCTTCGCCAGGTGCGTTCCCAGGTGCGTCTTGTGAATGTGGTTCGGCAGGTTGCCGACGGCGCGGCCGTCGACCATGTTCGTCCCGCTCGTGAACGTCAGCGTGGTCGGATTGATCGTCGCTTCGGTGCGCCCGTACTTGCGCTGTTCGGTGTGGCACACGACGCAGTAGCGCGTTTCGTTGCGCGCGCCGCCGTGGAAGCCGGCGGCCGAACTCTCGACGCTGTCGCCCGGGATGCCGCCGAGCTGGCGGTGGCATTCGTTGCACTTCGCGACCGCGACGATTTCGCGACCCGACTCGGTGACAGCCTGGCCGGTCGCGGGGATGAAGTCGTAGATCACATCCAGCGGCTTGGCGATCGGCACGCCCGGGAAGCCCGGCGCTTCAACCGCGTTCGGTGTATTCGTTCCGCTGCCCGGCGCGTTGCCCGAGACCTGGATCGTCAGGCGGTGCACCAGGTTCGGCTCGTACGTCAGGTCGCCGAGGTCGGCCTTGTTGTTCGCGCCGGTGACCGTCATCGCAGCGACCTGGGTCGCGATCTGCGGGATGTCGCGGTAGAACGTGTAGGTGTAGCGGCCGTCGCCGTGGTCGACCAGCGTGCCGGTGTTGTCGGTGCTCGGGCGGGTGGGTGCCGCGGCGGTGACGACCCCGGTGCTGGCGTTCTTCGTCGGCACCGTCGTCACGATGTAGCTGACCCATTTGCTCGGGCTGCCGTTGGTTCCGGGAACCAGCTTCGCGATCGAGAACGCGAGGTTCGTCAACCCCGGCAGCGTGGCGGTGGCGCTTTGCGACTTGTTGCCCAGGCCGACGATCGGAAACCCGGTTTCGTCGGCGACGCTGAAATTCACGACCGGCGGGCTGGCGATTGTCACGCTCGTGACGTTGACCTTGGGCACCAGGTTCGACCACGCCGCGGCGACCGCGTCGTTCGCCGGAGTCGCGTTGCTCGGAACCGCGATCACGAATGATGGGCCGGGAGGCCCCGGTGGTCCGTCCTGTCCGGCCGGGCCAGCCGGGCCAGTGTCACCACTGCCGCAACCAGTCATCGTCAAAACGCTCAGGGCCAGCAAGGCCGCGAACCTCGAACGAACCGAACTCGTGTTCATATCTCTCTCCGTCGCTGTGCTGTGGATCCCACGGGCCCGAGGCCCGAGCTACTTTTTTACCGAGACTTTCATTTCCCTCGGACCCGGACCTTCGGGTTCCTTGTGGGCAATGCCGAAGTGGCAGTCGATGCAGGTCAGCCCTTCGGCCTTGCCCTTTTCATGGCGTGCCTTCGCCTTCTCGCTCTGCTTGTCGGTATCCATGTGGTCGGCGATATGGCAGTTGCGGCATTCGTGCGAATCGGTTTCCTTCATGCGCTTCCACACCTGCTGCGCCATCGCCGCGCGATGCGCCTCGAACTTCTCCTTCGTGTCGATGACGCCGACGAGATGCCCCTAGAGCTCGAAGGTCGCAGCCATCTTTCGCGCGATCAGCGGGCCCGGCTCGCGCGGCACGTGGCAGTCGGTGCAGATGGCGCGCACGCCGGTGCGATTCCGGTCGTGGATCGTGTCCTTGTATTCGGCGTAGACGGTGGAGCGCATCTCGTGGCAACCGATGCAGAACTTCTCGGTGCTCGTCCACGCCAGACCGGCGGCGCCGCCGATGACAAGCAGCACCGCCGCGACCAGGCCGACGGCACCGAGGCCGAGCACGAGCTTCCAATTGCGCCGCAGCTTGCTCAGGGTCTCTTTGTTGTTCATGTTGACCTCGACAGGAAGACGGAGGTGGGACGGACTCCTTCAGCCGGATCAGCGCGACAGGATCCAGCGCGCGAGGTTGCGAATCTCCGCGTCGTCCTTGCTCTTGACCATCTTGTGTTCTTCTTCCTTGCCGTCGATCTTGACTTTCGGCGCAGTCGTCAGGTGCTTGACGACCTCGTCCTCGGCGCCTGCCTTGCCCTTCAGCCTGGTCGCGGTTTCCTTGAACGACGGGCCGTCCTTCTTCTTGTCCACCGCGTGGCATTTGCCGCAATCGCTCTTCTTCAGCAGCGCCTGCGCCGCGTCGGCATCGACGGTTTGCGAGAAGGCTTCGCTCGCGCAGAGGAACAGCGCTGCGGCGGCGAACCAGGCGATGGGCATGGGGTTGCGATTCATGAGTTCTCCAAGGGTTGTGGCTGTTCGCAATTCGCGCCACGCCATGGCGCGTTGGAAGCCATGCTGTTCCGCAGGAGGTCTGTGCACCTTGATATGGCTCAAACGCGCGCCATCGCGCGATGCGCGCCGACCGATCGTTGATCGGCATCAATTTGGTGCAGGCATCCCTGAGGCCGGCGCTTTCTCGTGCGAACTGCGCCTGCCGGCTCGGCCGTTCCAGGCCGGGCCTGGCACGGTGAGAATGCCGGTCACCCGCGCCATCAATGCGCCGCGCGGGTCATGAAGAACCGACATGGTTGCCCCTGCCCAAACCGAACCACGAAACAGCGACCCCGCCGACGCCGCTGGCCGGCTTCGGCATCGCCTGGGCGATCTTCTGGGCCCTGCTGGCGACGGTCGGCGTGCAGGACCACTTGCGCCAGGGCGGCACCGAGCTGTGGAAGCCGTTGTTGTGGGAAGGCAGTTCCTGCGTCGTCGCCAGCGCGATCGTCTGGGCCCAGTGGCGGCGCGCGGCGCGCGCAGACCGCTTGCTGGCCCAGCCGTGGCGCTGGTTCGCCCACAGCTTGCAGTGGCTGCCGCTGGCAGCACCGCTGTTCGTCGCCGCCGTCTATGCCCTGCGCCACGGCGTGTACGCATTCATCGGCCAGACCTATGCGCACGACCCTTGGGGCACGGTGTTCCGCTACGAGACGCTCAAGTTCGCGCTCTTCTACCTGCTCTTCGTCGCCGTGTTCTTCGGCATCCGTTCGCACGCGGCGCTGAACGACGCGCAGCTGCGGCTCGCGCGCGAGCGTGGCCTGGTGCAGCAAGCCCAGTTGCTGCAACTCACGCAGCAGATCGAGCCGCACTTTCTGTTCAATGCGTTGAACACCATCGCCTCGACGATCCACACCGAGCCCGACCTGGCCGACACCTTGCTGACGCAACTCGCCGCACTGCTGCGCGCGGCCACCGAGTTGGCGCGCCAACCCGAAACCACGCTGGACGAGGAGCTGCGCCTGCTCGAAGCGTATGCCGCCATCATGCGCCAGCGCTTCGCCGAACGTGTGGAGCTGCGCTTCGACGTCGACCCGGCCGCACGCGCTTGCCGCGTGCCGACGCTGCGTGCTGCAACCGCTGCTGGAAAACGCCTTCCGCCATGGCGTGGAACGGCGCTCGCAACGCACCCACATCGTGGTGCGCGTCGAGCGCGACGCGCACCGTTTGCGCCTGGAAGTGCAAGACGACGCAGGTCAACTCGCGGCCGAGCCGCGCTTCGGCGTCGGGCTGGAAAACCTGCGCCAGCGCCTGTTGACGCGCTACGGCGACCAGGCAACGCTGCTGCTGCAGCCGCGCGATTCCGGCGGCGTGTCGGCGCGCATCGAGTTGCCATGCGAGTATTGATCGTCGACGACGAAAAGCCTGCACGCGAGCGGCTGCGCCGTTTGCTCGCCGTGTTTGAAGGCGTGCACATCGTGGGCGAAGCGCAGGACGGCGAAACCGCGCTGGCCCAGGTGGCGGCGCTGGCGCCCGACGCGCTGTTCCTGGACGTTCAAATGCCCGGCGCGAGCGGCCTGGACGTGGCGGCATCGCTGACCGAGCCGGCGCCCGCGGTGGTGTTCGTCACCGCCTTCGACCAGTATGCGCTGCAGGCCTTCGACAGCGCGGCGGTCGACTACCTGCTCAAGCCGGTCGCGCCCGATCGCCTGGCACGCGCGGTGCAACGCCTGCTTGAACGCCATCGCGAGCGCGGCACGCCAGCGCGCGCGCCAGCGCACCCGCCACCCGCGCAACTGCTGATTCCGGACCGTGGCCGCACCCACGTCGTGACGGTCGCCGACATTCTTTGGCTGGAAGCTGCCGACAACTATGTCGTGGTGCACACGCCGGAATCTGCGCCGCTGATGCGCCGCACCTTGGCCGGCCTGCTCGCCGACCTGGGCGCCGGCTTCGTGCGCACGCACCGCGGCGCCGCGGTCGCGCTGGCCAAGGTGCAGCAGGTGCAGGCGCGCGGCAAGGGCGATGCTCTGGTCGCCCTGCATGGCGGGGCGAGCGTGCCCTGCAGCCGGCAGTTCCGGGCCGGCCTGTTGCAGGCCTTGTCGGCGCACCGGGACCGCGCCGTCTGAGTTCGCGCCGCGGCGCGTCCGACTCGCCCCACGCGCGGGCCAGTTCGTCCCGCAGCGCTGGCCTTGGGCAGCGCGATTGCATAGCCTGGGCAGACCGGAACAGAAAGGAAGCCCGCCATGCCCGTCGCGTCCCCGATCGCCGCCCCGCTCGCCCCCGATCGCCAGTACCACCTCGACTGGCTGCGCATCCTCGCCTTTGGCCTGCTGGTGCTGTACCACGTGGGCATGTACTACGTGAGCTGGGACTGGCACATCAAGAGCCCGCACCTCAGCAGCGCCGTCGAGCCGTGGATGCGCCTGGTCTCACCGTGGCGCATGGACTTGCTGTTCCTCGTTTCGGGCGCGGCCACCGCGTTCATGTTGCGCCAGCGCGGCGCCAGTGCTGGCCTGCTGCGCGAGCGCGCGGCGCGGCTGCTGTGGCCGCTGCTGTTCGGCGCGCTCGTGATCGTGCCGCCGCAGTCTTACCTGGAGGTCATGCAACGCTTCGCCTACGCCGGCAGCTACGTCGACTTCATGCGCCTGTACCTCACGGGCCATGCGGGCTTTTGCCGCGCGAACGGAGCGTGCCTGATCCTGCCGACCTGGAACCACTTGTGGTACCTGCCCTATCTGTTTCTCTACACGCTGCTGTTGTGGGGCTCGTTGCGGCTGTGGCCGAAATGGCTGGACCGGCTGACCGCATCCGCAACGCCGTGGCTTCAAGGCGGGCGTTTGATCGTGCTGCCGATCCTGCTGCTGGCGCTGACACGCTGGGCCTTGCGCAGCCGCTTCCCGGCCACTCACGCACTGGTTGACGACTGGTTCTTGCACACGCAGTACTTTGCCGTGTTTGTGTTCGGCGCGGTATTCGCCAAGGTGCCCGCGCTCGCCGTGCGCGCGCAGGGCATGCGATGGGTGGCACTCATCTGCGCGTTGGCTGCCTGGGCGCTCTTGCTCGTCGTTGCCACGCCGCCCGCTGCCAGCGGCAACTGGGAAGCAGCGCTGCGCCCCGTGTTGCACAGCGTGCAGCAATGGTGCGCCATCCTCGCCGCACTCGGCTTTGCGCATCGGCACCTGAACGTCGACGCGCCGGCGCGCCGCTACCTCACCGAGGCCGTGTTCCCGATCTACATCCTGCACCAGACCTTGACCATCCTGCTCGCCCACGCCATGTTGCCCTGGGCGTTAGCACCGGGCATTGAAGCACCGCTGTTAGTGGCGGGAACGTTTGCGTTCAGCTTTCTGGGCTTCGAAGGCGTGCGCCGCGTCCGTTGGCTGCGGCCGGTGTTCGGGTTGCGGCGCGATGCCGGAGCGGCGTCTGCTGCGCCGGCACGCTTGAGAGATGCTGCTGCACGCTGAGGTTGGGTCGCTGTGCAAAGCCGGTCATGACCTGAGCACCGGCCCGCCGCCCTTTGCTTTGGTGACCGGCCCGATGCCATCACTTCACCTCATCCGGCCTGACCATCATCGACGCCCAGCGGCGCTGCATTTCCTCTGGCGAGACCTCTTCGACACGGCTGGCAGCGAACCAGCTGTAGCCGAAGGGATCCGACACCAAGGCGGTTCGATGGCCGTGGAACTCGGTGCGAACCGGGCGCAGGACCACGGCGCCCACGCGCACCGCCTGTTCGACAAAGGCATCGGCATCGTCGACATCGAGGTGCAGCTTGACCGGCGATCCACCAAGCCGCTCGGGCCCGACGGCACCGAAGTCCGGATACTCGTCCGCGAGAAAAACGCGTGTCGCGCCGAAACGCAGTTCCGCATGACCGATCCGGCCGTCGCCGGGGTCGACCAATGCAAAGTCGAGCGTGGCACCGAATGCGCGAACATAGAAGTCGATCGCCTGCTGCGCCCCTTTGACGATCAAGTACGGGCAGAGTTGCTGAGGTGTGAGCGGCATGGTGGAAGGCTGCGTCGTTGTGCCGGCTATTACGTTACTATGCGGAACGAAACAATGCAAGACCCCGACAAGCTCAAGCGCAAGCCGGGCCGCCCACCGAGCGTGGCGGCGCGCCAGAAAGTCCTGGACACCGCGCACCGAATCCTCGCCGAAGAGGGGCTGGGGCGCTTGACCATCGATCGGGTGGCGTTGGAGTCGGGCGTCGGCAAGCCGACCATCTACCGCACCTGGGCCAACTCGCACGAACTGGCGATGGCGGCGTTCCTCGCGGCGCCGCGCGATCAGTTCGGCACACCGCAGGCGCGTTCGACCCGCAAGGCGCTGACCGCACATCTGGCCGCGGTGATCGCGACCTTCGACAGCGTGCGCGGAAGGCAGATCACCTTGACGATGGCGTCGGCCGACCCCGAGAGCGAGCTGGCGAAGGCGTTTCGCACTCAAATCATGCTGCAAAGCCGAGAGGTCGGCCGCGCCCTGCTCGCCAGAGGTATCGCGGCGGGTCAGCTGCGTCAGCCGGCCGACCTCGAGATCGTCTTGGACATGATCTACGGGCCCTTGTTCTATCGGCTGCTGGCCGGTCACTTGCCTCTGACCAGCTCTGTTGCCCAGCGGCTGATCGACACGTTGATGAGCGGGATCGACGTTCAAGATCCTTCTTGTCCATACCCGTCAAACCAATCTGACTCGCCTGAGCGCCATCGTCGAGGTGATGCCGGTGCAGTCGGCTTTTTCTGGGGGTGGTGGTGATCGACGGCCTGGTACTGCGCAGGGTCCGCGCCAGGGAATTCGTCGCGCACAGCGCGGAGATGTTCGGCGGCAGCGTCATTGTTGCGATCGTGCTGGGCAGCGTCGTGGCGGTGTCGGCTTTTCTGCCGATACGTCTGCACCCGATGTTCGCGATTCTGTGCCTGCTCGCGATGCTTTTTGTGCTGAGCCGCGCGGTCGCGAACCATCACGTGATGCGCTGACCTGCACATCCTACGATCCGAGACTCCTACGAACTCGGCAACGCACGACGGCCACGGGTCAGCCACTGGCCGACGGTCGGCAATGCAACGGGGAGTTGACGCTCGACCACATCGAATCGGCCGCTTGGTCTCGGTCTATTCCTGCCACACACGACTGCCCGCTTTGGAGCAGTCCAATCCCCGCAATGGCCCACGCTTTCACTGCGCGTCGCATCGCTCCTGAAGGTCGCAAGCAGCCAGCTCTACAACGGCGTCACTCGCCCCTACCAACGTTTGCTCAGCATCAAACTCAGCGCAATGTAACGGCTGCGCTCCTCGGCCGGCCCGCCAAGTGGAATGTTCGGGTTGTTGTACGCAACGCGATTCAGGAATTGGTATTCCAACGCGCCGCTCGCCACCCAGTCATCATCAACTCGGTAGGCGAACCCACCGGTGGCGTGCCGGGTGCCGATCGCGGCAAGCAGCGGCGACATCGTCTCGGGCGGCGCGGGGTTGCGCGCATAGTTGAAACCCGCGTACGCGGTAGACCGGTCAGACAGGGAGTGAGCGATACCCATGGCCGTCACCACCTGATCGCGCCAGTCGACGAGGGAGGTCTGGCTGATCTGCGCGGGCGCCGCAGGGTTGGCAGGGTCGCTGACGGTGACGGTCACACTGCGCAAGGCGTCCGACCAATCCAGGTGGGCGACCTTGATCGAGAGCAGCGTGCGCGGCGAAGCCTGCCAGGCGGCGCCGAGTGCGACCTCGCGCGCCAGCGCGAAGCCCTCGATGCTCGCGTTGCGATAAGGCACGACGCCCAGACCGATGGCGGTGAGGTTGACCTCGGCCTCGCCGTTCTTCGCATCGAGTTTGATCTTGGGTGAGTAGGTTGCACCGAACGTCCACTCGGCGGATGGCTTCCACAAGGCCCCGAGCTTCGCGCCCAGGCGCACGCCGCGGGCACCATCGAGCCTCAAACCGAAGAAGCTCTGAGTCGGATCGTTCGGGTTGACGACCGAGGTAGCAGGGAAGACCCGCTGCTTGGCGACGATCACGTTCAGCGGCAGCGCAACCCCGAAGCGCAGTTCGTCACTGACGCTCCAGGCCAGCCCAGGCGTGAATGCGCGCCACGCCGATCAGCGCCGACAATTCATCGGTCGTGCCGAACGGGGTTCGCAAGTCCTTGTACACCGCCCCCGCGCCACCCTGGGCGAAGAACCCGATGCCCCACGTCAGCGTGCCACCCGCCGCGGGGGCGCTCAGCCCGAAGCCGGCGACCGGGATAATTCTGTTGTCCACGCGACGGTCATTGCCCAGGCTGTCGGAATGGCCCACGTCGAGCGAACGGGCCGCCGCGGCGTAGCCGTCGAAGGCGGTTCGCTTCAATTGCCCCAGGCCGGCCGGATTGGTGTTGAGCGCGGAGGTGTCGCGCGCCACCGCGGTGTCTGCCCCGCCCATGCCCACCGACTCGGTGCCGAAGCCGATCAAGTTGAGACCATTGGCCGCCGAGGCGGCGAGAGGTACGGCGCTCGCCATTAGCGTCATTAGCGCGGCAATCCATCGGCGCGGCATCGTTTCCTCCTCGGGCCCAACTTTCCGGCGGCTTGCAGCGCAGCATAGCCAGCCGAAATTCTGAGCAGACATAGGGTTTGCTCTTTACACTCGGTAACGCTGCGAAGAACAAGCTGCAAGTGGGGAGCAGATTCGCCATGGCCGTTCTCGCCAAGCTGAGCCCGCCGCGGACAGCGGGGGTCTATCCACGCGAGCGCCTGTTCGCTCGCCTCGACGAATGCCTGCGTCATGCGGCGGTGTGGATCTCCGGGCCGCCGGGTGCAGGCAAGACGACGCTCGCAGCGAGCTACCTCGAGTCGCGCCGCCTGCGCGCGCTCTGGTACCAGGTCGACCCGGGCGATGCCGATCCGGCCTCCTTCTTCTACTACCTCGCCATCGGCGCCCGCAAGGCTGGCCTGTCGAAGAAGGTCCACCTGGCGCCGCTGACGCCCGAATACATGCCCGACCTGCCGGGTTTCACGCGGCGCTTTGTGCGATCGATGTGCGAGGGCCTGCCCCAGCCGTTCGTGCTCGTGCTCGACAACGTGCACGAGGCGCCCGAGGCGTCGCCCTTCGGTGCCGTGCTGCGCGACGCCCTGGCCGAGTTGCCGGCAGGCATCAACGCCATTTGCGTGAGCCGCGCCGAGCCGCCCGCCGAACACGCCAGGCTGCGCGCCTCGCAAGGCATCGTCGAAGTCGGCTGGGACGAACTGCGCCTCAGCGATGACGAGGCCACCCAGATCGCCGCCAATTCGCACGGCCGCGCACCACCTGACGTCGATGCGCTCGTCAAGCGCAGCGCGGGCTGGGCCGCGGGCCTGCGGCTGCTGCTCGATCATGCGCGCGCGACCGGCTCGCTGGCCGCGGTGCCGAAGTCGCGCCAGGCGCTGTTCGACTACTTCGCCGCCGAACTGTTCGACCGCCTGCCGCCCGACACCCGGCACCTGCTGCTGAGCACCGCGCTGCTGCCCTGGGTCAGCGTCGAGATGGCGCAGGCGCTGACGCACAACGGCGACGCCGGGTGCACTGCTCGAAGGCCTGCGCCGCAAGCATCTGTTTACCGATCGGCGCGCCGGGCCAGGCCGCGAGCTACCAGTACCACGCACTGTTCCGCGAGTTCCTGGCCAGCCGCGTGCAAGACGACGTGCACGCGCCGAAGAGCAAATGAACTCGCCCGACGCACAGCGCGCAACTGCTTGCGCAAGCGGGCGAGCAGGGCGCGCGCTGCAGCTTTATCTGGCTGCGGGGGACCAGCGGCGCCGCGGTGCAACTCGTGCTTGGCAATGCGCCACGGCTGGCCGCACAGGGGCGGCTGCAAACGCTGGCGCGAATGGATCAGCGCCTCTGCCGGCGCCGCTGGCGAGCCGTACCTTGGCTCGCTTATCTGGCTGGGCATGTGCCGGCTTGGGTCGCAACCTGGTCGGGCACGCGCGCGACTGGAAGGGCGCCTTCGAATGCTTTGGCGACCGCGGGCGACGTCGCTCGGGCAGGCCATGACGGCGGCAGGCATCGTCGAGTCACTCACCTCTTTGAGTACGCGATTTCAAGCCGTGCCGACCGCTGGACCGAGAAGTTGCAGCGGCTGGTCGATCAGCGACCTGCGTTTCCCGCTCCCGGCGTCGAACTCAGGCTCCTCGGTCCCTTGTGGGTGCGCTCGTGATGCGCCACCCAGGCCGCAGCCGCTTCCGCCGCTATGTGCCGAGGCTCCGCTTTCTGCTCGACGCCGCGCCGACGTCAACAGCCGGACGAGGGCGCAAGCCGCCTGCTGCACTATTACGTGTTTCTGGAGGATGCTCACCCCGGCAGTTTGCTCATCGCCAACATCCGACCGCGCTTGACGATCCGCTGCTCTCGGCGCACTATCGGTGCACTTGGCTGCACATGGAATCGGCGTTCTTCAGATGTGTGCTACGACGCTATCCAAGCGAAAAGGCCGACGGAAGCATGGCGCTCGATATCATGGAGTCGACACGGTCTTCCACTTTACATCTTGCTGGGTTGTGCTCGTGCGGCCATGGTTCCGATCTGGAGGCAATCGGATACCCAGAGCGCAGCCAGCTTTCATCTGGCCCGAGGCGACTCCGACCCTGGATGGCGACGCTACGACATGGGGTGGCACGACGGCATGCAATCCTGGCTTGCACTCCTGCAAGGCAGGCGACGCAGGCCGCCGTGGAGCACGCACAACGACTTGGTCATGAGCTAAAGTCGGGTTGGGCCATTCGTTCGGCCATGGCATTACTTGTGCAGGCCAACGCGCTTGCCGCAAACAGTGAAGTTGTGTGTGCGCATTGAATGCATGCGCCAGTTCGAGAGAAGCCAACGCGACGCGGATGCCGATGGGCGAGACTGACCTCGGCAGCCTCGTCGAGGCCGACATGCACCTGCTGTCCGGCGACACCATGGCGGCACAAACTGTGCTGCAGCACGCGTTCGCCGTCGGCCGGCAGGCAAGACTCTTCAACACCCTGCAATGGCTCGCGCAGCAGATGTCGCGGCTGTGCGCCTTCGCGCTCGAACACGGTATCGAACCCGACTACGTCAGCGAGCTGATCCGCCTGCGCCGTCTCGCCCCCCATCACCCGGCACGCCAAGCCTGGCCCTGGCCGATCAAGATCCACACGCTGGGCCGCTTCGAGATTCTGAAAGACGACCAGCCGCTTCACTTCGAAGGCAAGACCCAGCGCAAGCCGATGGCGCTGCTGAAGGCGCTGATTGCGCTCGGCGGCAGCGACGTGGCGGAGAACAAGCTGATCGAGCTTGTCTGGCCCGAGCCTCGAAGGCGACGAGCAGAAAACCTTCGACGTCACGCTGCACCGCCTGCGCAAGCTGCTCGGCAACGACAAGGCGATCCAGGTAAGCGACCGGCGCGTCAGCCTGAATCGCGAGATCGTCTGGGTCGACCTGTGGGCGCTCGAGCGCCACCTCACCACCGTGATTCCCGTCGAGCGCGCCAACGTTCCAGACGCAGCCCAACTCGAACGCGCCGCGCCCGCCGTCATGGACCTGTATCGCGGCCATTTCCTGCACGACGAACCCGACGCTGCCTGGCTGCTGCCGGTGCGCAATCGGCTGAGCGGGCGCTTCCAGCGCTTCGTCATGCGCCTGGGCGACCATTGGGAAGCCGCGGCGCAATGGCCGCGCGCGGCGGAACTGTTCGAGCGCGCCGTCGAGCTCGACCCGCTGGGCGAAGAGTTCTACCGGCGTTGGATGGTCTGCTTGCGCGAGCAAGGGCACCGTACCCAGGCGATCGACGTGTTCCGGCGCTGCCGCCAGATTCTTTCGGTGACGCTGGGGGTGAAGCCGGCGGAGGCGACCGAGGCGGTGTACAGCGGCTTGATCCAACAACCAGCCCGGTAAGATAGTGCCGCCGAAAGCCCAGGAGCCCGGTTATGCCTGCATCCGTCAGTGACATCGAAGCCCAAGCGCTCCAGCTCACCCCTGAGGAGCGCGCCCATCTGGCCGACCGGTTGCTGGCAAGTCTGTCCCCCGACCCGGACATCGAAGAAGCATGGTCGGAAGAAGCCGAACGTCGTCTCGCGGAACTCGAGAGCGGGGCCGTGGTTGGCGTGCCCATCGAAGACGCCATCAGGCGGGCTCGAAACGCGATCGAATGATCGTCTCCACGCACCCGCTGGCTGAGGGTGAACTCGTGGACGCTGCCGTCTTCTACGCTAAGGAAGCCAACCCAAGACTGGGCGAGGATTTCATCGCCGAGTTCGAGCGGTCGATCGGGCTGCTCTGCGAATTTCCGAAAATCGGCGTTCGTTGGCGAGGCGCGATGCGACGCCTGCCGATGCGGCGCTTCCCGTACAGCATCGTGTACTGCGAATCGGGTGACGTGCTTCGCGTCATTGCGCTCGCGCACCAGAGGCGCAGGCCGGGCTACTGGCGCGACCGGGTGTAGCCGCGCAAGCGCATGAAAGAGGTCAAACATGCGAACCCATGATCACGTTGTCGCGAAGCTCATGCGCCGCCCTGGCGTCCGGGGGGAGGTCGAGCGCATCGAACGCGAAGAAGGCGCCCTTCTTGACTTGCTGTTGAAAGCTCGGCACGCCGCCGGCCTGACCCAAGCGCAAGTCGCCGAGCGCATGGGGACTCAGCCGCCGTCGGTCGCCCGCCTCGAGCGGGCCCTGGCGACGAGCAAACATTCCCCGTCGTTGGCTACCCTTCGAAAATACGCGCAAGCGTGCGGCAGAGACCTGATCGTCCAGCTCTCCTAGTTTGGGTCGCACCACACCCCGCTTGCAGTCATGCCGGCACTCGCCAAGCTAAGCCGACCCAAGCTCGGTTGCGTGCTGCCGCGCGAGCGGCTCTTCGCGCGGCTCGACGAATGCCGAGAACATGGCGCGGTGTGGATCTCCGGCCCGCCGGGTGCCGGCAAGACCACGCTCGTTGCGAGCTACCTGGATGCGCGTGGCCTGCGCTCGCTGTGGTATCAGGTGGACGCCGGCGACGCCGACCCGGCGTCGTTCTTCTACTACCTCGGCGTCGGCGCCCGGCAAGCCAGCCTGTCCAAGAAGATCCACCTGCCGCTGCTGACGCCCGAATACATGCCCGACCTGCCGGGTTTCACGCGGCGCTACTTCCGCGCTCTGTGCCAGGGGCTGCCGCAGCCCATTGTGCTGGTGCTCGACAACTACCAAGACGCTCCCGAAGCCTCGCCATTCGGCGCGCTGATACGCGATGCGCTGGGCGAAATGCCGCAGGGAGCGAACGCGATCATCGCCAGCCGCGCCGAGCCGCCGGCCGAGCATGCGCGGCTTCGAGCGTCGCGCGGCGTCGCTGAACTCGGCTGGGATGAACTGCAGCTCGACGATGAAGAAGCGACGCGCATTGCCGCCGATGCGCATCGCACGCGCACGCCGCCCGCGTCGAACATCGCAGCACTGGTCAAGCGTTGCGGGGGTTGGGCCGCGGGCCTGACGCTGCTTCTCGACCACGCGCTGGCCAGCGGCTCCGTGGCCGAAGCGCCGAAGTCGCGCCAGGCGCTGTTCGACTACTTCGCCGCCGAACTGTTCGACCGCCTGCCGCCCGACACTCGGCACCTGCTGCTGAGCACCGCGTTGTTGCCCTGGGTCAGCGCCGAGATGGCGCAGGCGCTGACGCACAACGGCAATGCCGGGGCGCTGCTCGAGGGCCTGCGCCGCAAGCAGCTGTTCACCGAGCGGCGCGCCGGGCCGACGGCGAGTTACCAGTACCACGCACTGTTCCGCGAGTTCCTGACCAGCCGCGTGCAAAGCGAGTGCACACCCGAAGAACAAATCGAGCTCGCGCGCGCGAGCGCGCAACTGCTCGCACACGCTGGGGAAGCCGGCGAGGCGCTGCAGCTCTATCTGGCAGCGGGCGAACTGGAGGCTGCCACGCAGCTCGTTCTCGGCAATGCGCCTGGGCTGGCTGCGCAGGGCCGGCTGCAAACGCTGGGTGGGTGGATCGTGGCCTTGCCGTCGCCGCTGCTGGAGGCCGTGCCTTGGCTCGCCTATTGGTTGGGAATGTGCGAGTTCGGGCACAACCTTGCGGCGGCGCGATCTCGCCTGGAGCGCGCCTACTTGCGCTTCGGCGAGATGGGTGACGCATTGGGCCAGGCGGTTGCGGCAGCCGGGATCATCGAGACACATCACTTCGAGTACCGTGATTTGAGCCGGCTCGATCCGTGGATCGAAGAACTTCGAGACGCGCTTGCCAAGCAACCCGCGTTTCCCGACCCGGCGCTCGAACTGCATGTGCTCGGCGCCCTGCTGGGCGCACAGGTCGTGCGCAGGCCTCAGCGCAATCTACTCGAATCCACGGTAACGAGAGTGCGCATGTTGATGGAAGTGGTTGGCGACCCCAACAGCCGCATCGCTGCAGCCTGCCGGCTGCTGCACTTCTGCGTTTTTCTCCATGAGACGCAAGCCGGTCACCGGCTCATCGCCACCATTCGGCCCCGATTGAACGACCCACAGGTCGCCGCGCACTACCGCGTCAATTGGTTGCAGTTCGAGTCGCTGTTCTTTCAGCTCTGCGCCTATGACGCCGACGCGGCCGGCGCGGCCATGGACTCGGCGCTCGCCATCTGCGCCCGCGATGGTTTGAACTACTCGACCATCTTGTTGCATGCCCGTGCGGCCATGTTGAAGCTCGAATTGCCCGATCTCGCCGGTGCCGCGAAGCACTTGTCAGAGGTGGCACTCGATCTGGAAGTGATTCGCTTTGACATGGCGTTCTACATCGGCATGCATTCTTGGATGGCCTTGCTGCGCGGCGATCATGCATTGGCCGTGCGTTATGCAACTCGGCTATCGGACGCCAGCGCGAAAACGGGCGCATGGCACTCGCATGGAATGGCTTTGACCTGGAAGGCCAATGCCCTCGCTGCCGACGGTGACGTACGCGGCGCGTTCGAATGCACCCGCGAGGTTCGAGACGAGCGGCTCGTGCCCACGCCGCTTGGGGACTATTCGGTCGACCTCGTCGAGGCTGACCTTCACCTCACCGAAGGCCGCCAAACCCAGGCCGTGGCACTGCTGCGCGATGCGATGAAAGTCGGCCGCCAGGAGCAGATGTTCAACACCCTGCAATGGCTGGCCCCCCAGATGTCGCGCCTGTGCGCCCTGGCGCTCGAACACGGCATCGAACCCGCCTACGTCACCGAGCTGATCCGCCTGCGCCATCTCGCGCCGCCCTCACCCGAGACGCGCGTCTGGCCCTGGCCGGTCAAGATCCACACGCTCGGCCGCTTCGAAATCCTGCAAGACGACCAGCCGCTTCGCGTCGAAGGCAAGACCCAGCGCAAGCCGATGGCCTTGCTGAAAGCGCTGATCGCCCTCGGCGGCAGCGACGTGCCGGAAAACAAACTCATCGAAATCGTCTGGGCCGAGGAGAGCGAAGGCGATGTGCAAAAAACCTTCGACGTCACGCTGCACCGCTTGCGCAAGCTGCTCGGCCACGACAAGGCGATCCAGGTCACGGACCGGCGCGTGAGCTTGAATCGCGACATCGTCTGGGTCGACCTGTGGGCGCTCGAGCGCCACCTCACCGCCGTGATTCCCATCGATCGCGCCAACGTTCCCGACGCAGCCCATCTCGAACGCGCCGCGCCCGCCGTCATGGACCTGTATCGCGGCCACTTCCTGCACGATGAGTCCGACGCTCCCTGGCTGCTGCCGGTACGCAACCGCCTGAGCGGGCGCTTCCAGCGCTTCGTGATGCGCCTGGGCGACCATTGGGAAGCCGCGGCGCAGTGGCAGCGCGCGGCGGAACTGTTCGAGCGCGCCGTCGAGCTCGATCCGCTCGCCGAGACGTTCTACCACCGCCTCATGGTCTGCCTGCGCGAGCAGAGCAAGCGAACCGAGGCGATCGAAGTGTTCCGGCGCTGCCGCCAGATTCTTTCGGTGACGCTCGGGGTGAAGCCGGCGGAGGCGACCGAGGCGGTGTACCGCGGGTTGATTGGGTCGTGATTCAAGGCGTCGTGATCGCGAACTTGCCGTTGAGCAAAAACGCCCCGGTGAGCTTGCTTGGAACGCCATCGTAGCTTCCCGTGCCCTTCGCACCTGCGTAGGCGCCTGTGCCCGAAACCACCGTGTACTCGCCGTGGGCCGGCTGACCGGCGCGCGCCGTGCCGGCGAAGCGCGCGGTGATCGACGAGCCGTCTTCGAATTGATAGGTGCTGTAGCCGAAGAACGGGCCGGAGCCTTTGTTGTAGTCGGTACTGAAGATGAATTCCTTCGAGGCGACCCGGCCGTCCTTGAAGAAGGCCGTGCCGTGCATCTTCATCAGGGTCACGGACTGCCCTTCGATGTTGGGTGCCTCGAAACTCTTCACGTCGATGGCCTTGACAACGAGTTTGAACTCGAGCGAGTGTTCGCCCGCAGTGGCTGCCTGCCCGAAGGCACAGGCAAGCAGCGTCAAAACCACCGCGGCGGGAGTTTGCTTCGACTTTCGATCGCTCCTGAAGCTCAGCATTGCGTTTCTCCTCGATGAAAGGGCTGCGACAGCGACTCGGCGCTGCAATGGCGGCCGGGCAGGGCCGGGCGCCGCCCGGCCGGTTGTCAAGCTACTGCGCTGGTCCGAGCCAAGATTGGCACACCCAGGCGCACCCGCACCTACAGATGACTTACGGATCGCGAATTTCGCGAGCCGGGTGTGGCCGAGCGAATTGCGCGCTCACTTCGCAGCGCGCCCATTTCATGTTCGCGACGATTCCGTCGGTCGAACCGCACATCGGCGCCGGTAGCCGGCGAGCGGCCGCCGTCAGCGGCGCTTATCAATCAGCGTTCACGCTCGCTGCCCGCCGTACCCACGGCGACCCAGAGCGACGAGCGCAAGAACTCCGGCGCGAAATCAGCCCCGTTTGGCCACACAACAGTTCGAAGCTCGGGGTGAACTCGGAAGGTGCGGAAGTACGCAACGTCCTCGAGTGGCTCAAACACTTCGCCATACAGCTCGGGGCCCAAGTCAACTTCGCCTTCAGCTCCATCACTGAAACGGAGCCAGAGGGTGTGACCGGCCACGTGGCGGCCATCAACGACGTGTATCAGCATCTCGCTCACTCCAAGGGCTCGATGGGAGGTAGCGGGCGACTTTCGACTTTCGCGAGTAAGTGTCCACGCATCGAGCAGTTCCTGGCTGTGCAGGGTACCCCACTCCAATACGTGTGCCGAAGCGCGCTTCGGGAAGGTGCCGTTGACACGGCCCGAGGCTATTTCGATCGTTACCTCGAACTCCCCGTATACGGCGTGGAAGTGCGGCGGCGCGTGATCGCGGTAGTACATGGCGATCACGATTCCAAGAAACCGGCTCAGCTCGGGCATAGGGCAGTGTATCGATCAGAAGGTTGATTGCAGCCACGTTGATTGCAGCCATGTGCAGATCGTCAGCGCACCGATCCTGCTCATCGCGAACCCTGGCGTGGCGGCGCGGTCGGCCAACGCCCGCCGCAAGCGCGAAGTTTGCAATTTACAAGGAAGCAGCGGTTCCCGAAATTTGCAATCCGTAAGTCATCTGTAGGTGCGGGTGAGGTGGCAGCGTGCATTCTTGGATCGGGCTTTTCGCACGCCGCGCCCATGCCAGCCGGCACAACGCTCTCAATCGATTGGAAAGGTCTGACATGTTCAAACTCGCTACCGCAACGGTCCTTCTTGCCACATGTTTGGCCTCTCCGGCCCATGCGGAGCCTTGTGCCCTGTCGGCATCAACCGTCTCCCGGCTCCAAAACACGATGCGCACTGGGGTGCCGGCGATGGGTTCGCCCATGGGCAGGCTCCGATTGCCGGCGTCGTTGACCCTCGTCGACGCCACCGGTCGGCCTTGCTCCGTCTCGACGTCGCCACCGAATGGCGGCGACGTCAGCGCCGACGTCGGGCTTGGCACCGGCAGGTTCTCAGCGCAGGAGGCGAAGCCGACCAACTCGCTCGGCGCGGCCGCGCCTTCCCTACCGTTGACGGCCAGTGCGACGCTCGCAGGAGCGGCCGCGCAGCATCGATCGCGGGCGATTGACTTGGGCACCTTTGGTGGCGGCTTCAGCATCGCCAATGCCATCAACGATCGCGACGAAGTCGTGGGCAACTCCGCTCTGCCCGACTTGACGGCGCACGCATTCCTTTGGCGCAACGGCACGATGCAGGACTTGGGTACCTTGGGTGGCAGTTACAGCGAGGCCAGGGGAATCAACAACCACGGTCAGGTGGTGGGGATCGCCTACACCGCCAATGATGAAGAGGCCCATGCATTCCTGTGGGAAGGCGGCACCATGTTTGACCTGGGTACCTTGGGTGGCACTTTCAGCATTGCCACCGCCATCAATGACGAAGGCCAGGTGGTAGGCGGCTCGGCAACCGCCGGTGACGCAGAGTTGCACGCGTTCATCTGGTCCAAACGTGAGGGGATGAAGGACATGGGCTCGTTGGGAGGCGGTTTCAGCTTCGTTCGCGGCGTGAATTCGCGCGGACAGGCGGTCGGCACCTCTTTCAACGCGGCCTTTCAGCAGCATGCGTTCCTCTGGCAACGGCAGCGGGGTGTGGACCTGGGCACCCTGCCTGGCGGCACCTACGCTGATGCGGCTGCCATCAACAGCAGCGGTGTGGTGGTTGGCGTGGCCAACACGGCAGCATCCGAGCTGCACGCCTTCACCTTCAAGCAGGGAAGATGGACCGACCTGGGTTCGCCTGTGCCCGGTTCGACGTCGGAGGCGTTGGGGATCAACGATGACGGCGAAGTCGTCGGCGCCGCTTACTTCAATGGTGGGGTCGACGCCCACGCGGTGGTGTGGAACCGGCGCGGGGTTCCCACCGACCTTAACGCCCTCGTTGGCGGAGACTACAGCGTCGGCATGGCCATCAACTCGAAGGGTCACGTGGCTGGCGGCGCGCGGTTCGCCGGCAGCTCCGAATTTCACGCGTTCCTGCTCAATCGCTGAGGGCGTAAGTCGTCTGTAGTTGCGGGCGCATAGACGCCCGCCAGAGTTGAGACCTGATTCGCAGCCTCGAACCGAAATCAAGCGAGCCAACCGTGCAACTGGCGTTGCACGAACCGCTGCCTGCGGCATGAGAAGTGAATCCGTTTTGCTACCCAACGCATTGAGGAGACATCATGAGAGTTTTGCTCCCAGGCTACGAAGGTGCTCACTCACATGGGCGCCATGCACTGCGCAGAGCTGTCTTTTGGATTGCGATTTTGGTCCTGTCTGGGTGCGGCGGGGGTGGTGTTGATCCACCCGCCAAGGCTGAGCTCGCGGACCGCAAGCAGCCGTTGCTGATCAACGCCCCACTCGACCCCGGTCACAAATTCGATGTGGGTATTTGCAAGGGCTCGCTGGTGCCTGAAGGCGAGCCGTTCGCGGGCACCTGTGGCGTCGGCGAAATTTGTTCAGGGACTCTGATTGCGCCCAACGTGGTGCTGACCGCGCGGCACTGCGTCAGCGAGATTGACTTCCACGCCGACTTTTGCGACAGCCGGTTCGTGGGGGCGCTTCCCGGGCAAACTTTGGTCACCACCAGTTCATCGGTTTGGGTCGGCACGCCGAAGTGGTACCAGGTGACGAGCGAGCATTTCTCCACCGACGATCGCCACTGTTCAGGCGACGTGGCGCTGCTTGTTCTGGCTGAGCGCGTACCGGTACGCGAGGCCCGCCCGGCGGGGGTGAATCTGCGGCGCGACTTCGCCAGCCGGCCGCCGCAGAGTGTGGCGATCGTCGGCCGCGGCATCATCGACTGGACGATAGACCTCGCAACCTTCGAAGAGATCTTGGTTGATGTTGGAGACTTGCAGCGCCGCGTGCTCGAGAACATCCCGTTCGAGTGCGCCACCAACGACCCCGCGGCGCCGTGCAACCTGGTCGACTTCTTCTCGCCACCCAGCAACATTTGGGCCTCGCCTCCGGCGTATTTGGTGATTGGCCCGTCGGTTCTCGGCGGCGACTCTGGGTCGGGTGTCTTTGATCAGCGAAACTTCAACGGTAGTCGGCCACAGGTGATCGGGGTCATCTCCGCCCTCACCGTCGGCCCAGACGGCAAGACCAACCATGGACTCGTGGCTCGCCTCGACACCCACGCCGCTTTCATCCGGGGGGTGCTGCGGCGTCACTCGCCCGAGACCCGGGATGTTGAAGACGACGCTCTTGCTGAGCTTTCCGCAATGGATGACGTCACCACAGTTCAGCCTGAGCCCCAGACCGGGCGCCCACCACCGACAGCATCGACGCAAGCACATTCAGCGGCTGCCCCCTGCGTTAGACCCGATGTCGCCTCCACCTCCTCGCTGGTGGTGCGCGCCGGAGCGACACCCAATGCAATGAAATCGACACTCGTCGGAATTCAACGAGCAGGCATTGAGCAAGGCCAGGCGGCCAGGTTCCCGCACACTCGAGTCGGTTGCCGATGAACTGAATCTGTCTCTGGAAACCTGACGCACGCGGGCCCATGACCGCCCCAAACCAAGAGCGTTGCAGCGCTTCGGCTCTCGCGCCATGGCTCCGCTCGTGCGACGCCACGAAGAGGCCATGCAGCGGCTTCGCGTGTGATCACCCAACCCGAAAGGAAGACGCCGTGAGCACCTATAACCTCGCCCGACTCTCTGGCGCTGTCGTCGCGCTCGCATTGGCCGCATGTGGCGGCGGTGGTGGTGGCGGTAGCTCCGCGCCACCCGTCACTCTGCCCGCCACCGGCCCGGTCAGCACCGATCTGCAGGCCAAGACGCTTGCCGCGCGCAGCGCCAATGCGATGTTCGCCTACGACAACATGAACAGCGAGGCGCTCGTCGCGGCACTGGGCCAGTTGCCCATCGGCGCCGGCTTCGGCAGTGTCACGACCACGCTGGCCTGTGCCTCCGGCGGCGCCACAGTGGCCTTCAACGACGCCGACGCCAGTGGCACCGTGAGCGCGGGTGACATCGCGGCCATGGTCGCCAGCGCGTGCCAACCGGGGAACGGGTTCCCCTGGGTATTCGGAGGCAGCGTGGGCGTCAACGTCGTCGGCGGCACCAACGTCGAGCAACACCTCTATTTCGTTGCCGCAGGGTCTGCGCAGCTGAGTGTGACGCACGCGGGGACCGCGCTCGGCGGCAACCGCACCGCCACGGGCACGTATTCGCTGTCGGTGTCGAACAGTGTGAACGGCGGGCCAACCGACCAGACGCTCGCCATGCCCGACCTGACTATCGCTCACCCCAACGTGAACCTGCACATCACGGGTTTGTCGTTCACAGTCGCGGCTCTCAGCAGCATCGCGGCGGCGGCGGGCAGTTTCGAGACGTCGGTGGCCGGGGTCGGCAACGTGCAGCTCGCGCTGTCGGTGAAGAACCCGCTGACGGTCGATGCATCGACCACACGCTTCCGCCCCTCCGCCGGTACGCTGACGCTCACCGCCGCCGACTACAGCCTCGACGTGCAATACGGCGCCGGCGGCACGGTGACGATCCGCGTCGACAACGGGCGCGACGGATCGGTGGATCGCACCGTGTCGACGACCGAGGCCGAGCTGGATTCGCTGTTGACCACGCCGTAGACCATCGCCACTCCTTGGTACGAACTCGGCCAATGACCACCCCCAAGCAAGAGCGCCGCGGCGCTTCGGTTCCCGCGCCCTGGGTCGAGGCCTTCGGCGAGGCCGAGTTGATCGGCGGCTGGGCCGAGGTGGCGCTCGACCGCGATTTCGCCGCGCTCGTCGAGTGCCCGGGCTACCAGGTGTTCCTGACCAGCTACGACCCGGTGCAGTTGTTCGTGCAGAACCGCACCGAGCGCAGTTTCGAAATCCATGCGATGCCCGGGCCCGAAGGCAGAAGGCAGGTGTCGATGCACTGTGGGTATCGGGTGGTGGGGCGGCGAGTGGGCGGGGCAAGGCCACTTGCCAGGAGCGAATGACTACGAGGTACTCGCTACCGGCTCGGCCGGCTTCGCCCCAACGCTTGATCGAGCCGCTCCGCCGGGGCTTTGAAGTAGGTCGCAAGATTGGGCTGGTTCGCTAACGCGTCGCGGGCCAACGTAGCGAGTTCGCTTGCACGCGCGCGGTTCCCCGCTTTCAGCGCGCACAGCCCAGCGACTGCGCGAGCACGAGCGACATCGGGATCGTACTTGTACCAAAGCGTCGTGACTCCCTTGAGATACGTTTCGATCTCGATCAAACCGGCCTTGCGTTGCCCCAGTTCGCATAGGGCTTCGCCTCGAACCAAGCGATGCCCATCAGCGGCAGCCGGGCGCTCGACGCCTTCGGTTGGCAGCCGCCGCAATGCGCCTGCGAAATCGCCTCGAGCGAGGGTGATCGCGGCACGCAAGCTGAAGAGGGTGTCAACCTCGAGGGTCGGAAATTCGCCGACACCGCGTGCAGGCTCGATGAGGGGCAAGGTGTCCAGGATCGCGTCGGCTTCATCGTGCCGCCCTTCCTGCATGAGGGTCCCGGCAAGCAGGAAGTAGTGGCCCGACGTCTTTGGATCGCTGGCACCGTAGAGCAGCTTGGCCAGTTCGAGTGCTTCGCGCAGGTGCGCTTCGGCTTCCTGGTACTTTCCAAAATACGCTTCGGCAAACCCCAGGGCGGCTACGATATCAAGCCGTGCCTGCGGTGCCTCGGTGGAAGGCCGCAACACAGCCGCGGCGCGTGCCAGCAGGGGGTAACCCTCCTCGACGCGGCCGCTCCACACATTGATCTGCCCGAGGCATAGCTCGAAGACCGCCGAAATCGCCAGGGGCAAGTCGGTGCGGTCACCCACTGACGCGCGGGCCCGCTGAACCATTTCCCCGGCTTCCTCAAACGAAACTTCGTACTTGTGCGCCAGCAGTGATGCGGCCTGAGCTTCCGCCAACGCGGCAGTGATGTCGCCTGACCCACCGGAGGCACGCATTGTGGCAAGCGCCGTGGCCAAGTGAGCTTTGGCCTCATTGCCGCGACGATGCTTGACGAGTTCATCGACGAAGTCGAGCCGGATGTCGACTTCCGCGCGTTCGAGCGCGCCCGCCGCTTCATTGGCAATGCGTATTGCAGTTTCGTAGTGCTCGATCGCTTCGTCGAACCGATTCTTGCGGCTCAGCCAGGCCGCGCGAAGTGCTTGGGCCTCGATCCGATCTGCCATGACGGCGCCGGATGCCGACGCGAGTCCGCGCTCACCGAGTTCGATTTGCTGCAGGCTTTCGTCATAGTTCGCCCGTTCCATCGAAACTCATGGTAAGACAGGCGGGATTTCCGCTGGCGATCGCGCCCAGCATGAGCGGCTTGCGCTGCCCTTCGAACCGGTACTGCAGGACCCTCGAAGCGCCGCCGTTGGCGCGCACGATCAACATCAGGTTGTCGCCATCGCGAATCTTGATGCGGGTGTTTCGCGCCGCCGCTTGAGCCGTGGCGTCTCGAAGTTTTGACTCCAGTCGGCGAGCTGAGAGCAGTTCTCTGGCCATCTTGAGGTACGAGGCTTCGGCGATTGCCGCGATCGTACCCGAACCCCCCATCCGGGACCCCCAAGCGCAGCGCCGGAACCCCCAGTTGGACCCCCAGACAAGACGGATCGACGTGGACGATCGCAGACGCCGGCGGAAGAAAAAAGCCCCGTTCTCATAGGAGAAACTGGGCTCAGTCGGACAGGTCTAGATGTTTGTGGACGTTCTCTTGGCGGAGCCGGAGGGATTCGAACCCTCGATGCAGGTTTTGCCCACATACTCCCTTAGCAGGGGAGCACCTTCGGCCACTCGGTCACAGCTCCTGACGCCGGGCGCCATTCTAGCGCCCGCCCCACGCTCAGCCGGGGGCCTGCTCCAGATCGAAGGCCTTGTGCAGCGCGCGCACCGCGAGCTCCATGTATTTTTCGTCGATGACGACGCTGGTCTTGATCTCGCTCGTCGTGATCATCTGGATGTTGATGCCCTCTTCGCTCAGCACGGCGAACATCTTGCTCGCGACGCCGACATGCGAGCGCATGCCGATGCCGACGATGCTGACCTTGCAGATTTTCGGGTCGCCGATCAGGTCCGTCGCGCCGGTCTTGGGCAGCACGCTGCTGCGCAGCAACTCCATCGTGCGCGCGTAGTCGTTGCGATGCACGGTGAATGAAAAGTCGGTGCGGCCCTGGTGCGAGACGTTCTGGATGATCACGTCGACGTCGATGTTGGCCTGCGCCACCGGTCCGAGGATCTGGTGCGCGATGCCGGGCTTGTCGGTCACGCCGAGCAGGCTGATCTTCGCCTCGTCGCGGTTGAAGGCGATGCCTGACACGATGGCTTGTTCCATTTTTTCGTCTTCCTCGAATGTGATCAACGTTCCCGATGCGGCTTCTTCGTCGATGGCGATGTCCCAGGGCGTGAAGCTGGAGAGCACACGCAGCGGCACGCGGTACTTGCCGGCGAACTCGACGGAGCGAATCTGCAGTACCTTCGAGCCCAGGCTCGCCATCTCGAGCATTTCCTCGAAGCTGATCGTCTTCAGGCGCCGCGCTTCGGGAACGACTCGCGGGTCCGTCGTGTAGACGCCGTCGACGTCGGTGTAGATCAGGCATTCGGCGGCTTTCATCGCTGCGGCGATCGCCACCGCCGACGTGTCGGACCCACCGCGCCCGAGCGTCGTGATGTTGCCAGCCGCGTCAACGCCTTGGAAGCCAGCGATCACGACGACCTTGCCCGCCGCGAGATCCGCCTTCACGCGGGCTTCGTCAATGCTCTGAATGCGCGCCTTGGTGAAGGCGCTGTCGGTGGCGATGGGCACTTGCCAGCCCGCATAACTCACCGCGTCCAGCCCCTCGGCCTGGAGCGCGATCGCGAGCAGGCCCACCGACACCTGCTCGCCGGTGGCGGCGATCATGTCGAGTTCGCGCCGATACGCGGCGCTTGAATCGTTCGAATTGAGTTCCTTCGCCATGCCCAGCAGGCGATTCGTTTCGCCGCTCATCGCCGACGGCACGACGACCATCTGGTGCCCGGCGCGCGCCCACTTGGCGACGCGTTTGGCGACGTTGCGGATGCGCTCGGTCGAGCCCATCGACGTTCCGCCATATTTGTGAACTAGAAGTGCCATGGGAAAAAATTCGAGGAGAGAAACGCGTGCAGCAGCGTCACGCGAGTTCGGGAGGCGAAGCAAAGCGGCGCATTTTAGTCGGCCGCGTTTTGCTGCCGATCGGCAAGCCGCTGCCATTGCAGCGTCACCTGCGGCTGCCCTGGCAGAGCCCAGACGCGCGCGTCCACGCCCAGCCCGGGCGCGAAGATCAATTGCCCGCCGCTGTAGAAGAGGGGACCGTCGCGTTGCCAGGGCGGAACCGCCGCGGCCTGGTATTGCTTCTTCAGGCTGCGTGGCGGGCGCAGCGGGCCGGCTTGAAATTGCTCTCCGCCTTGGCGCTCGCGAAGTTCGAGTTGCGCGAGCCAGGCGAGCGGCACGCCGGCTTGCGCAGTGCGTTGCACCTGCACCTGCCCCGACCAGCCGGGGAGTTTGTAGACACCGCAGCGGTGCACTTGCAAGTGCGTTTCGCGCGGCGGCGCCATGGCGGGCTGCGTGAGTTGTTGGTAGGTCAAGGTTCCGCGGTAGAGCCGCAAGCTGCCCTCGTGGCACGGCCAGCTCGCGCTTCGCAACGCTTCCAGTTCCGCAAGCAGGCGAGTGACCAGGCTCGCCGGCGCGGCGTGACCTGCCTGCCTGCCAACCCAGGCGCGCAACAGGTTGCTGCGTCGCGCCGCGCTCAGGGCCTTCCACGCGTTGACATCCAGGCCACGATCCGTGGCGACGGCGGCGAGGTCCAGCGCCGCGAGTTCTTCCAGGCAGGCGTCGGCTTCCTGGGCCCACGCCGCGCTTTGCGCCAACGCAGCTTGCGCCTGCGGGAAAGCGCGCACGAAGTCGGGCCACACCTGAAGGCGCAGGCGATTGCGCGCAAAGCGCGGGTCGGCGTTGCTGTCGTCGTCGATGAAGCGCAGGCGATGTGCACGCAGGTAAGTCTCGATCGCCTCGCGCGGCCGGTCCAGCCAGGGCCGCGCCCACGTGATGCCGTCGCGCTGCGCGATCCGCGCCATGCCCGACAGGCCGGCGACTCCCGCGCCGCGCAACGCCTGCAAGAGGAAGGTCTCGGCTTGGTCACGCTGATGCTGCGCGAGCAGGACCAGGCCGATCCCATGCGTCAGCGCGAGCTTGCGCAATGCCGTATAGCGCTGCTCGCGCGCCCAGGCTTCGATGCTTTGCGCGGGCATCGGCTTGGCAGCGATGCGCTGCGCAATGAAGGTCACCGGCCGACCGCGGCGCGCCCAGCGCGCGCACAACGCGGCGCAATGCTCGAGCCATGCATCGGCTTGCGCGCTCAAGCCATGGTGCACGTGCATGGCGAACACGTGGACTGCGAGCGGTTCTGCGGCGGCCAAGGTGGCGTGCAACAGCGCGGTGGAATCTCGCCCGCCGCTGAACGCCACGGCGACGCTGCGGTGCGTGGCTCGAACCTTCGGCGAGGGGGCGGCCGTCATGCGTGGCACATGGCGCTGCGCCGGCCGGAGCTGCGCTGCGGGTTCAGCGCTCGGTGGTGTCGCTGAAACGCCCGTAGGCGCGCAAGCGTTCGTAGCGGCGCTGCAGCAGTTCCTTCGGCTTGAGGTCGCTCAGCTGTCGCAGCGAATCACTCAGTGCACGCTTGAGGAAGGCCGCCATCTGCTTCGGATCGCGGTTCGCTCCGCCCACCGGCTCGCTGACGATCTTGTCGATGAGGCCCAGCGCCTTCAGGCGGTGCGCGGTGATGCCCAGGGCGTCGGCGGCGTCGGAGGCGCGCTCGGAGGTCTTCCAGAGAATTGACGCACACCCTTCCGGAGAAATCACGGAGTAGACGGCGTACTGCAGCATCAGCACCTGGTCGCCGACGCTGATCGCGAGGGCACCGCCCGAGCCGCCTTCGCCGATGATGGTGGCGATGATCGGCACCTCGAGCTGCGCCATCTCGAAGATGTTGCGCCCGATCGCTTCCGATTGGCCGCGCTCTTCGGCGCCGACGCCAGGGTAGGCACCCGGCGTGTCGACGAAGGTGAAGACCGGCAGGCCGAACTTCTCGGCGAGCTTCATCAGGCGCAGCGCCTTGCGATAGCCCTCGGGGCGCGACATGCCGAAATTGCGCACGCCGCGCTCCTTCGTGTCGCGACCTTTCTGGTGCCCGAGCACGACGCACGACTGGCCGTTGAAGCGCGCCAGGCCACCCACGATCGACTGATCGTCGGCATAGGTTCGGTCGCCGTGCAGCTCGAGAAAGTCGGTGAAGATTTCGCTGATGTAGTCGAGCGTGTAGGGGCGCTGCGCGTGGCGCGCGATCTGCGTCACCTGCCAGGGCGACAGGTTCGAGTACAGATCTTTCGTGAGCTGCAGGCTCTTCTTGCTCAGGCGGTCGATCTCTTCCGAGATGTCGACCGCAGACTCCGATTGAACGTAGCGCAACTCGTCGATTTTCGATTCGAGTTCGGCGACGGGTTGTTCGAATTCGAGGAAGTGTCGTTTGCTCATGGGTTCTGGCTCTCAGGCGCGGCAAGGTCAGTGGGATGCGCCGTCAACGCACCAACGACCGCCTCAGTATTCCACCGGCAGTGGGTCCAGGCTGCGCCAAATGTACCATGTGGCCACCGAGCGAAAAGGCGCCCAGGCGTCGCCGACTTCGCGCGCTTCGGCACGCGACACCGGCTCGCCGCTGAAGTAATTCACGCTGATTCCCTTCAGCAGCCCGACGTCGTCCAGCGGCAGCACGTTCGGGCGCATGAGGTGGAAGATGAGGAACATCTCGGCGGTCCAGCGGCCGATGCCGCGGATCGCGACGAGTTCTTCGACGATCGCTTCGTCGTCCATGCGCTGCCATTGGTCGACGTGAACCGCGCCCGACTCGAAGTGATGCGCCAGGTCGCACAGGTACTCGACCTTGCGCGCCGACAGCCCCGCCGCGCGAATGTTCTGTGCGCCAAGCAGCAACACGTTCGCCGGCAGCAGGCTCGCCGACGCGTCGTCGAGCAAGGCGGTGAACCGGTCCCAGACGGTCTGCGCCGCCTTCACTGAAATCTGCTGCCCGACGATGGATCGCGCCAGCGTCGTGAACGCATCGCCGCGGCTCTGCAGGCGGCCGTCGCCGAACTTCGGAATCAGCTTGCGCATGACGCGGTCGCGCTTGGCCAGATGCTTGCAGGCTTCGTCCCAGTACTGAGGTTGCGCGATCACTCCCAAGTCGTGCTCCTGCGGCGCCTAGCCCTTGACCCAGGTCGTGCCCTGGGGCGAGTCCTGCAAGACCACGCCTTGCGCGGCCAATTCCTTGCGCAGCCGATCCGCGGTGGCAAAGTCTCTGCCTTGTTTGGCCGCATCGCGCTGCGCGATGACGAGCTTGATCGCCGCTTCGTCCAGACCCCCGCCGCCCTGCAGGTAGGAGCGCGGCGCCTGTTGCAACAACCCGAGCGTCGCTCCCAGGTCGCGCAGCAGCGCCGCGTCGCGCGGCGAGCGCGTCCGGTTCAGTTCGCCCGCCAACTCGAACAGCACCGCCACCGCGCCCGGCGTGTTGAAGTCGTCGTCCATCGCGGCGCGAAACGCGGCAGCGCGCGGCTCGTTCCAGTCCAGCGCCGCTTCTTCGTCGACTCTCACGCCATCGAGCGCGGTGTAGAGGCGCCGCAACGCGTTGCGCGCGTCGTCGAGGTTCGCATCGCTGAAGTTGAACGGACTCCGGTAGTGGGTGCGGATCATGAAGAAGCGCACCGTTTCGCCGTCGTAGCGCGCGAGCACATCGCGGATGGTGAAGAAGTTGCCCAGCGATTTGGACATCTTCTCGTTGTCGACGTTGAGAAAGCCGTTGTGCAACCAATAGTTGACGAACGGCCCCGGCGTCGCACCCTCGCTCTGCGCGATTTCATTCTCGTGGTGCGGGAACTGCAAGTCCATGCCGCCGCCGTGAATGTCGAAGTGCGCGCCGAGCAGCGCGCGGCACATCGCCGAACATTCGATGTGCCAGCCGGGCCGGCCCTGGCCGTACGGGCTGCCCCATTTCGCGTCATCGGGCTCCGAGTCCTTGGCGGCTTTCCAGAGCACGAAGTCCAGCGGGTCGTCTTTGTCCTGCGCCACCGCCACGCGCTCGCCGGCGCGCAATTGATCGAGCGACTTGCCCGAGAGCTTGCCGTAGCCGGGAAATTTGCGCACCGCGAAGTTGACGTCGCCGCTCGCCGCGCGATACGCCAAACCCTTCGCCTCGAGCGTGGCGATCATCTCGAGCATCTGCGGCACATGCTCGGTGGCGCGCGGCTCGAACGTCGGGCGCGCGATGCCCAAGGCGTCGATGTCCTGGTGCATCGCGGCGGTCATCTCGTCGGTCAACTGGCGAATCGAAATGCCGCGCTCGAGCGCGCGCTTGATGATCTTGTCTTCGATGTCGGTGATGTTGCGCACGTAGGTCACGTCGAAGCCCGAGACGCGCAGCCAACGATAGATCACATCGAAGGCCATCAGGAAGCGTGCGTGCCCCATGTGGCACAGATCGTAGATCGTCATGCCGCACACATACATGCGCACTTGCCCCGGCGTGATGGGGCGAAACGGCTCGACTCGTCGCGATAAGGTGTTGTGAATCCGAAGGGCCATTGGAGGAGCGACGAGAGGCAGCGGCAGCGTAGAATCGATTTTCAGTATACCGGCCGAAAATCCTCGCAAATCACGCTCGCATGCGCAGCTTTTTCTGCGGCGCGGCTCGCCATTGAACGCTGATCACGGACCATGCGCAAGCTGCGTTTTCGATTGCCCCTCTGGTGCTGGGCTGCCCTGCTCCTCCTCACGGCGGCGCCGGCGTCTGCGGCGTCTGCAGAAGTCGACGAGATCACGCGCCTGCACCGTGCAGGCAGTAGCGCAGAAGCGCTGCAGCTTGCCGAGAAGATTCTCGCCACCCAGCCTAAAGATGCGCAAGTGCGGTTTGCCAAAGGTGTGGTGCTTGCCGAAACCCAGCGCGGCGCCGAAGCGATCGAGGTGTTTCAGCAACTCACTGAGGACTTTCCCGAGTTGGCCGAACCGTACAACAATCTGGCCGCGCTGCACGCAGCGGGTGGCGAATTTGAGCGCGCGCGTGTCGCCCTGGAACAGGCCTTGCGCAGCAACCCCGGCTACGCCACGGCGCTGGAGAATCTCGGCGACATCCATGGCATGCTCGCGAGCCGCGCCTACGCGCGTGCGCTCGCGCTCGACCCGGCGAACAACCGGGTGCCCGGCAAATTGGCGCTGGTGCGCGAACTGTTCGCCGCGAAGCGCGGCGCACCGACCGCGCCGCAGTGAACGCTTCTCCCCCTCCCAACCCTGAAAGAGCCAGACTTCCATGAATCGAAAAGTCCTCCTTGCGTGGTCGCGCGGATTTGCCGGCGCCACCCTGATCGCCTGCGCAACGGCCACGCTGCCGGCGCTGGCGCAGAAGGTCAAGTTCGCCACCTCGATGGGCGACATCGTGATCGAAGTCGACGCCGCGAAGGCGCCGAAGTCGGCGGCGAACTTCGTGCAATACGCGAAGGACGGTCACTTCGACGGGACGATATTTCACCGCGTCATCGACAACTTCATGATTCAAGGCGGCGGCATGCTGCCCGACCTGACGCAAAAGCCGACGCGCGCGCCGATCCCGCTGGAGAGCAAGAACGGCCTTCTGAACACCCGTGGCACCGTGGCCATGGCGCGCACCGGAGACCCGAATTCAGCGACCTCGCAGTTCTTCATCAACCTCAAGGACAATGCCTTCCTGAACGCCAGCGAATCGCGCGACGGCAACGGCTACGCCGTGTTCGGCAAAGTGGTGGCCGGCATGGACGTCGTCGACAAGATTCGCGCCGTCCCCACAGGCAGCAAGGGTCCGCACCAGAACGTTCCGGTGCAGGCCGTCATCATCAAACAAGCGACGCTGGAGCCGTGACATGAATCAACAGGTGGAACTGGAAACGAACCTCGGGACCGTCAAGATCGAACTTGACAACGCACGCGCGCCGGAATCGGTGCGCAACTTCCTCGCCTACCTCGACGCCGGCCACTACGACGGAACGGTGTTCCACCGCGTCATCAAGGGCTTCATGATCCAGGGCGGCGGTTTCGACGCCGCCATGACACAAAAGCCGACGCGCGCGCCGCTCACGAATGAAGCGAACAACGGCGTGAAGAACGACAAGTACACGCTGGCGATGGCGCGCACCTCGGCACCGCATTCGGCGACCGCGCAGTTCTTCATCAACACGACCGACAACGCCTTCCTGAATTTCAAGTCGGAGAGCGCGCAGGGCTGGGGCTACGCTGTGTTCGCCAAAGTGATCGGCGGCACCGACGTGGTCGACTCGATCGAAAAGGTCGGCACCACGCGGCGCGGCGGCCACGACGACGTGCCCGTGGAAAACGTCGTGATCCTCAGCGCCAAGCGCGTGCCCTGAATTCCGTGGTCGACCTCGGCGTGGCTCGTTGGAGCGAATGGGTCGCGCCGACGCCCCTGCGCAGCATCGAGATCATCAGCGACCTGCACCTGGCGCCGCAAACGCCGCGCACGCTCTCCGCGTGGCTGCGCTATCTGGAGCAGACGCGCGCCGACGCAGTCTTCATCCTGGGCGACCTGTTCGATTCCTGGGTCGGCGATGACTCGCGCGTTTCCGAGTTTGAAGCGCTCTGCATTGGCGCACTTGAACGCGCCTCGGTCCGAACGCATCTGGCGTTCATGATCGGCAACCGGGACTTCCTGCTCGGCCGCGACGCGCTCGAGGCGTGCCACATGGAATCGCTTCACGACCCGACCGTGCTCGTCGCCTTCGGGCAGCGCTACCTGCTGACGCATGGCGACGCGCTGTGCCTGGCCGACACCGAATACCAGTCGTTCCGGACGATGGTGCGCAACCCGAAGTGGCAGTCCGAGCTGCTGACTCGGCCGCTCGAGGAGAGGCGCGAACTCGCGCGCGAGCTGCGTGCCGGAAGCATCGAGCGCCAAACACAACGACCGGGGGATGAGGAGGTCGACATCGATACGCCGACAGCGCTGCAGTGGCTTCTGCGTGCGAACTCGAAGACGCTGATCCATGGGCACACGCACCGCCCGGGCACCGATTCCCCCGCAGCCGGATATGTGCGCCATGTCCTCAGCGACTGGAGCCTTGACGACGATGGCCTGGCGCGCGGCGAAGTGCTTCGCATCGACGCCACCGGCGTGCAGCGCATTCCCTGGATTTGACATGCGAAGCCTGTGGAATGCCTGGCAGCAGGCGCGCCGCGCCCGTGTGCTGCGCACACGCAGCATTCCCGATGCGCTTTGGCAGCTGACGCTGTTGCGCTACGGCTTTCTCGCTGACCTCGACGCGGCCGCGCTCGGCGAGTTGCGCGAACTCGCCACGCTGTTTCTTGCGGAGAAGGAGTTCTTCGGCGCCGGCGGGCTCGACGTCGACGATCAGATGGCGGTGGCGATCGCGGCCCAGGCGTGCCTTCCCGTGCTGCGCCTCGGGCTGCACTGGTACAGCGGCTTCAAGGGCATCGTCGTGCACGCCGATGCGGTGGTCGCGCAACGCGAGATCGTCGACGAGATCGGCGTCGTGCATCAATTCGAGGAGGAGCTGAGCGGCGAGGCGATGGAAGGCGGGCCGCTCATGCTGTCGTGGCACGACGTGCAGGGCAGCGGCGAGTCGGCCGACTGGGGCTACAACGTCGTCATCCACGAATTCGCGCACATCCTGGACATGCGCGACGGTGTGGCCGACGGCATCCCGCCACTGCCCGATCGGCGCGCTCGCGAACATTGGGCCGCGGTCCTGAACGCCGAGTACCAACGCTTCTGCGAAGCGGTCGACGCCGAAGAAGAGACGGTTCTCGACCCCTACGGCGCAGAGTCACCCGACGAGTTCTTCGCCGTCGCTTCGGAAGCCTTCTTCACCGTGCCGCAAGCAGCACGCGACGCGCATCCGCAGCTCTACGAGTTGTTGGCGGGCTTTTATCGCCAGGATCCGGCGGCAGCGGCCGCGGCATCAAGCGCCCGGCCCTGAACCGAGCTGAGACTTCAGGCGGATCGCCCGCCTGCGTCAGGCAGTCGCCGGCTCGGCCTTGGGCTTGTCGCTCTTCTTCGTCGGCGTGATGTCGAGGATCGGTTTGCCGTCGGCATCCGCGTCCACCGTCAAGCGCCCACCGTCGACCAACTGACCGAACAACAGTTCGTCGGCCAGGGCGCGCCGAATCGTGTCCTGGATCAGGCGCTGCATCGGCCGCGCACCCATCAACGGGTCGAAGCCCTTTTTCGCCAGGTGTTTGCGCAGGTTGTCGGTGAAGGTGACTTCGACCTTCTTCTCGTTCAGCTGCGTCTCGAGCTGGAGCAGGAACTTGTCGACGACGCGCAGGATGATTTCTTCGTCGAGCGACTTGAAGCTGACGATCGCGTCCAGGCGATTGCGGAACTCGGGCGTGAACATGCGCTTGATGTCGACCATCTCGTCGCCCTGCTCGCGCGCCGTCGTGAAGCCGATCGTCGCCTTGTTCATCGTCTCGGCGCCGGCGTTCGTCGTCATGATGATGATGACGTTGCGAAAGTCCGCCTTGCGCCCGTTGTTGTCGGTGAGCGTGCCGTGGTCCATGACCTGCAGCAGCACGTTGAAGACGTCCGGGTGCGCTTTCTCGATCTCGTCCATCAACAGCACGGCGTGCGGCTTCTTCGCGATCGCTTCGGTGAGCAAACCGCCTTGGTCGAAGCCGACGTAGCCGGGGGCGCGCCGATCAGACGGCTCACTGCGTGGCGCTCCATGTATTCACTCATGTCGAAGCGAATCAGGTCGATGCCCAGGATGTAGGCGAGCTGGCGCGCCACTTCCGTCTTGCCTACGCCCGTGGGGCCGCTGAACAGGAACGAGCCGATCGGCTTGTCAGGCCGACCCAAGCCCGAGCGCGCCATCTTGATTGCCGCCGCCAGCGCCTCGATCGCCGGCTCCTGGCCGAACACGACGCTGTTCAGGTCTCGGTCCAGGCTCTTCAGCTTGGAGCGGTCGTCGCTGGACACGCTTGCCGGGGGGATGCGCGCGATCTTCGCCACGATGTCTTCGACTTCGGCGCGCGTGATCGTTTTCTTCTGCTTGTTCTTCGGCAGGATGCGCTGCGCGGCACCGGCTTCGTCGATCACGTCGATCGCCTTGTCGGGCAGGTGCCGGTCGTTGATGAACTTGGCCGACAGCTCGGCTGCGGCCTGCAAGGCGCCGAGCGCGTACTTCACGCTGTGATGATCCTCGAACCTGGACTTCAAGCCCTTGAGGATTTCGATCGTCTGCTCCACCGAAGGCTCGACGACGTCGACCTTCTGGAAACGGCGCGACAGCGCAGCGTCTTTTTCGAAGATGCCGCGGTACTCGGTGAACGTGGTCGCGCCGATGCACTTCATCGCGCCCGAGCTGAGCGCGGGTTTGAGCAAGTTGCTCGCGTCCAGCGTACCGCCCGACGCCGCACCGGCGCCGATCAAGGTGTGGATCTCGTCGATGAAGAGAATCGCGTTGGGCTGATCCTTGAGCTGCTTGAGCACGCCCTTCAGGCGCTGTTCGAAGTCGCCGCGGTACTTGGTTCCGGCGAGCAGCGCGCCCATGTCGAGCGAGTAGACCACCGACTTGGCCAGCACTTCAGGAACGTCGTCTTGCGTGATGCGCCACGCCAGGCCCTCAGCGATCGCCGTCTTGCCCACGCCCGCTTCGCCCACCAGGAGCGGGTTGTTCTTGCGGCGCCGGCACAGCACCTGGATCACGCGCTCGACTTCGTACTCACGGCCGATGAGCGGGTCGATCTTGCCGTCGCGTGCGAGCTGGTTCAGGTTCTGCGTGAACTGGTCCAGCGGCGAGCCTTTGCTGTCGGCTTCTTCTTTCTCGCCTTCGTTGTTCGAATTCGATTCATTCGACTTCGTCGGCTCGGGCGGCTCGCTCTTCTTGATGCCGTGGGCGATGAAGTTCACCACGTCCAGGCGCGTCACGCCCTGCTGGTGCAGGTAGTACACAGCGTGCGAGTCCTTTTCGCCGAAGATCGCGACCAGCACGTTCGCGCCGGTCACTTCCTTCTTGCCGCTGCCGGTGGACTGCACATGCATGATGGCGCGCTGGATGACGCGCTGGAAACCGAGCGTGGGCTGCGTGTCGACTTCGTCCGAGCCCGCCACCGTGGGCGTGTTCTCCTTGATGAACCCCGACAGACTCTTGCGCAAGTCGTCGATGTTCGCCGAGCAGGCGCGCAGCACTTCGGCGGCCGACGGGTTGTCGAGCAGCGCCATCAGCAGATGCTCGACGGTGATGAATTCGTGGCGCTGCTGGCGTGCCTCGACAAACGCCATGTGCAGACTGACTTCCAACTCTTGCGCAATCATGCGGCCTCCAGGATGCATTGCAACGGGTGGCCCCCACGCCTTGCGGCAGCCAGCACCAACTCGACTTTTGTCGTCGCCACGTCTTTCGAATAGACCCCACACACACCACGCCCTTCGTGATGGATCTTGAGCATGATGAGTGTGGCCGATTCGAGGTCCCGTTGGAAGTACTCTTGAAGAACCATCACCACGAACTCCATCGGCGTGTAGTCGTCGTTGAGCAACACGACCTGGTACATGCGAGGCGGTTCGGTCCTCTTGGTACGCCGTTCGGCAACAACCGTCCCATGCCCGTCGTCAGGCAGCACCGGCGCTGGCGGAAGCGCAGGCGGGTTCGGTTTGTCGGTGGGCATGGCCCATTCTATCGAGTCGGCACATTCCCGCAGGGTCGGCATGCACCCCCCGTTTGGCGGACTATTCCACGGCGCAGCAGCGGGCCCTGCTGAGCGGAGCCTGAACTCGCGGTAAACCCATCACCCGCGCGTCAACCCGCGGGAACGAACATGTACCCGGCGCTGCGCACGGTCCGGATGCAGCGCGGCTCGCCCGGGATCGGGCTCGACCTTGCGCCGCAGCCGGCCGATGCGGATGTCGATCGAGCGGTCGAACGGCTCCCATTCGCGGTTCCGAGTGTGCAGCAGGAGCTGGTCGCGCGAAAGCACCCGGTTCGGGTTGGCGAGAAAGACGCAGAGCAGGTCGAACTCCATCGCTGTCATCGCCAGCTCTTCGCGCGCCATCGCGTCGATCGAACAGGCGGCGCGAATCGAGCTCGACTTCGCAGCGGCCGAAGCGCTGCGCGCTGCGGCGCGGTCGGGTCGCCGGCGGGTCGCGCAGCTGCTTCGGGCGGGCGCGCCTGCATGCGGCGCAGCACGCTCTTGACGCGCGCGAGCAGCTCGCGCGGGTCGAACGGCTTGGCGATGTAATCGTCGGCGCCCGTCTCCAGGCCGACGACACGGTCGACGACGTCGCCGAAGCGGTCACCATGATGATGCCGACGTCGTAGCGCTGGCGCAGGTAGCGCGCCAGCGTCAGCCCGTCCTCGCCGGGCAGGCGCAGGTCGAGCAGCACCAGGTCGGGAAGTTCGCGTTCGATCTCGGCGCGCATCGCCGTGCCGTCGGCGGCGGCGCGCACCGCGTAGCCTTGGTCGCCCAGGTACTCGAGCAGCAGCTCGCGCACCGAGGGGTCGTCGTCGACGATCGAGCAGGTTGGTGGGCGCGCGCCATGCCCAACATTCTGCCGCGGGCCACCACGCCGCGGAAGGGGCGAATACAAAGCGGCAACAAACGCGCCGCGTTCGGCGCGATTCCGCGCCGGCGCAACGCCGCGGATACACGTCGACAACCGAACCGTGCGCGAGCGACATCACGCCGATACGCACGCCTTGCAAAGTGACCCCCATGCCCCGCAGCAAGGTGCCGCGGGGTCCAACACCGAGAGGAGCCACTCATGCAAACCGTATCCGCCATGCCCGCCCGCCCACCACCGGCCGCTACGCCAAGGTCATCGAAGCCTCCAAGCGCGTGCGCTGGGAGATCGACCGCGACGTGATCCGCGGCCGCCGCTTCGACTACACCAAAACCTTCCTGCCCTCACGCCTGTCGCTGGTCGACGAGCTGGCTTCCTGGACGCGGCCGACAAGCGCCTGCTGAGCCAGGTGCAGGGCCGCACCTATGCCTACATCTTCGGTCTCGTCGAGCGCTTCATCGGCGCCAAGGTGCTCGGACTGAGCCGCGAGCACTGGCTCGGCGACCAGGTGGCGCTCGAGGCGCTGGTGGGCATGACCGACGAGGAACTGAAGCACCAGGAGCTGTTCCGCCGCCTGGAGCAGATGATGGCCGCCGACATGCCCGCCGGCTACGTGATGACGCCGATGCCAACGCGGTCGCGGCGCCGTGCTGGGCAAGCGCACCTGGGCGGTGCTGGCGCTGACCTGCCATCGAGCTCTTCACCCAGGCGCACTACCGCGCCAGCATCGAGCCGGACGCCGAATCTGTCCCCGCTGTGGAAGGACGTCTTCCTGTACCACTGGAAGGAAGAGTCGCAGCACGCGATCCTCGACGAGCTCGAGTGGCAGCGCGAGGACGCGAAGCTGACGCCGAGCCGCAGCGCGACGCCGCGGTCGACGACCTGATCGCGCTCGTCGGCGCGGTCGACGGCATCCTGCAGGCTCAGGCCCAGGCGGATGCGCGCTACTTCGCAGCATCGTCGGGCGCAAGTTCAGCGCCGCCGAGCCGAGCAGGTGCACGCCAGGTGCTCAAGGCGTATCGCTGGCAGTACATCGTCTCCGGCGTGATGGAGCCGCGCTTTCGCAAGCTGCTGTTTGCACTGATCAACGACGCGCAGGCGGCGCGAATCCAGGCCGCGCTGCACCCCTGACCTACGCCATGCCGAAGCATCCCGAAATGCCGCTGCCGATGGCGGCTTAATCGCAAGCGCCACCCGGGCGCCGGTGGGCATGCCGAAACACAGGAGAAACCATGACTGAATATCGCCTCCCGGCAACCGGTGGTGTGGCCCGCGCTTTCGCCGGCCATGTCACCGAATGGGCCCACACCGTCTGGCAGCGCTGGAAGGCAGCGCGCAGGCAAGCGGCGACGCACCCAGGCGCTCGCCACGTTGAGCGACGCCACGCTGCGAGACCTGGGCATCGCACGCTGCGAGCTTGCTTCGTACGCCGCCGAGTCTGCCGACCTGGCTCAGGCCACACGGCGACGCTTGTGGGATCACGGCTGGGATCTGCCGTGACGACCCCACTCAATGCGGGGCCAACGCGACCTTGATCGCGCTGCGCAGCGCCTTCGAATCGATCGGTTTGGCAAGCGTGGCGCGAACGCCGGCGCGCTCCAGCGCCTGTGCATCGGCCTGCGCCAGATCGCCGCTCACCAGCAGCACGGGCAGCCCAGGCCGCAGGTCCAGCGCGCGCTCGGCAAGTTGCAGGCCAGACAGGTGCGGCATTGTGAGGTCCGTGATCAGCAGGTCCAGACCCCTGGGTGGCGTCTTCGAGCCAGACCATGGCATCGCGCGCGTCGCGCTGCAGCATGACCTCGCAGCCCCCAGTGGGCGAGTTGCTCGGCGAGGAAGTCGCCGGCCACGCGCATCGTCTTCCACGACCAGAACGCGGCCGTGCAAGAGCAAGCAATGCCGAGTTCTCCGCAGGCCGAGGCCGCGTCGACCACGGCCTCGGCGCCATCGCAGCCGCGGCGCGGGCCGGCAGCAGCGGCTGAAAGGGTGCCCGGCGCGCCGACGCGGGTTTGCACGCCGATGTGCCGGCCATCGCTCGCGCACGAGGCCGTGCACCATCGCCAGGCCCATTCCCGAACCGCTGCCCGCGAGCTTGGTAGTGAAGAAGGGATCGAAGATGCGGCCGCAGCGTGTCCGGGGCGATGCCGCAGCCATCGTCCTGCACCTGCAAGCTCGACCCAGTTTCCTTGTGGCGCCAATCTCGCCACAGGACTGGCAACGCCAGCCGCCCTTTGCCGGATGGATCCCGACCCGAATGCGCCCGGCACCCCCGACGGCGTCACGCGCGTTGATGCACAGGTTGAACAGCAGCTGCTCGAGCTGAACTGTGTCGGCATCGACCTGCGGCAGCAGCGCATCGTCCGGCCCGCACGTCGATCATCACCGACGTACGGCAAGGTCGGCCGCAGCAACCCCATCCGCCTGGTGCACCAGCGGCGCGCAGCTCCAGCGCGCGCCGCCCCCGGGCTTGCGCGCGCAAACGCGAGCATCTGCGCGATCAGGTCGCGCGCACGCTCCGTGGCCAGCCGCGCCTGGCCGAGCTGGCGCACGAGGCGCGGTCGTCGCCGAGCCTCGGCCGCGCTCCTGCGCGATCACCAGGTTGCCGAGGACGCCCGTGCAGGATTTGTTGAAGTCGTGCGCGATGCCGCCGGTGAGCTGGCCGATCGCCTCCATCTTCTGCGCCTGGCGCAGCTGCCGCCGAGCTGCGCGCGCTCGGCCTCGCGTCGCCGCTCGGTGATGTCGCGCCCCATGTGTCAGCACATGCGGCTGACCACGGTGCGTGAACGGGATCGCCGCGGACCTCGGTGCTGACGCCGCGCGCCGTCCTTTCTCCATTGTTTCCAGCTCTCAGCACGGCTGCTCTCGCCCGCGAGAGCGCTCGCACCATCGCCTGCCGAGGCTCGCATGTATTCGGGCGCATCGGGCAAGTGTTCGTAGGCCTTGCCGACGACTTCGGCGCGTGACCAACCGTACAGGCGCTCGTAAGCCCGTCGTTCACGTCGACGCGACGCAACTCGTCTGTCCCAAAGAATCAGCGCGTCCGCTGACGCGTTGAAGATCGCGCGGTACTCGTTCTTCGCTCGCGCGAAGCTTCGTCTCGACCGCACTTGCGCTCGGTGATGTTGCGTGCGAAGGCGAGAATGCGCCGGCGGTCGTCGAGCAGCACCGGCTTGAGGTGCATCTCATAGCAGAGCGGGGCGCCGCGCTTGTCGCGCCCGAGCCACTCGAAGGGTGGGCAGCGGTCGAGCCTGGCGTGTTGCAGGTGCGGTCTGACGCAGTCGAGCAGGTCCGCACCATGGCCCGACGCTGCGGAGTCGACGCCGGCTTGCAGCAATTCTTCGCGGCTGCACGCGCTGTCGTCGCAGGCGCGCTGGTTCACGTCCAGCAGCGCCAGGCTCTCCCAGTCGTAGACGTAAATCGCGTCCTTGGCCGCGTCGAAGATCGTGCGATAGCTTGCTTCGGAGCGGCGCAGCTGTTCGATGGACCGCTGCCGCTCGAATTCGCCAGCGGCACGAACCGCGAATATCTTCAGCAGGGCCTCGATGCGCTCGGCGTCGATCATCGGCGCGCGCGAGCCCACCGCGATCACCCCGAGCGGTAAGCTTGCCGTTGTGGCCGGTCAACGGGTGGCCGGCATAACTCTCGGCGCCCTTGGAGAGTACGGTAGGGTCGTCCGGAAACTGGCGCGCAAGACCCGCTCGGAAAGGCCCGGAAACGCTGGCCCAGCACATGGCGGCAGGGCGAGGTGGCGAGCGGGTAGTGCAGGCCGTGCAGGGTGCGCCCGTCGGCATACAAGGCGAGAACCTTCAGCGTCTGATGGTCCTCGGGGTCCAGGCAGGCGATGAACGCAAACTCGAGCTGCAACAGCGTCGCGAGCATGCGCACGAGTTCATCGAAGACGGCGCCACCCTGCGCCGCCGACACCGCGAGTGCGGCGCGCTGCATCAGCTCGAGCGTCTGCCGGCGCTCCAGTTCGGAGGCGAGGCGGCCAGCCACCACCTTCAACATCACCTCGGCGTGCCTCGCGTCGCCGCCGGCGATGGGCTCACGGCCCATCACCGCCAACACGCCGAGCGGCGTGCCCTGGATATCGTTCAAAGGAAACGCGGCGTAGGCATCGAGCTTCGCTGCGGCGAAGACGCTGCTCGGGTCGATCTGCGCCAGCACGCCGGCGCCGATGTAGCGAAACTCGCGGCCGACCACGGCTTCGCAAGGCGAGCCCGCGACGGCGTACTCGAAGTTCGGCAGCGGCCTGCCGTCGAAGCAGGCGGCCAAGGTCCGCAGGTGGGCGCGGGTCGGGTCGCTGAAGGTCGCGACGAAGGCGGTCGCCGCAGGCAACACCTCGGCGAGTTCGCCGACCAGGCGTTCGATCAGCGCATCGTCCACCGGCGCGGCCATGACGAGCGCGATGCGACGCAGCGCCTCGAGCCGAGCGTCCGGCCGGGCGACTTCGGTGGCTTGCAACGTCGCTCCCATGGCCGAAGTCTAGGCCGGTCAGACCTGATCAGCGCAACGATTGCCTGGCGAACACTGAGTGATTACGTGCCCGATACAAAGGCACAAAGGCCCAAAGGCCACAGCCATGTCGCCGCCCGTGCGTCACCCGAACTCGTGGCCCTGGACGCCTTAGCAGCCCTGGCAGGGGTCCGGCGCGGCGAACCCTCAAGGCAACTGGTGCAGCACCAGCGGCAGCACCGCCGCGGCACCGGCCTCGCGCAGCAACGCGGCCGCCACGGTCATCGACCAGCCGCTGCGCTAGCGGGCGTCGATCAGCAGCAGCGGCCCGGCCGGCATCGCCACTTCGGGCCGCAGCGCGAGGGCCTCGAGCAGCGCCGCCACCTTGGCGCCGGACGCGACGTCGACACCCGGTGTCGGGCCTGCCAAGCGCAGCGCGTCGACCAGCGGCAGCTTGCCCACCGACGCCACGTGCTACGCCACCGAGCGGATCAGCTGCGGGTGCAGCGCCGACGGCATCGGCACCACGGCCACGGGCCTGGCGCCCCAGGTGCGCCGCCAGCGGGCGAGCACCTCGACCACGCCGTCGAGCACCGGCGCGGGCGCGGGCCCTCGGGCGCGGAACAGCGGCAGCAGCGCCTCGGCCCAGCCGGGATCGTCGGCGAAGGCCAGCGCGCGGCCTTCGCTGCAGCCGACGATGCGGCCTTTGCGGCCGCGCCGCGCCGCGCGCCCGTCGGCCAGAGCTTGCGCGGCTCGATCACCACGTCCTGCCCGCGTGCGAATACGCGCGCCGCCTCGATGCGCCCGGCGCCGGGCCGCGCGCCCGGGCCGGGAAGCCGGCCCGTGCACACGCTGCAGCGCCCGCAGTCGCTGGGCTCGGGATCGTCCAGCGCTTCTTGCAGGAAGCGCATCAGGCAGCCCGCGCCGCGCGGCGAACGAACGCATCAGGCCGGCCTCGCGCTCGCGCACCTGCGCCAGCGCCTGCCAGCGCTCGGCGTCGATACGTCCACGGCTTGCCGGTGAGCGCCCAGGCCGAGCCGTCGCGCTGCACCACCTCGTCGACGGCCAGGATCTTCAGCAGGCCCTCGAGCCGCCCGCGGCGGATCGCGGTGGCGTTCTCCAGCTCGACCAGGGTCCGCGGCCGCCTGCGCCAGCGCGCCGAGGATCTTGCCCGACGCGCTCTCGTCGGGCACGCCCGCGGTCGCGAAATAGGCCCAGATCCGTTCGTCGGTCTCGGCGGGCAGCAGCACGGCCACCGCGTCGTCGAGCGCCCGGCCCGCTCGGCCCACCTGCTGGTAGTAGGCCACCGGCGAGGCCGGCGAGCCGACGTGGATGCAGAACGCGAGGTCGGGCTTGTCGTAGCCCATGCCCAGCGCCGAGGTCGCCACCACGGCCTTCAGCGCGTTGCGGCGCAACGCGTCCTCGATGCGCTGGCGCACGGCGGTGTCCAGCCCGCCGTGGTAGGCCGCCACCTCGAAGCCGCAGGACCGCAGGAAGCCCGCCAGCCGCTCGGTCTCGGCCACCGTGAGGGCATAGACGATGCCGGAGCCCGCGAACGCGTCGCAGCGCATCGGCGACCCAGGCATAACGTTCCAACGCATCGAGCCCGGGCACCACGGCCAGCCGCAACGACGAACGCGCGAGCGAGCCGCGGAAGGTCAGCGTCTGCGGGCCCAGCTGGCGCGCGATGTCCAGCGTCACGCGGCGGTTGGCGGTGGCGGTCGTGGCGAGCACCGGCGTGTCGGCGCCGATGCCCACCAGCGTCTTCGCCAGGCGCTGGTAGTCGGGGCGGAAGTCGAAGCCCCAGTCGGAGATGCAGTGCGCCTCGTCGATCACCACCAGCCCGGTCGCGGCCAGCGAGGCCGGGCAGGCGCCGCGCGAAACCCGCGTTGCCCAGCCGCTCGGGCGAGACCAGCAGCACGTCCAGGCGGTCGCCGGCGATGTCGTCGAAGACCGCGTCCCAATCGTCGAGGTTGGTGGAGTTGACGGTGGCCGCGCGCAGGCCGGCCTGCGCCGCGGCGCTGACCTGGTCGCGCATCAGCGCCAGCAGCGGCGAGACGATCAGCGTGGGCCCCTTGCCCTGCGGCGCGCAAGGCCGACGTCGCGGCCCAGTAGACGGCGGACTTGCCCCATCCGGTGGCCTGCACGACGAGCACGCGGGCGCGCTGCTCGACCAGCGCCGCCACCGCCGCGGCCTGGTCCTCGCGCGGCTGCGCCGCGGGCCCCGCCATCGCGGCGAGGACCTGGCGCAGGTGGAGATCGGCACGGCCCATGGCGGGATTGTGGGCCGGCGGTTCGGCGTCCAACGTGATCGCACGCGTCGAACGGCACGACGCGAGTGAGAACGCCGTGGTCGCCCAATTACAACGCCCGCGTTCGCTTCGAAACGCGCGCGGCGCGCAGCCAACCCAAGCACGCTGTCGCTGTGCCCGACAAGCTTGATCGGGCTGGCTGAGTCGGCTCGAAGCCGACGCCGCCGCCGTCGCCGCTCTACATGTGGTC
>CAVZHI010000003.1:0-169512 GCA_963775015.1 uncultured beta proteobacterium | reverse complement strand
TACCGAGCAGGCCGCAAGCGTCGCCGAACGCGTCCTCGAATTGCAGCCCGCGGCCACAGCGGCGCAGCGCAAGGTGGCCTGGACCGTGATCGGCCACGTTGCCTTCGACAGCGGCGGCTTCGCCAAAGCCGAGAGTTCCTACGTCCAGGTGTTGTCCCTGACCGCACAGGACGACCCGACCCGCAAGGCACTCATCGAGCGACTGGCGGCGTCGGCCTACAAACAGGGCGAGCAGGCGCGTGCCGCGGGCAAGGCACTCGACGCGGTCGCGCACTTCAATCGCATCGCCACGCTTGCACCGCAGTCCGCCGTGCGAGCCACAGCGCAGTTCGACGCGGCCGCCGTGTTGTTGGGTCTGAAAGACTGGGATGGTGCGGCTCGCACGCTCGAAGACTTTCGCCAGCGCTATCCGAACCACGCGCTGCAGGGAGACGTCGGTGCGAAGCTCGCCGTGGCCTATCTCGAGAACGGGCACTGGGTGAAAGCGGCGGGTGAGTTCGAACGCATCGCACTCACCGACAAAGACCCGAAAGTGGTTCGCGGCGCACTCTGGCAGTCCGCCGAATTGCACGACCGGGCGGTCGCAAAGGCAGGCGCTGCCGACAAGGCCGCGGCACGCGCCGGCGCCACGAGAGCCTACGAACGCTATGCGAAGCAGTTTCCCGAACCGTTCGAACCTGCACTCGAAGCGCGGTTTCGCCTGACGCGCCTGGCCAAAGACGACGCCAATCCTGCGCGCGAGCTTGCCCTGTGGAAAGAAATCTTCCAGATCGAGCGTGGCGCGGGCAAGGCACGCACCGAGCGCACGAAAACACTCGGCGGCATGGCGGCGCTCGCGCTCGCCGCGCCGGCACTCGAGGAGTACCGCAAGGTGGCGCTGATCGAGCCGCTGCAAAAGCAACTCAAGCTGAAGAAGGCAAAGATGGAAGAGGTGATGAAGGCGTACGGCGTGGCCTCCGAATACGGCGTGGCCGAAGTCACGACCGCCGCGACCTTTCACACCGCGGCACTTTATCGCGACTTCGGCAAGGCCTTGATGGGCTCGCAGCGGCCGAAGAAGCTGTCCAAGGCCGAGGTCGAGCAGTACAACGTGATGCTCGAAGAGCAGGCCTTCCCCTTTGAGGAAAAGGCCGCGGAACTGCACGAAGTGAACGCGCGCCGCACCGCCGACGGCCACTACGATCAGTGGATCAAGAACAGTTTCGCTGCGCTGGGAGAACTGCGCCCGGTGCGCTACCGCAAGTCCGAACGCAGCGAGGTGACCATCGATGCGATCCGTTGAATTCCCCTGGCACAAGCCGATCCTGACGCTGCTGTGCGTCGCCGCGGCGGGTTGCGCCTCGCTCGACGCGCCGTTGAAGAGCTTGAAAGAGAGCTTTTCGAGCGCGGACCCCGCCACCAGCGCAGCGCCCGTGACCGACACCGCGCAGTCGGCACCGGCCGCCGCCTCACCCGCGTCCGCGGCTGGCAGCGCAGTCGCGCACACCGAAGCCGCGCCTGAGCCGGAAAAGCCCGCCGACTTGCCGCCCGTCAGCGCCGCAGTACAGCGCGCTTTCGACGAGGCGTTGCGCGCGATGCGTGCGGGTCGGCTCGCCGACGCCGAACGCGGCTTCAAGGCGCTCATCGCATCGAACCCCGAACTCGGCGGAGCGCACGCGAACCTGGGGCTGATTCACCGCCATGCAGGCAAGGCAGAACTCGCAGTGGCGGAGCTCGAGGCGGCGGTCGCCGCCAGTCCGAGCCAGCCGATCTTCTTCAATCAACTCGGCATTGCGTATCGCGAGGTCGGCAAGTTCACGAAGGCTCGCGAGGCCTATGAACGGGCGATCGCACTCGACGCGAGCTATGCGTCACCCCACCTCAACTTGGGAATCCTGCACGACCTGTACCTGTGGGACGGCAAGCGCGCGCTCGAACTCTACGGCCGCTACCTCGCGCTTTCGCCCGGCGGCGACACCACCGTCGTCAAGTGGGTCGCCGATCTGAAGAACCGCAAGCCCCAGCACGCCATGCTGGCGCGAAAGGAGAAGGAATGAATTCGAACCACGGCCCCAGGCTGTGCGCGCGCGCCGCGATCGCGCTGTGCAGCAGCGCGCTCGCCTGGCCGTTGTTCGCCCAGGACCGAGCCGATCTCGAGCGTTCGCAAATCATCGGCAATCGCGAGTTGCCCAAGGTCCTCTACATCATGCCCTGGAAGAAGCCGGTTCCCGGCGAGCTGTCCGGCAGGCCGATGACCAGCGTTCTCGACGAGTCGCTCGCGCCGCTGGACCGTGATGTTTTTCGGCGTCAGGTTCGCTACGACGCCCAGGTCCAGGCGCGTGGCACGCCAGCGGCCCAACCTTCCAGCCCGACCCAATAGGCGCTGCGGCCTCAATTTCGGCCGAATCCGTTCGATAACCGACTGTTCGATTTCCGATTTCCCCTAGGAGAAAAGCCATGACCGCCTTCGAAACCGCCGTGAAGTTCTTTCAGGACAGCGGCCTGTTCATCTACCCGAGCATCCTGATCATGGCCCTGGGCATGTCGATCGCGATCGAGCGCTACGTGTTCCTGAACCGCGCGCGCAGCCAGAACCGCAAGCTCTGGGCCAAGGTCCTGCCGATGTTGCAGAACGGCAAGTTCAAGGAGGCGCATGGCGTGACCTCGAACTCCGACGCTGCCATCGGCAAGATCGTCACCCACGGTCTGGTGCGCATGCAAAGTCAGAGCCGCCGCGAAGACCTCGACGCGGCGATGGAAGAAGGCATGATGGAAATCGTGCCGCGCCTGGAAAAGCGCACTCACTACATCGCGACCTTCGCCAACGTGATCACGCTCGTCGGCCTGCTCGGCACGATCATCGGCCTGATCAAGGGCTTCACCGCGGTCGCGCAAGTGAACCCGGCGGAAAAGGCCGAACTGCTCTCGGCGAGTATCTCGATCGCGATGAACAACACCGCGTTCGCACTCATGGTGGCGATTCCGTTCCTGCTGATTCACGCCTTCCTGCAAGCGCGCACGAGTGAAATCGTCGACGGCCTGGAGGCGGCGAAGATCAGCTTCCTGAATCTGGTGCAGCGCCTGAAGTCCGAGTCGGCGGGCAGCGCCGCGAGGTAAGCATGCCGAGACGCCTCAAGAAACACGTGGCCGAACTCGAGGTCACGGCGTTCATCAACCTCATCGTCGTGCTCGTGCCGTTCCTGTTGTCGACGGCCGTGTTCACGCGTCTGTCGGTGCTCGACCTGACGCTCCCGGCGCAATCGTCGGGCGTCGAACAACTGAAGGTGCAGGACCTCAAGCTGGAGATCGTGATTCGCCCTGACGCGCTCGAAGTGGGCGACAGAATCGGTGGCCTGATCCAGCGCATTCCCAATACCGGCCCGGGCAAACATGACGTGCAGGCCCTGGGCAGCCTGGTTCAGACGATCAAGGCCAAATTCCCCGAGCAGACCGCGGCGACCGTTCTCGCCCAACCCGACACGCCCTACGACGCGCTCGTGCAGGTGATGGACGCGGTGCGCGAGAACCTCACCGTGAACGGCCCCAAGACGGTTCGCACGGCGCTGTTTCCCGACATCTCGATCGGCGACGCACCCCGCAGGCAGGGTGGCTCATGAAGCTCAGTCCGCTGGAAAAACGCGCCGAGCGGCGCGATCGCAACAAGAGCGGTCTGGACATGAACCTGGTGTCGCTGATCGACATCTTCACGATCCTGATCTTCTTCCTCATGTCGGGCGCCACCGGCGTGGAACTGCTGCCGAGCAACAAGGCAGTGAAGTTGCCCGACTCGACGTCTGAGAAGAGCCCACGCGAGACCGTGGTGGTTCTGGTCAGCGGCTCCGACATCATCGTCGGCGGCCGCCTCATTGCCTCCGTGGCCGATGTGCTGCGCACCGACGGCGACCTGATCTCGAGCCTCAAGGCCGAGCTCGACCTTCAGTCCAGCCGCCAGGTGATCCGCAAGGAAAACGAGGAAAAGAGCAGAGCCGTCACGATCATGGGCGACAAGGACATTCCCTACCGCCTGCTGCGCAAGGTGATGTACACCGCAGCGCGCGCGAATTTCAGCGACGTCTCGTTTGCCGTCGTCGGGAAGTACGCGTCGTGAGCACTGCTGCCGCCATGTCCTCCGCGGTGACGTTTCGCCTGCCGGTGCTGCCGTGGGCGATCGTCGTGCAAGACGAAGTGCGGTTCCGCAGGATCCGCCAGCGCGTGCTCGCCGCTTGCGCCTTGCTGTGCCTGCTGTTCCTGCTTTGGCCCAAGCCGGCGGAGGACCGCAGCAAACCCGCCGAATTGCCGCCGCGCCTGGCCAAACTGATCCTCGAGCGCGAACCGCCACCGCCCCCCAAACCCGCGGTCAAGCCCGACACCCCGCTCACCAAACCGGACGCCGCAAAGACCGAAAACCCCAAACCCGAGCCGGCGGCCAAAGCACCGCCGGTTCCCGAGGCACGCCGGCCCCAGCCGAACAAGCCCCCGGGCGAAGCGATTGAAACCGCTCGGCGCAGGGCGGCCGGCGTCGGCCTGCTGGCAATGACGAATGAACTCAATGCACTGCGCGGCGCGCCGATTGCGGTGCAGTTGAAGCAAGACATCAAGTTGGGCCCGGGGGTGGGCACCGGCACCGGCGTGGGGGTCGGCGCCGGCACGCAAGCCGGGCTGCCGGATCGCGCACTCATCACCTCGAACGCCACCCGCGGCAGCGGCGGTATCAACACCGCAGGTTTCAGCCGCGACACCGGCGGCGGAGGCCTCGCGGGCCGAGCAACGACGCTCGTCGCGGGGGTCGCCGGCGGGGGCGGGGGTGGCGGGCCGGGCGGCGGGGGCGGCAAGGGCGACGGCACGGGCACGGGTGGCGGCGCCGGCGGGACGCTCAAGCGCAGCGGCAGCGGCAAGGCATCGCGCTCGATCGAAGAGATCAAGCTCGTGTTCGAGCGCAACAAGGGCGCGATCTACGCGATCTACAACCGAGCCCTGCGCGAAGAACCTTCGCTGCAAGGCAAGGTCGTGCTCGAGTTGAAGATCGGGCCGACGGGTGAAGTGATCGACGTGCGGATCGTCTCGACCGAACTCAAGGCCGCCGAACTCGAGCGCAAGTTGCTGGCCAGAATTCGCCAATTCGACTTCGGCGCGAAAGACGTCGAACAGATGGTTGTGACCTGGCCGGTGGACTTCTTGCCGTCGTGACCGCGGCCATCGCCATCGCACGCACCGGACTGTCCGCCGCCACCCTGCGGCTGGACAGCGCGGCGCACAACATCGCGAATGCGATGACGCCGAAGTTCCGACGCCAGCAGGTCGTGCAAGCGGCCCAGGTGCATGGCGGCGTGTCGGCGAGCACCACGCGCGCCGCTCAAAGCGGCGGCGGCCTGGCGGCCGACCTGGTCGAGCAGATGGCGGCGCTCTACGACTTCAAGGCCAATCTGCAGACGATCAAGGTCCAGGACCGAATCTTGGGCAGCCTGCTCTATATCCGAGCCTGAGGCGGCGCGGCACGGCCGTGCCGCTAAGTAATCTGGGGCATGAGTGCCCTGCCTGAACGAATCGTCTGCCTGACCGAAGAACCCACCGAAGTGCTCTATGCGCTGGGCGAAGAACGGCGCATCGTCGGCATCTCCGGCTTCACGGTGCGCCCGGCGCGCGCGCGCGCCGAAAAGCCGCGCATCTCGGCGTTCACGAGTGCCAAGATCGAGCGCATCGTCGAGTTGAAGCCCGATCTGGCGATCGGTTTTTCCGACATGCAGGCCGACATCGCCGCTGCGCTCATCAAGCGTGGTGTCGAGGTGTGGATCTCGAACCACCGCTCGGTCGAGCAGATCCTCGGCTACGTGCAGCGCCTGGGCGCGATCGTCGGCGCAGCTGACGCGGCGCGCGACTATGCATGGCAACTGCGCGAGGGCCTCGCGCGGACGCGTGAGTCTGCGGTGAAGCTGCCGCGCCGGCCACGGGTCTACTTCGAAGAGTGGGATACGCCGCCGATCAGCGCGATCCGTTGGGTCAGCGAGCTGATCGGAATCGCCGGCGGCGACGACGTTTTCCCGCAGCGCGCCGCGGCAGGCCTCGGCAAAGACCGCATCATTGCCGACCCCATGGACGTGGTGCGCGCCGCGCCGGACATCATCATCGGCTCTTGGTGCGGCAAGAAGTTCCGGCCCGAGCATGTGGCGGCGCGCGAGGGTTGGGCAGAGATTCCCGCGGTGCGCGACGCCGAGCTTCACGAAATCAAGTCGCCGCTGATCCTGCAGCCCGGGCCTGCCGCGCTGACCGACGGCCTCGCGGCGTTGCACGGCATCGTTTCGCGCTGGGCGGCACGCCAGTAGAGGCTGCCAGTCAAGGGCGCGCCAGAATAGGCGCCTCCAACCTTTGAGGAGTGTCTGCCATGAGTGAGCCTCGCCCCAGCATCGCCGCCAAGCGCCGCAGCTTTCGCACCCTGCACGAGGCCGGGTGCTTCATCATTCCGAACCCCTGGGACGTGGGCAGCGCGCGCTACCTGCAAGGCCTGGGCTTCAAGGCGCTGGCGACCACCAGTTCGGGCTTCGCCTGGTCGATCGGCCACGCCGACAATCGGATCACCCGCGACATGGCGCTCGCCCACTTGCACGAGATCGTCGCCGCCACCGACGTTCCGGTGAACGCCGATTTCGAGAGCGGATTCGCTGCCGACGCTGCGGGCGTGGCACAGAGCGTGCGTCTGGCGGTCGAGTCGGGCGTCGCTGGCCTGTCGATCGAAGACTCGACGGGCAACGCCACCCAGCCGCTGTTCGATCTGGATGAAGCCGTGGCGCGCCTGCGCGCGGCGCGGCGCGCCATCGATGAATGGGGTGGCGACACCTTGCTCGTCGGCCGCGCCGAGTGTTTTCTCGTCGGCAGGCCGGATCTCGCCGAGACGATCGCGCGCCTTCAGGCCTACGCCAACGCCGGCGCCGACGTGCTTTACGCGCCGGGGTTGCGCACGCCCGAGCAAGTCAGTGCCGTCGTCAAGGCGGTCGCGCCCAAGCCGGTGAATCTGCTCATCGGCGCGGTGAGTGACTGGACGCTGCAAAGCGTGGCCGCACTCGGCGTGCGCCGCATCAGCGTCGGCGGTGCGCTGGCGCGTTCCGCCTGGGGTGGCTTCATGCGCGCGGCGAAACTGCTCGCCGAGCAGGGGCAGTTTGACGGCTTTGCCGACGCAGCGCCCGGCAGCGAACTGAATCGATTCTTCACCCGAGACGCCAAAGACCGCGGCGCGGGTTGAGGCGACGCCGACCCGCGCACGGCGCGGCCCGGACGCGGTCGCTGCCGCTCAGCGCTTGCGTGCGAGCGTCAAGCCGTCGCCGACGGTGAGCAACGCGAGGTCGATGCGCGCATCGATGCGCAGTTTCGCGTTCAGCGCCTGCAGCGCCGCGGTGTCGGCGTCCTTTGCCGGGCGCGCCACGGCGCCGCTCCACAAGGTGTTGTCGAGTGCGATCAGGCCGCCCGCACAAACCAGCTTCAGGCAGCGCTCGAAATACGCGTCGTAACTCGCCTTGTCGGCGTCGATGAAGGCAAAGTCATAGATGCCCGCTTCGCCGGCTTTGAGGCGCGCGTCGAGCGTGTCGACGGCCGGCGCGAGAATCAGTTCGATCTTGTGTTCGACCCCCGCCTGTTTCCAGAACGGCCTGCCGATCCGCGTGTACTCGTCGCTGACGTCGCAGGCGAGGACGCGTCCGTCTTCAGGCAAGGCGAGCGCGACGGTCAGCGCGCTGTAGCCGGTGAATGTGCCGACCTCGATGGTGCGCCGTGCGCCGAGCAACTTGATCAGCAACGCCATGAGCTGGCCCTGGTCGGGCGCAATCTGCATTCCGGCGTGCGGGTGACTTCGTGTCGCCTCGCGCAGCGCGGTCTGCGCCGGATGCTCGCGCAGCGAGGCGTCGAGCAGGTAGTCGTAGAGTCGCTCGTCGACTTGAATCGTGCGCAACGTCATATCGTGGCCCTCGTGAAAGACCGGGAATTGTGCGCGAGCAGGCGTCACGTTTCGTCAGAAAGGGCGCAGGCCGGCCCGATCGACGCTGTGGCTGCGTGTGAAACTCAGCCCTCCAGTCCGGAGGATTCTCATGCACAAGCGCCTTCACGCATCGAACCGCCTCGCCGCCGTCATGCTGGCACTGGCGTTTTTCTCCGGCTGCGCGAGCAAGACCGTTCTGGTTCATGTTCCGCCGCAAGTCGACATGGGTGCCTTTCAGACCACCGGCATCATCGAGTTCGCCTCCCCGACCAACGACGTTGCCGCGAGCCAGCACGCAACGCGCCAGTTCCAGGAGAGCGTGCAGGGAGCGCAGCCCGGGACGCGCTTCATCGAGCTCGGCACTCGCGATCAAGTCCTCGCGGCAGTGGGTGCGAAGCAACTCGATGCCGAGGCGATCAAGAAAATCGGCGCGAAGTACGGCGTGGCAGCGGTGTTCCTCGGTGGCATCAACTACTCGGAACCGAAAGTGGACATCACCGTGATCGATCCCGTGAGACTGCAAGGTGCCGTCAAAGCCGAGGTCAAAGGCGAAGTCTCGAGCAAGCTCATGGAAACGAGCACCGGCGCCAGCGTCTGGAGCAGTTCTGCCTGGGCCAAGAGACAGCTTGGAAGCGTGCGCGTTTCCGCCGAACTCGGGGTCAGCGGGCGTGTCGGGCAAGCGAATCCGCGCCACGAGATGATTCCGGACATGGTGTACCACCTCACCCATGACTTCCGGCCGACATCGACACGGCGCAGGTTGGAGTAGGCGCGCCCGGTCCTGCGGCGCCCGAGGCACTTGAGCCGGTGTGCCGGCGCGCAGCCCCGCACGGCAATCCGCCGAGCCGGCTGGTATCCTGAGGCGAGTTTCGCTTTCTCCGCAGGACGCCGCCATGGCCGACCCCCGTCTCACCACCCGCATCGTGCACTCCGATCGGCGCTTCGGCGTCGAGCACGGCGCGATCCACAAACCCATCCACAGCTCGGTGCAGTACGGCTTCGAGCGTGCCGAAGACTTGATCGGCGTGTTCCAGGGCACGCTGAAAAACCACTTCAACTATGCGCGTCAGGGCACGCCGACGACTGCCGCGCTCGAAGCCCTGGTGACGGACCTCGAGCAAGGGCGCGGCAGCGTCTGTTTCGCCACCGGCATGGCGGGCTTGAGCGCGTTGTTCCTGACGCTCTTGCGCGCCGGCGACCATGTCGTGTCGAGCCAGCATGTGTTCGGCAATACGAACAGTCTGTTCGGCACGCTGAACGATCTCGGGATCGACGTGAGCAAGGTCGACACCGATTCCTGCACCGCGGTGCGCGCCGCGCTGCGGCCGACGACGCGCATCGTCTTTGTCGAGACGATCGCGAACCCCGGGACGCAAATTCCCGATCTCGCCGGAATCGGCGCGCTGTGCCGCGAGCGGGGCCTGCTTTATGTCGTCGACAACACCGTCACCTCGCCAGCGCTGTTCCTGCCGCGCAGCGTCGGCGCAGGGCTGGTGATCAACTCGCTGACGAAAACGATCGCCGGCCACGGCGCGGCGCTCGGCGGCGCCGTCACCGACACGGGGCTGTACGACTGGAGCCGCTACCCGAACATCTTCGCCAACTACCGCCAGGGCGACCCCGCCGGCTGGGGCCTGCAGCAGATTCGCAAAAAAGGTCTGCGCGACATGGGCGGTGCTCTCTCGTCGGAACAGGCGCACCAGATCAGCCTCGGCGCTGAAACGATGATGCTTCGCGTAGCGCAGACGAGCGCGACCGCGTTGGCCCTCGCGCGCTTTCTGCACGCCCACCCCCAGGTTGCGGCGACGCATTACCCGATGCTCGAAACGCATCCGCAGTACACGCGCGCGCGCGAACTCTTCGGCGCGGGGTCCTGGTTGATGGCTTTCGAGCTGCGCGATCCCGACGCGATGCTCGCGGTGTTGAACCGGATGCGCCTGGCGATCAAGGCGACCGGCATGGGCGACACGCGCACCCTGGTGTTGCCCGCAGCGCAGACGATTTACTGGGAAATGGGCGCCGCAGGCCGCGCGCAGATGGGAATTGCCGAAGGTCTGATTCGCGTCTCGGTGGGACTGGAAGATCCGCACGACCTGATCGCCGACTTCGAACAGGCGCTCGGTTGATGGCGGCATTCACCATGGGGCTTCGCACCCTCACCCTTGTCTGCGCATGCGCGATCGCCGCCATGGCGCACGCCGCGCCGATGAGCCGCGCGCAGGCGCTCGCCGCGCTCAGCCACAGCGAGGTGCCACAGCGCCTGGCGGGCGTGCAGCGCCTCGCCGAGATCGGCACCATGGCCGATGCGGACCGCCTGCTCGGGACCCTCGCCGACGCCGATGAACCGATGCGCGTCGTGACCGCTGCCGCGGTGTGGCAGATCTGGAGCCGCTCCGGCGACGCGGCAATCGACAAGCTGTTTGCCCGCGGCGTCGAGCAGATGGCTGCGGCGCAACTCGAAGACGCGCTCAAGACCTTCGATTCGATCGTGCGCCGCAAACCCGCCTTCGCCGAGGGCTGGAACAAGCGCGCCACGGTCTACTTCCTGCTCGGGCGCCACAAGGAGTCGCTGAAAGACTGCGACGAGGTCCTGAAGCGCAATCCGAATCACTTCGGTGCCCTGTCAGGCGCCGGGCAAATCCACCTTCAGCTCGGCAATCCGCAGGAAGCGCTGGACTTCTTTCGCCGCGCCGTCGACGTCAACCCGGGTCTTGAAGGCCCGGCGCAGACGATTCCGCTGCTCGAGCAACTGCTGCGCGACAAGGGCCAGAAGTCGACTTGAGGCCGATTCGACGCCGAGTCGCCTCGTGGCGCCGGCGCGGGTGCGACGCGCCGACTCATGAACTCGTTTCACCCTGGCCCTGCGCGGCGAGTTCGCGCAGCGCCTGCTCGAAGATTTCGGGAGGCTGGCCGCCCTGAATCAGATGCCGATCGTCGATGATCACGGAAGGCACCGCCTGGATTCCCAGTTCCTGCCAGTGCTGCTCCGCCGCGCGCACCTCGGCTGAATATTCATCGGTCTGAAGAATGGCGCGCGCGCGCGCCGCATCCAGGCCCACTTCAGCGCACACGCTCACCAGCACGTCGACGTCGCCGGGATTTTCCGCACGCGTGTGGTAGGCCGCGAGCAGGGCGTGTTTGAGCTCGCGCTGGCGCCCTTGCAATCCGGCCCAGTGCAGCATGCGGTGGGCGTTGAACGTGTTCCAGATGCGCGGCCGATCGCCGAACGCAAAGCCGACTTCGGCGCCGCGCTGGCGCAAGCCTTCGCGTGCCTGCGCGAGTTGCTCGCGCGTTCGGCCATATTTCTTGGCCAGGTGCTCGACGGTGTCTTCGCCTTCTGGCGGCATCGCCGGGTTCAGCTCGAACGGCTGGAATTTCAACTCCACGGGAACCGAATCGCCCAGACGTTTCAGTGCGATTTCGAGCGAGTTCAAGCCCACCGCGCACCAGGGGCAGGCAACGTCGGAGACGAAATCGATCTTCATGCGAATCCCGTGGTTGAGTGTCGCGGCATGGTAGCAGCGCTGCACCGATGGCACCGTTCGTCGGCGCTCGTGAACCCCTCAGTCTCGCGAGCGTGAACTCCTGCTTGTCGAAACGACTCCAGGCCAAGGCCCACCTCCTTCTCCAGATCGGCAACGGCCTTGTCCAGCGCGTCGATATGGCCCAGGTGCAGCTTGAGCATGAAGCGGTGGTGCGCGCTGACGTGCCCGCGCAAGGCTTCGAGCAGCTCGGCGCGGCTGGCCTTGACGCGGCCGATGCAAGCACACCAGCCGCTCGGGGTCGGTCTGGCCGTCGATGAGGGCCAGCAGCACCGCACGCCCGCTCTTGCCCAGGATGTCGCTGAGCACAACGCTGAGCTTGAGGTTGGCGTCCTCGAGCACCTTCTCGATGCGCTGAACGTGGGCGCTCCTCTCGCGCACGAACTGCTTGCGGGTTCGGGTGAGTGTGCGCAACTCCTGCACGGCCACGGGCGGCACGAAGCTGGCCCGGATCAGACCGTGGGCCAGCAGATCGGCCAGCCACATCGCGTCGTTCACGTCGGTCTTGCGGCCAGGCACGTTCTTCACATGCGCGGCGTTGGCCAGACATGGCGCGAGCGCGCCCGACTTGTCACCATCTGTTGCATCGCATCCCCTACCCGTCTCCGCTGCTTCATCGCCAACGCACCCACCACATCGACGCCCGCCCCCCGGGCGAAAGGATCGCCATGACTCGCCGCACGCACAGCCCCGGACTCGCCCTTGCAACATTCGCCTCGCCCGACTCGACCTGTTCGAGCGACGCGCGGCCATGGCGAGCGCGCCAGTGCAGGGTATCGGTGTTGATGCTGGCGCTCGCGCTCGCGCTCAGCGCCTGCGGCGGCGGCGGTGGAGTCGACAATGTCCTCCCTGTCGCGACTCCAGCGCCGACGCCTGCTCCAGCGCCTTCTGCAGCGCCATCTGCAGCGCCCGCTCCAGCGCCTGCTGCGGCGCCAACGTCGACGCTCAAAGGTCAGGTGGTTGCCGTAGCGACGCCAGTCACCGTCACCGTGCAACTCATCGACGCCGCGAACCCAGGCCAATCGGTCGTCTTGAGCACCACCGCGAACGACAGCGGCAACTACTCGATATCGGCGCCCACCTCGGTCATCCCGACCGATTCGCAAATCGCCGCAGTGATCACTGCCGACGGCTACATGCCCACCACGGTGATCTACTCGACCAGCGCGAGCGGCGCTCTGAGTCCCCTGGTGGCGGTGAACGGCGTGGGAAGCCAATCCGCCAGCGAGCCGATCGTGCTCGCGCCGATTGCGGCGGGTGTCTTCGTCTTCCCAGGCCTGGACATCTTGGGTCGTCTGGGCGATGGCAAGGCCGCAGGCCCGGTGAATTCGAAGTTCCAACTTCCAGCCCCGCCGAATGATCAGCCGATCACGATGCTGGCCTCGCGACGCGTCGTCTACATGGACGGCAGCAAAACGCAATTGCACGTCAGCATGTTGGCGCGGGGCTTGCAAGCCCAGGTGTGCCCCGGGGCGAATCTCAGGCTGCGCGCCTTCAACCCGTCCGGGGTCGAATTTCCGGCGCAAGAGCAGCCCCTGGCCAGTTCACCCGAGAACGGTGATTTCTCAACCCAAACGTTCCTGTTCACGCTGAGTCCGGACCTGATCGGCGGTGAATTGCAGCTCGAGTTGAGAAATGGATACTGCTCCGTCAATGACTATGACGACGTGGAGGTGGTCGGCGCCACCGGGACGCTGCAGTGATCTGACCGCGCTGCGGCTCAGTGAATGTGGCTCCCGCCGTTGATATCGATCTCGCTGCCCGTGACGTAGCTCGACAAGTCGCTCGCCAGAAATAACGCGCAGCCCGCCACTTCATGCGCGTGGCCGGCGCGGCCCATCGGCACGCTGGCAATGATGCCGGCCATGCGCTCGGGCGTCATCAACCCGGCGGTGATATCGGTGTCGATGAAGCTTGGGCAGATCGCGTTGACGCGAATGTTGTCGGGCCCGAGTTCGCGCGCCGCAGCCTTGGTATAGCCCAGGATCGCCGCTTTGGCCGCGGAATAGTGCGCGCCGCCGAATACGCCGCCGCCGCGCTGAGCCGAAACCGAGCTCATGTTGACGATAGCTCCGCTGCGGCGCGCGCGCATGCCGGGCACGACCGCTTGCGTCATGTACAGCGTGCCGCGCATGTTCACGTCCATGACGCGCGTGTAAGCCTCGGGCGTGACTTCGAGCAGGCGCTGCGGGCTCGTGATGCCGGCGATGTTGACCAGCACGTCGATGCGGCCGAAGTGTTGCATCGCCTGCGCGATCGCGGCTTCGCATTGCGCCTTGTCGGTCACGTCGCAAGCGCCGCCGATGTGGCCGCTGCCGGTCAATCGGGCAACGGCCTTGCCGGCAGCGTGTGCATCGAGGTCGAGCAATTGCAGTCGAGCGCCATGTTCGGCGAACAGCTTCGCGCACGCCAGGCCCAGTCCGCGCGGGCTGGCGGCGCCGGTGATGACGACGGTTCGGTCTTGGAGCAACATGGGCGCCTTACTTCAGAATTGCCTTGCGCACCGTGGCGGCGACGCCTTCGGCGTCGAGCCCATAGTGGCGGTACAGGTGCGTCGGCGGGCCGAGCAGCGAATACTCATCGGGCATGCCGATGCGCACGAGCCGGGCGCGCAAGGCCTCTTCAGCGATCACTTCGGCGACCGCAGAGCCAAAGCCCGAACTCACGTTGTGCTCTTCGGCGGTGATCACGACGCCGTGCCGCGCGGCGCGGCGAATTGCGTCGCGGTCGATGGGCGCGATCGAGTACATGTCCACGACCCCCAGATCGATGCCGTCGGCCCGGAGCAGTTCCGCCGCGTCCAGGCTCGCTGACACGAGATTGCCGATCGCCAACACGGTCGCGCTGCTGCCCTCGCGCAAGGTGTTGCTGCCGCCGATGCGCCACTGCGGCGCTGCGCTGTACACCGGCTTCTCGCGCCCGCGACCGGCGCGGAAGTAGATCGGTCCGTGGTGCCCGATCGTTGCGCGAAACGCCGCAGAGATCGCCTGCCCGTCGCATGGCGCCATCAGCGTCAAGCCGGCAATCGCGCGCAGTGCGCCGATGTCTTCGTTGCAATGGTGGCTGGTGCCGTAGAAGCCCATCGCGATTCCCGAATGCGTGCCGATCATGCGCACGTTCAGGCCCGGGTAGCAGATGTCGTTGCGAATGTTCTCTACCCCCATCAGGGCGAGGAAGAACGAGTAGTTGCTGATCACCGGAATGTGGCCGGTGGTCGCCAGTCCCGCGGCCGCGCCGATCATGTTGCGCTCGGCGATGCCGAAGTTGAAGTAGCGGTCCGGGTGCTTGCGCCCGAACCCGATAACCTGCGTGGGTCGGCCCAGGTCCGCCGTGCAAACCACGATGTCGTGCCCTTGGTCCACCAGCTCCATCAGTACCGCGCCGGTGGTGAGCTGCGGCGACAGGCCAAGCGAAGTTGCCATGTCCCAGGTGGCTTCGTCGGCCAGGCCGTGGACGCGGCTTTCGCTGAGATCGAGTTTGGCCTTGGCTTCGGCGCTGATATAGGTCACGCCGGCGGCGCGCGGCTGGGGCACCCAGCGGCTCGGGTCATTCGGCTTCATCCCACGCTCCCTTTCAGCACTTCCTTGTAGGCACGCTCCAGGTCTTTCGGGCCGAGGTAGCCCAGGTGCCACTGCCAGCCCTCCTCCATGAACGAAACGCCCTTGCCGCTGACGGTATAGGCGAGGATGCAGGTGGGCCGGCCGTCGGAATGATTCAGCGCATTGTCCAGCCCCGCGCTCACAGCGTCGAGGTCGTGCCCATCTTCCAAGACCAGCGTGCGCCAGCCGAAAGCTTCCCACTTGGCTTTGAGCGGCTCCGTCTTCATCGTTTCCTGCGGGTGCCCGTCCGACCCCGCCGCGTTGACGTCGACGATGCCCACCAGGTTGTCGAGCTTCCAGTGCGCGCCGGCAATCGCCGCTTCCCAGACCTGGCCTTCGGTTTGTTCGCCGTCACCCATCAGGCACACGGCGCGCGCTGGCGAGCCGCGGCGCTTGGTGCCCAGCGCCATTCCCACCGAGACACTCAGGTTGTGGCCGATCGAGCCTGACGAAAAATCGACCCCGGGTACTTTCTTCATGTCGGGGTGGTCGCCCAGCGGCGATTGAAAACGCGTGTAGCTGTCGAGCCAGCTCTGCGGAAAGAACCCGAGGTCGCTGAGCACCGGAAACAACCCGATCGCGGCGTGGCCCTTGCCCATCGTGAAGCGATCCCGGTCCTGCCACTGCGGCTCGTTCGCGCGCACGTGCATGTAGCGGTAATACAGCGTGGCGACGATTTCGGCCATCGAAAAGCTCGAACCATAGTGGCCCGAGCCGCAGATGTCGGTCATGCGCAGCGTCTCCAGGCGGATCAGCCGGGCCTTCTCGCGCAGCAGCTCTTTCGAGACGGCGTGTGCGGCGCGTCGGGTCATGGGGCCTCCCCTTCAGGGCTTGGCCTGCGCCGCGGGCGGCAGCCCGTTCAGCGCGGCAACGAAGTCGGCCAGCATCGGCACGAAGCGCGCGCCCTCGCCCGCTGCCTCCATCGCGGCGAAACTGTTCTTCACCTGAGCCTGCAGCGGGTTCACCGCACCGACCTCGTTCGCCATGCTCGCCAGGTAGCGCATGTCCTTGTGGGCGTTGGAAATGCTGAACTTGTGCGCATCGGCGTCGCCCTCGAGCGACCACCTCATGAAGGTGTCGTAGAAGGGGCTGCGCATGCGGCCGGCGCCGACCACGGCGTGGAACTGCGCGACGCTCAAGCCCGCCTTGCGCGCAATCGCAAGCGCCTCGGCGAACAACGCCGCGTAGCCCATCGCGACGAAGTTGTTGATGAGCTTCATCTTGTGGCCCAGGCCGAGCGGCCCGAGGTGGACCACGTGGCCGGCCCAGCAGCGCAGCACGGGCTCGATGCGCGCAAAGGTCTGCGCATCGGCGCCGACCATGGTGTCGAGTGTGCCTTCTTCGGCTTCCTTGGGCGTGCGCGACAGCGGTGCGTCGACCAGAGTCATGCCCTGGGCTCGCAATTCTTCGCCCAGCGCCAGCGTGGACACCGGGTTGGACGTCGAACAATCGATCACGATCAAGTCGCGCTTGCCGCTCGCCAGCACGCCGTCCGGCCCGCGCAGCAGCGCCTCGACTTGCGTCGACCCCGTCACGCACAAGTGCACGATGTCGCAAGCCAGCGCAAGCTCGCGCGCCGACTCGACTTCGCGCGCACCGAGCGACAACAATCGTTCCACCGGGGTTCGATTCTTGTGCCCGAGCACGACCAAGGGGTAGCCCTTGGCGACGATGTTCTTCGCCATGCCGTGTCCCATCAGGCCGACGCCGATGAAACCGATGATGGGTTTGGGGGTTTGGGTCATGTGGCCTCCGGTCTTCCTGGCTTGAGGGCTGTCCGCGCACCCGCCTGCTGCGGGTGGAGACGCCTCGGCTACGTCTTCTTCGTCCCGTTGAGTGTTCGGTAAGCTCGAATCACCTGGCTGTCATCGGCCTTGCCGTGGCCCTGGCCGGACGCAGCGAGAAACATCTGGTGCGCGGCCGCGGCCAGTGGCGTGGCCTGGCGCGCGAGGCGCCCCTGGTCGAGCACGATGCCCAGGTCCTTGACGAAGATGTCGACCGCGCTCGTGACCGGCGGTGAGTCTTGCATCATGCGCGGCCCTCGGTCGCCCCACATCCACGAATTGCCCGCCGAGACGGAAATGATCTCGTGCATCGTCGCCAGCGACAGGCCGGCCGTCTCGGCCACGTTCAGCGCTTCCGCGGCAGCGGCGATGTGCACGCCGCACAGCAGCTGGTTGATCATTTTCGCCGTCGAGCCCAAGCCGGCCGTTTCGCCGACGTGAAAGATGCGCTTCGCGGTCGCCTGCAACACGGGCAGGGCGCGCTCGAGGTCAGCCTTCGGCCCTGAGCACATGATCGTGAGGGCGCCTTCGCGCGCGCCGGCCACGCCGCCCGACACCGGTGCGTCGAGCATCGCCAGGCCGCAATCGGCCAGGCGTGCGGCCAGGCGTGCGGCCTGCGCGGGCGGTTGGGTGCAAGCCGCGACGACGAGCGCGCCGCGTGGCAACGCCTCTTCGGCGCCACCGTTGCCGTGGATGTCGCCAAACAGCACGCGCTCGGCCTGGTCGCCGTTCACGACCATGAGCCACAGGAGGTCGGCGTCACGCGCCACGTCGGCCAGCGACTCGGCAACTTCGCCGCCCGCCGCCGCCAGATTGGCCAGCGCTTGCGGCTGCAAGTCGAAACCGCGCACCGTGTGGCCGGCCTTGATGATGTTGGCGGCCATGGGTTGACCCATCGCGCCCAGACCGATGATGCCCACTTTCATCGAATCGCCTCCGGCCCTATTCCTTCACCGCACCCGTCATCGCCGACACATAGTGCTCGACGAAGAAGGCATACAAAATCACCAGCGGCAACGAACCCACGAGGGCTCCGGCCATGAGCGAGCCCCAGCGGTATTGGTCGCCGTCGGTGAACGCCGAAAGAATCGCCACCGGAACGGTTTTCTTCTCGGTGCTGTTGATGAACGTGAGCGCGTAGATGAACTCGTTCCAGCACAGCGTGAGGCAAAAAATCGACGCCGAGATCAACCCTGGGATCGCCAGCGGCAAGACGATCTTGGTCAGGATCTGCCAGCGGTTCGCGCCGTCCACCAGTGCGCATTCTTCGAGCTCGTAGGGAATCGTCTTGAAGTAGCCCATCAGAAGCCAGGTCGAGAACGGAATCAGGATCGTCGGGTAGGTGAGGATCAGCGCGAAAGGCGTGTCGAACAGGCCGTATTGATAGACCACGGTGGACAGCGGAATGAACAGGATCGACGGCGGCACCAGGTAGGCGAGGAAGATCGCGCCACCCACCCACTGCGCGCCACGGTAGCGCACGCGCGTGATCGCGTAAGCGGCGAACACGCTTGCAATCAGCGACAGGATCGTCGCCGACACCGCGATGAACATCGTGTTCCATAACCACAGCGGGTAGTCGGTCTTGAAGAGCAGGTCGCCGATGTGCTCGAACGTCGGGCTCCAGGTCCAGTAGGGGTTGTGCGCGTCGAGCGCGAGCAGGTGCTCTTTCGGCTTGACCGCCGTCACGACCATCCAGTAGAACGGAAACAGCAGCACGACGACGATCAGCGCGAGCGGCATGTAGACGTTGACGACACGTTGCGGCAGCGTCGAGAGGTAGCTCATGCCCTCCGATTGATCCGAGGGCGCGGCGCTTGGAGTGGTCGTCGCGGTCATCGATCTTCTCTGGCAAGCGCTTGCAATTGCGCCATCAATCTTCTCCCGCCTGCCACTTGCGTCGCTGCAAGCCGAACCAGCTCACCATGATCGCGGCGAGCAGGAAAGGCACCATCGCGGTCGAGATCGCCGAACCCTCGCCGATGCGCCCGCCGAGGATCGCGGTGTTGTAGCTCATCGTCGCCATGAGTTCGGTGGCGCCGGCAGGCCCGCCGTTGGTGAGCACCTTGATCAACTGGAAATCGGTGAAGGTGAACAGCACCGAAAACGTCATCACCACCGCGATGATCGGCGTCAGCAGCGGGTAGGTGATTTTCACGAACATCTGCCAGCGTGTCGCGCCGTCGAGCGTGGCCGCTTCGTAGAGCGACGGCGGCACGGTCTGCAGCCCCGCGAGCAGCGTGATGGCGATGAACGGCACGCCACGCCAGACGTTGGCGAAGATCACGCTGAAGCGCGAATTCCAGGCGTCGCCCAGAAAATTGATGTTGCCGTCAATCCAGCCCCACTGGCGCAGCGTCCACGAGACGATGGAAAACTGCGGATCGAAGATCCACCAGAACGCGATCGCGCTCAACACCGTCGGCACGATGAAGGGAATCAGCACGATGGCGCGCACCAGCGCCTTGAACGGCAAGTGGTTGTTCAGCAGCAGCGCAAGGTACAACCCGATCGCGAACTTGATGACGCTGGCCACCAGCGTGTAGAAGATGGTGAAGAACACGGCGCTCTGAAACTTCGAGTCGCCGATGATCCATTCGTAGTTTTCCAATCCGACGAACTGGCCCGGCGTACCGATCTTGGCGTCGGTGAACGAGAGCCAGATCCCCAGGCCCAGCGGGTAGACGAGGAACAGCACCAGGAAGGCTGCCGCGGGCAGCATGAACATGGCGCCAAGAAAATTTCGGTTCGAGCCGAGGTTCTTGAACATGTTCGGTGCCGCGCGGTGCCTGCCTGAAATCGGCCGATCAGCGGTAGATGCGCTTGGCCTGGCGCTCGGCCACCGCGATCGCGTCCTTGATCGTCGCGCGCCCCGTGCACACCGAGGCCACCATGTCGAGCATCACGAAGTCGGCGAGCGCGCCGGCCGCCTTTTCGCCCACCGAGCCCAGACCGCCGGCCGTGAGCGTGCGCTTGGCGACGTCGCGCAGCATCGACAACTTCGGGTCGCTGCTCCAGACCGGGTTCTTGTCGTACGCGTTCAGCGGGTGCGTCAGGTACGCCACCGAATCGATCAGCCACTTGTCGTAGTTTTCGGCCTCCAACATGAACGAGATGAAGGCCTTGCAGGCGGCCTGCACCTTTGAGTACTTCATGATCATCATCGGGTAGGCGATGTGGAATTCGGTCGGGTGTCCGACCGGCCCGATCGGCCACAACGAGTGGCTCATGTCGTCCATCACTTCCTTGGCCTTGGCGTCGCCCTTCGCGTTGCCGGCCTTGGCCGCGGCGTAGATCGACACGCCGTTGTTGGTGAGCGAGATCTGACTCTCCAGGAAGGCCTTGTTGTTGAACGAGTCGTTCCACGACGCGCAGCCGGGAACGAATTCGTCGGACAGTGCCTTGATGTATTCGAGCGCCTTCACCGTCTCGGGTGAATTGATGACGACCTTGTCGGCCTTGTCGACCAGGTTCGCGCCGTGCGCCCACAGCCCCCAATGGACCCAGGCGTTGCCGTCGCCCGAGGCGCGGCCGAGCGCAAAACCGCCCGGCGTGCTCTTTGCCTTCAGCGCTTTCATCAGCTCCAGGAATCCTGCCGTGTCCTTCGGCACTTCCTTGAAGCCGGCTTTTTCGATCATGCTCTGGCGGAAGTTGATGACGTTGCCGTTGTAGGCGACGGGGATCGCGATCCACTTGCCGGCGCTCTTGCCGTAGGTTTCCGCGGTGGGCACCCAGCCGCCGTACTTCTTGCCCAGGTAGCCAGCCACATCGGACACGTCGACGCACTTGGCGGGGAACAGGTGCGGCAGCGAGTACAGGCCCCAGAACATGTCCGGGCCCTGGTTCGTGTTCGCGGCAACACTCGCCTTGGGCTGCACGTCGTCGAGCGACTCGTTGATGACCTTGACCTCGACCCCCGTGGCCTTGGTGAACGCCGCCACGAGCGCCATGAAACTGTCTTCTTCGCTTTGCACGAAGCGCTTCCAGCGCAGCAGCGAGATCGCCGCACCCTTCTCGGGCTTGAACGGTGCGCCTTGCGCCCAGGCTTGCGCGAACAGCGCGAGGTTTGCCGCACCAGCGCCGGCGATTGCGGCCCCGGTCTTGAGAGCGCGGCGGCGAGTGAATTGAGGGTCGGTCATGGCTGTCTCCTGAATGGGGGTGGATCGTGCACGGGTGCGATTCGGGCGGCCTCAGATCCGTTGGCCACTCGTCGGGTCGAAAAGGTGCGCGCTGGCAGGGCGTGGCCGCAGGCGGATGCGCTGGCCAGGGCGAAATTCATGGCGCTCGCGGAACACGCCCACAAGTTCTTGCTCGCCCAGGCGCGCGAACACCTGAGTCTCGGAGCCGGTGGGCTCGACCACCACCACTTCGGCGTCGAAGCCGTCGTCGGCGATGTCGAGGTGCTCCGGGCGGATGCCATACACCACGGCGCGGCCGTCGTTGCCGGCAGAACTTCCCACTGCCGTGCTCGGCGCGGGCAGGCGCGCGCCGTTGGCGGCCTCGATCACGCCGCCGCGCATCGTGCCTCCGATGAAGTTCATCGCCGGCGAGCCGATGAACCCGGCGACAAAGCGATTCGTCGGGTGATCGTAGAGGTCGAGCGGGCTGCCAATCTGTTCGATGCGCCCGTCGTGCATCACCACAATCTGATCCGCCATCGTCATCGCTTCGATCTGGTCGTGGGTGACATAGATCGAGGTCGTCTTCAGGCGCTGGTGCAGCTCCTTGATCTCGGTGCGCATTTGCACGCGCAACTTCGCGTCGAGGTTGGACAGCGGCTCGTCGAACAAGAAGACTTGCGGATCGCGCACGATGGCGCGGCCCATCGCAACGCGCTGGCGTTGCCCGCCCGACAGCTGCCGCGGGAAGCGCTCCAGCAGCGGCTCGAGGCCAAGGATCGCCGCAGCCTTGCCGACGCGCTCGTCCATCAGCGACTTGGGCATTTTCGCCAGCAGCATCGAAAACGCCATGTTGTCGCGCACCGTCATGTGCGGGTACAGCGCGTAGTTCTGGAACACCATCGCGATGTCGCGTTCCTTGGGCGGCATCAGGTTCACGACCTTGCCGCCGATCGCGATCTCGCCACCGGAGATGTTTTCCAGGCCGGCGATCATGCGCAGCAGCGTCGACTTGCCGCAGCCCGACGGGCCAACGAGCACGGTGAACGAGGCGTCCGGGATTTCGATGTCCACGCCGTGCAGCACCTCGACGTCGCCGAAGCGCTTCTTCACCCCACGGATCGCCACGCTCGCCATGTGCTGCCTTGCCCTTCTTCGACGCAGGGCCCGGCGAACCCGGGTCCAGGGGCGAACGATAACTTCGGCGCCGGCGCGCGTCGCTCCGTGATTACCCGTTGGCCCGCGCGCAAGTCATGTGATAACCTGACGATCATGTCAATCGGCGACCCCGGCCCCTTCAGCGCGGCGCGGCCGCACGCCGCGCCGGCGGCGCAGACGCTGAACCCCGAGCGCCTGTCGGACCGGCTCGCGAGCCTGCTCGCCGAGCAGGTCGACTCGGGCGCGCTCAGCCCCGGGGACCGGCTCCCCACCGAAGCCCAACTCGCGCTGCAGCATGGCGTGTCGCGCACCGTCGTTCGCGAGGCCGTGCACCAGCTCAAGTCGCGCGGGCTGCTGCGCTCGCGTCAGGGTTCGGGGGTGTTCGTGGCCGTGCCGTCGCCGAACCAGTCGCTTGCATTCGACCCGAAGGTGCTGGAGTCGATGGCGGCGGTGATCCACGTCGTCGAGCTGCGCCGCGTCCTGGAGGGCGAGATGGCGGCGCTGGCGGCGCAGCGCGCGACGCGCGACCAGCTGCGCGCGCTGAAGCGCGCACTCGCCGCGATCGACAGCGCGATGCACGAAGGCCGCGACGGCGTCGACGAAGACATGGCGTTTCACCGCGCAATCGCGCAGGCGACCGCGAACCCGCAGTTCACGCGCCTGCTCGCTTTTCTGGACCAGTACCAGCGCGACGCGATGCGCGTCACAAAGGGCAACGAAGCGCGCCACGAAGAATTCCTGCAGCAGGTGCGCGCCGAACACAATGCGATCGTCGCCGCGATCGCCGCGCGCGACGCCGACGCGGCCAGGCGTTGCGCGACCGAACACTTGCGCCGCGCCCAGTGGCGCCTCGAGGCCGGCGGCGTGATACTGCGGCGCAAGGCCGGTGCCAGAATTGCGAAGGCCAGCACGACGAGGACGGTTCCCGCATGAGCAGCAAGAACATCGTGCTCGGCGTCATCGCCGACGACTTCACCGGCGCCACCGACGTGGCGGGAATGCTCGTGCAGGCGGGCATGCGCACGCTGCTCACGATCGGCGTGCCGCAGATCGGCGTTCCCGACGCCGACGCGGTGGTCGTGGCGCTGAAATCGCGCACCACGCCGGCGGACGAAGCGGTGCGCTCCTCGCTCGCTGCGCTCGGCTGGTTGCGCGGCGCCGGCGCGCGGCGTTTCTACTTCAAGTACTGCTCGACGTTCGACTCCACGCCGAAGGGCAACATCGGCCCGGTGACCGCGGCGCTGATGGAGGCGCTGCGCACCGACTTCACGATCGCATGCCCGGCGTTCCCGGTGAATGGCCGCACCATCTACCGCGGCCACCTGTTCGTCGGCGATCAGCTGCTCTCCGATTCGGGAATGCGCAATCACCCGCTGACGCCGATGCGCGACGCGAACCTGGTTCGCGTCCTGCAGTCACAGATGGCCGGTCGCGTCGGCCTGTTGCGCCACGACACCGTGCTGCTGGGCGCGGCAGCAGTCAAAAAAGGACTGGCCGCGTTGCGCGCCGAGGGCGTGCAGGTCGCGATCGCCGATTGCCTGGCCGACGCCGACCTGCACGTGCTCGCCCAGGCGTGCGCCGACCTGCCGCTGCTCACGGCGGGTTCGGGGCTGGCGCTCGGGCTGCCGGGCGTGTACCGTGAACGCGGCTGGCTCACGCCGGATGCGCAAGCAGCGCGGCTGGACCGCATGGTCGGCCGGGCCGCGGTGATTTCGGGCTCGTGTTCGATCGCCACCAACGCCCAGGTCGACGCCTGGCGCGAATCGGGCCAGGTCGCGCTGGCGATCGACCCGCGCGCGCTCGCGCGCGCCGAACCGGTTGTCGACCGGGCCGTGAACTGGGCACGCGAGCGCCTGGATCGTGGCCCGGTGTTGATCTACGCCACGACCGGCGTGGCGGAACTCGAGGCCGTTCAAACCGAACTCGGCATGGCGCGCGCCGGCGAACTCGTCGAAGGCGCACTCGCGCAAATTGCGCGTCGCCTCATCGACGGCGGCGTGCAACGCCTCGTGATCGCCGGCGGGGAAACTTCCGGAGCCGTGGTGCAGGCGCTGCGCGTCGAGGCGTTGCGCATCGGCCCGAACATCTGCCCCGGCGTGCCGTGGACCCAGGCGCAAGGCCGGCCGCTCTGGCTTGCGCTCAAGTCGGGCAACTTCGGTGGGCCGCAGTTCTTTGCCGAAGCGCTGAAAATGAGCGTGCATGACGCCTGACGACGGCCTGCGCGCCGAAATCTGCCGCGTCGGCCGCTCCCTGTTCGAGCGTGGCTACGTGCACGCGACGGCGGGCAACATCAGCGTGCGGCTGCCGGGCGAGCGCGGCTTCCTCATCACGCCCACCGACGCGTGCCTCGGTTTCTTGCAGCCCGACGCGCTGGCGCATGTCGACGCCACCGGGCAGCAGCTGAGCGGCGCGCGCGCGAGCAAGACGCTCGCGCTGCACCGCGCGATCTACGCCGCCGACAGCAGCGCGATGTGCGTGATCCACAGCCACAGCACGCACCTCGTCGCCCTCACGCTGCGCGGCGTGTGCAGCAGCGACGACGTGCTGCCGCCGATCACGCCCTACTTCGTGATGAAGGTCGGCCACGTGCCGCTCATTCCTTACCGACGCCCCGGCGACCCGGCACTCGCCGATGACATCGCGCAAGAAATCGCTGCCGCGCGCGGCCGCGGCCAAGTTCTGCGCGCCGTGCTGCACGAGCGCCTGGGGCCGAACGTGTGGCACGATAGTCCGGGCGCAGCGATGGCCACGCTCGAAGAACTCGAAGAGACCGCCAAGCTCTGGCTCATGGCACAACCGCAACCGGCACCCCTCAGCGCTGCGCAGCTCGACGAACTGCGCCGCGCTTTCGGCGCCTCTTGGTGAACTTGGAGGAGAACATTCCATGCCGCAATTTGCCGCGAATCTGTCGATGATGTACACCGAAGTCGACTTCCTGGACCGCTTTGCCGCCGCAGCGGCCGACGGTTTCAAGGCCGTCGAGTACCTGTTCCCCTACGCGTTCGACCGCGCCGAAATCGCGCAGCGCCTGAAGGCGCATGGCTTGACGCAGGCCCTCTTCAACGGCCCGCCGGGCGACTGGGACAAAGGCGAGCGTGGCCTGGCGAGCCTGCCCGGGCGCGAAGCGCAATTTCGCGCCAGCGTTCTCGAACAGGCGCTGCCCTACGCGCTCGCACTCGGCTGCAAACGGGTGCACTTGATGGCCGGGCTCGTGCCGCAGGGCGCGGACCGCGCCGCGCACCAGGCGACCTACATCGCGAACCTGGCATGGGCGGCACAACAGGCCAGGTCCGAGGGGCTGGAGATCCTGATCGAGCCGATCAATACGCGCGACATTCCCGGGTTCTTCCTGAACCGGCAAGACCACGCGCACGATGTCGTGCGCCAGGTCGGTGCGCCCAACCTCAAAGTGCAGATGGACCTCTACCACTGCCAGATCGTCGAAGGCGACGTGGCGATGAAGATCCGCAAGTACCTCACTGAGGCGGCGCACAGCGGGCACGTCGGCCATTTCCAGATTGCCGGCGTGCCCTTGCGCAATGAACCCGATGTCGGCGAGTTGCACCATCCCTACCTGTTCGATCTGCTCGACGAGTTGCGCTGGGACGGTTTCGTCGGCTGCGAATACCGGCCGAAGTCCGGAACGTCGGCGGGCCTCGGCTGGTTCCAACCCTACAAATCACAGCAAAGGAAAGCGTCATGAAGGTCTTGATCACCGGCGGCGGCGGATTCGTCGGCTCGCGTCTGGCGGCAGCGCTGCTCGCACGCGGGCAACTCGGCGGGCAGAAGATTCGCAGCCTGGTTCTTGCCGACCAGGTGGCGCCACGCCCTGAACTGCTCGCCGATTCGCGCGTGCAGTCGCGCGTTGGGCCGCTGCTCGCGCAGTGCGAGCAGCTCCGCGAAGAAAGCTTCGACGGCGTGTTCCACCTCGCCTCGGCGGTGTCGGGCGAATGCGAAGCCGACTTCGAACTCGGCCTGCGCTCGAACCTCGACAGCACACGCGCCCTGCTCGACGCGCTGCGCCTGAACGTCGCCGGCGGCGGCGCCGTGCCGCGGGTCGTGTTTTCGAGTTCGGTCGCCGTGTTCGGGCCCGATGCGAGTGTGCCCCTGCCCAAACTCGTCGGCGACGACACGCTGCCCGCGCCGCAAACGAGTTACGGCACGCAGAAACTGATTTGCGAGCACCTGATCTCGGACTACACGCGCAAGGGCTACATCGACGGCCGCAGCGCGCGCCTGATGACGGTCACGGTGCGGCCCGGCAAACCGAACGGCGCCGCGTCGTCGTTCTTTTCCGGAATCATTCGCGAGCCTCTGGCAGGTGAAGAATCGATCCTGCCGGTGGATGTGGACGTGTCGCACCCGGTGTCGTCGCCCGCGCTCACGATCGAAGGCCTGATCCGCGTCTTCGAGGCGAGCCGTGCCGAGCTCGGCGGGCGCCTGGCGCTGAACCTGCCGGCGCTGAACGTTCGCGTCGGCGAAATGCTCGAAGCGCTCGAAACGGTCGCCGGCAAAAAGGTTCGCGAGCGCGTGCGTTATGTGCGCGACGAGCGCATCGCCGGCATCGTCGCCAACTGGCCCAAGGGCGCGACCTTCGCGCGTGCCACGAGCCTGGGCTTGAAGCCTGCAGCGAGCTTTGCCGACATCGTGCGCCAGTACATCGACGACTGCCGCAAGGCGCCGAACGCCGACGCCGCACTCAAGGGCATGCTGCGATGAACCAGATCGATCTGGCCGGGCGCGTCGCCGTCGTCACCGGCGGCGCGCAGGGCATAGGCTACGCGTGCGCCGAGCGTCTGCTGCGCTCCGGCGCCAGCGTCGTGCTGTGGGATATCGACGCGGCCCAACTCGGCCTCGCCCGTGAAAGGCTTCTCGCCTTCGGGCCGACCAGCAGCGCGGTCGTGGAACTCACCGACGACAAGGCCGTCGCTGACGCCACGGCGAGAGCCATCGCCGACCACAAGCGCATCGACATCCTGCTCAACAACGCCGGCATCACCGGCGGCAACGGCACGACGTGGGAACTCGACCCCGCCGTGTGGCGCCGCGTCATCGAAGTGAACCTGATCGGGCCCTACCTCACGTGCCGCTCCATCGTTCCGCACATGATCCAGCAGAGCTATGGGCGCATCGTCAACATCGCTTCGGTCGCGGGCAAGGAAGGCAATCCGAACGCATCGCACTACAGCGCATCGAAGGCCGCGGTCATCGCGCTCACCAAGTCACTCGGCAAGGAACTCGCCACCAAGGGCGTGCTCGTCAACGCCATCACACCGGCAGCGGCGAAGACCGGCATGTTCGACACGATGACGCAGCAGCACATCGATTTCATGCTCTCGAAAATCCCGATGGCGCGTTTTCTCGGCGTCGAAGAGGTCGCGGCGATGGTGGCGTGGCTGTCGTCGTCCGATTGTTCATTCAGTACCGGTGCGGTGTTCGATTTGTCCGGCGGACGGGCGACGTACTGAATTGAGCGCCACCCCTCCGGTGCCGCAGCCGGACCCCATCCTTCTCGACCTGCCCGCCTGCATCGACACGGCGCGCCTGCTCATGCGCCCACCCCAGGCGGGCGACGGGGCGCTGGTTTTCGCGGCAGTGACGGAGTCGCTTTCCGAACTGCGCCGCTTTCTCGCGTCGCTGCCCTGGGTCGCTGCCGAGCAGTCGGTGCAAACCTCCGAGGTCTACTGTCGCAATGCGCACGCCAACTTCGTGGCGCGCAAGGATCTGCCCTTCCTGCTCTTCGAAAAGAGCACTGGTGAACTGGTCGGCGCGGCCGGCTTGCATCGCATGGACTGGAACACACCCAAAGCGGAGGTCGGCTACTGGGGTCGAACGTCGAAATCCGGCCAGGGATTCATCAGCGAGGCGGTGCTCGCCTTGAGCGCGTATGCCTTCACCCACCTGCGCGCGGTGCGGCTCGAGCTGATCACTGATGAAGCGAACGCCGAATCGAGAAGGCTCGCGCAGCGCTGCGGCTTCACGCTCGAGGGCACGCTGCGCAGCGAGCGCCGCGCGCCGGACGGCTCGCTGCGCAACACCTGCGTCTATTCGCGCCTCGCGTCGCCCGCGTAGTCGGCGCTCGGGATCAAGCTCGCATTCGAGCTGCGCGGCTGAGCGCGAGGTGCGACAGCGCGGCGTTACGATGAGACATGCGCATCGAAGCCGTCACGCCGTTCATCCTGCACGTTCCCGTGACCGGCGCACAAATCGCCGACAGCACCCACACCGTCTCGCACTGGGGCGTGGTGGGCGCGCGCATTGACGTCGAAGGTGGCCTGAGCGGCTGGGGCTACACCGGAACCCACGCGCACCTGGCGAGCGACGTACTCATCACGCGCTGCATCGAAACCTGCCTCGCGCCACTCCTGATCGGCGAAGATGCGCGCGACATCACGCGGCTCTGGCAGCGAATTGCACGCCATCCGGCTCTGCAATGGGTCGGGCGCGCCGGCATCACGACGCTCGCGCACGCGGCGATCGACATCGCGCTGTGGGACCTGAAAGCGAAGAGCGCACAGATGCCGCTCTGGAAGTTGCTCGGCGGCCAGGTGCGCGACAGGGTTCGTGCCTACAACACCGACATCGGCTGGCTGAGCTTGGGCGACGAGACGCTGCTGCGCGGTTCACAGGACGCGGTCGCGCAAGGCTTCAGCGGCATCAAGATCAAGGTCGGATCGACGCCGGAGCGGGACCTGAAGCGCCTGCGCGCGGTGCGCGCCGCGGTCGGCGACGCCGTGACGCTCGCCATCGACGGCAACGGCAAATGGGACTTGCCGACGTGCCAGCGTTTCTGCCGTGGCGCCGAAGACCTGGACCTGTACTGGTTCGAAGAACCGTTGTGGTACGACGACGTGAAAGGCCACGCACAGCTAGCCCGCTCGACGCACATACCGATCGCGCTGGGCGAGCAGCTCTACACGACCGACGCCTTTGCTGAATTCTTTGCCCAGCAGGCGATTCACTGGGTTCAGCCCGACGTGACGCGAATGGCCGGCATCACCGAGGTCTTACGCGTCTGCGAGATGGCGCACGCGCTGCGCTTGCCGGTCGCGCCGCACGCCGGCGACATGAGCCAGGTGCACGTGCACCTGGCGTACGCGCACCCGGCGATCGCGGTGCTCGAATACATCCCGTGGATCAAGGACTGTTTCACCGATCCGGCCGACGTTGCCGACGGCTGGTTCAAGTTGCCGCAAGAGCCCGGCGCGGGAACGACGCCCACATCCGCCGCGCTCAGCCGGTTCGGCCAGGCGACCGGCTGAGCTGGCCGTGCATCGAGCCCGCCTCAAGGCCAAGATGGGCGCGGAGAACAGCGCCGAAGTCATTGCACAAACCCGCGCCTGGGTGGATCGCGTCGTGATCGGCCTGAACCTCTGCCCTTTCGCGAAGGCGGTTCAGGTGCATGGGCAGGTTCGCTACGTCGTCAGCGACGCGGCCGACGAGACGGGCTTGCTCGCGGCACTGCTCGACGAACTGGAGTTGCTCGCTGTTTGCGACCCGGCGCTCACCGACACGACGCTGCTCATCCACCCGAACCTGCTCGGTGATTTCGGCGCGTACAACCAGTTCCTCGACGCCGCCGAAGCGCTCCTCGCCGACGCCGGATTCGAAGGTGTTTTTCAACTCGCGAGTTTTCACCCGCAGTACCGGTTCGCGGGAACGGCGCGCGACGACGTGACCAACGCGACGAACCGCTCGCCGTTTCCGATGCTGCACCTGCTGCGCGAAGCCAGCGTGGCGCGCGCCGTCGCCGCGTTCCCCGACGCGTCGACGATTCCCGAAGCGAACCAGCGCACGCTGCGTGCGCTGGGTTCGAAAAAGCTGCGCGCCTTGCGCGACCCATCCCAGGCGCAGCGCGTCAGCTCGCCCGGCAGATCAACTAGGCGAGGCTCTTCGTGAGTTTTCTGATTTCGGCGGCGGTGAAGCCGCGCAGCGTCTGGGTCCGCACATTGCCGAGCGCGGAGACTTTCATCGCTGCGGCCATCATCGCCTCTTCCGGTCCCTCCGACACCAGGACGAGGTCGTAGGCGCCGGTGGTCCAGAGCACATTCTTGATCGTGATGCCGAGGCCTTCGGCCATGGACTTGAAGGCCTCGAAGCGCTCGGGCGAGTCCTTGATGTTGCGCGCGCCTTGGTCGGTGAAGTTTGCCAATGTGACGTAGCTGGGCATACCGTTCTCCTGTGCCTCCCCCGGGGGAAGGCGAAACGACGGTCGCAGTTGCTGCCGGGCGTTGGGCAAGGCCGCCATTGCCGCTGCCGCACGCTGCGGACCCGGCAGCGGCAACTCTAGATCGCGGCACGCGAATGTCAAGAATCGCAGCCCGGAAAAATCGCAACGCGACGTTGCACGGGGCGCGCGGCGGCGCAGCCGGCCTGCGCCGAGGGCGTAGGATCGTGGCCCGCGCGGCGCCGCCGCGCGCAGTCGCGAGGAGGCCTTTCGCCGATGCTGCAATTCGACGCCGTGCGCGCCGCCGCGAAGCGCCTCAAGGGCGTGGCGCACCGCACGCCGGTGCTGCGCTCGCGCACACTCGACGCGCTGCTCGGCGCGCAAGTGTTCATGAAGGCGGAAAACCTGCAGCGCATGGGCGCGTTCAAGTTCCGCGGCGGCTTCAACGCCGTCAATGTGCTGTCGGACACGCAGCGCGCGCGCGGCGTCGTCGCTTTCTCGTCCGGCAACCACGCCCAGGCGGTGGCGCTCGCGGCGCGCCTGCACGGATGCAGCGCGACGATCGTGATGCCGCTCGACGCACCGCCGAACAAGGTCGCGGCGACGCGCGGCTACGGCGCCGAAGTGGTGCTGTACGACCGCTACAAGGAAGACCGCGCGGCGATCGCGACGCGCATCGTGAACGAACGCGGCGCCGAGCTGATCCCGCCCTACGACCACCTGCCGGTGATGGCCGGCCAGGGCACGGCGGCGCTCGAGCTGATCGAAGACTGCGGCGAGCTCGACGCGCTCATCGTCTGCGCCGGCGGCGGCGGCCTGCTCTCGGGCTGTGCCGTCGCGGCCAAACACCTGCTGCCGCAGATCCTCGTGTACGGCGCTGAACCCGAACGCGGCAACGACATGCAGCAGTCGCTGCGCAGCAGCCGCATCGTCAGCATCGACGTGCCGCGAACGATTTGCGACGGCCAGCAGACGCAGGCGGTGGGGCGGCATCCGTTCGAAGTGATCCAGGCGCTGGTGCACGACGTGCTCACCGTGCCGGACCCGGGCGTCGTCGACGCGATGCGGTTCGGATTCGAGCGCATGAAGGTCGTTCTCGAACCGTCGGGTGCGTGCGCGCTCGCCGCGCTGTTGCACAACCCGGAGCCGTTTCGCGGCCGACGGGTCGGCGTCACGCTGTCAGGCGGAAACGTCGACGCGGCGCGCTTCAACGCGCTGCTGAGCGGCACGGAGCGCGTCGACTGACGCCATGGCTGCGCTGCCGGTGTCGGCGACGCCTTGAAGAATCGAGGACACAATGAAACAGGCAACGACGTGGACGGTCTCGCTGGTCTTGCTCGCTGTGCTGATCGGCGCGCTCTATTGGTGGCAACTCGAGCAACGCACGGGCCCGCCCAACGCTGCCGTCGCGCCGGCCGCATCGGCGGCCAAAAGCGCCGATGCACCACCGGCCGCTGCGGCGTCGGCGATCCAGTACCCGATCGACGCTGCACCACCTGTTGCCACGCACGCGTCATCAGCGCCCGCAAGGCCGCCGGCGACAACACTCGCCGAGGCGCTGACCGAGGTCTTCGGTGAACGCACCGTCCTGCAATGGTTCAACACCGACGCCTTTGCCCACCGCGTCGCCGTGACGGTCGACAACCTGGCTCGCCCACACGCCCCGGCGCGCTTCTGGCCGGTGCACCCGACGCCGGGCCGATTCGCGACCGAGCCCACCGGCGTGATCGAGGCGATCGCGAGCCCGAACTCCAAGCGCTACGCGGCCTTCGTCGCCTGGGTCGAAACGCTCGACGTGCGCCAGGTGATCGCCCTGTACCGGCGCTTCTATCCGCAGTTCCAGCGCGCCTACGAGAACCTGGGCTATCCGGGGCGCTATTTCAACGACCGGGTGATCGCCGTCATCGATCACCTGCTCGAAACACCGAACGTCGCGGAACCGGTGGAAGTGAAGCTCGCCAACGTGAAAGGGCCGATCCAGCCGACGCGCCCTTGGGTGATGGTCGAATTCGCCGATCCCGACCTGGAAGATCGCAGCGCGGGTCAGAAACTGCTGCTTCGCATCGGCAAGGACAACGCGCGCCGACTCAAAGCGAAACTGATCGAGTTGCGCGCCGCGCTCACGCAGCCGCGCTGAGGTTCGTCTCGACCAGCGTGAGCCGCGGCTCGGCGTGCGCCAGGGCTTGGTCCTGCGGCGCTGCGGCGCCAGCGTCCTGCACCTGTTGCGCGACGCCGCGCGCGGTCAGCGTCATGACACGCTCTTCGTCGGCACGCGCAATCTCGCGCATCAACACGCAATCGACGCCGCGCAGCACGCCACGCTGGCGCAGCACGGTCTCGCGATACTCCAGCGCGGCGCGATTGCGCATCAGCAGATAGGTCTTGTAGAGCCAGGGGTGCTGCTCGTCGAGCACGCCGGCGTACAGGCCCACCTGGCCATGCGCGAGTTCGACCGACGTCAGGCTGAACGCTTTCATCGTCGCGAGCGCCACCGCGACCAGGCCGCCGAGCAGGCCGGCGAGGCAGATCACTTCGAAGGCCGACAACATGCCGCGGCCGGCGATGCCGAGCGATGCGTCTTGCAGCATCAAGCCGAGCAGGCCGGCGCCGAACGCGACCACGCCCGCCGGCCCGGCAAAGCGCATCTTGTCGGTGCGCTTGTGGCGCGGCGAGAGCGCGAACTCACGCGCCAGCGACGCCAGTTCAAGGTCGGACAAGCCGGCGATCTGGCGCGCCGTGGCGAGTTCGGTCTGCTGCGTCAGGCGCCTGCTCCAGTGCGCCATCTGCGCCGGAGCAGGTTGCGCCTGCGCAATCGGCCGGTAGCCTTCACGGGACCGTTCCAACGCCGTGTTGCTGGACAAGGAGCCTTGCGCAAGCTGACCGAACATGGATGCGACTGTCATATCGGAAGTCCTTTATCGCTGGGGTTCGATGGAGATTCTTGGAGGCGTTTGCCTTCGTGAATCCGTTGCGCAAGCATCGCAGCGTCCCGGGCCCAATGCGAACCCCTGAACAGGTGCCGGCCTGCATCTCGGGGCTGGAAATCGGGCCCCGGTTCGTTGCAGATACAACTCGCCCGAGACACCTGGCCGGTGCTTGCCAACAAACTCACATCGGATCAGCTTCGCCTGTGTCGGCGTCGCGCTTTCGTTCCTTACGCCGTGGTGGCGGCACCACAGCGCGCGCCCGCGGCGCGTTGAGAGTGCATCCGGTTGTTAACCGCAGCGCAGCGTCGAGGCCGTCTGAAGCGCCGGCGCAGCGCTTCAGTTCTTCGCCGGCGCCAATTGCTCACGTTCGGACGGCGTGAGCGGACTGCCCTTGTCGAAGACGATGCGCCACACACCCGGTGCTTCCTGACGCCACACCGAATTGAAGCGCGCGATCGGCTGGCCCGCGGGATTGCGCACCAGGCCGCTCGAATGCGCCAGGGTCGCGTCGCCGAGAACGTCGATTCGATCCGGGGACCAAGAAAACGGTGCGGTGCGCGCCTCGAAGAAACCCTTCCAGCCCGCTGCGACTGCACTCTTGCCGATCAGCGGCGCAGCGCCGCCGTAGAACACGGCGTGCTCCGACAGCCAACGGCAAAACGCGGCGTGGTCGCGGTCCGCCATGCTCTGCGCGAAGGCGCGCTCGGCGGCGTCGACCTGGCGCCGCGGCAGTTTGAGGTCGGGCTCGGCGCTCACGGCGAGCAGCGCCATCCCCAGGAGCGCGGCCAAGACGCGCGCCAGCGTGGCCATCCGCATGAAGGTCTCCGGCAGTTCATCAGCGCCGATTGAAACATGGTTGCATCGATATCATGGCGCCCCGTCAATCAACTCCGGAGTCGCTCGTGAATTCTCGTTTTCTGTCTGTCCTCGCGGCGTCCGCATTCGCGTTGCCCCTCGCGCACGCACAGTCTGAGGCCGCCGCCATGGCGGCCAAGGAGCCCGGCGCCGTCGTCACCGCGAGCGGTCTCGTGTACCGCTCGCTGAAAGAAGGTGCAGGCGCAAGCCCGAGCACCGCCGATGTCGTCAAGGTTCACTACCGTGGCACCTTCCCCGACGGCAAGGAATTCGACAGCTCGATCGCGCGCGGCCAGCCCGCCGAGTTCCCGCTGAGCGGAGTCATCAAGTGCTGGACCGAAGGCGTGCAACGCATGAAGGTCGGCGGCAAAGCGAAGCTCACTTGTCCCGCGTCGATCGCTTACGGCGAGCGCGGCGCGGGTGGCGGTTTGATCCCGCCGAATGCGACCCTGCACTTCGACGTCGAACTCCTGGGCATCAAGGGCAAATAGCAGGTGCCAGCGGCGCCGGCTGCGACAAGTTGTAGTGCCTCGCGGCAGCGCATGTAACGAACGCAACACCGCCCCCCGGACCCGAGGGGGCACGAGGGAACGAGTCGGCAGAGGGCGCGCTTTTGATTGCACATCGGCTTGACCCCAAGGGCAGGTCGAAACTAGGCTGTGGCCCTGTCACGTTCTTCACTGGGCGCCATGAATCTCGACTCCACTTCGTTCGCGTCGCTGCTGTTCTCGGTTTTGGTGCTGCTGTCGGTGCTGTGGTCGCGCCGGCGCGCGACAGAAGCGCAACGCGCGGCGCGCCGATCCGAGTTTCTCGACACCGTGCAGGCCTGGCCGCCGCAAGCCGTGCGTGTCATGACGCTCGCCGAACGCCAGGCGTATGAGTTGCTGCGCCGCGCGGTGCCGCGCAACTACATGGTGCTGGCGCAAGTGCCGCTCGCCCGCTTCATCAGCGTTCCCACCGAAAACCCGCACGGCCAGTGGTTGAATCGCGCCGGCCGCTTGAGTGTGGACCTGCTGATCTGCGACCCGAGCTCGCGCGTCGTCGCCGCGATCGACGTGCGCGACAACAATGAATCGAAGCGCACCGCGAACCGCCACGAGCGACTGGCGAAAGTCCTGAAGGCGGCGCATGTGCCGGTACACGCCTGGCAAGACGGCGCGCTGCCGAGCTTGCACGACGTGCGCGCACTGTTCCAGGCGAGCGCGCGCGACGACGCCGACGTCTTGCCGCAGTCCGACGACCGCCGTCTGTTGCCGCAACCCGAAATCCGCGAACTGATGCTCGGCGGCCCGCGCCGCGCCAGCGCCAAACTCGAGCCGGTCTCGTCGGATTACTTCGACGACCTCGACGCCGTGCCGTACGCGGCGCAAAACGCCGCTCGCAGCTGAGCGATTGGCGGCGCGCCGGCGCGCCGCCGCGTCACGACAGCGCGGTGTCGTGCGCCTCACGCGGCGCGAGCGAGCTGGCAAGGACCTTGTCGACACGCTTGCCGTCGAGGTCGACGACTTCGAAGCGCCAGCCGCTCCACTCCACCGAGTCGGCGGTCCGGGGCAGACGGCCGAGCAGCAACATGATCATTCCGGCGAGCGTGTTGTAGCGGCCCCGGTCCTCTTCGGGCAGCTCTTTCAGCGCCAGGCGGTCCTTCAGCTCGGGAACCGGAATCAAGCCGTCGAAGAGCCAGCTTCCGTCGTCGCGCCGCACGCCCCAGGAGTCTTCGTCGGACGGCGTCGTGAACTCGCCGGTGATCGCCTCGAGCACGTCGCGCACCGTGATCATTCCCTGGACTTCGCCGTACTCGTCGACGACGAATACCAGCTGGGCGCTGGTGGCGCGGAAGTTGTCGAGCAGCTCCATTCCGGAGAGCGTCTCCGGGACAAACACCGCCGCTTGCAAGCCGTCGGTCAACGCCAGCGCCTGGCCCTGCATCGAACGCTGCAGCAAGGTCTGCGCCGAAATCACGCCGAGCACGTCGTCCAGGCCGCCGCGGCACACGGGGTAGCGCGAATGTTCTTCGTCGGCGATGACGCGCAACACATCGTCCGGGCTGTCTTCGGCGTCGAGCCAGACGATCTCGGCGCGCGGAATCATCATCGAGCCGACCTGCCGGTCGTCGAGGCGAAACACGTTGCGCACCATCTGGTGTTCGTGCGCCTCGATGACGCCGGCGTCCAGCCCTTCGACCAGGCTCGCAGCGATTTCTTCTTCGGTGACGCCGCGCTCGGGCACGTTGTGCATTCCCAGCAAACGCAGGCTCGCCTCGGTGCACACCGTGAGCAGGCGCACGAAAGGCCGCGCCGCCGCCGACAGCCACTCCATCGGCCGGGCCACGAGGCGCGCCACGGTCTCGGGGTAGATCTGGCCGATGCGCTTCGGAACGAGTTCGCCGAAGATGATCGTCAGGAAAGTGATGACGATCACGACCATCGCCGTCGCCGCGATCTCGGCGCCGCGGTCGTGCATGCCGAACGTGAGGTGCAGCCAGCGCGCAAACGGCGCCGAAAACGCGGCGTCGCCGACGATGCCGTTCAGGATACCGATCGACGTGATGCCGATCTGCACCGTGGAGAGAAATTTCGTCGGGTTGTCGTGCAGGTCCATCGCCGCTTGCGCGCCGGCGTCGTCGGCTTCGACCATCACTTGCAGCCGCGCCTTGCGGCTCGCCGTCAGCGCCATTTCCGACATCGCGAAGACCGCATTCAGAAGAATCAGGAAGATCAGGAGGGCAACTTCCATTCACAGTGCGCCACAGGGGCGCGAATCCGACGGACGCGCAGGGTAGCAGAATCGCGGCATGGACTATCTGGTGGGTGACGTTCAAGGATGCTGCCACGCGTTGCAGCGCCTGCTCGCGCAGCTCGATTTCTCGGCGTCGCGAGACCGGCTCTACGTGCTCGGCGATCTGGTGAACCGCGGCCCGCAGTCGCTGCAGACGCTGCGGCTGCTGCGCAGTTTCGGCGACTCCGCGCGGTGCATTCTGGGCAATCACGACCTGCATTTGCTCGCCGTCGCGTTCGGCGGGCGCCGCATGCACCGCAACGACACGTTCAGCGATGTTCTGGACGCGCCGGACCGCGACGCCTGGATCGCCTGGCTGCGCGAGCAGCGCCTCGCCGCCTTCGAGCAGGGCTGGCTCATGGTGCACGCCGGCGTCGCGCCGCAGTGGGACGCAGCGACGACGCTGCGCCTCGCGGCCGAAGTGCAGGCCATGTTGCGCAGCGCCGAGCTGAATGACTTTCTGCACACCATGTACGGCGACGAACCCGCACGCTGGGATCCGAACTTGCAGGGGCACCTGCGCCTGCGCATGATCGTGAACGTGCTGACGCGGATCCGCTTCGTCGGCGCCGACGGCACGCTCGACTTGAAGACCAAAGACGGCGCCACTGCGGCGCCGCCAGGCCACGTCCCGTGGTTCGATGCGCCCGGCAGGCTGACCCAGAGCACGCCCATCGCATTCGGCCACTGGTCGACCTTCGGTCTCGTGAACCGCCCGGGCCTGCTGGGCCTGGACACCGGCTGCGTGTGGGGCGGGCAACTCACCGCGGTGCGAATCGACGGCGGGCGCCGCGACGTGCTGCAGGTGCCGTGCGAAGCGGCGCAGCCGCCCGGCAGGCCGAAGCGAGTCGACTGAGCGCTTGCTTGCTACCATGACCCACCATGCACCCAGCGAAGCGCGACGACCATGACTGACCGAGCCATCGACTGCAGCGACACCGAATGGGACTCGCGCGTGCGCCTCGCGGCGTGCTACCGCATCTTCGCCCACCTGGGCTGGACGGAGATGATCTACAACCACATCACGCTGCGCCTGGACGGCGCGTCGGCGCCGCACTTCCTGATCAACCCGTTCGGCCTGCACTACAGCGAAGTCAAGGCGTCGAACCTGGTGAAGATCGACCTGCAAGGGCGCAAGGTCGGCGCATCGCCCTGGCCGGTGAACCCGGCCGGCTTCACGGTGCACGCCGCGATCCACGCCGGAATCCCCGGCGCGCACTGCGTGATGCACACCCACACCACGGCTGGCATCGCCGTGGCGTGCTCGAAGGCGGGTTTGTCGATGAGCAATTTCTACTCGGCGCAGCTGCACGACAAGGTCGCGTACCACGATTTCGAAGGCATCACGGTGCACGCCGACGAAGGCCCGCGCCTGCTGCACAACATCGGGTCGAAGCCGGCGGTGATCCTGCGCAACCATGGCCTTCTCGCCTGGGGCCCGACGCTGGCGAAGGCGTTCGTCACGCTCTGGACGCTGAACCGCGCCTGCGAAGTTCAGCTCGCGTCGTTGGCGATGGGCCCGGTGATCGAGATCCCCGAGGCGGTGCAGAAGCGCTGCACCGAAGACTCGCTCCAGTTCCGCGCCGACTTCGGCGCCGGCCAGGACGTCTTGGACGCGCTGACGCGTTTGGTCGACCGCGTCGACGCGTCGTATCGCGAGTGATCGCTTAGACTGTCGGCCACCGAGGAAGAGTGGCAGAGTGGTCGATTGCACCGGTCTTGAAAACCGGCGACCCGCAAGGGTCCGTGAGTTCGAATCTCACCTCTTCCGCCAGATCTTGTGCCGCAGCCCCTATCGAGCGTGACCCAAGGGGTCTCGTGCCTCGGGTTTTCGAGCACACCCGCTGGGTGGCAGCCACTGCTAGACTGAATTTTCGCAAGCTCGCGCAGTCACGGGATGTGACAGGCCGAGCCAGAACTCCCATCTCGACAAGGGGACCACATGCACATCAGGAACCTGATCGCCGCGCTGGGCGCTGCCCTGTTGCTGGCTGGCACGAACGCTTCGGCGCAGACCTCCGAGGTCTCGGCAAAACGGCTCGACGAAATCTACGCGATGACGCCCGAGCGGATGGCGGACACGAGCAAGTGGATCCGCAGCCGCTACGACCAGATGATGGCGCACGTCAATTCGATCAAGGACGCCAAGATCCGCGCGCTGGTCGTCGACATGGTGACGAACCCGCGCTCGACGATCTTCAACGTGACGGCGGAGAAGGACGCTTTCCGCTTCTCTCCGGCAGCCGGTGGACCGGGGCATCATTTCTATCCCGGCGGGCTGGCGGTGCACGCACTCGAGAACATCGAGGTCTCTTTCGGTTGGGCGAACACCGTCGGCAAGGTGCACGACGTCGAGGGCGTGAATCGCGACATCATCATTGCAGCGTTGGTGCTGCACGACTGGGCGAAGGTCTGGTACCTGTGGGATCCGGCAACCGCCACCATCAAACGGCCCGACTGGTTCCCTGCCTACTGGGGCGGCGAGCAGGGTATCGCGAAGTGGAAGTGGATGGGCGGCCACGGCGCCATCGTCTACGCCGAGCTGATGAAGCGCGGCGCGCCGATGGATCTGATCATCGCCACGGCAGCGTCGCACTTCGATGCGTACTGGGAGGTCGACAAGGCGGACGGCAAGGAGGGCTTGAATGCGGCGCTCGCCGAGGCCGCCAAGCTCGCCGGTGTGCCCGCGCCGAAAGTCGACCCGGCCAAGCGCATGAGCGAGTGGTGGATGATCGTCTACTCGGATGGCTCCTGGTCGTACTCGCACTACATCGCCGGGCAGTTTGCCCACAACTGGGCACGCGACGTCGCCAAGGACCTGGGCATCGACCCGAAGTCGCCGCAGGCGAACAAGATCGCCAATTTCGTCCTGACGCGCTTGTCCGACTTCAAGCTGTACAGCATGTACCAGGCCGCCGGTTACGACGCGTCGGTGCCGAAGAAGGCGATCCTCGCCGTGTTGAAGGATTCCTCGGCCCTCGAAGTGCCGGCGCGCTGAGTCCGAGGGCGAGAGCCACCCATTGCCGCCCCGACCGGCTCGATGCCTGAGCTGCGGCGCGGCGGCGCGACGCGCGCTGCGCCTTGCATCGCTGGCGCTGATCGGCGTGGCCGGCAACGGCAACGCGCTCGCCCACGCCTTCGGCGCACGTTATGAACTTCCGGTGCCGGTCTGGTTGTTCATTGTCGGTGGTGCATTGACCGTGACCTTGACCTTCGTCGTGCTCGCGGCGTTTGCACGCGGCAGCGGTGACCGCCATGGCGGCGCTGGTCGGCCGCTCCAGGGCACGCTGCTCGGAACATTCATGCGCGCGTCCGCCGTGCGATCGACGCTGAAGGTGCTGGGTGTCGCGGGACTCGTTCTCGTCGTGATTGCGGGTCTCTTCGGCACCACCGACCCGAACCGCAACATCGCTCCGACGCTCGTGTGGATCGTATGGTGGGTCGGGTTTTCCTATCTCGCCATGCTGGTCGGCAACGTCTGGCCCGTCGTCAACCCATGGCGAACCCTGTTCGACCTCTGCTTTGCGCAGCGCGCCGGACCCGCGACGCCGTGGCCGCAGCGTCTGCAGTCGTGGCCGGCGCTCGTCCTGCTGCTCGGGTTCGGCTGGGTGGAACTCGTGTTTCCGTTCCGCGCGACGCCTCACGTGCTGGCGACCTTGGTGCTGGTCTACTCGGCGCTCACCTGGGCCGGCATGGCCTGCTTCGGGCCCGACGCCTGGCTGCAGCACGCCGATCCGTTCCATCGCGTGTTCGAACTGTTCTCGCGCTTTGCGCCGTTGGCGAGCGTGCCGCCCGATGGCCTTGTGCTGCGCCCGCACGCGGCCGGCCTGCTGCGGCGCGGCAGCGAGCGCTCATCGACAGCGGAAGTTGCGTTCGTGATGGCCATGCTCGCGATCGTGCTGTTCGACGCGCTGCAGGGCAGCAAGCACTGGGCCGCCTTGGAAGACATCGTTCACGCGCTCGACCCGAAGCTCGGCGACGCGTGGTGGGTCGCCCTGCATACGCTGGGGCTGCTAACGACCTGGTTGCTGTTTCTCGGGCTTTATCTCGGCGCCTGTGTCCTGGCGAAGCTGGCTGTCGGCGGCGCCCTGCCCACCTGGGCCTGCGCCCGTGCGTTCGCGCCCACGCTGATTCCAATTGCCGTCGGCTACCACTTCGCCCACACCTTCACCTACCTCCTGGTGCAGGGCCAAACCCTGCAGTTCCTGGTGTCGGACCCACTGGGCATCGGCTGGAATCTGTTCGGCACACGCGATGCGCAGATCGATATCGCGATCATCGACACCAAGACGGCCTGGTATCTGGCACTGAGCGCCATCGTTGCCGGCCACGCGATCTCGGTGTACTTGGCCCACGTGACGGCCGAGCGCCTGCTCGGAACTCGCGCACAGATCTTTCGCGTGCTGCTGCCGATGACGCTGCTGATGGTGATCTACACCATCGTCAGCCTGATGATCCTGGCCGATCCCCTGGTCCGCTACTCGGGCCCGCAGGAGACGATCATCTGATGGGCCGCCGAATCAGAGGGCGCTCTTGCGCCAGCCCGCATCCCCAAACCGCAGCGCGCTGAACGGCCGCACATCGATCTCCGGTTCGCGCCCGTCGAGCAAGGCGAATGCACGATTTCCGCCGTCGCCGCCGATTGCGTCAAGCCCAAGTGGCCGTGGCCAAACGCGTAGACGATTCGCGCGTCGGCGCGAGCCGCGCCGATCGCCGGCAGCGAGTCGGGCAGCGAGGGCCGAAAACCCATCCATTGCGTGCCGCCTTCGGTGCGCAGGCCCGGGATGAAGCGCTTCGCGTGCGCGAGCAGTGCCTCGGCACGCACGTAGTTCGGCGGCGCGTGAAGCCCGGCGAACTCTACTGCACCGCCCACGCGCACACCGCCGGCGATCGGCGTGACGACAAAACCATGGCGCGGGAACGTGAGTTGACGCTGCAGCGCAAACGCGCCCGGCGGCAGCGTCGTGTTGTAGCCGCGTTCGGTCTCGAGCGGGATGTGCTCGCCGACGCTGCGCGCCAGCAGATGCGACCATGCGCCCGCAGCAATGACCACCTGACGTGCCTGCAATCGTGCGGCCATCGGCAAGAAGCACCTGCACTGCGTCGGGCGCAGGCCGCAGCGCGCGCGCCTCGGCGCGGCGCAGCCGTGCACCGAGCCGCTGCGCATGCCGCGCCATGAGTTGCACGAGTTGCAGCGGGTCGTCGATCGTCGCCCAACCGGGAACGAAAGTCGCTGCGACGAGACTCGGGCTGAGGCCGGGCTGCCAGCGCGCGATCGCGGCCGCCGCCTCGGCGCCACACGCGTGTTCGAAAGCGATGCCTTGCGCCGCGCGGCGCTGCCAGCCGGGCAACGATGCGCGCCACTGCGCTTCGCTCTCGTAGAGATGCAGGTTGCCGTCTTCGTGCAACAGGTGCAGCGCGTCGATGCTTCCGAGCAGGCGCGGCGTCGCGGCCGCGGAGAGGCGATTCAACGCCGCCTGTGCGAGCGTTCCCGCGTCGAATTGCGCGCGCCGGCTGGCGCGCCAGAAACGCCACAGCCAGGGCGCGATGCGCGGCAAGTAGCTTGGCCGCAGCGCCAGCGGCCCGAGCGGGTCGAGCAGCCAGCGCGGCGCCTGGCGCAGGATTCCCGGTGACGCGAGCGGCTCGATGTCGGAGAACGCGTAGGCGCCGGCGTTGCCACGACTCGCTCCCGCGGCGACGCCTTCGCGATCGATCACGCACACGTCGCGCCCTTGCTGCGCCAGGCGCAGCGCGATGGACAGGCCAATGACTCCGGCGCCGATGACAAGAACGTCGGCGCCGGTCTCGTCGCGCGCGAGCGGCGTGAGTTCGCCCGCAGCGGCGGCGTCGGGCAAGCTCACAGGCCCCAGGTGAATGGATCGTGCGCGTCGAACACCATTTGCGCGTCGAGCACCACGTGGGCGCGCCCGTGGATGAATGGCAGCACGGTCGAACTACCGTCTGAGGGCGCGGCGTAGTGCGCGGCAAAAACGCTGCCGATGACACTTTCCTGATGCCAGACCTGCCCCGGCGCGAGTTCGGCGTCGGCTGCCAGGCATGCCAACTTGGCGCTCGTGCCGGTACCGCAGGGCGAGCGGTCGTAGGCGCCGCCCGGGCACATGACGAAGCTGCGCCCTTGGTGGCTGGCGTGCTGCGCTGGGCCGAGGAGCTCGATGTGGTCGATCTCGGCGCCGCCCGCCCCGTGATGCGAGCCCCCGAAGCGCGTCGCGGATGCGTTCGGCGAGACCCTCCAACGCCGGGATCTGTGCCTTCTCGATCGCCAGGCCATGGTCGTGGCAGAGGAAGAACCAGTTGCCGCCCCACGCGACGTCGCCGTGCAATACGCCGTGGCCGGGCACCGCCACCGCCACCTGGCGCGCGTGGCGCCACGACGCGACGTTGGCCAGCGTCACCCCACCGTCGGCGTGCAGCTCGGCGCTCACCGTGCCGACCGGCGTGTCGATCGCGTGCACGCCGGCGCTCAGCCGTCCCAGATGTGCGAGGGTGGCGATGACGCCGATCGTGCCGTGGCCGCACATGCCGAGGTAGCCGACGTTGTTGAAGAAGATCACGCCGCAGGCGCTGCCGGCGTGCTCGGCTGGCGTGAGCAGCGCGCCCACGAGCACGTGATTGCCGCGCGGCTCGTTGATGAGCGCACGGCGCCACGCGTCGCGTTCGGTGCGAAAGCGAGACCGCCGCTCGGCCATCGTGCCGCGTCCGAGGTCGGGGCCGCCGCTGATCACCAGGCGCGTCGGCTCGCCGCCGGTGTGCGAATCGATGAAGCGGGTCGGAACGGGTGTGGGCGTCGTCATCATGTTTTGCGGGCTCTGGAATTGAATGCGGCGGGTTGCGGCAGCGGGGGCCCGTCACGGCGCACCGCCCCAATGTGCGCAAAATGTACCCTCCGCGGCACGCACCCGCACTCCTGCCCCACCCTGAAAGGCCCCCATCCATGAGCGCAGCTATTGCCTGGCAAGGCGTGTTCCCCGCCGTCACGACCCAGTTCAAGGAAGACCTGTCCCTTGATATCGACGCGACGGCGCGCGTCATCGAAGCGCTGATCCGCGACGGCGTCTCCGGCCTCATCGTTTGCGGCATGGTGGGCGAAAACACGTCGCTCACGCGCGCAGAGAAGGCGCAAATCATGGAGGTGGCGCGCGGCGTGGCGCGCGGCCGCGTACCGGTGATCTGCGGCGTCGCCGAATTCACGACCGCTTTCGCCATCGAGACCGCTCGCGCGGCGGCGGCGGCGCGAGTCGACGGCATCATGGTCATGCCTGCGCTTGTCTATTCGGCCAAGCCGCACGAAGCAGCGGCGCATTTCCGCGCCGTGGCGCGCGCCACCGACCTGCCGGTGATGATCTACAACAACCCGCCGATCTACAAGAACGACGTCACGCCCGACATCCTGGCCTCGCTCGCCGACTGCGAAACGATCGTCTGCTTCAAGGACAGCTCGGGTGATACGCGGCGCTTCATCGACACGCGACAGCGCGTCGGCGACCGATTCGTGCTCTTCGCCGGCCTGGACGACGTGGTCGTCGAGAGCGTCGCGATGGGCGCGGTGGGTTGGGTTTCGGGAATGTCGAACGCTTTCCCGCGCGAGGGCGAGACGTTGTTTCGCCTCGCGCGCGCCGGGCGCATTGCCGAACTGATGCCGCTCTACGAGTGGTTCATGCCGCTGCTGCACCTGGACGCGCGCCCGGACCTCGTTCAGTGCATCAAATGGTGCGAGCACCGCATGGGGCGTGGCACCTGGCGCACCCGGCCGCCGCGACTGGCACTGCAGGGCGACGACCTCGCGCATGTGCAGCGGATCATGGACGACGCGCTGGCGCAGCGGCCTACGCTGCCGGACGTGGGTTTGCCGACCTGAGCCGGCGACGACGAAGCGGCGGAAAAGCGGGCCGGCTTCAACAAGCGCCGGCAGGCGCTGGCTGCGACGGCCGGGAACTGACGCGGGCTCGAGCCGGCGCCGCCACCGCCTGCGCCTCGAGCGCAAGCGTCGCGACGCCGTCAGGCGCGTAAACCCGAAGGTCGCGCAGTCCGACGGTGTGATATCGCCGTGGCAATTCGGCGCGCGGACTCATTTGATGACCCTGGGGATCGCCAACCACCCCCATCAACTCGGCCCCAGTTCCGACGACAAGCGGATTGAGCGCAAAAAAATGCGCCAACTTTTCGCTAGAGGCGCGTGCGAAGTAGTGGACCGTGTTTTCCGCCTTGTGATCGGGCAAGGTGCGCGCACCCCACTCGCCCTTGTTCTTGAACACGCCATCGTTCAGAAAAGGCGCGCTCTTCATCGTGTTGAACGTCTCGAGACCGTGATCGACGCAATACTTCAACTGGAAATAGTAGAGTGCGAGCTGCGCGCCACCCTTGATGTGCGACTCGTCGCCGTCGAGAACCCCGGTTCTGCGAAACGCAAGCGACTTGCCCTCGACGACCGAGAGTGCCGCGGCGACCGGCTGACCCTCCCGCGTCACGAGCAGCAGAAAGCCGTTCGCAAACGACTTCTGCAGCGCTGCGTAAGAGTCGATTTGCGAGAGCATGCCAAAACGTTTTTCGATGTGCGGCACGAACATCTTGTGATAAAAGTGATCAAAGTCCTTCGCCTCGCGCGAGATGCGATAGTCAAGGCCGAACTTTTGCGGAAAGTTGTTCGTCACCTGGCGCTTCGTTTTCGAGAATGAGTGCCGAACTTCGTCCCAGGTTCCCGAGGTGTCGATCACCTGGCGGATCGTCTCGCGGCCGGTGAAATCGCTGACGCCGCGGAACATGAAATCGTGGTTTGCCGGTAGGACCGCGACGCAGAGGTCAAAGTCGGACCGCTTGCGCCGGACCAGCGACCGCAGGGCCGGGACAAACAGACGCCCGCTGCGAACGACCTGGGTGCCGTCCTCGAAACATCGTGCCTTGAGGCCCTCGGTGAAAGCGCAGCGGTGCACGAACAGGCATCTGAATTGCATTTCGCTGCCCCGCAAACGGCCTTCGACAAGGGTAGAGCTCGGGATCAATCCCAGACTGAAGGGATAGGCAAACCGCTTCAATGTTTCGAGCATAGCGTCCTCGCTAAAGTCGGTCCAGGGCGCTACTCGGCCAACGCGCCAGGCGCGCTGACTTCGATGGGCGCGATGCCCAAACCGCCATCGTCGAGGTCGGCCGCGGCGCGGATCCACTTCGCCTTGCGCGGCAACACCACCTGCTCGAGCCATGCGTCGATGTCAACCGCCGGCTTGGCGCCGCTGAACAGAAAGCCTTGCATGACGCTGCAACCGAGCCGGCGCAGCGCCTGCATCTGGCGCAGGTTCTCCACACCCTCGGCGACGACACGCAGGTTCAACGACCGCGCCAGCGCGATGATCGCGGTCACGACCGCTGAGCCCTTCGGCGTGCGGCCGAGTTCGCGAATGAAACTGCGATCCACCTTCAACTCGCTGATCGGCAGGCTCGTGAGGTAGGCGAGCGACGAATACCCGGTGCCGAAGTCGTCGATCGAGATCTGCACGCCGATTTGATTCAGGCGGTGCAGCGTCGGAATGACGTTGTGCAGCTCCTTCATCAGGCCGGTCTCGGTGATTTCGAGTTCGATCGCGCTCGGCGCCACGCCGCAAGCCGCGACCGCGCCCTGGATCAGTTCGACCAGATCGCTGCGTTCGAAAATTCTCGGCGGCAAGTTGATGGCGATCGTCAGGCCGGCGCCGAACCTGTCTTGCCAGGCGCGCGCCTGACGCGCCGCCTCGTGCACGACCCATTCGCTCAAGGGCACGATGAGCCCGGACTCTTCGGCCAGCGGAATGAACGCCGACGGCGCGATCAGTTCGCCGCCCCGGTTCCAGCGCATCAATGCCTCGGCGCCGACCATGCGCGCGCCGCGCACGTCGATCTTGGGCTGGTAGTGCAAGGCGAGCTCGTTGCGTTCGATCGCCTTGTGCAACGCGCTCTCCAGCTCGAGCATGGCGCGCCCGCGCCCGGCGAGCGACGGGCTGTACAGCGACGCGTCGTTGCGCCCGGCGGCCTTCGCCGCGTGCATCGCGACGTCGGCGTTCTTCATCAATTCGGCGGCGTTTGCGCCGTCGCGCGGGTACAACGCGATGCCCACACTCGCGGTCACAAAACACTCTTGTCCGCCGACGAGAAAGGGCTCGCGCATCGCTTCGAGAATTTGCGTCGCGACGATTTGTGCATCGGCCTCGCCCATGACCTCGGGCAAGAGCGCCATGAATTCGTCGCCGGTGAGGCGCGCCACCGCTTCGAGCGCGAGCGTTGCCACAGGCACGACGCCCGGCTCGAGCACGTCGTCGCAGTGCCGCAGGCACTTCTTCAGGCGCCGCGAGACTTCGAGCAGCAGCTCGTCACCCGCCGAGTGGCCGAGCGTGTCGTTGATGACCTTGAAACGGTCCAGATCGACGAGCAGCAGCGCCACTTGGTGCGTGCCGCGGCGCGAGATTTCGAGCGCCCGTTCGATGCGGCGAATGAGCTGGCGCCGGTTCGGCAGCGCCGTCAGCGCGTCGAGGTTGTCGAGGCGGCGAATCTTGTCCTCGGCGAGGCGCCGATCGGTCAAGTCCTGCACGATGCCGCTGTAGCCGATCAGGTGCCCGCTTTCGACGACGAATTCGGGCTCGGCCTCGATGCGCACGATGCGCCGCCGGCCGCCGCGCTGCGTCACCGCGACGTCGGTCGTCAGCACCGACAGGTGGTCAATGGCTTCGCGCAGCAGCGCCGTGAGGCTGGCGCGGCTCTCGGGTGACAAGGCGCGCATCAGGCGCAGCAGCGAGGTCGGGGCACCGACTCGAAAACCCAGAACGCGCAGCGCTTCGATCGACAGCTTGGGCGCGTCGCTGCCCGCTTTCCATTCGAAACTTCCCATGCGCGCCAGGTCCTGTGCGCGCGCCAGCTTGGCCTTGCTGCGTTCGAGTTCAAGGCGAGTTCGCGACGCGCGAAGCAAGTAGCGCAAGCGACCGGCGAGCAAGTTCCACTGGTTCGACTTGACGAAAAAATCGGTCGCACCGGCGTCGAACGCGCGGCTGATCGACGCGTCGTCGTCCAGACCGGTGAGCATCAAGACGGGCAAGGCCTGCAGCCCGGCGCGGGCGCGCACGGCGCGGCACGTCTCGAACCCGTCCAGCCCCGGCATGAGCGCGTCGAGCACGAGCACATCGGGCACCACGTCGGCCAGACGCCGCAGCGCTTCTTCACCGGATGCCGCTTGCGTGATGCTGAAACCGCGCTCGCGCAGCGCCGCGGCGATGATCAGCAGGTTCACCTCGTCGTCGTCGACGAGCAGCACCTGGGGAGGTACGGCCAGCTCGTCGTCCGCCGGCGAATGTCGAGCGCTCATCGGGGCAACAGCGGCGTCAACTGGTCGAGGGCCGGTTTGACGTTTTCGATTTCTGCGCAGACCTCGTCGACGCGCGCTTGCAGGCCTTCGAGCGCGCTGCTGCGCACCGCGGCTTCGAGCTCGGCACACAGGGCCGACAGGCGCAGCGCGCCGATGCTCGCTGACGAAGACTTGAGCGTGTGCGCGACATGCCGAATGCCCTTGATCTCGCCCGCCGCCATCGCCTCTCGCAGTTGCGGTGCGAGTCGCGCCAGCGAATCCTGAAACGCCTTCACGACGCGTTCGAGCAGGCCGTTGCGGCCCTGGGGATCGAGGTCGCGAAGTCCCGCCAGGGCGTTCGCGTCGAGTGTGCCGGCGGCGTCACGCGCGGCCGGGGGCGCGCCTGCGTCGTGTTGCGTGACGCTGGCGGATCCTTGAGAGGCCTGCAAAGACGGTGTGTGCATGGGTTCGGGAGGGCGTTGCAAATTCACCCGTTTCATCGGGACGCGAGGCGCAATGCCGAATCACGTGAGGGCGCAATCGATTCTCAGCCACAACCCAACTCCAGCCGCGCCGCGGCAACGAGTGAAAACGTAGATTTCGCACACTTGCGCAAACGCATCCGCGAAGCCTCAATTTCCCCTTGAAACAGGTTCGCCGCGCTCGCGATCCTGGAGCAGACGCCACATCACTTTTCCCGCCCCCGATTTGGGCAACGCGTCGATGAATTCGACCACGCGTGGCGCCTTGTACGCCGCCATGTTCTCGCGCGACCAGTCGATGATGTCCTGCGCCGCAACCTGACCCTTGGCGTGCTCGCGCAACACGATCACTGCCTTCACGGTCTCGCCGCGATACGCATCGCGTGCGCCGATGACACACGCCTCCTGCACCGCCGGGTGCCGGTACAGCAGCGCTTCGACCTCGGCGGGCCAGACCTTGAAGCCGCTCGCGTTGATCATGCGCTTCAGCCGATCGGTGATGAAGAAATAGCCCTCGTCGTCGATGCGCCCGAGGTCACCGGTGCGAAAGAAGCGTTTGCCGTCGATCTGAATGAATGCCGCGGCGCTCGCCTGTTCATGGCGCCAATAGCCCTTGAACACCATCGGCCCGTGGGTCACGATTTCGCCCGTCTCGCCGATCGGCATGGGCGCGAGCGTCGTCGGGTCGACGATGCGCGAGTCGACGCCGAAGATCGGAATTCCGAGGCACTGCAGCTTCGCGCGCTCGGGCGGATTGGCGTGGCTCGGCGCTGCGGTTTCGGTGAGCCCATAACCTTCAGCGAAAGTCAGGCCGAATTCGTCTTGCAGGCGTTGCGCCACGGCTTGCGGCATCGCCGCGCCGCCGCCGCTCAGGTAGCGCAGGCTCGACAGGTCGAAGCTGCGGTAGTTCGGGCTCGCGAACAAGTCGATCAGCATCGTCGGGATGCACGTGAAGTGCGTCACCTGGCACAGCGAGATCAAGCGCCCGGCGAGCTCGCGGTCCCAGCGCGGCATGATCACGCAGGTGCTGCCCACGAAAATGTTGCCGAGCACCGAATACATCATGCCGGTGATGTGGAACATCGGCACGACGCCGAGGCTCACCGTCTCGGGCCCGGCGTGGCCCCATTGCCCGCCGACCGCGTTGGGCATGAGCGTCGCGTGCGTGTGCATGCAACCCTTGGGCAGGCCCGTTGTTCCGGAAGTGTAGGGCAGCATCGCCAGATCGTCGGGTTGCGCGGTGTGCGGCCCCGGGGCCAGGCGCAGCGCGAGCGCGTCGCGCCAGGGTGTGGAGTGCGCGTGGGCGTCGACGGGCAGCGGCGGCGCGCTGCGCAGCCACTCGTCCAGCGCCGCCGACGGCGCGAGCTGCGCGTCCGGGCCGGCGTCTGGCAGCGCGTCGCTGTAGCGCGCGACAAGCACCTGGCGCACGCGGTGCGCTTCGGGCAAGGCGTGATTCGCTGCGTGCACGATGGGAGCGAGGTCGGCGCTGCAGATCACGACGCGCGTTTCCGGGTCGACGAGGTAGTGCTTGAACTCCTCGGCGCGGTTCATCGGGTTCACCGGCACGACCACAGCGTTGGCGCGCCAGACGGCGTAACACGCGACCGAGAACTGCGGGCAGTTCTGCATGAAGATCGCAACGCGGTCCCCCGCGCCGACGCCCACGCTTTGCAGCCAGCCGGCGAGCGCGGTCGCCTCGTCATGCAATTGGGCGAAGCTCAAGGCGCGACCGAAGAAGCGGTAGGCGGCTTTGTCGGGGTAGCGCTGCGCCGAGACTTCAAGATTGAACCAGAGCGAGGTTTGCGGAACGACGAGCTCGCGCGGCAGTCGTTTCGGCCAGATCTTGAAGTGCGGTGCAGCGGGATTGAGATCGGACACGAGGTCTCCTGGAGGTATCAACTGTTCGAGGGCCGGTTCTTACGCAATGAAACCACGGCCTGCGGCGCAGCGGTACGATGAACGAACGTAGTCGATTGTGGGTCAGCACTGCGCCCGACTCGAACCGGAGAAACGATGAGCAAACCACGCTTCGCCCTGGCCTTGCACTGCGCGCTCGGCGTCGCGCTCCTCGGTGCTTGTGGTGGCGGCGGGAGTGGCGGCGCCGACACAGCGGCGCCGAACATCACCCTGACGTCACCGCCCAACTTCGCCGACAACCTGACCGGGCCGCTCTCCCTCAGCGCGACAGCGAGCGACAACATCGGCGTGGCCACCGTCGAATACGAAGTCGACGGCCGGCTCGTCGCGAACACGCCCACCGGTCCGACCTATGCGGCGAGTGTTTCGACCGGCACCTACGCCGCCGGCCAGCATGTGGTGCGGGTGCGCGCGCGCGACGCAGCGGGCAACGCCTCGGCGTGGTCGAGCGCGACGGTGCGCTTTGGCGGCGCGCTCGCGGTGGCGCAGGGATTCACGAAAAACGATGCGTGGCTCACCGGACTGACGAACGCCACGGCGATGACGCAGGCGCCTGACGGCCGTTGGTTCATCGCCGAACAAGGCGGCGCGGTGCGGATCATGAAGGCGGGTGTGCTTCTCGCCACCCCGTTCGTGCAATTGACGGTCGACGCCTCGGGCGAGCGTGGCCTGATCGGTATCGCCTTGCACCCGAACTTCAGCAGCAATGGCTTCGTCTACGTTCACTACACGACGGGTACTGCGCCGGTGCACAACCGCGTCAGCCGACTCACGGCGAATCCGTCGAACCTGGACATCGCCTCCGTCGGCAGCGAAGTGCCGCTGCTCGACTTGCCTGCCCTGGGTGCGACCAATCACAACGGCGGCGCCATCCACTTCGGCGCCGACGGAAAACTGTACGTCGGCGTCGGCGACAACGCGTTCAGCGCCAACGCCCAGGACCCGAACACCCCACTCGGGAAACTGCTGCGCCTGAACGACGATGGATCGGTTCCCTCCGACAACCCGTTCGTGACTCGCAGTGGCCTGGCGCGCTACATCTGGGCGTCCGGCCTGCGCAATCCGTTCACCTTTGCGGTGCAACAGAGCACCGGGCGCATCCACATCAACGACGTTGGCGAAGGCACGTGGGAAGAAATCAACCTCGGAGCATCCGGCGCCAACTACGGCTGGCCGGCGAGCGAAGGCCCGATCACCGCTGCCGGAGTGATTCCGCCGCTGTTCGCCTACAAGCACACGGCCACCGCGCCACCGGGCAACGGGCCGGGCGGTTTTTTCACCGGAATCGCGATCGCCGGCGGCGCCTTCTATCCGAGCGCCGGACCCTTCCCCGCCGAGTTGCGCGGCAACTATTTTTTCGCCGATCTGGGCAGCCAGTCGATCGGCGTCATCGACCTGGCGAACGGCAACGCCGCGTACAGCTTTGCGCGTGTCTCGGGCAGCCCGGTGGACGTTCGGGTTGGCGCCGACGGCGCGCTCTACGTGCTGACGCGCAGCGCGATCTCGCGCATCAGCGCGCCCTGATTCTGAGGTTCAACCCAGGGCTTCAACCCGCAAGCGGCAAGCGCCCCGACGCGACGAGCATGCGGTGCCACGCCTCATGGTCGCGCCCCGGGTGCAGGCTGCCGCACTTCTTGCACGTGCGCGCCTCGTCGGGCGACGCGTAGAAACGCCGGTAAGTCGCCGGCAGGTCGGCGACGATGTCGGCGAGCTGCAGTTCCATGCGCGTGACCCTCTCGCCGCAATGCGCGCAGTGCCATTGGAACGCGTCGAGCAGCCCGGGCGGGCGGCGCCGCTCGATCACCAGGCCGCGGCTGTCGCGCATCGGCCGCTGCGGCGAGTGCAGCACATGCGGCGGCAGGAGGAAGATGTCGCCTTCGCGCAGCTCGATGCGTTCATAGCGGCCGCGGTCGTTGATCAGCAGGTACGCGTCGCCGACGAGCTGGTGGAAGAACTCTTCGAGCGGATCGTCGTGAAAATCGCTGCGCGCGTTCGGCCCGCCGACGACGGTGACGATGAAGTCGGCGTCTTTCCAGACCTGCACATTGCCCACCGGCGGCTCGAGCAAGTGAGCGTGCTTGGCGATCCAGCGCTGGAAGTTGAAGGGTTTGCCGTAGGCCAGGGTGGACATGCGCAGGCTTTCCGATGCCGGTTCAGTGGGAAACGAACGTGGGGACGTATCAAACGGTCGCGGGCGCACTGTAGCGCTGGAAATCGGCGAGTTCGGGCACCGAGCCCCACATGCAGAACGACTCGTTGGCGCGCGGAAACTGGCGCGGCTGGTGCGCGGCTTCCTGTTCCGGGGGGATCGAGCGCACGCCCGTCGAATACTCGAACACCATGCCGTCCGGCCCTTCGAAGTAGAGAAAGATCGCCCCCGACGTGGGGTGCCGGCCCGGGCCGAAAACAACCCGCACGCCCATGCGTTGCAGCTGGTACCAGGCGCGCATCACGTCGTCGACGCTCGCGACCTGGTGGTTCACATGCTGCACGCCGCTGCGCGTCGTCGGGAAGAGGGCAATCTTGTGATGGATCTCGTCGATGCGCAGCAGCGCCGCGTCGCCGATGCGGTCGCTGACGCGCGCGCTGAGAGTTTGGGTCCAGAAACGTTCGTCGCGCGGCGCGTCGGTGCTGCACAGGCCGATGTGGCTGAAGCCCGTGATCCCGGCGTCGCGCGACGCAAAGTAGCGTGTTCCGCTCGCGTGCGGCCGAACCACCAGATCGATGCTGTTGCCGCTCAAGTCGCGAAAATTGACGAATCCGCCGACGCGGCGCTGTTCGCACTGCGCGGCGCTGCCTTGGCGCACCGCGATCCCGGCGTCGCTGAGCTGGGCCGCGGCGGCGTCCAGCGCGTCGGCGTTGCGCAACTCGAAGCCCACCGTGTGATCGGCGGGGTCGCCATCGAAGTAGACGAGCGTGTGATCGCGCGAATCGCTGCGGTAGTAGCGCGCGCCCTGCTCCTCGCGCACCCCTTGCAGGCCGACCACGTCGCGCGCAAACCGGTCTGCCGCGCCAATGTCGCGCGTGCCCAGGCGCACGTAACGAATGTCCAGCAAGTCGATCATGGGTGAGTCCTCACGGGGAATGCCGCGGTTGGCGCTGACCCTCTTCGCGGGCGGACCCGGTCTGCCGAATCCTGAAGGCCCAAAGCGGCCGCAAGGCGCCCACTGTAGCGCGGCGGCGCGGGTCCGCGCCACGCAACCTCGGGCTCGCGGTGGCTGCAGCGGCTAACCGCGTTCGCGCGCCCGCTTCGTGTTCAGCGCCTCGACGCACTGCGGGTGCTCGCGGTAGCGCGCCTTTTCGCACTCGCGCTCCATGCACTGCCAGAGTGCGACGAGAACGCGTTTGCCGCAGGCCTCGCGCGCCGTCTTCGGTTCTTCGGGCGGCGCCGGGGCTGCCGCGGCGGGCGCGGTCGATGCGGCTGCGGGAGGCGCCGCGTTTACCGTCGGCACCGCTGTCGCAGTGGCCGGGTTCACCGCGAGCGCAGCGGCCGGCGCCTTGGGCTGCGGATTGACCGGCGCTGCATCGGTGCGCTGCGCCGGCACGACAGGAAGCGCTTGCGGCGCCGTCTGCCCTGCGGCGACGGGCTTCTCGGGCGCAGGGGTGCGGCGCGGCTGCGGCGCGGCAGGCTTGGGCGCTACCGCTGGCGCCGGCGGCACGACGATGGCGCGGGCGGGCTCGGCCACGCTCGGCGCAGGCGCTGCACTCTGCATCTGCGGCGATGCGGCCGTTGGAACCGCTGTCGGCGCCTGTGGCGCGGCGGGCGTCGCGCCTTGCGCCGCCGCGTTCACGGCGGCCGCACCAGCTTTGGGTTGAACGACGGCCGGCGTGGCAGGCGGCGCCGCGCTGGCAGCGGCGCGCGGCTCAGGGCGCGACGCGCCAAAGATCCACCCCACCGCGGCGGCGACGACGACGGTCGAGACCACGGCCGCGAGAACCCCCGCGTGGCGTGACCACTTCGAGTGGTCGGCAGGCGCGGCGACCGCATCTTCGGGTTCCTCGATGGGATCGCGCATCTCGCGCGTCGCCGCAAAGGTGGCGATCGGCGCGGACAGCTGTGCTGCCGGCGCGCTGTGCGTCGCCAGCAGCGGCATCGGCGCGGTGCGCTGCATCACTTCCCTGCGCTGCGTCGGCTCGTCGCGTGCCATCGGTTCGGTGGGCTGCATCGGCTCTGTCCGCTGCATCGGCTCCGTGCGCTGCATCGGTTCGGTGCGCGCCATCGACCCCGCGTGCGGCATCGGCTCGGTCCGCTGCAACGGCTCAGTGCGCGCCATCGACCCCGCGTGCGGCATCGGCTCGGTCCGCTGCATCGGCTCGGTATGCTGAATCGGCACCGTGGGCTGCATCGGCAGCGTCTGCTGATAGGGTGCGCCTGCCGGCGCCGGCTGCGTCGCCGCACCACCCAGGATCAGCGTCGTGTCATAGGCCGATTCCGCATCCGGCACCGCCGTGCTGCGCGCCGCGCGCTGCATGATCGCGGCCGGAACCTCGGTGCGTCCGTCGAGCGCAGCGCGCAGCGCGTCGATGCTTTGCGGCCGCTCCGCGGGCCGCACCGCGAGCGCCCAATCGACGCCGAGCAGGAAGCGTTTCGACACGCCGGGGACGTCGCGCTGCGCCAAGGGCACCAGCTCGTCGTCGAGAGCGCGCGACGTTGCCGGCGGCGGTGGCACGCCCTTGAGCGCAAAGTGCAGCACGGCGCCGACGGCGTAGACGTCGGTCCACGGCCCCTGGCGCAGCAGCGTCATGTCGGCGTACTGCTCGATCGGCGCGTAGTTCGGCTTGAGGATCGCGGTCAGCGTTTGCGTGCGGTCGCTGATGACGCGCCGCGCCGCGCCGAAGTCGAGCAGCACCGGCGGGCTGCCCTGCAGCAGCAGGATGTTGTCGGGCGCGATGTCGCGGTGGTACACGCCTTCGCGGTGCAGCACCTCGATGGCGCCGAGCAGCGGCTCGATCAGCGCGCGCAGCCAGGCCTCGTCGGGCGGCGCCGAAAGGTCGCGCCGGACTTCGCGCAGCGTGCGGCCCTGCAGGTAGGGCATCACCATGTAGGCGGTCGCGTTGTCTTCCCAGAACCGGTAGACCTTGACGAGCGACGGGTGGTCGAACTTGGCGAGCAGGCGTGCCTCGTTGACGAAGGAGCGCAGCCCGATCGCGTAGGTTTCGCTGAACGAGCCCGAGCGCACGGTGATCTGCGGGCCGGCGCCGCGCGCCGCGAGCGCGGCAGGCATGTACTCCTTGAGCGCGACTTGGCGCTGCAGCGAGTGGTCGAGCGCGAGGTAGACGATGCCAAAGCCGCCGACGCCCAGCACGCGCAGGATCTCGAACTCGCCGAAGCGTGTTCCCGGCGCGAGCGCGTCGTGCTCGGGGACGGCCGGGGCCGCGCGCTGCGAAGGTGCGGAGGGGGTCGAATTCATGCGCAATAGTTCACGCCGGTTTGTCACCCCCGAGCTTAAGGCCAGCAGCGCGGACGCGCGGCCCCGAATCGGGGGGGGCAGGTTTCGCACGGACGCCACCGCGGGTTCTGCTACTGTTCGACCGATGGGCAAGTTGCGCGATCGCACCCGGCGCCTGGCCACCCCGGCCGTACTGGCACTCAGCCTGGCGGGCTGCGCCGTCCCGCTGGACCTGCAAGGGCATCGCGGCGCGCGTGGCCTGGCGCCGGAGAATACGCTGGCCGCATTCGACGCCGCGCTCACGCTCGGCGTGACGACACTCGAGCTCGACACGGTGTTGACCGCCGACGACGTGGTCGTGATCTCGCACGATGCGGCGCTGAACCCCAACTTCACGCGCAACGCCGTCGGCGCCTACATCGACGCCCCCGGCTCGGCGATCCGCAACCTCACATTCAGCGAATTGCAGAGCTTCGACGTCGGCCGGCTGCGCCCGGGCTCGCGCTACGCGCAAGGCTTCCCCGAGCAGCGCAGCGTCGACGGGCAGCGCATCCCGCGCCTGGCGGATCTGTTCGACCTCGCGCAGCGCCGCGGCGCGCGCGACATCCGTTTCAACATCGAGACCAAGATCAACCCGCTGAAACCCGAGCTGACACCGGACCCGGACGCCTTCGTCGGCGCGATTCTCGACGTCGCGCGGCGCCACGGCGTGCTGCGCCGCATCGCCTTGCAGAGTTTCGACTGGCGCACCTTGCAGGCCGCGCAGCGCCTCGCGCCCGAGGTGCCGACGGTGTACCTGAGTGCGCAGCAGGCGTGGGCGAACAACGTCGCCGATCCGCGCTGGACCGCCGGCTTCAAGCTCACCGAACAGGGCTCGGTGCCGCGGCTCGTGAAGGCCGCCGGCGGCGCCGTCTGGTCGCCCTACCATGGCGACCTGACGCGTCCCCTGATGATTGAGGCGCGGCAACTCGGTCTCCAGGTGATCGTCTGGACCGTCAACGAACCCGCCGACATCGAAAAGATGCTCGACTTGGGCGTGCATGGCATCATCAGCGACCGGCCGGACCGGGTGCGCAGCGCACTCATTGCGCGCGGCTGGCGCGTGCCGCGGCCGCTGCCCGAAGCGCCCCAGTAGGCCGTCGCTTCAGGAACGCGCTGCGCGCGCGCGGTGCACCCAATAGGCGAGCACGCCGGCCAAGCGCTCCAGGTCGATCGGCTTGGAGACGAACTCGTTCATGCCGTGGTGCAAGGCGCGGTCGCGCTCCGAGACGAGAACGTCGGCGGTGAGGGCGATGATCGGCAACTTGCTCGCCGGGTAACGCTTGCGGATTTCGATCGTCGCCGCGATCCCGCCCATCACCGGCATGTGCAGGTCCATGAGAACAGTGTCGAAGCCGCCGAGCTTGGCGTCGATCGCTTCGATCGCCTGCTCGCCGTTGCACGCGAGCGTGACTTCGGCGCCCCAGCGGCGCAGCGTCGCTTCCGTGACGAGCGTGTTCACCGCGTCGTCTTCAACGAGCAGGAGTTGCGCGCCGCGCAGCGCCTCGGCGTCGGCGTTCCGGTTCGCTGCGTCGCTCGGCGGCGGCGGCACGCGGCGCAGCGGCAGATCGGCCCAGAACAGACTGCCCTCGCCGAGCTTGCTTTGCACGCCCACGCCGCCACCCATCAGCACGGCGAGCTGGCGGCAGATGCTCAGGCCCAGACCCGTGCTGCCCAGAGTGCGCGAGCCTCCCGCTTCGCCGCGCGAGAACGGCTGGAACAGGCGCGGTTTCACGTCCACCGGGATGCCGCTGCCGGTGTCGCGAACGAGCACACGAATGCGCCCGTCGGGGCGCCGCTGCACGCCCAGCTCGATGCTGCCGACGCTCGTGTACTTGAGCGCGTTGCTCGTGAAATTGGCGAGGATCTGGCGCACCCGCACCGGATCGCCGCTGACCCATTGCGGAACCGCTTTGCCGATTTCGAGCCGGCACGCGAGGCCTTTCGCCGCGGCGAGTTCGGAGTACGCGCCGCACAGCGTGCCGAGCAGGTCGTGCAAGTCGAACGGCACCTGCGCGAGCGAAATCTGCCCGGCTTCGATTTTCGACAAATCGAGGATGTCGGAGATCACCCCGGCGAGCGACTGAGCGCTGTCTTCGATGCGGTCCAGGTATTCGCGCGCTCGTGCATGGCCCACGTCGGGCTCCTGCGCCAGACGCACCAGGCCGAGCAGGCCGTTCAGCGGCGTGCGGATCTCGTGGCTCGTATTGGCGAGGAATTCGCTCTTCGCCAGATTCGCAAGCTCGGCGCGTTCCTTGGCCTGCGCCAACGCGTCATGGGTTTGGCGGCGCTCGGTCACGTCGTCCAGAACCCAGACGCCGAACGCCGAATCGGGTTCGGCGCTTCGCCGCTGCACCGGGCCGGACGCCGGCGCGCACGCGTCGGCGCGCAAGCTGAACCAGCGCAGCGTTCCGTCGTGGCGCCTGAGCTGGCGCTCCAGGTCAATCGTCTGGCCCGATTCGAGCGCCGCCGCACGCTCGAGCTCAAACGCGCCGAAGCTCGGTTCGTCGGGCCAGCACACCGCCAGCGACTGCCCTGTCAAAGCACCCGCCGGCCAACCCAGTTGCGCTTCGGCAAACGGATTCGCGTAGACGATGGTCGCGCCTTGGGTGAGCACGACCCCCACCCTCGCGAGGTGAAACGCGGCTTCGAAATCCAGGCTTGGCGATGGACTCTGTTGAATTGACGTTTTCAATGTTTGCATGAACAGCGAGCAGCGCGGTCTCGCCTTGATGAACCACAGGCCGAATCGACGTGCAGGCTACACCGGCACAGTGCAGTGCCCACGGCGCCCTGCGGGATTTGCTCGAATCGTTCACGCTAGGCAGCACACCACAGTGCGGGGGTCACGCAGGCGCGGCGTGGGCACGCGGACTTCGGTCACACGACGACGGGTTCGAGCTCCAGGCGAATGCCGAACTTTCCGTAGACGCTTTCCTGGATCGCACGCGCCAGCGTCATCACTTCGGAGCCGATCGCGTCGCCCCGATTCACGAGCACGAGCGCCTGCTTTTCGTAGACGCCCGCCTTGCCCACGCTCTTGCCCTTCCAGCCGCAGCTGTCGATGAGCCAGCCTGCGGCGAGCTTGATGCGGCCGTCGGCCATCGGGTAGTGCACGACTTCGGGGTCGCGGCCGATGATGTCGCGGCACTGTTCGGGCGAGACGAGCGGGTTCTTGAAAAAACTCCCGGCGTTGCCGACGCGCGCCGGGTCAGGCAGCTTGGCGCGGCGGATCGAACAGACCCAGTCGAACACCTGCTGCGCGTCCGGCGCGGTGATTCCGGTCTGCGCGATTTTTCGCTCCAGGTCGAGGTAACCAAGCACCGGTCGCCAGGGCCGCGGCAAGCGCAAGCGCACGCGCATGATCACGCTGCGCCCGGCCAGGGCGTGCTTGAAGACGCTGTCGCGATAGCCGAACTGGCAGAACGCGCCAGAGAGCTGCACGCTGCGCCCGGTGACGAGGTCGACCGCGTCGAGCGACTCGAAGCGATCCGCGAGCTCCAGGCCGTACGCGCCGATGTTCTGCACCGGCGCAGCGCCCACGGTGCCGGGGATCAGCGCCAGGTTCTCCAGACCCGGGAACCCCTGCTGCAGCGTCCAGGCGACGAAGTCGTGCCAGTTCTCGCCCGCGCCGGCCTCGACGATCCAGGCGTCTGCGCTTTCCTCGACGAGGCGCATGCCGCGCACCTCGATCTTGAGCACGACTTGCGGCATGTCGCGCGTGAGCACGATGTTGCTGCCACCGCCGAGGATGAACTTCGCCGCGCGCCCGAGTTGCGCATGGTCGACGACGCCGCGCACGTCGGCGTCGCCGGCAATTCGCACCAGCGAGCGCGCCACCGCCGGCAGGCCGAAGGTGTTGTAGGGCTTGAGGCTGACGCCGCTCTCGATGTGCATCGGGCAATTTTCACCGATCGGCGCGGTTGGCGGGCGGTGCGAGGGGCGACAATCGCCGAATGCCGAGTTTTGACGCGATGCTGGAACCCAACCTCGTCGAGGTGCGCAACGCCGTGGATCAAACGGCCAAGGAAATCGGCACGCGCTTCGATTTCAAGGGCTCGTCGGCGCGCATCGAGCTGAAAGACGAAGGACCTCACGCTCTGGGCCGACAGCGACTTCCAGATCGGCCAGGTGATGGACATCCTGCTCGCCAAGCTGAGCAAGCGCGGCGTCGACGCGCGTTTCCTGGACCGCAGCGCAGCGATCGAAAAGATCGGCGGCGACAAGGTGAAGCAGCCGCTCACCGTGAAGAGCGGCATCGACACCGAGACGGCGAAGAAAATCCAGACCGCCGTCAAGCAGAGCAAGCTCAAGGTCCAGGCGGCTATCCAGGGCGACACGGTGCGAATCACGGGAACGAAGCGCGACGACTTGCAAGCCGCGATCGCGCTGATCCGCCAGACGATCACCGACGCACCGCTGTCGTTCAGCAACTTTCGCGAGTGATGATGTTGCCGCGCGCGCTCTTGATTGCCGCTGCGTTGCTCGCGTGCGCCAGCTTGGCCACGGCGCAGAAGGTATCGCTCAGCGGCAGCCTGGGGAGCAAGGCACTGCTCATGATCGACGGCATACCGCGCACGCTCGCCGTCGGCCAGACGGTGCAGGGCGTCAAGTTGCTGGGGGTGACGGGCAGCGACGCGGTGGTCGAAGTCGGCGGGCAACGCGTGACCCTGCAGCTCGGTCAGGCACACAACAACCTCGGCGGCGCGGCGAGCGCCGGCGTGGGTTCACAGATCGTTCTCACCGCCGGCAGCGGCGGCCACTTCGTGACGCAGGGCAGCATCAACGGCAAGGCCGTGAGCTTCATCGTCGATACCGGCGCAACCCATGTCGCGTTGAGCCAGGGCGTGGCGGAGCAGATCGGCCTGAACTATCGCAACGGTCAGCGCAGCGTCGGCAATACGGCGAACGGCCCCATCGTCGCTTACCGCGTGACGCTCGATTCGGTCCGCATCGGCGACGTGCAGGTCTACAACGTCGAGGCGGCGGTGCTGCCGGCAGGCATGGAACAGGTGCTGCTCGGCAACAGCTTTCTGACGCGATTCCAGATGAAGCGCGAGAACGACCGAATGACGCTGGACAAGCGGCCCTGAAACCGGCACGCCTGCGCGGCCACGATTGCCCAAGCTCGCCACCACGCCTACAGTCCGGTCATGCGCATCGTCGGCACGAAGAACCGATCCGAAATCGAACTCGACCCGCAGCAGGCGTACCGGCGTGGGCGAGCGCTCGATGCCATGCTGCGCGGCGCGGTGCCACCAGTCGCACGCGGCGTGATGCGCGGAACGGCGGCTGAATTCGAGCGCCTGGATGCCCTGCGCGAGAGACTCATTGCACGTGTATTGAACAAAGAATGAGCCCCGATGACGCGCTGCTGAGGCTGCTCGCCCGGTTCCTCGATGAAGGCGTCGAATATGTCCTGATCGGCGGGCAAGCGGTTCGCCTCAACGGCTTCCTGCGTGCGACCGAAGACGTCGACGTCCTGATCAAGGCCACGGCGCTCAATGGCGAAAGAATCATTCGCGCGATGAGTTTTCTCGAAGCGTCGAAGGAGTTGAACGCCGCGTGGTTCGTCCCTGGTGCCGACGGGGAAACCGAGAACATCCGCGTCGCCGACGACCTGTTGGTCGACCTTCTTTTTCGCGCCAACGGGCAAACCTTCGACTCGGTCCAGCCCTACGTTCGAGAACTGCGCATCGAAGGCACTCCGGTCAAGGTGCTGAACATCGACGGCCTGATCATGACCAAGACCGACTACCGCGAGAAAGACGTTCTCGACAAACAAGTGCTGAAGCGCATTCGGGACGGGCTGCAACAGGGCGAGTGACTCGCGCATCCCTCAAACCCTCGGCCGCACCAGCGCAAACGCGATCAGCGCCGCGACACCCAGGCCGGCCAACACAAACAACAGCTCGCGATAGCCCGCCATCACGAGCAGCAACCCGGCGCTGGCCACCGGCGCGGCGGCGCGCGCGAGCAGCGAGATCGCGTTCATCGCGCCGCTGATGCGGCCCACATGCGCGTGGCCGAAGGTCTGCGGAACGATCGTGCCGCGCAGAATCGTCACCAGACCGTTCGCCAAGCCGAACAGCAAGGCAAACACGATGAAGCCGAGCACCTGCTGCGACACCGCAAAGATCGCCAACGACAACGGGATTCCGCCGAGCACGAGCAAACCGAGCGCTCGGATCGACAGTCCCCTGCCGAACGCCAGGTAAACGACGCGCCCTGCCACCTGCGCCGGGCCGAACCAGACGACGACCGCCACGGCCTCTGCCTCGCTCAGGCCCTTCGCGGCAAACGCCGGCATGATGTGCGCCCAGGTCGCCGCGGCGGCGAATGCGTACAGCGTGAACGCGACCGTGAGCAGCCAGAACTGCGGTCCGCGCAGTGCCTCGCGCAGCGTCGCGTCGGGCTGCGCCGCGCTGGCACGGCGCGGCGCGGCGGGGTCGGGCGCGCCGCGCAGCGCCCAGGCGTGCAATGGCGCGACGCCGAACACCAGCACCGCGCCGATGACTTGCAGCGCGCCGCGCCACTCGCAGCACGCAATCAGCCAGACGCTCGCCGGAAATCCCAGCGTGCTGGCAAAGCCCCCCACCAGCGTCAGCGCCGTGATGCCTTGCGCGTAACGATCCGGGTAGCGTTTCGTGAGGACGCTGAACGCCGGGTCGTACATGCACATCGCCATCGCCGCGCCGAGCAGCACCCAGGCGCCATAGAACGCGACGAGGCTTGTCGCCACCGACCAGACGAAGAACCCCAGGCCGCCGAAGATCGGGCCGGCGCTCAGCACCCAGCGCCCATGGCCGCGGTCGATCGCCGCGCCGGCGGCGTAGGTCGAAACGCCCGATACCGCGAGACCGAGCGTGAATCCGCCCATCAATTGCGGCGCGCTCCAGCCGAGGTCGCGCTGCATCGGCAGGACGAACGACGAAAATCCGTAGTACAGCGCCGCCCAGCAAAGCAGTTGCCCGATCGCGAGTGCGGCGACCGTGGCGCGGAACGACGGCGAGGTCACAATTTGCGGCTCGCGCTCGGGCGGAACATGGCTTCATGCTAAAACACCGGCGACACTTGGGCCTCGCGCCCGACGGAGAACCCCATGGATCTGGCCTTCACCCCCGATGAACAAGCGTTTCGCGAGAAGACCCGCGCTTGGGTTGCGAAGAGCTTGCCCAAAGACATCAGCCACAAGGTGCACCACTCGCTCGAGCTGACGCGCGACGACATGCAGCGCTGGGCGCGCATCCTGGGCAAAGAGGGCTGGCACGGCTACGCCTGGCCGCAGCAGTTCGGCGGCCCGGGCTGGAGCGCCGTGCAGCGCCATCTGTTCGAAGAAGAATGCGCCCTGGCCGGCGCGCCGCGCATCGTGCCGTTCGGGCCGGTGATGGTCGCGCCCGTCATCATGGCGTTCGGCACGCCCGAGCAGCAGAAGCGTCACCTGCCCGGAATCATGAGCGGCGACGTCTGGTGGAGCCAGGGCTACAGCGAGCCGGGCTCGGGCTCCGACCTCGCGTCGCTCAAGACCAAGGCCGAACGCCGCGGCGACTATTACCTCGTGAACGGCCAGAAGACCTGGACCACGCTCGCGCAATACGGCGACTGGATTTTCTGCCTGGTGCGCACGAGCAACGAAGGGAAGCCGCAGACCGGCATCAGCTTCTTGCTCATCGACATGAAGAGCCCCGGCGTCAAGGTGCGCCCGATCGTCACGCTGGACGGCAGCGCCGAGGTGAACGAAGTCTGGTTCGACAACGTCGAGGTCCCCGCCGACAACCTGGTCGGCGAAGAAAACAAGGGCTGGACCTACGCCAAGTACCTGCTTGCGCACGAGCGCACCGGCATCGGTGACGTGAACCGCGCGAAACGCGAACTCGAACGGCTGAAGCGAATCGCCAAGCTCGAAGGGCTGTACGACGAGGGGCGCTTTCGCGACCAGATCGCGCTCCTCGAAGTCGAAGTCGTCGCGCTGGAAATGCTCATCCTGCGCGTCATCTCGGCGGAAAAGAGCGGCAAACAAAGCCTGGATGTCGCCGGCCTGTTGAAAATTCGCGGCAGCGAAATCCAGCAGCGCTACACCGAGTTGATGATGCTCGCCGGCGGGCCGTTCAGCGTGCCCTTCATTCGCGAGGCCTTGGCGGCCGGCTGGCAGGGCGACTACTTTGGCGCCGCGCACTGCGCACCCCTGGCCGGAACCTACTTCAACTACCGCAAGACGACGATTTACGGCGGCAGCAACGAGGTTCAACGCAACATCGTCGCGCAGACGGTTCTGGGGAGCTGAACATGGATTTCGATTTCACCGACGAGCAGAACTCGCTGCGCGACGCCGTCGCGCGCTGGGTCGAGAAGGGCTTCTCCTTCGAGCGCCGCCATGGCATCGCCAAGGCCGGCGGTGGCACGCGCGCCGTCTACGCCGAGCTCGCCGAACTCGGGTTGAGCGGCTTGGCGGTGCCCGCGGAGCACGGCGGCATGGGTTTCGGCGCGGTCGAGGCGATGGTCGTGTGCGAAGAACTCGGCCGCGGCCTCGTCAACGCGCCTTACGCGCAGGCCGCCCTGCTCGCTCCGCTGCTGCTCTCTGGCGCGCCCGCTGCGGTGCAGGGAAAGTGGTTGCCGAAGATCGCCGCGGGCTCCGCCCTCGTTGTTCTCGCGCACCAGGAACGCGCCGCGCGCTACCGCTTGAATCACGTCGAGACGCGCGCCGCGCAAGCGGGATCTGCCTGGAGCTTGGACGGCGCGAAGAGCGTCGTCCCGGCGGGCGACGAGGCCGACGCCTGGATCGTCCCGGCGCGAACCTCCGGCGCCGTCAGCGACAACACCGGGATCGGCCTGTTCCTCGTCGAGAAGAACGCGCCCGGCGCGAGCGTGCGCGGCTTCCCGACGCAAGACGGCGCGCGCGCCGCGCAACTCGATTTGAAGTCGGCTCCGGCGGTCCTGCTGTGCAGCGACGGCTTGGCGTTGCTCGAACACGCCGTCGACGCGGGAATCGCCGCGCTCTGCGCCGAAGGCGTCGGCGCGATGGAAAAACTGCTCGGAATCACGGTCGAATACATGAACACGCGCAAGCAATTCGGCGTGCCGATCGCGAGCTTCCAGGCGCTGCGGCATCGCGTCGCCGACGTGAAGATGCAGTTGGAGCTGGCGCGCTCGATGAGCTATTTCGCGAGCCTGAAGATGGGCGAACCCGCCGCGGCGCGGCGGCGCGCGCTCGCGCAGGCCAAGTTGCAGCTCGGGCAATCGATGCGTTTTGTCGGCCAGCAGTGCATCCAGATGCACGGCGGAATCGGCGTCACCGACGAGTACATCGCGAGCCATTACTTCAAGCGCCTCAGCGTCATGGAAATGACGTTCGGCGATACGCTGCATCAACTCGGGGAAGTGAGCTCGCGAATGCTTGACACCGCGGGCGTGTTTGCCTGAGCGCAAGCACCGCGCAGAACCTGAACCGCCGAGCATGATGCCCCGCTTTGCGCGGCGGACCGCCGCCGCCAGCCTGATCGCCGCGATCGCATTGGCCGCGGCGTGTGCGCCGCAGCCCAAGCCGTACGACGAACAAGCCGATGCGCGCGCTGGCTTGGCCGCCGCGGTACAGCAAGCGAAATCGCAGGGCAAGCGTGTCCTCGTCGTCTTCGGCGCGAACTGGTGCGCCGACTGCCAGGCGCTGGCGAAGCAGATGGCGCAGGGGCCGGTGGCAGACCATGTGGCACAGCGCTACGTGGTCAGCAAGGTCGACGTCGGCAACTTCAACAAGAACCTCGACCTCGCGCGCGAGCTTGGCGACACGACGAAGAAGGGCATCCCCGCGGTGGCCGTGCTTGCGCCAGACGGCAGCCTGATCCGCGCCACACTGGCCGGCGAACTCGCGAGCGCGCGCCGAATGGGCGACTCGCAAGTGATCGCGGTTCTCGACTCGCTCGCCGCGGCACCGAGCAAGTAGCGCTCGGCACACCTCATGTCGATCACGGCCGTTCCCGGCTTGCGCGTCGGCCACTTCACCGATTCGCGCCGCCCCACCGGTTGCAGCGTCGTTCTCGCTCCGCAGGGCTCGGTCGGCGGCGTCGACGTTCGCGGCGCCGCGCCGGGAACGCGCGAGACCGAATTGCTCTCGCCGCTGAACGCCGTGCCGCATGTGCACGCGATCCTGCTCGCCGGCGGCAGCGCGTACGGCCTGGACGCCGCGGGCGGCGTGATGCGCTGGCTCGAAGAGCAAGGCATCGGAATTCAGGTCGGCCAGGGCTCCGGCGCGAGCCAGGTGCGTGTGCCGATCGTGCCTGCGGCGATCCTGTTCGACCTGAATGTGGGCGACCCGCGGATTCGCCCGGACGCGAACGCCGGCTACGCGGCGTGCCAGGCGGCGTCGACAGCGCCTCCCCTCGAGGGCAACGTCGGCGCCGGCGCGGGAGCGACGATCGGCAAGTTGTTCGGCTTTGATCGCGCGATGCGCGGTGGCATCGGCAGCGCATCGATCCAGGTCGGTGGATTCACCATCGGCGCGCTGATCGTCGTGAATGCAGTCGGCGACGTGATCGACCCCGCCACCGGCGAGCTGATCGCCGGCGCGCGCAACGCCGACGGAACGCGCCTGTTCGACACCATGGCGGCGTTTCGGCGCGGCGAATTTCCCGCGGCGCTGCAGCCTGGCCAGGCGACGACGATTGGCGTCATCGCGACCGACGCACGCCTGGACAAGGCGGGCGCGAACAAACTCGCGCAAATGGCGCACGACGGGTTGGCACGAAGCATCAACCCGGTGCACACACAAGCCGACGGCGACACGCTGTTCGCCTTGGCCACCGGAACGAGCCGTGTCACGCCGAGCCTGACACTGCTCGGCGCTTTGGCCGCCGAAGTGACCGCGCTCGCCGTGCTGCGCGCGGTGCGCGCCGCGACCCTGCTCGACGCCCCAGGTCTGCCCCGATTGCCTGCGGCGCGCGATCTGGCCACACTGCGCCCACCCCCGTCCTGAGAGCCCGCGTCATGTCGCTTCATCATCAACTCGCACGCCGCGTTTTCCTCGCGGTCACTGTCGCGCTGCTGCTCGCCAGTTGCGCCGCCAGCCCAAGCAGCGCCCCCCGGCCACCGATCGTCTTCGTGCACGGCAACGGCGACACCGCGGCGCTCTGGCACACGACGCTCTGGCGCTTCGAATCGAACGGCTGGCCCGCGGAACGCCTGCACGCGATCGACCTGCCCTACCCGCTCGCGCGCGACGCCGACGGCAAGGCGCAAGACGGCCGCACGTCGAGCGCCGAGCACATGCAGTTCCTGAGCAGCGAGGTCGACGCGGTGCTGCGCCGCACGAGGCAGTCGCGTGTCGTGCTGATCGGCAATTCGCGCGGCGGCAACGCGATCCGCAACTACATCGCCAACGGCGGCGGCGCGGCGAAGGTGTCGCACGCGATCCTCGGCGGCACGCCGAACCACGGCGTGTGGGCGCACGCGGCGTTTCTCCCCGAGAGCGAGTTCAACGGCAGCGGCGCTTTCCTGCGCGCGCTGAACAATCAGGGCGGCGCGGGCGTCGAGGTCACGCCGGGAGTGAAGTGGCTGACGATCCGCTCCGACAACAACGACAAGTTCGCCCAGCCCGACGGCGTGTGGATCGGCCAGAAAGGCACGCCGACGAACGTCAGCTTCGACGGCCCCGAACTGAAGAGCGCGGAGAACGTCGTCATTGCCGGGATCGACCACCGCGAGACGTCGTACAGCGCAAAAGCGTTCGCCGCGGCGCTGCGTTTCATCACCGGGCGCGAGTCGAGCGCGCTGCCGATTCGCAGCGAGCCGCAAGTCAGGCTGTCGGGCAAGGTGAGCGGAATGGGCATCGAGAACCGCCCCGGAACCGGCAACTTCGTCAACAACATCGGCCTGGCCGGCGCGTTGGTCGAGGTCTACGCCGTTGACGCAAGCACTGGCGCGCGCCTGGGAGCGCCGCTGCTGCGCCAGAGCGTCGGTGCCGACGGGCAGTGGGGACCGCTCAAGACGACGAACCAGACCGCGCTCGAGTTCCAGATCAGCGCGCCCGACTTCGCGACGACGCACATCTACCGCTCACCGTTCGTGCGCTCGTCGAACCTCGTTCACCTGCGCGTGCAACGAGTCGCTCCCGCGGACCGCGACGCTGGCGCCATCGTGACGCTGATCCGCCCGCGCGGCTACTTCGGGTTGCCGCGCGATTCAGCATCGCGCTTGGACGGCAAGAGCCCGCCCACCGACATCGCGCCTGGCGTCGCCGGCCTGGCGGCGACGCGCGTGCGCGCCGATGCGGCTCCGGCTCGCGCCGTGAGCGGTGAATTTAACGGCGAACGCATCGTCGGGCGCACCTGGCCTGTCGCAGAAAACCATGTCGTGCTGCTGGAGCTGCACGATTGACGCCGTCCGCGAGCCTGGCGCAGATCCTCTTCTCGCAGGGCTTCGGGACGCGGCGCGAATGCGCGGCGCTGATCGTCGCCGGGCTCGTGCACGTGCACGGCCGAACCTGCGAAGACGCGGACGAAGTCTTCGAGACGGCCGGCCTGGACTTCAGCGTGCGCGGGCTGCGCTGGCCGTATCGCGAACACGCCTTGATCGTGCTGCACAAGCCTGCCGGCTACGAGTGTTCGCAAAAGCCGCGCCATCACCCGAGCGTCTACAGCCTGCTGCCCACGCCGCTGCGCCGGCGCGACGTGCAGGCGGTCGGGCGCCTCGATGAAGACACGACCGGCCTGCTGCTCTTTACCGACGACGGCGCGCTGATCCACCGCCTCACGTCGCCGAAGCGCCATGTGGCCAAGGTCTACGAGGTCACATGCGCGAACGCCGTCGACGCCGCGCAGGCGCAGCAGCTGCTGGACGGCGTGATGCTGCAGGGCGAAACGGCGCTGGTGCGCGCTGCGGCGTGCGAAGTGACGGGCGCGGTGCAGTTGCGCCTGACCTTGCTCGAAGGCAAGTACCACCAGGTGAAGCGCATGGTCGCCGCGGTGGGGAATCACGTGCAGGCGCTGCACCGCAGCCGTTTCGGCGCGTTCACGCTGCCCGACGACTTGCCAAGCGGCACGTGGCGCTGGCTCGACGGGCCGCAGGTGCTGCTCGGCGCCGATAATCCAACGCATGCGAGTTTTCCGAGGGTTTCATCACCGTGACATCGCCCGGTCCTCCGCCCTCACGATCGGCAACTTCGACGGCGTACACCGCGGCCACCAGGCGATGCTCGCGCTGCTGCGTTCCGAAGCGAAACACCGCCAGCTCGCGTCCTGCGTGCTCACCTTCGAGCCGCACCCGCGCGATTTTTTTGCGACCCTGGCGGGCAAGCCACAACTCGCGCCGGCGCGAATCGCGACGCTTCGCGACAAGCTGAGCGAACTCGAGCGCTGCGGCGTCGATCAGGCGATCGTGATGCGCTTTGACGCGCGCTTCGCTGCGCAGTCGCCGCAAACCTTCGTCGACGACGTTCTGCTGCGCGGCCTGGGAGCGAAGCTCGTGCTGGTGGGAGACGACTTCCGCTTCGGCGCGAAACGCGCCGGCGACTACGCGATGCTCGATGCCGCAGGCGCGGCGTGCGGCTTTGAAGTCGCACGCATGAACAGCTTCGAAGTCCACGGCGCACGCGTCTCGAGTTCGAACGTTCGCGCCGCGCTCGCCGCGGGTGACATGGCGCAGGCGGCGGCGCTGCTGGGCCGGCCGTACAGCGTGAGCGGCCATGTCGTGCACGGGCGCAAGCTCGGGCGCGAACTCGGCGAGTCCGCGCCGGGGCGCGGCGACGGGTTTCGCACCTTGAACCTGCGCTTCTCGCACCCCAAGCCCGCGGCGCTCGGCATCTTCGCGGTGCGCACGTTTGGCTTGACGGATGAGCCGCTTCCCGGCGTCGCGAGCCTCGGCCAGCGCCCGACGGTGGATGATTCCGGGCGCGTCGTGCTCGAGGTCTATTGCCTCGACTGGCCGGCGCAGCTCGGCCTGGAGGGGGGCTACGCTAAACTCGTGCGCGTGGAACTGCTGCACAAACTTCGCGACGAAGCCCGCTACGACGGGCTCGCTGCGTTGACGGCAGCGATCCGCAAAGACGCTGACGCCGCACGCGCATTTCTTGCGACGCACATCGCAGCGCACGCCCAGACCGGCCGGCAGACGACACGCGACCGAATTTGACGCTCGGCGGTGTCATCCCGGCGAACGCCGGGATCCACCCCCTCGCATGTCGCACCTGCCCACTCGTGGATCCCGGCTTGCGCCGGGATGACTTCTGACCCAAGGACCGCCATGGCCGACCAGCCTGCCACCGATTACCGCGCGACGTTGAACCTGCCCGACACGCCGTTCCCGATGCGCGGCGACCTGCCCAAGCGCGAGCCACTCTGGGCCAAGGCGTGGGACGAACAGGGCACGTACCAACGGTTGCGCGAAGCGCGCCACGGCGCGCCGCTGTTCGTCCTGCACGACGGGCCGCCTTACGCGAACGGCCAGATCCACATGGGCCACGCCGTGAACAAGGTGCTGAAGGACATGATCGTCAAGGCGCGCCAGCTCGCCGGCTACGACGCGCAGTACGTTCCGGGCTGGGACTGCCACGGCTTGCCGATCGAAAACGCGATCGAAAAACTCCACGGCCGCAATCTCTCCCGCGACGACATGCAGGCGAAGAGCCGCGCCTTCGCGACCGAGCAGATCGGCCAGCAGATGGCCGACTTCAAACGCCTGGGTGTGCTCGGCGACTGGGAGCGCCCGTACCGCACGATGGACTTTGCCAACGAAGCGGGCGAGATCCGCGCCTTCAAGCGCGTCATCGAGCGTGGCTTCGTCTACCGCGGCCTGAAGCCGGTGTACTGGTGTTTCGATTGCGGCTCGTCGCTCGCCGAGTTCGAAATCGAATACGCCGACAAGAAGAGCGACACCGTCGACGTGGCGTTCCGCTGCGCCGAGCCGAAGAAACTCGCCGCAGCGTTCGGCGTGCCCACACTCGCCAAAGACGCGTTCATCGTGATCTGGACAACGACGGCGTGGACGATCCCCGCGAACCAGGCGCTGAACCTGAACCCCGCGCTTGAATATGCGCTTGTCGACACCGATCTTGGCCTGCTCGTGCTCGCGGCGAGCCTGGTCGACACTTGCCTGACGCGCTATGGCCTCACCGGCAAAGTGATCGCCACGACGCTCGGCGAGAAGCTCGGCGGCCTGAACTTCCAGCACCCGCTGTTCGACGCCGACCCGGGCTACGCGCGCCTGAGCCCGGTGTACCTGGCCGACTACGCGACGGCTGACGACGGCACGGGCATCGTTCATTCGTCGCCGGCGTACGGCGTCGAAGACTTCAACTCGTGCGTCGCGCATGGCTTGAAGCTCGATGACATCTTGAATCCAGTGCAAGGCCACGGTTCGTACGCTGCCGACTTCGCGCTCTTCGGCGGCGTCAACATCTGGAAAGCGGTGCCGAAGATCATCGCCGCGTTGAAGAGCGCCGGCCGGCTCTTCGCCACGCAGACAATCAGCCACAGCTACCCGCATTGCTGGCGCCACAAGTCGCCGGTGATCTACCGCGCCGCGGCGCAGTGGTTCATCCGCATGGACGAAGGCGCGGGCGTGTTCACGAAGGACAAGGCGGGCAAGACGCTGCGCCAGCTGGCACTGGACGCGATCGATGCAACCGGCTTCTACCCCGAGAACGGCCGCGCACGGCTGCGCGACATGATCGCGAACCGCCCCGACTGGTGCATCAGCCGGCAACGCAGCTGGGGCGTGCCGCTGCCGTTCTTCCTGCACAAGGACAGCGGCGAGTTGCACCCGCGCACGATGGAAATCCTCGACCAGGCGGCGGCGCTGATCGAGGCCGGCGGAGTCGAAGCGTGGAGCCGCGCAAGCCCCGAACAAATCCTCGGAGCCGAAGACGCTGCGATGTACACGAAGAGCAGCGACATCCTCGAAGTCTGGTTCGACTCGGGCTCGACGTTCTTCCACGTGCTGCGCGGCACGCACCGCGGCGCGCCGGGTCACCCGGGTTACCACGAGCAAGGCCCCGAAGCCGACCTCTACCTCGAAGGCCACGACCAGCACCGCGGCTGGTTCCACTCTTCGCTGCTCATCGCCTGCGCGCTCGAAGACCGCGCGCCTTACCGCGGCCTGCTGACGCATGGCTTCACCGTCGACGCGCAGGGTCGCAAGATGAGCAAGAGCCTGGGCAACGGCATCGATCCGCAGGTCGTGACGCAAAAGCTCGGTGCCGAAATCATCCGCCTCTGGGTCGCTGCGAGCGACTACTCGGGCGACATCGCCGGCGACGACAAGATCCTCGCGCGCGTCGTCGACTCGTACCGGCGCATCCGCAATACTCTGCGCTTCCTGCTCGCGAACACGAGCGACTTCGACGCCGCGCAAGACGCGGTGCAGATCGAGCAGACTGCTCGAGATCGACGCTACGCGCTCGCGCGCGCGGCGCAGCTGCAGGCCGAGATCGTCGGCACACTCGACTCCACGAGCGGCGTCTTCAGCGGCGGCCACTACGGCGTCTACGAATTCCACCCGGTCGTCGCCAAGCTGCAGCTCTACTGCTCGGAAGACCTCGGCGCGTTCTATCTCGACATCCTGAAAGACCGCCTCTACACGACAGCGCCGAAATCGCTCGCGCGACGCTCGGCGCAGACGGTGCTCTGGCACATCACGCAGGCGATGCTGCGCTGGATGGCGCCGTTTCTCAGCTTCACCGCCGAAGAGGCGTGGCGGATTTTCCAGCCGCAAGGGTCGCCTTCGATCTTCAGCGAGACTTTTTGGCTCTTGCCCGAGCCCGACGCGGCGCTGCTCGCGAAGTGGCAACGCATCCGCGAAATTCGCGACGTCGCGAACAAGGAGATCGAAGCGGTTCGAACGACAGGAAAACTCGGCTCGTCGCTGCAAGCTGAACTGACGCTCGAGGTCAACGCCGCGGACCGAGAACTGCTCGAGTCGCTCGGTGACGACTTGAAGTTCGTCACGATCACCTCCGGCGCGGCGCTCGCGCCAGGAGCCGAACTCGCAGTCCGCGTCACCCCGTCCGTCGCGACCAAGTGTGACCGCTGTTGGCACTATCGCGACGACGTCGGTCGAGACCCCTCGCATCCCACGATTTGTGGCCGCTGCACCCACAACCTTGTTGGCGCCGGCGAAACGCGCCGGGTGGCTTGAGCATGGCGTCGCGAAACGCCCCCCTGCTCCCCTGGCTCGCGATCGCCGCGCTCGTGATCATTGCCGACCAGATCACGAAGACCCTGATCATCGGCAGCTTCGCCAACGGCGCCAGCCACACCGTCACGTCGTTCTTCAACATCGTTCGCTGGCACAACACCGGCGCGGCGTTTTCGTTTCTTGCCGGCGCGTCGGGCTGGCAGCGCTGGTTCTTCGTCGGCCTCGGTGCGGCGGCGGCCGTGTTCATCGTCTGGATGCTGCGCAGCCACGGCGGGCAGCGCCTGTTCAGCGTCGCGCTGGCGCTCATCCTCGGCGGCGCGGTGGGCAACGTGATCGACCGCCTGCTGCACGGCTACGTCGTCGACTTCATCCAGGTGCACTACGCCGGCTGGTATTTCCCGGCGTTCAACGTCGCCGACAGCGCGATCAGCGTCGGCGCGGCGTGCCTCATCGTCGACGAGATCCTGCGCGTGCGGCGTTCGCGGTAGCCGCTGCGCGTCATCCCGGCGAAAGCCGGGATCCACCTGGAGCGGTCGGCCAACAGTGGATCCCGGCTTTCGCCGGGATGACAAGAACGAAGCAGGCCTACGGAACCAGAATGCTGCAACCCGTCGTCTTGCGCGCCTCCAGATCGCGGTGCGCTTGCGCCACGTCCTTCAGCGCATAACGCTGGTCGATGCGGATCTTCACCTTGCCGCTCGTGACCATCGTGAACAGGTCGTCGGCCATCGCCTGCGTCGCTTCGCGTGTGGCGATGTGGGTGAACAGGGTTTGGCGCGTGACGTAGAGCGACCCCTTGGCACCGAGCGAAGCCGGCGCAAACGGCGGCACCGGGCCGGACGCGTTGCCGAAGCTCGCCATCAGGCCGAACGGGCGCAGGCAGTCGAGCGACTTGTCCCAGGTGTCCTTGCCGATGCTGTCGTACACCACTTTCACGCCCGCGCCGCCGGTGATTTCCTTGACGCGCGCGGCAAAGTCTTCGCGCTTGTAGTTGATGACATGCGCGGCGCCGTGCTCTTTCGCGAGCGCGCACTTTTCGTCCGAACCTGCGGTGCCGATCAACTGGTAGCCCAGGGCCTTCGCCCATTGGCAGGCGATCAGTCCGACTCCGCCCGCCGCGGCGTGGAAGAGGACGAAGTCTCCGGCCTGCAGCCCGCCCTGCGGCAGCGTCTTGCGCAGCAGGTATTGCGCGGTCAGGCCCTTCAGCATCATCGCCGCACCGGTCTCGAAGGAAATGGAGTCAGGCAGCTTGCACACGGTTTTTGCCGGCATCACGCGCAAGGTGCTGTAGCTGCCGGGCGGGTTGCTCGAGTACGCGGCGCGGTCGCCCACCTTCAGGTGCGTGACGCCGCTGCCCACCGCCTCGACGACGCCGGCGCCTTCCATGCCGAGCGACAAGGGCAGCGGCAGCGTGTACAGACCCGTGCGCTGGTAAACGTCGATGAAGTTCAGGCCGCACGCGTGGTGCTTGATGCGGATCTCGCCGGCGCCGGGTTCGCCAACGGGCAGGTCAACGAGTTTCATCATTTCCGGGCCACCGACCTGGTCGATGCGGATCGTCGGGCTCATTTGGGGCATGGGGGTTCTCCTCGGGTTGGGGCAATGCGGTATGGTGCGTGCACGGGCGGCGCCGAAACGTCAGCGTTGTCGCCGATTCTCACCGACTCCATGAAGCGCCTCCAGTCCGCACCGAATCTCGCCCTGGCCACGTTGTGGGCAGACCTGCTGAGCAGCGCCGGCGTGGCGACGACGGTGCAGCGCCAGTACGCGAGCAGCATCGCCGGCGAAGTGCCGCCCGATCAGACGCTGCCCGAGCTCTGGGTGCAAGACGACCACCAGCTCGATCACGCGCGCAGCCTGCTGCACGAGCTGCGCCATCCGCCGCAGCGGCGCTGGGTCTGCCCGGGCTGCGCCGAGCTGATCGACGGCCCATTCGAACAATGCTGGAACTGCGGCGCGGCGATGCCCGGCGGGGGCGTCGTTTGATCCATAAGCTGACGCCGCGCCTGGCCCTGCTCCTGACGCTGCCGCCGCTGCTCTGGGCCGGCAACTCGGTCATCGGCCGCTCGCTGGTGGGCAGCGTCGGCCCGGCGGCGCTGAACGCGATGCGCTGGGGGCTTGCGCTCGCGCTGCTGCTGCCGCTCGGCTGGCGCGTGTTTCGCGAACCAGCGCTTGTGCTCGAGCGCTGGCGCCACCTCGCGCTGCTCGGCCTGCTCGGCGTGGGCAGCTACAACGCACTGCAATACATGGCGGTGCAGTCGAGCACGGCCATCAACGTGACGCTGATCGCGTCGAGTTCGCCGGTGTGGATGCTTCTGCTCGGCGCGCTCTTCTACGGCGAGATCATCCGCCCGCGCCAGTGGGTCGGCGCACTGCTGTCGCTCGCCGGCGTGACCTTGGTGCTCGCGCGCGGCAGCGTGCAGACGCTGATCGAGGTGCGCTTCGTCGTCGGCGACCTCTACATGCTGCTCGCTGTCATGCTCTGGGCGGTGTACAGCTGGCAGCTCGCGCGGCCGCCCGCCGCGATGCGCGGTGCAGCGCGGCCGGCGTGGGACTGGGCTGAGTTCCTCGCCGTGCAGGTCTTCTTCGGCGCGCTCTGGGCGGGCCTGTTCGCCGGGGTCGAGGCGGTGGTGCTGCCGGTGGCCACGCTGTGGACGCCGGGCCTGTTCGTCGCGCTGCTTTACATCGCGCTCGGCCCCTCGCTGATCGCTTACCGTTGCTGGGGCATCGGCGTCGCGACCGTCGGGCCGGCGGTCGCTGCGTTTTTCAGCAACCTCACGCCCGTGTTCGCTGCGCTGCTGTCGGCAGCCGCGCTCGGCGAGCCGCCGCATTGGTACCACGCGGCGGCGTTTGGCTTGATCCTCGCGGGGATCGTCGTTTCGTCGTCGCGGTAGCCGCACGAGGCGACAAGCGCTCGGCCGAGCGACATGCTTTCGCGCAAGGCGGGTAAACCTTTCCCTAAGCTTAGGGGCTTACCAAGGACGGCGGACGTTCCTAGAGTCGCGTATGGCGAAGCGCCACGGCCGCACACCCGTGCGCGCCGCCCGCGTCGCCGACCCCGGAACGCCCGACGCCATGCCTGCCGAACACGCCGAAGGCGCCACACCCACGCCCGCAGAATCTCCAGCCGCCGCCTCGAACACCCCGGCGTCGGCGCAGCGCCGGGACCTGCTCAAGCTCGGCGTGGCGGCCATGCCGCTCGCAGCGGTGAGCAAGACAGGCCTCGCCGACAGCGGCACGTCGCTCGCGCCGAGCCCACCGACGACGCCGTTTCGGGTCGCGATGCCGGTCATGCCACAGCTTCCCGCCCGGATCGCAGAGCAGGTTCCCGGCGGGCCACCCAAGGATCCGGCTTTCGCCCGGCCGCCCCAGGTGCAGCCCGACCGCAAGATCAACCCGACGACCGGCAAGCCTTACGAGGGCCGCGGCGACGCGCATCAGGCGCGCACGCTGAACCCGCCGCAGACCTTCTTCGCACAACGCTTCGGCGCCGTGCCACCGGTCTCCGATCCACCCCGAACTGCCGCTGCAAGTGAATTTCTGGGGCGCGAACCTGGGTGGCGCCGACCTGTCGCTCGACAAGCCGATGACGCCGATGCCCACCATCGTCAGCCGCTACCAGGTGGGCAGCAATACCGCGATGCTGGTGCGGCGCTTCAACAACCTGCCCAGCGGCGTGCCGAGCGGCGGCTTCGGCAAGAACTCGATCAGCATGCACCTGCACAACTTCCACAGCGCGCCCGACAGCGACGGCGGACCCGTGCGACCCGTCGCTCGGCGCATTGTCCGAGAACCCGCTCACCCAAGGCCGGTTCTTCTTCCCCGGCCAGTACTACGACTACTACTACAACATGAAGCGGCGCGGCTTCATCAACCCGGCCACGCCCGACGGCGACATGCGCCAGTCGCTCGGCACGCTGTGGTACCACGACCACCGCGAAGCGCACACCGCCGAGAACGTCTACAAGGGCCTGTGCGGTTTTCACCTCGTCTTCAACGAATACGACACCGGCAACGAGCACACCGGCTTCAGGCTGCCGAGCTACCCGCAGTACGACATTCCGATCATGCTTCCTCGACCTGGCGATCGACCCGAACACCTACCAGGCGACGATCGACCTGCTGCAGGACGGCGGCCACCTCGGCGACAAGTACCTCGTGAACGGCAAGATCCAGCCGTACTGCAACGTGCGCAAGCGCCGCTACCGCTTCCGCCTGCTCAACGTCGGGCCGTCGCGCCACTATCAGCTGTTCATGACCAACCCGGACAACCCGGCGCAGTCGATTCCGTACTGGCGCATCTCCAACGACGGCAACCTGTACGAGAAGCCGCTGCTGGTGACGAGCATGAAACTCGCCGTCGCCGAGCGCGCCGACATCGTCGTCGACTTCGCCAAGCTCACCGCACCCGGCGGCCCGGCGGCAGGAGCGACGCGCCTCTGGCTGGAGAACCGGCTGATCCAGACCAATCCGCGCAAACCCGAGACCGACCTGGACCCCGCCGGAACGGCGAAAAACGTGCTGCTCGAGTGGCGCATCGGAGCGCCTGCCTACGACGCGAGCCGAGAACTCACCGCGCAGACGAGCTTCGCACCGCTCCTGCTGCCACCGCTGCCGCCGATCGAAGAAACGATCACGCGCCACTTCAAATGGGAACGCACGAACGGCGCCTGGGCGTGCAACGGCAAGTTCATCGATTGCACCGAAGTGCGCTTCGCGATGAAGCGCGGCCGCACCGAGCGCTGGATCCACGAGACGAGCGGCGGCTGGGCACACCCGGTGCACAACCACTTCGTCGAAGGGCGCATCGTGAAGCGCAACGGCAAGCCCGTCGGCCCGGGCTCGCAGGAGTACTGCCGCAAGGACGTGATCGCGCTCTACCCCGGCGACGAAGTCGAGTACTGGGTCACCGCCACGGACTACCTCGGCGTCTACCCGATCCACTGCCACAACGTGCTGCACGAAGACTACGGAATGATGATGCTGTTCCGCGTCGACGACGTCGGCGACACCAACCCCGCGACCCTGACCTGCCCGGGACACACCATGAATCCGACGAACGACGACAACACCGCGTTGCCGCGGCGCGGCCTGCTCGGCGCCCTGCTCGCCGGCGGTGCGGCGAGCGTGGCGCTGGCCGACCAGCGTGGCCCAAGACCCCGGCGCCAACGCCAGCGCGGCCGAGGAACGCGCCCGCGAGGCGCTGCGCCGGCGCCGCGCGCCCAACGTGCTGCTGCTCGATGACCAAGGGCGAAGCGTGCGCTTCCACGACGACGTGATGAAGGGCCGCACGGTGTTGCTGAGCGTCATGTACAGCGCGTGCAGCAACGTCTGCCCGCCGGCGACGCGGAATCTCATCGAAGCGCGGCGCCTGCTCGGCGACGCGGCGCGCGGCGTGCACTTCGTGTCGATGTCGCTGACGCCGCTCAGCGACACGCCGCAGGCGCTGCGCGACTACAAGAAGCTGCACCGCATCGACGCCGACTGGACCTTCCTCACCGGCACGCCCGGCAACGTCGAGCGCGTGCAGCGCGCGCTGCGCTTCATCGGCAGCGACGCCGACGACGGCCCGCTCGGCCATTCGGCAATGGCGCTGCTGTGCGACGAGCACCGGCTGCGCTGGGGCCACGTCAATACGCTGCTCTCGCCGCGCTCGACTGCGCGAATGATCCGCTTCGAATTGGCTTGAAGCCTCCGGTGCCGCAGGAGCGCCACACAGCTCACTAGCGAAACCCCAACCCTCGAACCAGGAACTCGCTGATCTGATCCACCACCTGATCCTGCGTCATCTCGCGGCCCAGTGACCAGCCGCGCAGCGCGATCATCACCGGCAGAAAGGTCAGGATATTGGCCGAGAAATGCGGGTGCGGCAGCGCGACCTTCAGTTCGCGCGCGGCGTCGGTGATCAGGGTCTCGAACATGCCGATGAACTCTTCGACGCGCGCGAGGATGACCTTCAACGAACGCGGCTCGAGCAGGTGGCTGTCCTGGTAGATGAGCAGGATCTCGCGCTGGTGCCGGTACATCACTTCCGACACAGCGCGCACCGCTGAGCGGATCCGGTCCGCCGGCCCGCGCGACGTGTTCACCGCCTTGCGCGCCTCGTCCTGGTACTCGGAGACGATGCGGTCGCACACCATGTACAGGATGTCGTCTTTCGAGCGAACGTAGTTGTAGATCGTGCCCTGGGTCATGTTCGCGGCGCGGCCGATGTCGCGCACCGTCGCGTTGTGAAAACCCTTCTCCAGGAAAACGCCGATCGCGGCCTGCACCAGCAGCTCGCGGCGCTCGCGCACCAGGTCTTCGTTCTTCGTCGCGCTCTGGATGCGGCGTGGCTGCACCGCCCGCGGCTTCGGCACTTTGCCGGCGGCCCTTTTGCGATTTGTCTTCGATGCGCCTGCCGTTGCCATGCTGCTTTTGTCCCGTCTTGAGCGCGCGCTCAGTATAGATTCAGGCGACACAAGTGCGCCTTGCTGAGTGCGAGAACCCGCGGCCAGATTGGCGGGCGCTTATCGATCTCCCTAACTTGACAGCCCCATTCGTTTGGGCGATTCTGAGCGCCGAGTCAGTTCTTGTCACGACGCCTTGCAAGGGTCATCCGAGGAGATTGCATGAAGAAGACCTTTCTGCACGCCGTGTGCGCCGCCGTGCTCGCGATCGCCTTACCCGCCAGCGCCCAGCAGACGGGTGTCACGGCCGATTCGGTCACGCTCGGCGCGTTCGGCCCGATCACCGGGCCGGCTGCGTATATTGGCCTCGCCGGCCGCGACGGCATGGCGCTGGCGATCAAGGAGATCAACGCCGCAGGCGGCGTGAACGGGCGCAAACTCGTCGCCGTGTTCGAAGACGACGCGCATTCGCCGACGCGCGGCCTCGCCGCGGCGAAAAAACTGATCGAGCAGGACAAGGTGTTTGCGCTGATGTCGGTGGGCGGCAGCAACGCCACCGCGGGAACGATCGACTACGTGCGCGACAGCAAGACCGTGATGTACGTGTCGATCGCCTCGGCGCCGGCGGTCACGTGGCCGTTCGCGCGCAACATGTTCCGCGGCTCGACCACCGAATCGGCGCGCTACGGCGAGCTCTATGCCGAGCTGCTGACCGGCCACTACAAGGCACAGAAGATCGCCATCATGAGCGGCCGCGAAGAGTACCCGCGCAATGAGGGCGACGCGACCGTCACCAAGCTCAAGGCCTGGTTCAACGTGACGCCGGTGGCGCGCGTCGAGTTCAACATCGGCGACAAGGACTTCACGCCGCAACTCGTCGAAGTGCAGAAAGCCGCGCCTGAAGTCATCGCATTCTTCGGCAACCCGGCAGAAGCTGCGATTGCATTGCGCCAGGCCAAGGAACTCGGGCTCAAACAACCCTTCATGGTCGGCAGCAACATGGTCGACCCGGCGCTCATCACCGTCGGACGCGGCGCGGTCGAGGGCGTGACCGGCTTCTCGCTGATTCCCTACCTGCCCGGCAACAAACACCCCGACATGGCGAAGTGGGAAGCGGCGTGGAAGAAGGAATACCCGAGCGCGCCGGCGGGCCGGCCAAACAACTTCGACGTCATGTCCTACGTCGACACCTACGTCGTTGCCGATGCGCTGAAACGCGCCGGGCGCGAACTCACGACCGAGAGTTTCATCACCGCACTCGAGGCGACGCGCGGCTACAAGGTGAACGCGCTGGCGACACCGCGCACGTTCTCAACGAAGCACCACATCGGCAACTTGTCGCTCGTTCCGCTCGTCGTGCAGAACGGCGCGTGGGAGCCGATCAACTGGCAGAGCACGCGCGAAAGCGACATCCTGAAGCGTTACCAGTAAGCCGAGCCTCGCGAGTCCAGCGCCCGCCGCTTCTTCGATGACGCTGACGCTCGCCGCGCAGCTCGCGATCGCGGGCGTCAGCGTCGGCGCCATTTACGCGCTGGTGGCGCTGGCGATCGTGATTCCGTTCAAGGCGAGCGGCGTGCTCAATTTCGGCCAGGGCGAAATGGTCACGCTCGGCGCGTACGCGGCGCTGATCCTGACGCAACTCGGCTGGCCCTACCCGCTCATGCTCGCCGGCGTGCTCGCGCTCGGTCTGTTGGGCGGCGTACTCATCGAGCGCGCCTTGATCCGCCCCATCGTCAGCGCGCCGGAATTCACGCTCGTGATCGCGACGTTTGCGATCGGCCTGTTGATCAAGGGCGCGATCTCGCTGCGCTTCGGCGACAGCCCGGCGGCGATCGACGGGCCGTTCGGCACCGAGCCCTTGCTCGCGCTTGGCCTGCGCTTCAACCCGACGTCGCTGTGGATCCTCGGATGCACCGCGTCGGTGACACTTTGCGTGATCGCCTTCTTTCGCTACGCCAAACTCGGCAAGGCGATGCGTGCCGTCGCGATCAACGCCGAGGCGGCGAAGCTGATGGGCATCAAGGTCACGACGGTGTACCGCTGGTCGTGGGGCATCAGCACCGCGATCGGCGCGCTCGCCGGGTTGCTCGTCGCGCCGCTGATCGGCGTGAATCCGGAGATCGGCCAGCTGATTCTGCGCGGGCTGCTCGGCGCAGTGATCGGCGGCTTCACGAGCATCGCCGGCGCCATCATCGGCGGAGTCGCGGTCGGCTTGATCGAAACCTTTGCCGGCGTGTTTGTCGGCAGCACGTTCAAGAACCTGGTGCCGTTCCTCTTGCTCATGCTGCTGCTCGTGTTCCGGCCGCAAGGCCTGTTCGGCACCGCCGAAGCGAAGCGGGTCTAGCCAGTGGCCACGAGCACCCGCGTGGGCTTGATCGTGCTGGCACTGCTCGCCTTGGCCGGCGGATTCATGGGCAGCTACCCGATCTATCTGCTGAGCCTGGCGATGATCAATGTCATCGCCGCCGTCGGCCTGAACCTGTTGACGGGCAACTCGGGGCAAATTTCGCTGTGCCACTCGTCGTTCATGGCTGTGGGCGCGTACGGTACGACGTTGCTCACGTTGCACATGGGGCTGCCGTTCTGGCTCGCGATTCCGATCGCTGCGGCGCTCGCTGCGGGGCTCGGCGGATTGCTCGGGCTGCCTGCCAGCCGCCTGCAAGGCATCTACCTCGCGCTGGCCACGCTCGGCTTCCTGCAGATCGTGCAAATCGTCATCGAGGAGTTTGCCGACGTGACCGGCGGCGTGCGTGGCCTGAAGGTGCCGAACCCCGCCCTGCTTCCCGGCATGCGAATCGGCTTCTACCCGATGTACCTGATCGTGCTCGCCGTCTGCGGCTTCGCGATCTGGACCGCGCGCAACCTGCTCGCCTCGCGCGCAGGGCGCGAACTCAACGCAGTGCGCACGAGCCCACACGCGGCGCAGGCGCTCGGCGTGTCCGTCGCGCGGGTCAAGCTCGCCGCGTTTGCGCTGTCGGCGCTTTACGCAGGCGTTGCCGGTGGCTTGATGGCGGTGGTGGTCGGATTCATCGACCCGAACGAATTCGGCGTGTCGGCGGCGTTGCGCCAGATCACGTTCATCGTCGTCGGCGGCATGGGGTCGGTGGCCGGTTCGGTGATCGGCGCCGCTGTGTTGAGTGCGTTGCCCGAAGTGCTGCGCCCGGTCAAGGAATACAGCGACGTGATCTACACGCTGATCCTGCTCGGCTTCCTGATCTTCATGCCGCATGGTCTGGTGACGCTGTGGCAGGCGGGGGTGCGCAAGCTGCGGCGCAGCGCGCCGCGCGAGGGCGAAGCACCATGACGCCGCGCCTGCAAGTCGACAATCTCGATCGTCCGTTTCGCCGGTCTGCTCGCCGTGAACGGCGTGTCGCTGACGCTCGCTCCAGGCGAGATTCGCGGCCTGATCGGCCCCAATGGCGCCGGCAAGACGACCGTGATCAACGCGATCACCGGCACGGTTCGCCGCGGCCGCGGGCAACATCACGCTGGACGGGCTCAGACATCTGCGAACCGGCCACCGCACCAGATCAGCCGGCTCGGCATCGGCCGCACGTTCCAGCATGTCGAGCCGTTCTTCGACATGAGCCTGCTCGACAACGTGCTCGTCGGCGTGGCCCGGCGCATTCCCCTCGGCATGGCCGCGGCGGCGCTCGCCACTCCGGGCGCGCGGCGCGCGGAGGGCGACGGCGCGCGACGCGGCGCACGCGATCCTCGAGCGCTTCGAACTCTGGCCGCATCGCCATGAGCGCGCCGCCGACCTGCCGTTCGGCCTGCTCAAGCGCATGGACCTCGCGCGTGCGCTCGCGGCGCGCCCCACTCTCCTGCTGATGGACGAGCCGACCTCGGGAATGAGCGCTTCGGAGGCCGACAGCGCGATCGCCGCGGCGCGCGAAGTCGCGCAGGCGCAGAACATCACGCTGCTCGTCATCGAGCACAACATGCGCGTCATGATGGCGCTTGGCCGACACGGTGACCGTGATGCAGCAGGGCGCCGTGATCGCGCAGGGCACGCCCGCGAGGTGCAAAGCAACCCGGCCGTCATCGACGCGTACCTGGGCGACGGGGTGAGCAACGATGCTGCGCATTGAAGGCCTGGTCTCGGGCTACACGCGTGTTGCCGTCCTGAAGGGCATCACGCTCGACGTGCCGGAGCGGGCCATCGTCGGCGTTCTCGGCGCGAACGGCGCGGGGAAGACCGCACTGCTGCGCGCGATCTCGGCGCTGAACCCGGTGCACGCGGGCCACATCGAGTTCAACGGCGAGTCGCTCACGGCGAGCACCGCAGACGCCGCGGTGCGCCGTGGCGTGATCCAGGTGCCGCAGGGACGAATGCTGTTCGGCGCGATGAGCGTTCGCGAGAACCTGGAACTCGGTGCCTACCTGCAAACCGACCGACGTGTCATCGACGAACGGCTGGACCTCGTGTGCACGATGTTCCCGGTGCTCAAGGAGCGCACCAAACAGGCCGCCGCCTATCTGTCCGGCGGTGAGCAGCAAATGCTTGCCATTGGCCGCGCGATGATGGGCAGCCCGAAGCTGCTGCTCCTGGATGAGCCGTCGCTCGGCCTGGCACCCAAGGTGTTCGACACCATCCTGGAGCGAATCGCCGACATCCACCGCGCCGGCGCGTCGATCCTCATCGCCGAACAGAACGCGCGCAAGGTGCTGCGCCTGGCGAGCTACTGCTACGTTCTGGAAAACGGCAGCGTCGCGCTTGCACGGCCCGGCCGACGTGTTGGCGCGAGATGCGCGAATCGAAAAATCCTATCTCGGAGCGGCGCATTGACATGGCCGGCGTGAGACTGCTGCGAATTGGCTCGCTTAGGGTGCGCGGCGGCTTGCCGGCCGCAACCGGCCCGTTGCTGCCGTTCGATGTGGCCTGGAGGCTTGCCCAACAACCCTCGTCATCCCGGCGAAAGCCGGGATCCACCGGTTGCACGCGATGAACGCATCGCTGGACGCGCGACTTCCACGGGTGGATCCCGGCTTTCGCCGGGATGACGGACTTCTTGCGGGGTGCTATTCGCCTTGCACGTTGTCATGCTGGGCTTTGTGCAGTGACGGGCTGGGCGCACGCACAGCGGACATTCGAACGTCAGCAATGAGCCGAAGGCCATCATTCACACGGCATCGGCATTTCGTGTCGCGAGTCGCGCGACACACAGTGGAGGACCTAGGATGAAACTGACTTCTTCAAGCAGGCGTGACCTGTACGGCGTAACCGATCTGCTGAAGTCTGCGGATCAAGCGGTTGGCTGTCTTGGTGGCGTCGGCACGGTCGAAGTGCGCGGCTCCCAAGTCGCGCCACTCTGTCTGGTTGCGCAGCATGTGCCAGGCGGCGGTGAGCATGGAGGCAGCCACACCCATGATGGCTTTTTTGGCGCCGCGACGAGCGCGCAGCCGGTGGAACTGCGCCTGCAGATATCCGCCCTTAACCTTTACGGCAGCCCAGGCGGCTTGAACCAACGTGGTCTTGAGCCACTTGCCACCCTTGCGCACCCGGGTGCTGCGGCGCTTGCCGGCGCTCTCGTCGTTGCGTGGGCACAGGCAGGCCCAGGACAGCAGGTGGCCGGGTGTGGGGAAGCGCGACATGTCGATGCCGATTTCGGCCACGATCACGTGCGCGCTGACATCGCTCAAGCCCGGCATCGTGCTCAACAGCTTGGCGGCCTGTCGAAACGGCTCCAGGCCGAGGCCCACCTCCTTCTCCAGGTCAGCGACGGCCTTGTCCAGCGCGTCGATGTGGGCCAGGTGCAGCTTGAGCATGAAGCGGTGATGCGCGCTGACGTGCCCTCGCAGGGCTTCAAGCAACTCGGCGCGGCTGGCCTTGACGCGGCCGCTGACGCACGAGGCCAGCCGCTGGGGGTCGGTCTGGCCGTCGATGATCGCCTGCAGCACCGCGCGCCCGCTCTTGCCCAGGATGTCGCTGAGCACGACGCCGAGCTTGAGGTTGGCGTCCTCAAGCACCTTCTCGATGCGCTGAACGTGCGCGCTGCGCTCGCGCACGAACTGCTTGCGGGTGCGCGTAAGAGTACGCAACTCCTGCACGGCCACGGGCGGTACGAAACTGGCACGGATCAGTCCGTGGGCCAGCAGGTCGGCCAGCCACGTCGCGTCGTTGACGTCGGTCTTGCGACCGGGCACGTTCTTCACATGCGCGGCGTTGGCCAGTATCAACTCGAAGTGGCCTTCGAGGATATGCCACACCGGTTTCCAGTACACGCCGGTGGCCTCCATGGCCACGTGCGTGACGCCGAAGGACTCAAGCCAGTCGGCCAGGGCCAGCAGCCCCGAGGTGGTCGTGGCAAAGGTGCGCACTTCCTGAAACAGCGGGCCGTTGCCGGCCACACGCACACACGCCACCACGGTCTGCTTGTGCACGTCCAGGCCCGCGCAGCGCGGGTAGATGACATCCATGATCGCCTCCAATGTGCGGCGACATCGGCGTGCGGCCCACGTCATCGAACTCTAGGATGCGTGCTCAAGGGCGCGAGGCCCAGGGCGACAGTGCGGGGTGCTCGTGAGGCCGCGGGTCCAACTGACATACGGGTTCGAGGCACCAAGTACAAACCGACCTCTTTGCCGGACGCCGCACCGCTATTTGACGCCCGTTTCATGCGTCGCGGGTCGCGCGAAGCGCGGTGGAGCAACTGACATGAAACTCATCGACATCCATTCCCATTGGGGCACGAAGCGCGGCTACGCGCTGCACACGCCGGCGCAGCTCGAACAGCAAAAGGCGACGTGGAATTCGCAGCCGACGTTCCACACCGAAGAACAGATGGCGGCGTACTTCCGGGCGAGCAACGTGAGATCGATCCTCGACTTCGGTTTCACGAAATTCATTCCGCTGTCGCAGGCACGCGAGGTGTTCGACTACGGATTCGCGACGCAGCGCGCGCACGCCGACGTGATCCTCGGCCACTGGATCCACATCGACCCGCACACCGGCTTGGAGGGCGTGCGCGAACTGCGCCGCTGCATCGACGCAGCACCCGGCTTCATCGGCTTTGCCGTATCCGGCTCGGGCAGCGGGCCGCCCAGCGACCCGGCGTGGGCGCCGTTCTACGAGCTGTGCATCGAGGCGAAGATCCCGGTGTTGATTTTTGTCGGCACGACGGGTCTCGGCGCCGGCCTGCCCGGGGGCGACGGCATCCTGCTCGACCATTGCCACCCGCGCCATCTGGACTGGGTGGCGGCGAAGTATCCGCAGATGACGATCGTCGCTGCGCGCCCCGGCTGGCCGTGGCAGGCGGAGACGATCGCCGTGTTGATCCACAAGCGCAACATCTGGTACGAGCTGCACGGCTGGTCGCCGAAGTACTTTCAACCCGACCTCAAGCACGACATCTCGCGGCGCCTGCGCGAGCGCATCATGTTCGGCGCCGACTATCCGCTGTTCACCTACGAGCGACTGGTGGGCGACTGGCGCAAGGAAGGTTACGCCGAAGACGTTCTCGAAGACGTGTTCCACCGCAACGCCGAGCGCTTTCTGGATCAGGTGAAACGCGCATGAACCTCGAACTGAAAGACAAGGTCGCGATCGTCGGGGGCGCGAGCCAGGGCATCGGCTACGGCATCGCGCGCACGCTCGCCGCTGAGGGCGCCAAGGTCGTGATCACGGCGCGGCGTGAGCCGGCGCTGCTCGCAGCGGCGGCAAAGCTTCGCGAAGAAACCGGCGCGACGGTGCTGCCCATCGCCGCCGATTGCCGCATCGCCGCCGATTGCGCACGCGTTGCCGCAACGGCGATCGCCGAGCTCGGCGGCATCGACATCCTCGTCAACAACGACGGCGCGCCGCCGCTCGGGCCGGTGCTCTCGTTCGACGACACAGCCTGGGCCAAGGCGGTGGAACAGAACCTGATGTACGTCGTGCGCATGGTGCGCGAAGTCGTGCCGTCGATGCGCTCGCGCGGCGGCGGCAGCATCCTCAACATCACGGCGATTTCGGCGATCCAGCCAATCCCCGGCTTCGCCTTGTCCGTCGCGACCTGGTCGGGCGTGATCGGCTACGCGAAGACGCTGTCGCTCGAAGTCGCGCCGTTTCGCATCAACGTGAATACGATTTGCCCCGGTTATGTGGACACGTCGCGGCTGCGCAAGGTGTTCGCCGCGGGCAACGAGTCGGCCGACGTCGTGCAGGCGCGCCTGACGCAGGAAATTCCGCTCGGGCGCATTGGCACCGTCGACGACATCGCAAACGTCGTCGCCCTGCTCGTTTCGCCCAAGGGCGCGTACGTCACCGGCGCCGCGATCCAGGTCGACGGCGGCCTGCTGCGCGCGGTTCGTTAGTCGTTGCGCGCCGTCTTGAAGGAGTTGCCACCATGATCCAAGCACCGCGCCCCCCGAGCGCCGAGACGATTGCCGAGTACACGGCGAAAGGCTATTGGAGCGACCGCACGTTTGCCGACATCCTCGAAGCCCGTGCTTCGACCACGCCGCAGCGCGAGGCGATGCTCGACGAGCGCCGCCGCATCAGCTACGGCGCACTCTGGTCCGAAGTGAAACGCTTCGCCGAGTTCCTGCGCCGTCAGGGCGTGCGGCGCGGCGACGTCGTGACCTTGCAGTTGCCGAATCGAATCGAGTTCCCGGTCGTGTTCTTTGCGCTGGAACTGATCGGCGCCGTGGCGAACAAGATCAGCGCCGACTTTCGCGCCACCGAGGTCGAATACATCCTCGCGTTCTCCAACTCCAAGGCTTACGTGTGCGCGGGCCAGTTCAAGGGCTTCGACTACCTGGAGATGATTGACACGATGCGCACACGGCTGCCGCAGCTGACGCTCGTCGTCTGCGTCGACGCGGTGGAGCGCGCCGACGTCGCGAGTTTCGCCAAGGTGCGTCGACGCCACACCCGAGATCGCCGCGGGAGAGCGCGTTCGCATGTCGCCCTTCGAGATCATGCGCATGTGCTTCACCTCGGGCACGACCGGCAACCCGAAGGGCGTGCTGCACTGCTTCAACACGACGCTGCAGACGGCGCAGCTCTTCAACCACGACCTGGAAGTCACCGAAAAAGAGGTCATGCTCGACTTCCTCCCGGTCGGCCTGAACTGGGGCTACCTCACGCTCGTGCAGGCGGTGATGGCGGGCTGCCGCGTCGTGCTGTTGGAGCGCTTTTCACCCGCCGGAGTGCTCGACGTGATCGAGCGCGAGGGTGTGAGCTACATCCCGATGGCGCCGGCGTCTATCGTCGCGCTGCTCGGTGCGCCCGACCTGGCCGCGCGCAAGCTTGATTCGTTGCGTGTCGTGATCACCGGCGGCGCGTCGGCGGCGGTGGAAACGATCCGCGCGTTTCAGACGCAAGTGCCCACCGCCAAGCTGATCGAGCTCTACGGCATGCTCGAGACCGGGTTCCATTCGATCACGCGCTTCACCGACGATCCATTGAAAGTGATCGGCACAGTGGGCCGCTGCGTTTCGTCGATGGGGCTGCGCATCATCGACGACGCGGACAACGACGTGCCGCACGGCGAAGTCGGCGAAATCGCGGCGATCGGCCCGTCGGTGCACCTGGGCTACCTGAACAACCCGCAGGCGAACCGCGACAGCTTCACCGCCGACGGCTGGTTCCGCACCGGCGACCTCGGCCAGTTCGTCGACGCGCAGAACAACGTTCGCATCTCAGGGCGCAAGAAGGAGATCATCAACCGCGGCGGCAAGAAGTACTTCCCGCGCGAGATCGAAGAACTGCTCTACGCGCACCCGAAGATCGTGCAGGTCGCGATCGTCGGCGCGCCCGATGCGCGCCTGGGCGAGCGCAACACGATGTGCGCGATCGTCAAGCCGGGGGCGACGCTCGAACTGTCCGAGGTGATCGATTTTCTGAAGGGCCGCGTCGCCGACTACAAACTGCCCGAAGAGCTGGTCGTGATGCAGGACTTCCCGATGACGCCGACGGGGAAGATTCGCCGGCCGGAGCTGATCAAGCGCGTCGTTCGGGGGGTGTAGTCGGTCAGTTCACGTTCGGCCGGCACGCCCGCCGAGGCCTGCCGGCCCCGCGCCGCACCTACCGAAGTGCACCGATTGCGCGACGAGGCGTGCGCGTGTATTCTTTGTTACACCGTTGGCGCTGCACTGGGAGTGTGACTGGGGAGCGCGCGGTGTCACCGGCTGCGGCAATGCACTCTGAGAACAAGACGAACAAACTGGCGATCGCTGGATTCTTGTTCGACGTCGAACACGCCGAGTTGCGCTGCGCCCGCGGCGAGCGCGTGCCGCTGCGGCCGCAGGTGCTTGCCGTGTTGCAGTGCCTGGCGCGCCGCCCGGGATTCACCGTGAGCAAGGACGAGCTGATGCGCAGCGTCTGGCCCAAGGTGGTGGTGGGCGACGACAGCCTGGTGCAGTGCATTCTCGAGTTGCGCCACGCACTGCACGACGACGCGCGCTGCATCGTGCAAACCGAGCCCCGGCGCGGTTATCGATTGGCGAGCGCACAAGCGCATTCGGCGTCGGCGTCGGGCAACCCACTCGGCTCGGCCGAAACGCCGCAGTTTGTTCAAGACATCCGCTTCGCCACCGCAGCAGACGGAGCTCGTCTCGCCTACGCGACCAGTGGTGAAGGTGCACCGCTGCTGCGCTGCGCGCACTGGATGACGCACCTGGACTGGGACTGGCGCAGCGCGACCTTGGGCCCGGCGATCCAGGCGTTGTCGCAGCAGCATCACCTGGTGCGCTATGACGGCCGCGGTTACGGCCTGTCGGACTGGGACAGCGCGCCCGGCTCGTTCGAGCAAAGCGTCGACGACTTGCTCAGCGTCGCCGACGCCGCGGACTTGGAGCGCTTCGCCTTGTTCGGTGTGTCCACAGGCGCTGCCGCGGCGATCCGCTTCGCGGCTCGACACCCGCAGCGCGTGACCGGACTTGTGCTGCTGGGCGGCTTCGCGCGCGGTGTGCTGCGCCGCGGCGCGGCGAGCACGTCGCTCGACAACTTCCAGGCGATGCTGCGTCTCATCGAGGATGGCTGGTCGCGCGACAACCCCGCATTTCGGCAGTTGCTCACTTCATTGCATTGGCCCGGCGCAAACGCCCAGCAAATGGAGTCGTTCAATCACCTGCAGCGCGTCTCGTGTACACCGCAAGCAGCGGTGGCGCTGCTGCGCCGCGACGCCGAGTGCCACGTCGTGGATGACCTGGCCGCCGTCACCTGCCCGACGCTCGTCATGCACAGCCCGCGCGACGCGCGCGTACCCTTTGAAGAAGGTCGGCTGATGGCGTCGTCGATCCGTGGCGCACGCCTCGAACCTTTCGACAGCCCGAACCATCTGCCGTTGCCCGGCGAGCCGGCGTTTGAAAGGGTGCACCAATTGATCGATGATTTTCTGAAACGGCACTCGGCGACGCAGCAAAAGACTGACAGGCCTCCTGCCGCAATCGAAGACGCGATTCGTCGCCCGCTGCCCGCACCGCACGTGCTCGCGAACGTGCAGCACTCGCCCATGACTGGCTGAGCGGCGCCGCCACCGCAGGCGTCGCTGCGCGCCTGCGACGCTCGGCGCGGGTTCGGAAAACTTTCGCCCGAATTTCGGCAGGCCATCGGGACTTGCCTTGGATCAAGGGCAATGCTTGGCGGGCGACAGCGGTTGATCCGTTCGCCCAATAAACAATGGCGCCGCTCAGTCGCGTCACGAGGAGAGGTCCATGAACGAAGACACTGTGGCCGCTCCGATGCGGCCTCTGTAGTGGTACACCGCGTCGCACTCCTGCTGTCGGCGCTGGCGCTGCTCGGCGCGAGCAGCGCGCTGCGCGCCGAAACGCTGCGCTACCTGCTCACCACAAGCGACGGGAACAAGGCCGGGGAACAGGTCGTCGAGCGCGGCACTGACGGCCTCACTCGCGTGCGCTACATCTTCAAAGACAACGGCCGTGGGCCCGAACTCGAAGAGCAATTTCGCCTCGCCGGCGACGGCACGTTTCTTCACTATGAAGTCAAAGGTCAGGCGGAAATGGGTGGGCCCGTGAATGAACGCTTCTCGCGCACGGTCGATCAGGCGCAGTGGCACTCACTGGCCGAAACGGGCCGCGCGAGCGTCGCGGGCACAGCCTTCTACCTGCCCCGCGACAGTTCATACGAACCGATTTCAGCGAGCATCGGCGCGGCGGCGCGTGCCGGTGGCCAGATCGCCTTGCTGCCGTCCGGCACGCTGTCGCAGCGCAAACTCGATGAAGTCGTTGTCACGCACGCCGGCGCGAGGCGACACGTGCAGTTGCTCGTCCAGACAGGCGTCTGGCTCACGCCGTCGTTCTACTGGGCCACGGTCGAGCCGGTGCCGCGCCTGTTTGCGGCGATCTACCCCGGCTGGAGCGTGGCCATCGAAGAAGGCTGGCAGGGCAATGTCGCATTGCTCACTGAACACCAGAGGACTGCCGAAGTCGCCCTGCTCAAGGACAACGCAGCGCGCCTGCAGCAGCCTTTGCGAGGTCTCACCGTGTTGCGCAACGCACGCGTCTTCGACAGTGACACCGCCCGGCTGGGTGAACCTTCAGACGTGTACCTGCTGCGCGGTCGCATCACTGCAGTATTGCCTGCCGGGACGCGCACGCATGACGCCGACGCAGCGATCGACGCCGCTGGGCGCGTCTTGCTGCCGGGCTTGTTCGACATGCACGGCCACGTCGGTCGCTGGCAAGGCAGCCTGCACCTGGCGGCTGGCGTGACCACCGTGCGCGACATGGGCAGCGACAACGCCAAATTGCAGCAGATTCTCGACGAATCCACGCGCGGCGAATTGTTGATGCCGCAAATCGTTCCCTGCGGTTTTCTCGAAGGCGAGAGTCCCTTTGCTTCCCGTCTGGGCCGTGCCGTAAAGACACTCTCCGAAGCGAAAGACGTCGTCGACTGGTACGCCCAGCGCGGCTACCCGCAACTCAAGATCTACAACTCGTTCCCGCGCGCCATCCTGCGTGAGACAGTCGCCTACGCGCACAGCCGCGGCATGCGGGTGAGCGGCCACGTTCCGGCATTCATGCGTGCGCAAGACGTGGTCGAGCAAGGCTTCGACGAACTCCAGCACATCAATCAGCTCCTGCTGAACTTCCTCGTCACGCCGGAAACGGACACGCGCACGCTCGAGCGTTTTTACCTCCCGGCAGAGAAGCTGAGCGCGTTCGACTTCGAGTCCAAGCCGGCACGCGACTTCATCGCGCTGCTCAAGCGCCGCGGCACGGTGATCGACCCGACCCTGGCCACTTTCGACTTCATCAAGCAGCGCGACGGCGAAGTGTCGGAGCCATATCGCGCCGTCATGCCGCACCTTCCCGCCAACGTGCAGCGCGGCTTTCTCAGCGGCGGCATGAAGATCTCCGACGACGCGACCGCCGCGCGCTACCGCGCCTCGTTCGAGCGCATGGTCGAATTTGTCGGCCATGCGTATCGCGCCGGAATCCCCGTCGTCGCCGGCACCGATGCGATTGCAGGGTTCACCTTGCACAGCGAGCTCGAGCTTTACGTCAAAGCCGGGTTGACGCCTTCGCAGGCCCTGCAGATCGCCACGCTCAACGGCGCGAAGTACACCGGCACGCTGCATGAGCGGGGCAGCATCGCAGTGGGCAAACTCGCCGACCTGGTGCTGGTGGACGGCGACCCGACGCGCGACATCGCGCAGCTACGCAAGGTGGCGCTCGTGATCACGCAGGGCAAGTTGATTCTCCCGGCTGAGCTGTATCGAAGCATGGGCATCAGGCCGTTCGTGTCGAATGTGATTGAGCTGAAGACAGGCGTTCGGCCTGTGGCCGATGCACACGCGGCCGACATGCCGGTGGTAGCCGCAAGCGTGCTCACATCAACCCATCGGCGCCATTCAGGAGAGATCCATGTTCCGTAGTACGAGAAACGTTGGCACGCCCGATCGCCAGTCAAAATCGCGTCACTCTGCGGCCACAAGCACGGCAGCAGTTCTATTGGCTGCCACCAGCTATGCACTTCCCACACTCGCGCAAGACGTCAACATGGGGTCGCTGAGCGGCTCGCTGATTGGCGGCATTGCCACAGCGCCGCCTGGTGGATCTGCGCCAATACTGACAACGCCCAACAGGGGCCGAACAGTCCTAACTCAAATTTGCTTCTCGACCCTCGGCGACAACAATTGCGTTGGGGGGCATGTCAGCGGGTCGACACTGGGGCCGATCGCGGGCTCCACATGCATTGCGACGATCAATGCCGCTGCCAGTTGCGCGTTGTTTTCCCCGGGCATCCCGCTGCCTCAGGGCGAGACTTTGAGTTGCGTCGCCAACTTGCCATTTGGCGCATTCAACCATTGCACTGTTTCCGGAATAGTCACGAGGTAGGGCGGCAAAGCGCCGCGGCAGCCCATAGAAATCAGCAATTGTTCGTCGCCCCATCGCCAGTCCATCGTGACAGTCGCGCCGCCGGGGGCCAAGCTGTACCGCCTCACTCGAGCCCTAAGTCAGAACATCCGATGCTCGATCTTGTTCCACTTGCTGGTGCCCGGCGGGAAGTGGCAAACCTCAATCTCCAGGCCCAGTTCGTCGGCCAGGCTCTGCAGTTGCAGCCTCCACAGCCGCAAGCGGTAGCCGTTGCTGCCGCCGCCGTCGGCCGTGATCAGCAGCCGCTTGGCCTGCTTATACATGCGGCCGCCCCATCTCGAACCACCAGCGCCGGATGCTCTCCACGGCGAACTCGGCCGTGTCGTGGTCGATGCCCACGCTCACCCAGCCGACGTTGGCCGTCACGTCGTAGACCCCGTAGGGCGCGACCTTGCCCAATTCCTCGTCGATGAAGTCGTGCACGCGAACCTCCTCGGGCTGCCCCTGCGGGCTGCCACTCGCGCCCGGCGTTCTTGAAGTCCCCGATCAGTTCCTTCTTCTTGGTGTCCACCGAGATCACCGGCTGGCGCTGACGCTGGAACTTCGCCACCATGGTCGGCGATGTACTGGAATTGCGCGTCGCGATCCGGGTGCTGTGCGCCTTCGCGCGTCTTGCGCACCGACTGCAAGCTGTAGTGCAGTTGCGCCAGGAGGTCGCACACCGTGCGCTGGCTGACCCGATGACCTCTTCGTGCCAATTCGGCGGCCAGTCGCGTGGTGCTCTTGAGCCCAAGTTGACAAGACCCGCCTGTGAAAGGCAAGCCGGCGATGGCTGACACATTGAAGACACGAAGTCTGGCGACCGCGCTGCTGCTGCTGGCTGGGCTGGCGCCACTCACCGGCCTGGCGCAAGTGAAGGCGGACTGGGCGCGCACCAATCCGGGTGCGCACGGCGAAATGCTGGCGCTGGACGGCCAGAGCAATGCCCTTCGTCGCGGGCTCGGTGCCGTGGTCGACGATGTTGCTCGCGAAGTACGACGCCTCCGGCGTGGCCCTGTGGCAGCGCGTCTTCGACCATCCTGGAACGCGCGAGCAGACGGCGTCTCTGCTGGTGGACGCCGCCGGCAATGCCATCGTCACCGGCTATTTCATCGGCGGCGACAAGGGCGCCTGCTCGCGGCAGCCACCGAATCTGCACGCTTGGCGTCCTGAAACGACTTCGGAAATCTTTCGGCGTCGATTCGGCACTCCTTCGGGACTTTCCCGGGCGCGCACACGAAGCTGCTGGCGGCCCCCAAGAACATGGCCGGCCGCGCCCGGCGACATGGAGAGACGCATGAACCCCAGCAAATCGATTTCGCAGGCGTTGCTCGTCGCAACGCTGCTTCTGAGCAATGCCACCAGCCGCGCCGACGCCGTCACCGACTGGAACCAGACAGCGTTGAACGTGACACACGTCACCGCTGCCTTTGCCGGTGGCGCGTGGTTCCAAGTGCGAACCCTGGCGCACATGCACGCGGCGATCTTTGACTTGGTCAATGCCGTCGAACGCAAGTACGCACCGTTCGGCGTCGACATGAAAGCGCCCGCCGGAACCTCGATCGACGCTGCGGTGGCCAGCGCCGCGCACTCGGTTCTGTCCGTCGAGGCACCGATGCAAAGGGCCGCCCTGGACCGCGCGCTGGCCACGGCTCTGGGTAAAGTGGCCGAGAGTCAAGGCAAGAGCGACGGCGTCGCGCTCGGCAAGCAGGTCGCCGAAAAGCTGCTCGCCACGTGGGCCACAGACGGTGTGGGTGACCCGGCCGTGTTCCAAGTACCGCCGGCCGGCCCGGGCGTGTGGCAACAGACGCCGCAGTGGGGGGCCCCCATCTATTACTCCTGGCGCCAGGTCAAGCCGATGGCGATCAAGGACGTGCGGAGCTACGACATCGGCGGCCCACCGGCGCTCAACAGCGAGCGCTTTGCGCGAGACTACAACGAAGTCAAGACCCTGGGCGGGCGCTTCAGCACCACGCGCACGTCGGAGCAACTTGCCGTGGCCGCGTATTGGACGGTGCAGACCATCATCCCGTGGAACAAAGCGGCGCAGGCTGCGTCGCGCGCCAGGAATCTCGGCGTCGCCGAAAACGCGAGGCTGTTCGCACTGCTCAACATCGCCGGTCACGACACCCAGGTCGTGGGCTCGGAACAGAAGTACCGCTACAACTTCTGGCGCCCGTACAACGCCATCCGGCACCCTGACGGCCCGGGCAACCCGGCGCTCGCGGGCGATCCGAACTGGGAGCCTGTGCACAACACCCCGGGCTTCCCCGACTACCCCTCGGGCCACTGCATCACCTCGGGCGGCGCCCTGGGCGTACTGCTCGCGCTGTTCCCCGACGACAAGGTGAACGTGAGTGACACGCACATGCCGTTGGTGGGCATCGTTCGCTCCTGGACCAGCTTCACGCAAATGGCGAAAGAGGTCGAAGACGCGCGCGTCTGGGCCGGCATCCACTTCCGCGCCGCCGACGAGGACGGCACCAAGATGGGCCGCAAGATTGGCGTGGACACGGTAGCGGCGTTGATGCGGCCACTCTGACGAATTGCGACGCAGCGAACTTGCGGGGCACGCAGGCGCTCTGCGGCGCCGACAGCGAATTGCCAATGGTCGTTCTTCACTACAAACAACCGAGCCCTGAACAGGCACAGCCACTTGACTCAATCTCCCCAACTTCCGGAGCACAGCATGTCCATCAACGAAGCAAAACTCAACGAGTTCATGGGCCGATTCGTCGGCGACCTCGGTGCCGTCGCACACGCCGCGACGGTGGTCGTGGGCGATCAACTGGGTCTTTACAAACGACTTGCCGAAGGCGCAAGCGACGTCGAGACCCTGGCCCACAAGACCGAAACCGACCCGCGTTACCTGCGCGAGTGGCTCTGCGCGCAAGCCGCGAGCGGCTACGTCGAGTACGACGCAGCGACACAGCGATTCAGCATGAGCGAGGAACAGGCGATGGCGCTGGCGCAGGAGGGCAGCCCGGCGTTCATTCCCGGCGCATTCCAGGTGTCGATCGCGATCTTCAAAGCGATCCCGAAAATGATGCAGGCGATGCGCACGGGTCTCGGCCTGGGGTGGCATGAACACGACCCGTCGCTGTTCCACGGCACCGAGCGCTTCTTCCGCCCCGGTTACGCTGCGAACCTCGTCAGCAGCTGGATCCCCACGCTCGATGGCGTCGATGCGAAGCTGAAAGCCGGCGCGCGTGTCGCCGACGTGGGCTGCGGCCACGGCGCCTCCACGATCATCATGGCGCAGGCGTATCCCAAGTCCACCTTCACCGGCTTCGACTACCACGCGCCGTCGATCGAGTACGCACGTGCAGCGGCGAAGAAGGCAGGCGTCGAAGACCGGGCCACCTTCGAAGTCGCCAAGGCGAAAGACTTCCCCGGCAACAACTACGACATGGTGGCAGTGTTCGATTGCCTGCACGACATGGGGGACCCAGTGGGCGCGGCGGCGCATGTGCGCGCGAGCCTGAAGGCGGATGGCACCTGGCTCATCGTCGAGCCGTTCGCCAACGACAAGCTGGAAGACAACCTGAATCCGATCGGGCGCATCTATTACTCGGCCTCCACCTTCATCTGCACGCCAGCGTCGCGCTCGCAGGAAGTGGGTGCCTGCCTGGGGGCGCAGGCGGGCGAGGCCCGCTTGCGCGACGTCGTCACGAAGGGCGGCTTCACGAAGTTTCGCCGCGCGACGCAGACGCCGTTCAATCTGGTGCTCGAGGCGCGGCCCTGAGTGAATAGTTCCGGCATTCCGGCCTTCTACTATCTACGGCTTTCGAATTCCTGGAGAGGTCGACATGGCAACCATCAACGGCAGCAATGGCGCCGACACGATTTTCGGCACCCTGAACGACGACCGAATCAATGCAGGAAACGGAAAGGATACTGTTTTTGCAGGTTCTGGCAACGACGTCATCGATGGAGGCAATGGTGCGGACGTTCTCTTTGGCGAGGGCGGAGATGACACGATCATTGGTGGCAATGGGGGCGACAGACTTTCAGGCGGAGCTGGGAGCGACACATTTGTCTTCAACTCCGCGGTCGAATCGGGGACACTCGACTTCGACACCATCACTGACTTTTCTCTGGGTCGAGACAAGATCGACTTGCGGCAGATTCTCGGCACTGCAGTCGATCTTTCGTGGGGAAACCAAACCGCGACGGTCAACGGTGTTTGGTACCAGCAGGACGGCGCCAATTCCATGATCCTCGCCGACACCAATTCCGACGGAGTCGCTGATCTGAAAGTCCAGTTGAACGGCCTGCACGCTCTATCGGTGGCGGACTTTCTCGGAGTGAGCGGCGGTGCAACCAACATTGCACCGGTCAACACCATTCCAGGCCCGCAGAGCATTGGCGAAGACGAGACGTTTGTTTTCGGAGGGGCGAATGCAATCAGCGTTGCAGATGCCGACAGTGCGAACTTGACGGTCACTCTTTCGTCAAGCAACGGTGCCCTTACCCTCGCACAAACGACAGGGCTCAACTTTACGCTTGGTGACGGCAACTCTGATGGCTCGATGACGTTCACCGGATCCGCTGCCAGCATCAATGCGGCACTTAACGGCTTGAGCTTTCGAGGAACTCCCAACTTCAATGGCACTGCAACGATTCAGATCACGACCAGTGACGGGTCGGCGAGCGATACCGACGAAGTTGCAATTTCAATCGCTGCGGTGAACGACGCACCGGTAAACAATGGCCTGGCTGCATTCACCACCAACGAAGACACACCGGCCTTCATCAACGGCCTGAGCGTGAGCGATGTGGATGCCGCGGGCGGCGGCCAGATCCAGGTGACCCTGGGCGTGAGCCCCGGCACAGGCACTCTGAGCGTGACCGGCATCGGCTCGACGGGGGTGAGCTTCAACAACCTGGGCAGCAGTTTCACGCTGCAGGGCACGCTGGCGCAGATCAACGCAGCACTGGGTACGCTTAATGCCGTGCGCTTCACGCCCGCGGCGGACTTCTTTGGCTCATCCACGTTGACGATGACCACCAGCGACCAGGGCGTCAGCGGCTTGGGAGGCACGCTGACCGACTCCGACTCGGTGAGCATCACGGTCGCACCGGTCAACGACGCGCCCACGGGCACCGACATGACCCTGGCCCTGACCGAGGACACGCCCAGGATTCTGGCGTTGGCCGATTTTGGGTTCGACGATGTGGAGAACGACGCGTTCGCCGCGGTTGCGCTCACCACCCTTCCTTCACGGGGCACACTTACGCTCAACGGCACGGCGCTGGGCGCGGGTGCCTTGGTTGCAGCTGCGGACATCGCCGCTGGTGCGCTGGTCTATACCCCTGCCCTCAACGTGAATGGCGGGGACAACTTTACGTTCCAGGTGCAGGACGATGGCGGCACCGCCAACGGCGGCGTGCAGCTCGACCCCTCGCCCAATACGCTGAGTTTGGCCATCGCTGCGGTGAACGACGCACCGGTAAACAATGGCCTGGCTGCATTCACCACCAACGAAGACACACCGGCCTTCATCAACGGCCTGAGCGTGAGCGATGTGGATGCCGCGGGCGGCGGCCAGATCCAGGTGACCCTGGGCGTGAGCCCCGGCACAGGCACTCTGAGCGTGACCGGCATCGGCTCGACGGGGGTGAGCTTCAACAACCTGGGCAGCAGTTTCACGCTGCAGGGCACGCTGGCGCAGATCAACGCAGCACTGGGTACGCTTAATGCCGTGCGCTTCACGCCCGCGGCGGACTTCTTTGGCTCATCCACGTTGACGATGACCACCAGCGACCAGGGCGTCAGCGGCTTGGGAGGCACGCTGACCGACTCCGACTCGGTGAGCATCACGGTCGCACCGGTCAACGACGCGCCCACGGGCACCGACATGACCCTGGCCCTGACCGAGGACACGCCCAGGATTCTGGCGTTGGCCGATTTTGGGTTCGACGATGTGGAGAACGACGCGTTCGCCGCGGTTGCGCTCACCACCCTTCCTTCACGGGGCACACTTACGCTCAACGGCACGGCGCTGGGCGCGGGTGCCTTGGTTGCAGCTGCGGACATCGCCGCTGGTGCGCTGGTCTATACCCCTGCCCTCAACGTGAATGGCGGGGACAACTTTACGTTCCAGGTGCAGGACGATGGCGGCACCGCCAACGGCGGCGTGCAGCTCGACCCCTCGCCCAATACGCTGAGTTTGGCCATCGCTGCGGTGAACGACGCACCGGTAAACAATGGCCTGGCTGCATTCACCACCAACGAAGACACACCGGCCTTCATCAACGGCCTGAGCGTGAGCGATGTGGATGCCGCGGGCGGCGGCCAGATCCAGGTGACCCTGGGCGTGAGCCCCGGCACAGGCACTCTGAGCGTGACCGGCATCGGCTCGACGGGGGTGAGCTTCAACAACCTGGGCAGCAGTTTCACGCTGCAGGGCACGCTGGCGCAGATCAACGCAGCACTGGGTACGCTTAATGCCGTGCGCTTCACGCCCGCGGCGGACTTCTTTGGCTCATCCACGTTGACGATGACCACCAGCGACCAGGGCGTCAGCGGCTTGGGAGGCACGCTGACCGACTCCGACTCGGTGAGCATCACGGTCGCACCGGTCAACGACGCGCCCACGGGCACCGACATGACCCTGGCCCTGACCGAGGACACGCCCAGGATTCTGGCGTTGGCCGATTTTGGGTTCGACGATGTGGAGAACGACGCGTTCGCCGCGGTTGCGCTCACCACCCTTCCTTCACGGGGCACACTTACGCTCAACGGCACGGCGCTGGGCGCGGGTGCCTTGGTTGCAGCTGCGGACATCGCCGCTGGTGCGCTGGTCTATACCCCTGCCCTCAACGTGAATGGCGGGGACAACTTTACGTTCCAGGTGCAGGACGATGGCGGCACCGCCAACGGCGGCGTGCAGCTCGACCCCTCGCCCAATACGCTGAGTTTGGCCATCGCTGCGGTGAACGACGCACCGGTAAACAATGGCCTGGCTGCATTCACCACCAACGAAGACACACCGGCCTTCATCAACGGCCTGAGCGTGAGCGATGTGGATGCCGCGGGCGGCGGCCAGATCCAGGTGACCCTGGGCGTGAGCCCCGGCACAGGCACTCTGAGCGTGACCGGCATCGGCTCGACGGGGGTGAGCTTCAACAACCTGGGCAGCAGTTTCACGCTGCAGGGCACGCTGGCGCAGATCAACGCAGCACTGGGTACGCTTAATGCCGTGCGCTTCACGCCCGCGGCGGACTTCTTTGGCTCATCCACGTTGACGATGACCACCAGCGACCAGGGCGTCAGCGGCTTGGGAGGCACGCTGACCGACTCCGACTCGGTGAGCATCACGGTCGCACCGGTCAACGACGCGCCCACGGGCACCGACATGACCCTGGCCCTGACCGAGGACACGCCCAGGATTCTGGCGTTGGCCGATTTTGGGTTCGACGATGTGGAGAACGACGCGTTCGCCGCGGTTGCGCTCACCACCCTTCCTTCACGGGGCACACTTACGCTCAACGGCACGGCGCTGGGCGCGGGTGCCTTGGTTGCAGCTGCGGACATCGCCGCTGGTGCGCTGGTCTATACCCCTGCCCTCAACGTGAATGGCGGGGACAACTTTACGTTCCAGGTGCAGGACGATGGCGGCACCGCCAACGGCGGCGTGCAGCTCGACCCCTCGCCCAATACGCTGAGTTTGGCCATCGCTGCGGTGAACGACGCACCGGTAAACAATGGCCTGGCTGCATTCACCACCAACGAAGACACACCGGCCTTCATCAACGGCCTGAGCGTGAGCGATGTGGATGCCGCGGGCGGCGGCCAGATCCAGGTGACCCTGGGCGTGAGCCCCGGCACAGGCACTCTGAGCGTGACCGGCATCGGCTCGACGGGGGTGAGCTTCAACAACCTGGGCAGCAGTTTCACGCTGCAGGGCACGCTGGCGCAGATCAACGCAGCACTGGGTACGCTTAATGCCGTGCGCTTCACGCCCGCGGCGGACTTCTTTGGCTCATCCACGTTGACGATGACCACCAGCGACCAGGGCGTCAGCGGCTTGGGAGGCACGCTGACCGACTCCGACTCGGTGAGCATCACGGTCGCACCGGTCAACGACGCGCCCACGGGCACCGACATGACCCTGGCCCTGACCGAGGACACGCCCAGGATTCTGGCGTTGGCCGATTTTGGGTTCGACGATGTGGAGAACGACGCGTTCGCCGCGGTTGCGCTCACCACCCTTCCTTCACGGGGCACACTTACGCTCAACGGCACGGCGCTGGGCGCGGGTGCCTTGGTTGCAGCTGCGGACATCGCCGCTGGTGCGCTGGTCTATACCCCTGCCCTCAACGTGAATGGCGGGGACAACTTTACGTTCCAGGTGCAGGACGATGGCGGCACCGCCAACGGCGGCGTGCAGCTCGACCCCTCGCCCAATACGCTGAGTTTCTCGATCTCGGCGGTCAACGACGCTGCCGTGATCACGTCTGAATCACCAAACGGCTTTGCCGGCCTCGTCGTCGAAGACGGTGCGGTGGCTGGAATATCGACAACCAGTGGGAACCTGTTCGCAACCGACATCGACAATCCCGATGACTCGTGGCAAGAAGTGACCCCAAGCGTCTTGACTGCGAGTGGCTTTGGAAGATACCAAGTGAACTCAGTGGGTGCTTGGACCTATACGCTCGATAACGCGAATTCGACGGTCAATGCGCTTGGCGCGGGCCAAACGCTGATGGATTCCTTCATCGTAAACACGATTGACGGAACATCCGCGACTGTGAACATCACGATCAACGGCGCCAACGACAGCAGTCCGCCTCTGGCGCTTGACGATCAAATCTACAGCCGCGACGCGGTGGCGGCAATCCCCGAGTGGGCGCTACTCCAAAACGATTCCGACCTCGACGGAGACTCCATCGATGTGTCCAGCGCCGCAGTGCTCAGTGGTGGTGGCGACACCGTCGCTCATGCCGCAGGAATCGGACCCGAGGGAACCGTAACCTTCACTGATGTCGGGGCGAATGGTGGCTCTTTCAGCTACCAGATCATTGATTCATTCGGCGTCGAGAGTCTGGGATCAGCAATCTCATCAGTTCAGAGGGATATCGCCGGTTCCCTAGACGCAGGTGTGGCCGGTGGGCGTACCGGCGATCAAATACTTGTCGGCGGGGCGAGCGCGGACGACATCTTCGGCGGCGACGGCAATGACATTTTGCTCGGTGGCGGAGGTGCCGACAGGTACCACTTTGATCTGGATGACGGGACAGACCACATCTGGGACTCCAGCACAAGCATCTCAAATTCCGAGATCGTCCAGTTTGATACAGGAACAACAAGTGCTATCAGCGCAATAAGCGCGGAGCGGTTTGGCGCCGACCTCAAGCTTACTGTTGAATTGACGTCGGTTACTTTGCTTGATCCAGCGTTTGGGTCGCCCGAAGTATTGAGATTCAATCAGGCCGTGGGTTCACCACCGCTTCTGTTCCATGGATATGACCTGGCCGCAACCCAAAACTACCGCATCCAGTCGGACCTACTGGGAGACACGGGCGCCGATCTGATCGCCTCGACCTCCGCTGGCGAAACTTTGGACGGCGTTGGCGGCAACGACCTTCTGTTTGGAAATGCCGGCGCAGACACGCTCAACGGCGGAGCCGGGGCAGACCTATTGGTCGGCGGATCCGAGATGGACACATTGAACGGCGACGCGGATAACGATGTTCTCGTTGGAGATAGTGGTGACGACAGATTGAATGGCGGGACCGGGCGTGACATCTTGACCGGCGGTGAGGGCACCGACACATTCGAATTCAGCTCAGTTCTCGACTCCGCCTCAAGTACGACCGGGGACCTCATCGTCGATTTCGAGCGTATCAATGACAAGATTGATCTGTCCGGCATTGATGCGAACTCAACGACAGGCGCAAATGACGCGTTCAGCCCGGCCTTGCTGACGAACCTCTTGGAGGCATTCACGCTCCCGGGTCAAATTCGCTTCGGCTACTCCAGCGCAACAAACGAGACGATCGTTCAAGCCAACGTCGATGCCAACTTTAGTACCGTGGACTTCGAGATTCACCTGATCGGAAACTACACCTTGCCCGGCGCCACGCTCTCCCCATTCGATTTCGTCTTGTAGAGTTCGCGGCAGACTGAGGAAACAAGAATCGCACTGACAGTCAATGCCCCCTACCATCGAAAAGCAAGCGGTACGTGCCGGTCGCTGGCCACAGGCACGCACCGCTTCGGTAGGAGTCCGCCGCCATGACCGCTGAAGACAAGGCCAGCAAGATCGAGCTGCCGGGCTTCGTGCTCGACTTCGAGCGCGACGAGTTGCGCACGGCTGAGGGCATGTCGGTTGGATTACGGCCGCAAGTGCTCGCGGTGCTGAAGTGTCTTGCGCGCCGCCTCGGCAGCTTGGTGCCCAAGGACGAATTGATGCTCGCCGTGTGGCCAACCACCGCGGTCACCGACGACAGCCTCGTGCAGTGCATCGGCGAATTGCGCCGCGCTTTGAAAGACGACGCACACCGCATCGTGCAGACTGAAGCTCGGCGCGGCTATCGCCTGATGCCCGCGCCCACTGTGGTCGATGCCGCACCGGTGCCGGCGCATGACCGTGGCTTTCACCAGGACATTCGGTTCGCGACCACGCCCGACGGCGTGCGCTTGGCGCACGCCACCAGCGGACAAGGCGCGCCGCTCGTACGCGCTGCACATTGGATGTCGCACCTTGACTGGGATTGGCGCAGCGCCACCTTGGGGCCGCGCATTCAAGAACTCTCGAAAAGGCATCGCTATTTGCGCTACGACGGCCGTGGCTACGGTTTGTCGGACTGGGAGGCCGCCGCAGGCACGCTGGATGAGTGTGTACACGATCTCGAGACAGTGGTGAACAGTGCGGGGCTGGAGCGCTTTGCACTGCTGGGCGCCTCGGGCGGCGCGCCGATCTCCATCCGCTATGCCGCGCGCCACCCGCAACGCGTCACCCACCTGGTCTTGCTCGGAGGCTTTGCGCGCGGCGCGCGGCGCCGTGGCTCAAAGAGTGTGTCGATCGAGAACTTCGAAGCGATGTTGCTGCTGCTCGAAGATGGCTGGGCACAAGACAACCCGGCGTTTCGCCAATTGATGACAACGATGTTCTGGCCGGGCGCGACTGCGGAGCAGATGGATTCGTTCAACCAGCTCCAGCGAGTTTCATGCCCGCCGAAAACCGCGGTCGCATTGCTGCGGCGCATTGCGGATTTCGACGCTACCGAGGATATGCCTCGCGTGATGTGCCCCACGCTGGTGTTGCACAGCCCGCGCGACTCGCGTGTGCCGTTCGAAGAAGGTCGCTTGATCGCGGCCACGATTCCCGGCGCGAGACTGGAGCCCTTCGACAGCCCGAATCACACGCCGCTCGTTGACGAAGCGGCGTTCGCGCAGGTGCAAAATTTGATCGAGGAATTTTTGGCCGAGACCGATCGCGTGGACGCCACCAGGCCGGACATGGCCCGACACACGCTGCGCGCGATCAAAGGGGGGCGCGACGACGCCAGCGATCCGGCTTCGGGCAGCGGATCACACTGAGACGCTGCGCAGCAACCGACACGCGACCGTTCAAAACGTCCCCGGATACGCCCCGCCGTCAAGCAACACGTTCTGCCCCGTCACGTAACCCGCGTGCACGCTGCAGAGAAAAGCGCAGACGGCGCCGAACTCGGCGGCGCTGCCGAAACGCGCTGCCGGAACGCCGGCGCGGCGCTTGTCGAGCAGCGCCTCGACGCTCTGCCCGCTCTTCGCCGCGGCGCCGGCAGCGGTGACACGCAAGCGGTCGGTGTCGAAGATGCCGGGCAGCATGCTGTTGATCGTCACGTTCGCCGACGCCAGGCGTGCCTGTCGTGCGACGCCGGCGACAAATCCCGTGAGCCCGCTGCGTGCCCCATTGGACAGGCCCAGGATGTCGATCGGCGCCTTCACCGCGCCCGACGTGATGTTGACGATGCGCCCGAATTGGCGCTCTGCCATCTTGTCGACCGTCGCCTTGATGAGCTCGATCGGCGTGAGCATGTTCGCGTCCAGCGCCTTGAGCCACGCATCGCGGTCCCAGTCGCGAAAATCCCCCGGAGGCGGCCCGCCGGCGTTGTTGATCAGGATGTCAACCTGCGGGCAAGCGGCGAGCGCTTGGGCGCGGCCCTGCGGCGTCGTGATGTCGCCGGCGACGGTGCGCACCTCGCCGCGCTTCAGTGCGCGCAGCTCGCGCGCCGTCGCTTGCAAGGCCTCATCGCCGCGCGCCGTGATCACGACGTTCACGCCTTCGCCCACGAGTGCCGCCGCGCAGCCCTTGCCCAGGCCTTTGCTCGCCGCGCACACCAACGCCCATTTGCCTGTGAGGCCCAAGTCCATGTTCATTCACTCCGGTTGAAAAAAAGATCGAACTCCGATCATCGCATTCGCTGCGCGAGCAGCCAGATGCCGGCGAGCACGAGCGCGGTCCCCGCGGCGAGCCACGCGGTGAACGGCTCGCCGAGGATGACAACGCCCATCGCGATCGTCGACAGCGGGCCGATCATTCCGGTCTGCGCCGTCATGACGGCGCCGATGCGCTCGATCGCCATCATCATCATGAGCACCGGCGCGACGGTGCAGAGGGTGGCGTTGAGCAGCGACAGCCACAGCACCTGCGGCGCGACGTCGAGCGCGGCGAGAGGGCGCAGCAGCAGAAATTGCACGATGCACAGCAGGCACGCGACCGTCGACGCCAGGCCGGTCAGGCGCAGCGCGCCGAGGCGCTTCACCTCTTCGCCGCTGTAGACGAGGTAGAGCGCGTAGCTGACGGCGCTGCCGAACACGCACAGCGCGCCGAACGCGACATGCGCGCCCTGCAGCGTGACTTCGTGGCCGAACACGATCAACACGCCGCAGTAGCTGATCGCCAGCGCGCCGATCTGCAGGCCGCGTACGCGGCGGCCGAACAGCAGCATGCCGAGCAGCAGCACGAGTGTGGGGTTCAGGTAGGCGATGAGCCGCCCCAGGCTTGCGCTGATGGATTGCAGGCCGACAAAGTCGAGCGTGCTCGCGAGGTAGTAGCCGCTGAAGCCCAGGCCGCAGACGGCGAACCAGTCGCGCCGCGCAAGCGCCGGCTTGTTGCGCCCGGCCCACCACGCGAGCAGCACGAACAGCGGCAGCGCGAACAGCATGCGGTACAGGATCAAGGTGATCGCGTCGACGCCGTGGCGGTACGCCAGCTTGACGATGATCGCCTTGCCGGAAAACGCCACCGAGCCGGCGATGGCGAGCAACAAGCCGGGCCACAGGGGCGGCGCAGGCGAGGCGCTGAGTGGTTGGGCCTCGGGCTGCGACATTGGATTTGATTCTACGAAGGCAAGATCGCGCGCTGTGCGATCCGGGCGCGGGCCGGGCTCGCGCCATGGTCCTGTGCCTGCCGAGGAGAGTGGATCCCGGCTTTCGCCGGGATGACAGAGCATTGGAACCGTCATCCCGGCGAAAGCCGGGATCCACCCCTCCGGTGCCGCTCCTCTGGCCGGAACCCAACGCCCGCTCCCCCGGCACAATGGCCGCTTTTCCAAGGAGGCTTCGGCATGTTCGATTTGAAGGGCAAGGTTGCGCTGATGACCGGCGGCAACGGCGGCATCGGCTTGGGGATGGCGCTCGGCCTGGCGCGCGCAGGAGCGCGGGTGGTGGTCGCGGCGCGCGACGCGCGCAAGTCGGCCGCTGCGGTGGAGCAGCTGAAGGCGCTGGGCAGCGACGCGTTCGCGCTTCAGGTCGACGTGAGCGACGAAGCATCGGTGCAGACGATGGTGGCTGAGGCCGTGCAACGCTGCGCGCGCCTGGACATCCTGATCAACAACGCCGGCATCAACATCCGCAAGCCGGTCGACAAGGCGAGCCTCGCCGAGTGGCAGAGCGTGCTCGACACGAACCTCACAAGCGCCTTTCTCTGCGCGCGCGCCGCGTATCCGCACCTGAAGCGCGCGCGCGACGCGAGCGCGGGCGGCAAGATCATCAACATCGGATCGATGACGTCGATCTTCGGTGCGTCTTTTGCGCCCGCGTACAGCGCGAGCAAGGGCGCGATCGTGCAGCTCACGAAATCGATCGCCAGTGCCTGGGCAGTGGACAACATCCAGGCGAACGCGATCCTGCCGGGCTGGATCGACACCGAGCTCACGCAACGGGCGCGCATCGAGGTCAAAGGCTTGAACGAGAACGTTCTCGCGCGCACGCCCGCAGGCCGCTGGGGCCGCGCCGAGGACCTGGCGGGAACCGCGGTGTTCCTGTCGAGCAGCGCTTCGGACTTCGTCACCGGCACCGCGATTCCGGTCGACGGCGGGTACTCGATCCAGGCGTGATGAGCGCGCCGGCCGTGCACGCTCGCGCGCGGCCGGACGGCTGGCGCTACACCCCGTCCTTGAACGCCTGTTCGCGTTTGTTCTTGATCGCCGGCAACATCACGACGACGAGCATCAGCGCCGCGGCGATGAGCAGGCCCGACGACAGCGGCCGCGTCACGAACGTCGTCCAGTCGCCGCGCGAGAGCAGCAAGGCGCGTCGCAAGTTCTCTTCCATCATCGGCCCGAGGATGAAGCCGAGCAGGAGCGGCGCCGATTCGCAGCCGAGCTTGAAGAACAGGTAGCCGATCACGGCGAAGAGCGCGGTGAGGAAGATGTCGAACGTGTTGTTGTTCAGCGTGTAGACGCCGATGCAGCAGAACAGCGTGATCGCGGGAAAGAGGAAGCGATACGGCACCGTGAGCAGCTTGATCCAGATGCCGATCAGCGGCAGGTTCAGGATGATGAGCATCAGGTTCCCGACCCACATCGACGCGATCAGGCCCCAGAAGAGCTCCGGATTCGCCGTCATCACCTGCGGGCCGGGCTGGATGCCCTTGATCGTCATCGCACCGACCATCAGCGCCATCACCGGATTGGGCGGAATACCGAGCGTGAGCATCGGGATGAACGAGGTCTGCGCGCCGGCGTTGTTCGCGCTTTCCGGCCCGGCGACGCCGCGGATGTCGCCCTTGCCGAACTTGCCGCTCGCGCCGGCGAGCTTCTTTTCCATCGTGTACGTCGCGAACGACGCGAGCAGCGCGCCGCCTCCGGGAAGCACGCCGAGGATCGAGCCGAGCGCGGTGCCGCGCAGCACCGACGGCCAGGCGTCGGAAAAGTCCTGCTTGGTCGGCCACAGGCCTTTCACGTCTTTGGTGAAGACTTCGCGGTTCGCGGTCGGCTGACCGAGGTTCGCGATGATTTCGCCGAAACCGAACACGCCCATCGCGATCGTGACGAAGCCGATGCCGTCGGTGAGCTCCGGAATGTCGAAGCTGTAGCGCGCGGTTCCCGAGATCACGTCGGTGTTGATCTGCGCGAGCAGCAGGCCGAGCAGGATCATCGCAAGCGCCTTGAGCAACGAGCCCGAGGCGAGCACGACGGCGCCGATCAGGCCCAGCACCATCAGCGAAAAATACTCCGCCGGGCCGAACTTGAACGCGAGCTCGGTGAGCGGCGGCGCGAACGCGGCGATGATCAGCGTGCCGACGCTGCCGGCGAAGAATGAGCCCAGGCCGGCGGCGGCGAGCGCAGCGCCGGCGCGGCCCTGGCGCGCCATCTGGTAGCCGTCGATCGCGGTCACGACGGAACTCGATTCGCCGGGAACGTTGATCAGGATCGCCGTCGTCGAGCCGCCGTACTGCGCGCCGTAGTAGATGCCGGCGAGCATGATGAGCGCGGGAGTGGCGTCCAGGGCGTAGATCGACGGCAGCAGCATCGCGATCGTCGCCACCGGCCCGAGGCCGGGCAAGACGCCAATGAGCGTGCCGAGCATCGCGCCGAAAAACGCGTACAGAAGATTCTGCAACGTGAAGGCGACGCCGAAGCCGAGCGCGAGGTTGTTGAGCAAGTCCACTGCGTGTCCCCAGTCTGGTCGGTTTACGTTCGGGTCAACCGGTGATGAACTTGGGCCACAGAGGGATCGTCAGCTTCAACCCCGCAATGAAGATCAGCTAGGCAAATGCCGTCAGAATCGACGGCGCTGATGAGCACGCCGCGCCAGCGGAATTCGCTTCGCCGCCAGGCTCGTCATGACGATCAGGATCGGAATCGCCAGAATCATTCCCAGGCGCGGCAACAACAAGCCGAACACCATTGATGGTCAGGAAGATGACGATCAGTGGCCGCCAGGCGATGTGGCCCACGGGCTCGCCGTCGTCGGTTTCGATCGTCAGCGACTCGAACAGGATGAACGCACCGAGCAACGCGGTCAAGACGCCCAGCCCGAGCGGGAAGTAACCTGCGCCGGGGCGCGCCGACGTACCCATCGAATAGTTCGTCGCGCCGATCGCGAAGCCCGCGCCGACGACGAGAAACATGAGCCCGGCCCAGAAGTCTCTCTGGCTCTTGATATTCATCCTGCCTCCTCGCACACCACCTGTCGCCGAGGATTCTAGGCACGGCATGCGCCGCATCGGGTCTGGTTTACACGTAGTGCGGCGAGGGGCCGGCCGAGGGCCAGCCAGGCGCAGAAGGGTTCAGCCTTGCAGGCCGCGTCCTCGCAGAGCTCGGACCCTTAGCCAGCCACAAACGCTCCTCAGGAGCGTTTGTGTTCAGGCTAAGCCCAGTGAGGCGTGGAGCGCAAGACTTCGTCGATCGTCGTCACGCCTTCGGCGACTTTCATCGCGCCGGCCAGGCGCAATGGCCGCAACCCGTCGAGCAGCGCCTGGGCGCGCAGCTTCTCGGTGTCGGGAACCGGGTGGATGCAGGCGTGCGCCGCGTGGCTCACGTTGAGCAACTCGTACAACCCGGCGCGGCCGCGAAAGCCCGTCATGCGGCAGTCCAGGCAGCCCACCGGCTTGAACGGGCGCATGCTGCCGTTCAGGCGCCACGGCTTGATGACCTCTAACAGCGTTTCGCGAGTCACCGACTCGTCGGGCTTCTTGCAGTGTTCGCACAGCGTGCGCACGAGGCGCTGCGCGAGAACGCCGATCACCGACGCGCCGATCAGATAGGGCGGAACGCCGAGGTCGATGAGGCGCGTGATCGCCGAGGGCGAGTCGTTCGTGTGCAGCGTGCTGAACACGAGGTGGCCGGTGAGCGCCGCCTGGATCGCCATCTCGGCGGTCTCCAAGTCGCGGATCTCGCCGACCATGATGATGTCCGGGTCCTGCCGCATCAGGGCGCGCAGCCCTTCGGCAAAACCGAGGTCGATCGCCGATTGCACCTGCGTCTGGTTGAAGGCAGGCTGAATCATTTCGATCGGGTCTTCGATCGTGCAGACGTTGACTTCGTCGGTCGCGAGGCGGCGCAGCGTCGAGTAGAGCGTCGTCGTCTTGCCCGAACCCGTGGGGCCGGTGACGAGAATGATGCCGTGCGGCCGCGTCACGAGCGCCTCCCAGCGCTTGCTGTCGTGCGCGCCGAAACCGAGCGCGTCGAGTTCCTTCACCGCGGTGTCGGGGTCGAAGATGCGCATCACCATTTTTTCGCCGAACGCGGTGGGCAAGCGTCGAGAGGCGCATTTCCACTTCGTCGCCGTCGGGGTTGCGCGTCTTGATGCGGCCGTCCAGGGGCCGGCGCCGCTCGACGACGTCCATGCGGCCGAGCACCTTGACGCGCGCAATCATCGCGTTCATCACGCCGGGTGGAAGCTGGTAGACGGTGTGCATCACGCCGTCGATGCGAAAGCGGATCAGGCTGAGATCCCTGCGCGGCTCCAGGTGGATGTCCGACGCACGCTGGTCGAACGCGTATTGCCAGAGCCAGTCGACGACTTGCACGACGCCCTGGTCGTTCGCGTCGAGCTGCTTGTTGCTCTTGCCCAGTTCGACGAGCTGCTCGAAGCTCGCCATCGTCGACGTGTCGCCCGTCTTCGCCGCGGCGCGAACCGACTTGGAGAGCGTGTAGAACTCGGTCGTGTAGCGCGAAATCTCGCCCGGGCTGGCGAGAACGAGCTTGACCGATCTGCGCGTGTGCGACTCGATCTCGGTGACCCAGGCAATGTCGAACGGCTCGCAGGTCGCGATCGTGACGTCGGTCAGGCCGTACTGGATCGGCAGCGCGTGGCGCCGCTCGGCGTAGTTCACCGACATCACTTCGGTGACGCGGCCGACGTCGACCTTCAGCGGGTCGATCCGCAGGTAGGGGATCTTGCAGCGCCCGGCGAGCCACTCGGCAAGCCGCTCCACGTCGAGCGCCTTGCCGTTGCTCTTGCGCAGCAGCCCGGCGCCGCCCAGGCGCACCAGCGGGTGCTGCGAGCTGTGGCCCGCGGCAAAGCGCTTTTCGGTGCGCTCGGCGTCGTCGACGCCGATCACGCCGTCTTCGCGCAGCCACTTGAGCAGGACGCGCCAGTCCAGCGGCCCGGTGTGGGCGCCGTTTTGCGCGGCATTGCGTGCGGGAAGTTCGACTGCAGTCATGCGCTGGCAGGCCCAGGTGGTTGAAGCGTCTCCGGCGGCAGCGGTCGGATCATACGAAGCCACTTGCGTGCAGGCAGGTGGAAACGAGTTTCAATGTTTTGCGCGCGCGCGGCAAGCAAGGACTGGGCGGGAAAGGGCTCGCTTTTCAGCGCCACGACGATCGAATTGCCCTCGCGCGTCGGCTGCATCGTGCGCACTTGGCTCCCGCCGAAGGCCCCGGAGATGCGTTGCAGACTGCGCGGGAAACTGCTTTGCCGGCCGAAGAGGTTCACGCTCAGCACGCCGTCGTCGCTCAGAATGCGCCGGCAGTCCGCGTAAAAGCCCTCGCTGTCGAGCACCGGCGCGGCGGCTTCGTGGTCGTACAAGTCGACACACAAGACCTGCACAGAGTCGGCACGTTGCGGCTCGGCGACGAACTTTGCCGCGTCCATCTCGAGCACTTCCAGGCGCGGTGAGTCCTGCGGCAGATGGAACCAGGCGCGGCCCGCGCCGATGACCGATGGGTTGATCTCGACTGCCGTGGTCCTCATGCGCAACTTGCTGTGGCAAAAGCGCGTGATCGCGCCCGCCCCGAGGCCGAGTTGCACCGCCTGGCCTTTGCCGAGGTCGGCGCCGTGGCGCAGCAGCAGCCACACCATCATGCGCTGCACGTACTCGAGCTCGATCGCGAGCGGCTTGCGAATGCGCATCGCGCCTTGCACCCAGGGCGTCCCCAGGTGCAGGTAGCGCACGCCGTCGGCCTCGGAGATGGTGGCGCTGGGCCAAGCGCTGGCGACGGGGCTGCGGCTCATCTCAGTTCCCCGGAACCAGCGCGGCGCGGCGCTCGGACAACCGCACGCATACCGGAGGTTCAAAGGGCAGCAAGGGGCTGAACACGGCGATCGCACTGAAAACTCGGCCCAAGTCGAGGCGTGCCAGTTTCACTTCAGAGCCCCTCGAGCTCGGCCAAGCGCGGCAGCGCGACGTGTGCGTTGGCCCGGGTTGCCTGCGCCAACGCATGCATCGTCAGACCGCGCAGCGCCGCGAGCTGCTCCGCGATACGTGGCAACTCAGCCGGCTCGTTGCGCGAGCGAGCGCCGGCGGCGCGCTCCTCTGCAGTCTTGTAGAGCCATTGCGGCGCGATGTCGGGCGCGTCGGTTTCGAGAACGATGCACTCGAGCGGCAGACTCATGGCGAGGCGGCGGATCTGCAGCGCGCGCGGAAACGTCAACGCGCCGCCAAAACCCAACTTGAAACCGAGGTCGACAAAAGCCATCGCCTGTTGTTCGCTGCCGTTGAAGGCGTGCACGATGCCGCCACGCACCCGAACCTGACGCAGGTGCTTGAGCAAGGTGTCGGCCGAGCGCCGCAGGTGCAGGATCACCGGCAGCTCGAATTCGCGCGCGAGTTCGAGTTGTTCGACGTAAGCGCGCAACTGCAGCGCGCGGTCCAGGCCGGGGACGAAATGGTCCAGGCCGATCTCACCCACCGCGACGAGCCGCGGATCGCCGCGTTGATCCGTCAGGCCTTGGCGCAAGGCGGCGAGCGGCGCCGGCCCGGCGCGCTCCACATAGAGCGGGTGGGTCCCGAGCGCGTAAGCGAAACGATGTGCGTGCGCGAGGCTGCGCACCGCATCGAAGTTGCCCGGCTCAACCGCAGGCAGCACGATCTGGGCGACGCCACTCTGGCACGCCCGCTCGATGACGGCATCGCGATCGGCGTCGAACTCGGCGGCGTCCAGGTGGCAATGGGTGTCGATCCACATGCCACGATGATGCCGCCCTTTCGCCGCCCCCCGCAATCGAGCGGCGTGGGCCGGCGCAAATCGAGCCCAGCGCTGTGACAGGAAACGGCTGGCGTGCTACCGTTGCGGCACCTGCCGTTGCAACCAGGATCGATCGGGCGATGCGTGAATGCGCTTTGCCCTTCACCCAGGACAAATGCCATGAAAAAGGCACCTCTGTACAGCCGATCGCCGCGCCGCACCGTCGCGCCTGCCGCAGTGACTGCGCCGTCTGCGCCCGCCGCGCCGTCGCGCTGGGCACGCGCCAAGGGCATCGGATTGCGCCATGAACGGCGCCTCTGGGCTGCCGCCTTCGCGCTCCTGTTGTTGCTCGGCCTGAGCTGGCAATTGGCGCTGCAACGCCGCCCTGCTGCGCTGACGATCGAACAGATCGAGACCGCACTGCGCACGTCGCTCGAAGAAAAGCCTCTCGGCGCCGCCGAAGCGCGCGCCTACGAGGCCATCCTTCCGTCGCTGGTGCGCGTCGTGGGCCAAAGCAACGAAGCGAACGACGGTTCTGACGACGCCGATCACCGCGGTGTGGGCAGCGGCGTCGTGATCGTCGACAGCGGCATCATCCTGACGAACCTGCACGTCGTCGCCGGCGCGAAGCGCATCAAGGTCACGTTTGCCACCGGGTTGGAAGCCGAAGCGACGATCACCGGCGTTTACGCCGAACACGATTTGGCGGTGCTGAAGGCGAAGAGCATCCCCGACGACCTGCCCGCCGCGACGATGCGCTCGACGGCCGACCTGCGCCCGGGAGACCATGTGATCGCGGTCGGGTTTCCGTTTGGCATCGGACCCTCGGTGTCGTCAGGCGTCGTGTCGGGGCTGAAACGCGAATTCCGCTCGCCCGACGGGGATCGCGTGCTGACGAACCTGATCCAGTTCGACGCCGCCGCCAATCCGGGCAATTCGGGCGGGCCGCTCGTGACGCTGGACGGCGCCGTCGTCGGCATCGTGACCGCGATCCTGAACCCGTCGCGGCAGCGCGTTTTCATCGGCATCGGTTTTGCCGTGCCGATCGAAAACGCCGCCAGCGCCGCCGGAATGCCGCCGTTCTGAACCGAAACTGAAGCACACGCCCGTTGCTTTCAAGCGCCACGACTCGAAACCCACGCCAACCTCAGCGCCTACTTCATGGACCATCACTCTCCCCCCGCCACGGCCGCGTCAACGCTCATGGAAAGCGTTCTCTACGAGGTGAAGCGAATCGTCGTCGGGCAAGACCGTTTCCTGGAGCGCGTCATGGTCGCGTTGCTCGCGCAGGGGCACTTGCTCGTTGAAGGCGTGCCGGGTCTGGCGAAAACGCTGACCGTGAAGACGCTCGCGGCGACGCTGCGAGGCAGTTTCAAGCGCATCCAGTTCACCCCGGACCTGGTGCCCGCCGACCTGGTGGGAACGCGCATCTACAGCCCACGCACCGGCGAGTTCAGCACCTCGCTCGGGCCCGTCTTCACGCACCTGCTGCTCGCCGACGAAATCAACCGCGCGCCGGCCAAGGTGCAGAGCGCGCTGCTCGAGGTGATGCAAGAGCGCCAGGTCACGATCGCCGGCGAAACGCACAAGGTTCCGGAACCGTTCCTCGTCATGGCGACGCAGAACCCGATCGAGACCGAAGGCACCTATCCGCTGCCCGAAGCGCAGGTGGACCGTTTCATGATGAAGGTGATCGTCGATTACCCGAGCGAAGAGGAAGAACTCGTCGTCGCGCAGCGCGTCACCGGCCCGGCGACGAGCGTGAACGCGGTGGCGAGCATGACGCAACTCGGCGAGTTGCAGCACGAATGCCGGCAGGTGTACGTGGACCCGTCGCTCATGCAATACGCGGTGAAGCTCGTCAGCGCAACGCGCCGGCCGGACCGCTACGGCATGCCCGAACTCGCCAAGTACATCACCTTCGGCGCGAGCCCCCGCGCGACGATCGGCCTGATCGAAGGCGCGCGCGCGCTCGCCTTCATGCGCGGGCGCAACTACGCCTTGCCCGAGGACATGACCGGCCTGGTCGCCGACGTGCTGCGGCACCGCCTCGTTCTCTCCTACGAGGCGCTGGCCGACGGGTTGAACGCGGACCAGATCGTGGAACGCGTGCAGAAGAAGATCCCGGTTCCCGACAAGCCGTTGGCGACGCAAGCCGCTTGAAGGACTGAGCGTGGCCACCTTCGTCGAGCGGCGCCGCCGGGACACGATCGCCCCCTGGGGCGATTCGCCGGCGCCGACGATCCCGCGCCTGCAGCGGCGCCAGGACGATTCGCCGCGCAGCAGCGACGCGCTGCTGAAGCGCCTCGAGTGGACTGTGCTGCGTCGCCTCGACGGGTTGTTGCAGGGCGACTACCGCACCCTCTGGCGTGGCGCCGGCCTGGACCTCGCCGATCTGCGCGAATACCAGCACCACGACGACGTGCGCCACATCGACTGGAACGTCACGGCGCGCCTGCAAACGCCTTACGTGCGCCAGTTCACCGAAGACCGCGAGCTCACGGCGTGGTTTCTCGTCGACCTGAGCGCAAGCGTTGACTTCGGCTCGGATCGCACGACGAAGCGCAGCGTCGCGCTCGATTTCGTCGCCGTGCTGGCGCGGCTCCTGACGCGCCACGGGAACCGCATCGGCGCGCTTCTTTACGGTAGCGCGGTGGACACGGTGATCCCGGCGCGCGGCGGACGCATCCAGGTGCTGCACATCATGCAGCGCATGGCGCAGCGCCCGGAGAAGAGCGCCCCCGGCGCGACCCAGCTGCGCGAGCTGCTGCTCGCCGCGCAGCGCATCGTGAAGCGCCGCAGCACGGTGTTCGTCGTTTCCGATTTCATCAGCGAGCCCGGCTGGGAGCGTGCGCTGGCCCAGCTCGCGCAGCGCCATGAAGTGACGGCAGTGCGCCTTTACGATCCGCTCGAGATGGAGTTGCCCGATTTGGGAATGGTGTCGATGAACGACGCCGAAACCGGCGAGCAGCTCATGGTCGACACCCACGACCCGGGATTTCGCGAGCGCTTCGCGAAACTCGCCGACGCGCGCGAAACCGCGCTTCGCGGCGCGTTGGCGCACGCCGGGGTGGACACGCTCGAGCTCGCGACCGACGAGAATCTGCTCGACGCGATCCTTCGATTTGCCGACCTGCGCCGGCAGCGCAGCCGCCTGAGCGCCGGCGGCGGCGCCCCCGGGTCGGCCCCAGCCTGGAGGGCTGCCGCATCATGACGACAACGACGACGCCGTGGATGACGTTCCTGTGGCCCGAGATGCTGTGGGCGATGCTCGCGGTGCCGTTGCTCGTCGCGGGCTACTTCTGGCTGCTCTCGCGGCGCAAGAAGACGGTGCTGCGCTACGCGAGCCTCGGCCTCGTTCGAGAGGCGATGGCCAAGACGGCGGCGTGGCGGCGCCACGTTCCGCCTCTGCTCCTCCTGCTCGCGACGATCTCGCTCCTGTTTGCGACGTCGCGCCCGGCGGCATTGATCACCCTGCCGTCGGCGCAGAAGACGGTCGTGCTCGCGATCGACGTATCGGGCAGCATGCGCGCGACCGACGTGAAGCCGAACCGCATCACCGCGGCGCAGGAAGCGGCGAAGACTTTCGTCGCCGAACTGCCACGCTCGGTGCGTGTCGCCGTCGTCTCGTTTGCCGGTACCGCAGCGGTCGTGCAAGCGCCGACGCTGAGCCGCGACGACGTCTACGCAGCGATCGATCGCTTCCAGTTGCAGCGCGGAACGGCCACCGGCAGCGGCATCGTGCTCTCGCTCGCGACAATCTTCCCCGACGCCGGAATCGACCTGTCGCAGATCACCGGTGCGCGCAACATGCCGGCGCAGCCCGGCGACAAGCCGAAGCCCGAGTTCACCCCCGTCGAGCCCGGCTCGTACCCGTCGGCGGCGATCATCATGCTCACCGACGGCCAGCGCACGACCGGGCCGGACCCGCTCGACGCGGCGAAGATGGCGTCGGAACGCGGCGTTCGCGTCTACACCGTCGGAATCGGCACGAAAGAGGGCGAGACGATCGGTTTCGAGGGCTGGTCGATGCGCGTGCGCCTGGATGAAGACACGCTGAAGAACATCGCCGACCGGACCCGCGCCGATTACTTCTACGCCGGTACCGCCGAAGACCTGAAGAAGGTCTACCAGTCGCTCAGCACGCGCCTCGTCGTCGAGCGCAAGGAAACCGAAATCAGCTCGTTGTTCGCGTTGCTCGGCGCGCTGCTGCTCGTCAGCGCCGTCGGGCTGTCGGTGTGGTGGTTCGGCCGCGCGGCGTGAGCCAAGACGCCGGTGCGGCAAGGGGCGCATGCGAAAATCCGCGCCTCCCGCCGTAGTTCAATGGATAGAACGAGCGCCTCCTAAGCGCTAGATGTGGGTTCGATTCCCGCCGGGGGGGCCAGGCCGGCTTGCCCCCTTCTGGCGGCGAGAGCATCGCCGACCACCGCCGCAACGGTGAGGCCCAGGCAGAGCATCCCCATCCAATACAGAACAGCAAAAAATGTCATCTCGATTCCCTTCGGTTTGCAAGTCGGCCCGGCTCCATGGGGATGCCCAGGCGCCTGGAGTTTCGGCAATGGGCTGACTTCGCTCGTAACAACCGTGGGTGATTCGTAACCAGGGTTCGCAGTCCGAAGCGTGAGCTTGCGGAGTCCGCGTTCAGCGGCGCATCGCGCGCGACAGCAACAGCACCGGCACCAGCCCGACGAGGACGATCGCGAGCGACGGCAACGCGGCTTCGCCGAGGCGTTCGTCGCGCGCCAGCTGGTAGGCGATGACGGCCAGCGTGTCGCTGTTGAAGGGGCGCAGCACGAGCGTCGCAGGCAGTTCCTTCATCACGTCGACAAACACGAGCAGCAGCGCGGCCAGCGTGGCACGGCGCAGCAGCGGGATGTGCAACTGAAGCAGCAACCGGGCGCGCGAGGCGCCGAGCATGCGCGCGGTTTCGTCGACCGACGCGGCGATCCGCGCATAACCCGCCTCGAAGGACTGCAACGCGACGGCCGAGAACCGCACCTGGTACGCGTACAGGACGCCGAACAGCGTTCCGGTGACGAGCGCGCTCGCGCCGGCTTGCGGAAAACGCTGTTGCAGCCAGGCGAGCGGAATCAGCACGCCGACCGCGATCACCGCGCCGGGAACCGCATAGCCGAGCGAGACCGCCCGCACCGCCCACTTCAGCGCCCGGTTCGGCCGGGTGCGCAGTGCGAATGCCAGGGCCGCCGCGAGCAATGCAGCGAGCAGCGCCGCGAGCACGGCGAGTTCGAGGCTGACGGCGGCGGCGCTCGCGAACCGCGCCAAGGGGAAGTTCGCGTCGGCCGATTGCAGTTCCTGAACCAGCAGGCGCAACAACGCGAGCACCGGCAAGACGAACCCCAGGAGGATCGGCGCCGCGCACGCTGCGATGGCGAGTCCGGCGCGCACGCCGTGCAGGCGCAGCGGCCGGGCTTCGTCGCTCGCCGCTCCGAGCACGCTCGAATTGGCGAAGCGGATCCGGCTCCGCGAACGCCGCTCCAGCCAGAGCAGCAGCGCGACGATGCCGAGCAGCATCGACGCGAGTTGCGCCGCCGCGTCGGCGTCGTTCATGACGAGCCAGGCCTTGTAGATTCCGGTGGTGAAGGTCTGCAGCCCGAAGTAGGAGCCGACGCCATAGTCGGCGAGCGTCTCCATCAAGGCGAGCGCAACGCCTGCGGCAATTGCCGGGCGCGCGAGCGGCAGCGCGACTTCGCGCACGCGCCGCGCCGTGCCGGCGCCGAGCAACCGCGCCGCTTCCATCAAGGGAACGCCACGTTCCACGAGTGCGGCACGGGTCAGCAGGTACACGTAGGGGTAGAGGCAGAAGACGAACAGAACGGCGGCGCCCCACAGGTTTCGCACATCGGGCCAGAGCGCGCCGCGGGCGCCGGTGAGTTCGCGCAATCCGCTTTGCAGCGGGCCGCTGTACTGCAGCGCATCGGTCGTGGCGTAAGCGAGCACATACGCCGGCATCGCCAGCGGCAGCAGCAACGCCCACTCAAAACCCCGGCGCAGAGGAAAGTCAAACAGGGTGATGAGCACTGCCGTTCCGCCCCCGACGAGCGCGACGCCCACCGCCACGGCTGCGGCGAGCAAGAGCGAGTTCAGCGCGTAACCGGGCAGCACCGTGTGCCACTGGTGGCGCAGCACATCGATTGCCGCGGCGTCGAGCGCGAACCACGCGCCCAACACCGCGAGCACGGGGAGCGCGAGGAAAACGGTGCAGAGGGTCAGGAGGCGTGTCACGGGGTCGGGTGGTCGGGGCGCGCGAACCCGGCGGGCGAGGCCCAGGTTCGCAGATGCGAACGATTCTGATTATTAATGGCGCCAGTATCATAGGCGCATGTTTCTCCAGCTCGACCGGGTCGAGGTTCGCTATGGCGCCGGCGCGCCGCGCGCCGCCGTGAGTGCGGTGTCGCTCGGACTGCGCCGCGGCGAGGTCGGCGTCCTGATCGGGCCCTCGGGGTGCGGCAAGACGTCGCTGCTGCGCGCCGTCGCCGGGCTCGAAAGGCTGCGCGCCGGGCGCATCGCGATCGCAGCCGATGCGCTCAGCGACGCAGCAATCGGCGTGCATTTGGCAGCCGAAGAGCGCCAGATCGGCATGGTGTTCCAGGACTACGCCTTGTTCCCGCACCTGAGCGTGGCACAGAACGTCGCGATTCGGTCTGGCTCACTTGGGTTCGGCGGCGCGGCGCGCCCGGACCCAGGAGGTGCTCGACCTGGTGGGCCTGGGCCACGCCGGAAAACGCTCCCCGCACGAGCTCTCGGGCGGGCAGCAGCAGCGCGTCGCGCTGGCACGGGCGCTGGCGCCGCAACCGCGCCTGTTGTTGCTCGACGAACCGTTTTCGAGCCTGGACGTCGATCTGCGTGAGCGTCTGGCGCAGGAGCTGCGCGCGATCCTGAAGGGGCTGCAGATCACGGCGCTGTTCGTCACGCACGACCAGTTCGAGGCGTTTGCGATCGGCGATTTGATCGGCGTCATGAACAAGGGCGTGCTCGAACAGTGGGACGACGCCTACACGCTGTACCACCGGCCGGCGACACGATTTGTCGCAGATTTCATCGGCCACGGCGTGTTCACGCCGGCGCAAATCGTCGCCACGCCGGGCGGCACGATGGTGCGCACGCCCCTGGGCGACCTGAGTGACGTGCTCGAGTGCCCGCTGCCTGATGCCTTCGAGGGCGGGCTGTGTGACGTGCTGCTGCGTGCCGACGACATCGTGCACGACGACGCCGCACCCGTGAAAGCGCGCATCGAACGCAAGGCGTTTCGCGGCTCGGAATTCCTCTACACGCTGCGCCTGGCGAGCGGCGAGCAGGTGATGGCGCATGTGCCGTCGCACCACGACCACCAGATCGGCGAGTGGATCGGGATTCGCCCGCAGGTGGACCATGTGGTCACCTTCGCGCGCGAGCCCGGTCCCTGACGGGTCACCAGCGACGCCGAACCCGGGTCCACCCCGGGTCTCGGGGGCGGCGGGCAAAAGGGTGCAATGACGTGCAACTTTCCCGCGGCGGCAGCGCTCGAAAACGGGGCGCGGGAATATACTGACTGCGCAGTTTTTCATACGATGCGCAGATTCAGGCGCGGGCACAAGGGGCACTCGATGATGGGCAGGAAACTCAAGGTGGCAGGTTGGATTGCGCTCGGCGCCATAGCCGGTGCGCTGGCCACCATGCAATTGCAGGCCATCGCGCGCAGCTCGGTCGCGCAGCTTCCTCTCGAAGAATTGCAGCAGCTCGCCGCCGTGTTCGGCATGGTGAAGAGCGACTACGTCGAGTCGGTCGACGAAAAGAAGCTCATCACCGACGCGATCGGCGGCATGGTTTCGGGGCTGGACCCGCATTCGCAGTACTTCGACAAGAAGACGTTCAAGGAATTTCGCGAGGGCACGACCGGCAAGTTCGTCGGCGTGGGGATCGAGATCGGCATGGAAGACGGGCTGGTGAAGGTCGTCTCGCCGATCGAAGGTTCGCCGGCATTTCGCGCCGGCTTGAAAAGCGGCGACCTGATCACGAAGATCGACGACACCGTCGTCAAGGGCCTGACGATGGACCAGGCGGTGAAGCGCATGCGCGGCGAGCCGAACACGAAAGTCATCCTCACCGTGTTCCGCAAGGCCGAGAGCCGCAGCTTCCCGGTGACGATCATTCGCGAGGAAATCCGCACCCAGAGCGTTCGCTCCAAGGTCATCGAGCCGGGCTATGCGTGGTTGCGCGTGAGCCAGTTCCAGGACCGCACGGTTGACGATTTCGTGCGCAAGCTCGACGAGATCTACAAGCAGGAACCGAACTTGAAGGGCCTCGTGCTCGACCTGCGCAACGATCCCGGTGGCCTGCTCGAAGCGTCGGTCGCGATCTCGGCGGCGTTCTTGCCCGCTGACGCGGTTGTCGTCTCGACGAACGGGCAGATCCCCGACTCGAAGGCGACCTTCAAGGCCGCGCCCGAGTATTACGTGCGGCGCGGCGGCGGCGATCCGCTGCGCAAGCTGCCCGACGCGGTGAAGAAAGTGCCGCTGATCGTGCTCGTCAACGAAGGTTCGGCGTCAGCGAGCGAAATCGTCGCCGGCGCGCTGCAAGACCACAAGCGCGCCACGATCATGGGCGCGCAGACTTTCGGCAAGGGCTCGGTGCAGACGGTGCGCCAACTTTCGCCCGAAACCGCATTGAAGATCACCACGGCGCGCTACTTCACGCCGAGCGGCGCGTCGATCCAGGCCAAAGGCATCGTTCCCGACGTGATGCTTGACGAAACGTCGGAAGGCAATCTGTTCGCCTCGCTGCGCGTGCGCGAAGCCGATCTGGAGAAACACCTGCAAAGCGGCCAGGGCGCCGAGGTCAAGGACGAGGCGCGCGAAAAAGCGCGCGAAGAGGCGCGCAAGAAACTCGAAGACGAGAGCGCCAAGCGCGCCGCGGCACCGCCCAAGCCGCTGCCCGAATTCGGCAGCGCAGAAGACTTTCAGCTCACCCAGGCGCTGAACCGCCTGAAGGGCAAGCCGGTGCTGGTGAGCAAGACGGCGGTCGAGCGCAAAGCCGAAGCGAACACCAACTGAAGCCGCCGCGATCTGACCGGCAACGCCCGCACCCCGCGGGCGTTTTTCTTCTGCGTGCGACTTTCGCTATCCTCGGCGCATGAACGACGACCAGTTGCTGCGCTACTCGCGCCATATCCTGCTCGACGAGCTGGGTATCGAAGGCCAGCAGCGCTTCATGGCGTCGCACGCGCTCGTCATCGGCGCCGGCGGCCTGGGCTCTCCCGTGGCGCTCTACCTGGGTACCGCGGGAGTCGGCCAGATCACCATCGTCGACGACGACAGTCGTCGACTTGACGAACCTGCAGCGCCAGATCGCGCACAACCTGGCGCGAATCGGCCAGCCTAAGGCAGCCTCTGCGGCACAGACGATTCACGCGATCAACCCCGAGGTGCAGGTCAGCGCGGTGCAACAACGTGCCGATCGGCCACTGCTCGCACGGCTGCTCGTCGGTGTCGACGTCGTGCTCGATTGCAGCGACAACTTCGCGACCCGGCACGCCGTCAACGCCGCGTGCGTTGCGTTGGGCGTGCCGCTTGTGTCGGGTGCGGCGATCGGCTTTGACGGCCAGATCTCGGTCTACGACACGCGCCGCACCCAGGGCGACGCGATGCCCTGCTACGCGTGCATCTTCCCGCCCGACGCGACGATCGAGGAGACGCGCTGCGCGACGATGGGCGTGTTCGCGCCGCTGGTGGGAATCATCGGCACGGTGCAGGCGGCCGAGGCGCTGAAGCTGCTTGCGGGGATCGGCTCCTCGCTCGCCGGCAGGCTGCAGATGCTCGACGCGCGCCGCATGGAATGGACCGAGATCCGCGTCCAGCGCAATCCGGCGTGCACGGTGTGCGCATCGCGGCCAGGATCCGCCAGGGGTTAAGCTGCGAAGATGGACAAACGCATCGAGCTCACCGCCCGCAATTTCCCGAGCGCCCAGGAAGACGCCAAGGCGCTCGAGGCGCCCTCGCGCTACACCGGCCCGGAAAGCGCGTACCGGCTCGCGTTCACCGACAACGACTTCCTGCTGCGCGAAGAGTTGCGTCCGGTTCGAATGCAGCTCGAGTTGCTCAAGCCCGAAATGGTGCAGCTCGAGCACGACATCAAATCCACGATCGTGATCTTCGGCAGCGCGCGAATCGCGCCGCCCGACGTTGCGGCGCGAGAGCTGGCGGCGGCGCAATCCGGCAGCGACCCCCAGGCCTTGAAACGCGCGGAAATGAGAATGCTCATGTCGCGCTACTACGAGGAGGCGCAGCGCTTCGCCGCGCTCGTCACGACGCGCTCGCGCGATCTGGAAACGCCGATCTACGTCGTCACCGGCGGCGGACCGGGAATCATGGAAGCGGGAAACCGCGGCGCTTTCGACGTCGGCGGCAAAAGCATCGGCCTGAACATCGTGCTGCCGATGGAGCAGGCGCCGAACGACTACATCACGCCCGAGCTGTGTTTCCAGTTCCACTACTTCGCGCTGCGCAAGATGCACTTCCTGATGCGCAGCATCGCCCTGGTGTGTTTCCCCGGCGGCTTCGGCACGCTCGACGAACTGTTCGAAACGATGACGCTGATCCAGACCGGCAAGTGCCGGCGCCGGCCGATCCTGCTCTTCGGGCGCGAGTTCTGGACGAGCCTGATCAACTTCGACCTCCTCATCGAGACCGGAATGATCAGCGCCGAAGACAAGAACCTGTTCCGCTTCGTCGAGAGCGCCGAAGAAGCGTGGAGCCACCTGGAGGCCGAGTACGGCTTCGACCTGCCGCAAACGCAGACGGGTGAGTTTGCAGTGGACATATGAACCGCAAAGTCAGCCTCGTCGGCGCGCCCACCGACATCGGCGCAGGAACGCGCGGCGCGAGCATGGGCCCTGAAGCGATGCGTGTCGCCGGCATCGTGACGGTTCTGCAGCGCCGCGGCCTGGACGTGCTGGACCGCGGCAATCTGGCGGGCCCGGCCAATCCATGGCAGCCGCCTCTCAACGGCTACCGGCACTTGGCCGAGGCGGCGCAGTGGAACCAGACCGTGCACGACGCGGTGTACGACGAATTGAAGAGTGCCCGGCTGCCGATCCTGCTCGGCGGCGACCATTGCCTGGCGATCGGCTCGATCAGCGCGGTGGCGCGCCATTGCCGCGAGGCGAACCAGAAGCTGCGCGTGCTCTGGCTCGACGCGCACGCCGATTTCAATACCAACGTGCTCACGCCGAGCGGCAACCTGCACGGCATGCCGGTCGCGTGCCTGTTCGGCAAGGGGCCGCAGGAGTTGACCGAGATCGGCGGCGCGGTTCCGGCGCTGCAGCCTCGGGCGCTGTGCCAGGTCGGCATCCGCAGCGTCGACGAGGGCGAGAAGCGCCTCGTGCACGAGGCCGACCTGGATGTCTTCGACATGCGCTTCATCGACGAGATGGGAATGCGCCACACGATGGAACTCGCGCTCGCGACGATGGACGCGCGGACCCATTTGCACGTGAGCTTCGACGTCGACTTTCTGGATCCCGACATCGCCCCCGGCGTCGGCACCACAGTGCGCGGCGGACCGACCTACCGCGAAGCGCAGCTCTGCATGGAGATGATCGCCGACACCGGTTGCCTGGCGTCGCTCGACTTGATGGAGCTGAACCCGGCGTTCGACGTGCGCAACCGAACCGCAGAACTCGCCGTGGACTTGATCGAGAGCCTGTTCGGCAAGAGCACGTTGATGCGCAAGTGACGCCTGCGGCGATTCGGTTCAGTGACGCCCGCAGGGCCCGTGCGCCTTGCGAAACCGGCGCGGCGGCTGCGCATCGGCCTGCGCAAACAGGCCACGCCGCGTCTTTCGCGCCGCGTGCTCCAGGGCCGCATAAGCCCCCGGATGTTGGCGGAACGCCGAGTTCCACGCGTGCCCCTGGTCGACCATCCAGGCGCCGATGTCCTGGCCATCCAGTTCGAGCGTGACGATGCGGCGTTCATAACCATCTGTCGCATCGCCGCGCAGCCTGACGTGCCGGTGCAAGACGCGTGATTCGAGCGCAGCCTTGGCCTGCGGGCCCCAAGGCTGGCAAATCTCGGGAGCGTCGATGCCGCGCAGGCGAAACGCGCGCGGCTTGCTGCTGCTGCGGCTGCCCTGGCCCGGGTCGGGGCGAATCCACACCGTGTCGCCATCGACGACATGGGTAACGGTGCCCGTCAGCGCATGCGCTGACCCGAGCGCGTGCAGCGCGAGAACCAGCCCCAGCAGGCGCAGGACGCGCGCACCGGCCCGGCTCATGCGGAGCCGAGCAAACGCGCCAGCCAGAGGCTGAACAGCACGAACAAGGCGAGCCAGACCAGGATCACGCCAAGCGCCCCCCACCACAGGCGCGGCAGCTTGTCGCGCGTCAGTTCCGCCTGGCGCAGGCATTCGTGCCACAGCGCGTCGGGCGTCAAGCGCACGACGAGGGCAATGCCGAGCGGCAACAGCAGCAGATCGTCGAGCAGGCCGAGCACCGGGATGAAATCCGGGATCAGGTCGATCGGGCTCACGGCGTAGGCGATGACCGCCCAGCCGACCCACTTCGCGAGCCGCGGCGTTTGCGCGTTGCGCAGCAGATGGAACAGCGCCAGCAGGCGAACCCTGAGCCCCACCGCGGCACCGCGTCTGAACAAGCGGGAGAACCAAGTCATGCCAAGGCGCTCAAGTGAGTGAAAGAGAGACGGGAATCGTAGCGGTGCGAAAGGCGGAAGGAACGCGCGGGCGAGGGAAATCGAGCATGGGCTGCGATTGACCGCCCGCCTAGACTGCGCGCGTTCACTGTGCCGGTTCGTCCTGGCGCGGTATTGTTTGCGGTTCAGTCCAGCGGAGTCACTCGTCATGCAAAAAGTCCATCATTCCTTCAAAGTCGCGCTGCTCAGCGGCGCCGCCCTGCTCAGCGTGGCCCTTCCCGCGCACGCCGGCAAGACGCTCGAAGCGATCACGGCGCGCGGCCAGCTCGTGTGCGGCGTCAACCCCAGCTTGCAGGGCTTTCAGCTGCCGACAGCCAGGGCAACTGGACCGGCCTGGATGTGGACGTGTGCAAAGCGATCGCCGCGACGACCTTGAAAGACGCGAGCAAGATCAAATGGGTGCCGCTGAACGCGGCGCAGCGGTTTGCCGCGCTGCAATCGGGCGAAGTCGACATCCTGTCGCGCAACACGACGTGGACGCTGACGCGCGACGCGTCGCTCGGCCTGCACTTCACCGGCACGACGTATTACGACGGCCAGGGTTTCATGGTGACGAAGAAGAGCAAAATCACGAGCGCCAAGCAGCTCAAGGGCGCGACGGTGTGCGTGCAGTCGGGAACGACAACGGAGAAGAACCTGACCGACTACTCCAAGTCGGCCGGGCTGAACATGAAATCGGTCGTGTTCGAGACGCAGGAAGCGACGAACAAGGCCTACTTCGCCGGCCGCTGCCAGGCGTACACGACAGACGCGTCGGGCCTCGCGTCGATACGCAACAAGGACGCCGGCAACCCCGAAGACCATGTGATCCTGCCGGAGCTGATCTCCAAGGAACCTCTGGGCCCGTCAGTGCGCCGCGGCGACGACGAGTTCTTCGCGATCGCCAAATGGGTCGTGTTCGCGCTCATCGAAGCCGAGGAATACGGCATCACGAAGGCCAACGTCGATCAGCTGAAGGCCGAGAGCAAAGACCCCGTCGTGCAGCGCATCCTGGGCACTTCGGAAGACACCGGCAAGCTGCTCGGTCTGGACAAGGACTGGGCGTACCGCGCGATCAAGGAAGTCGGCAACTACGGCGAAATTTTTGAGCGCAACGTCGGCCCGAAGTCGGCGCTGAAGTTGCCGCGCGGCGCGAACAACCTGTGGAGCAAAGGCGGTTTCATGTACGCACCACCGGTGCGCTGAAGAGGCGCCGGAGGGATAGCACTCGTCTCGCTTGGCCATGGCCGCGCCGCCTGCCGTACGCCGCTATCACTGGCGCAGCAAGGCGTTTCGCGGCCTGCTGTACCAGGTGGTCGCGCTCGCGCTGATCGTCGCGGCCGGCGCTTACCTGCTGTCGAACACGCTGGAGAACATGCGCGCCCGCGGCATCAAGAGCGGGTTCGATTTCATCTCCCAGCCGGCGGGTTTTTCCATCGGCGAAAGCGTGATCCCGTTCGACTCGGCGGAGAGTTACGGCAAGGCCTTCCTCGTCGGGCTGTCGAACACGTTTCGCGTCGCGATTCTCGGCATCGTCGCTGCGACGCTGCTCGGCACGCTGGTGGGGATCGGCAGACTGTCGCGCAATTTCCTGCTTCGAACGCTGAGCAGCGCTTACGTCGACTTGCTGCGCAACGTGCCGTTGCTGCTGCAACTCTTCATCTGGTATTTCGTGATGACGGAGCTGCTGCCGAGCATCGAAGAGGCGTTGACGCCGCTGCCGAACGTGTTCTTCAGCAAGAACGGCTTGCAGTTCCCGCACCCGGTGTGGAGCCCAGGGCATGGGTTCACCGTGCTGGGTCTGCTCGTCGGAATGGCCGGCGTCTGGGGTTGGAGCCGCTTTGCGCGGCTGCGTCGCGAAGCGACCGGGCAAATCATCCCGGTGGCGCTGCCGGCGCTCGCGATCCTGTTTGGCGCCACTGCGCTCGGCTGGTTGCTCGGCGGCGCGCCGGCCGGCCTGGACGTTCCGGAAAAGACCGAGATCAACGTCATCGGCGGTGGCGCGGTCACGCCCGAGTTCCTGACCGTGCTGATCGGCCTGACGATTTACACCGCGGCCTACATCGCCGAGGTGGTGCGCGCCGGCATCCAGTCGGTGGCCTATCGGCCAGCACGAAGCGAGCGCGGCGCTCGGTTTGACGCGCGGCCAGGAATTGCGCCTCGTGCAGTTGCCGCAGGCGCTGCGCGTCATCATCCCGCCGATGACGAACCAGTACCTGAACCTGACGAAAAACTCCTCGCTCGCCGTCGCCGTGGGGTATCCGGATCTGGTGTCGATTTCCAACACGTCGCTGAATCAGACCGGCCGCGCGATCGAATGCATCGCCCTCGTGATGGCGTGTTACCTGACGCTGTCGCTGTTGACGTCCGCCGGCATGAACGCCTACAACCGCCGCGCCTTGATTCGAGAGCGCTGACATGGCCGGCGCTTCCGTGTTTCAAGCGATTGCCCCGCGCGACCCGCCGGTCGCCGTGCAAGGCGTTCTGGCGTGGTTCAAGCGCAACCTGTTCGACGGCTGGGGCAATACGCTGGCGACGCTGGTCACGCTCGCGGTTCTGCTCTGGCTCGTTCCGCCGCTCTTGAACTGGGGCGTGTGGCACGCCGTCTTTGCGCCCGACAACGCGGCGTGCCGAGCCGCACACGAAGTGGGCGCGTGCTGGGGCGTGATCGCCGAGAAGGGCCGCCTCATCCTGTTCGGCCGCTACCCCTACGCCGAACAATGGCGCCCGCTGCTCGCGTGCGCTGCGCTCATCGCGCTGCTCGTCGCGAGTTGCCTGCGGCCGATGTGGCGACCCTGGCTCGCCGCGCTTTGGGTCGCGGTGCTGGCGCTGTTCCTCACCCTCATGCTCGGCGGCGTGTTCGGTTTGACGCCGGTCGAGACGTCGCGTTGGGGCGGCTTTCCGCTGACCCTCATGCTCTCCGTCGTGAGCCTGGCGATCGCCTTCCCGCTCGCGATCTTCGTCGCGCTGGGGCGAAGTTCCAAACTGCCGGCGATCCGCGCGATTTGCGTGCTCTACGTCGAGCTGATCCGTGGCGTGCCGCTGATTTCGGTGCTGTTCATGGCGTCGTTCATGTTCCCGCTGTTCATGCCGCAAGGCGTGACGATCGACGTGCTGCTGCGCGTGCTCGCGGGAATGACGCTGTTCGCCGCAGCCTACCTCGCCGAAGTGGTTCGCGGCGGCTTGCAGGCCTTGCCCAAGGGCCAGGTCGAAGCAGCGCAGGCGCTCGGCCTGAGCTATTGGCAGACGACGCGCATGATCGTGCTGCCGCAGGCGCTGCGCCTCGTCGTTCCGGCGATCGTCAACACCTTCATCAGCACGTTCAAGGACACGTCGCTCGTCACCATCGTCAGCCTCTACGATCTGACCGGCGCGCTGCAACTCGCGCTCGGCGACGCCGACTGGCGCAAGTTCTTCCTCGAAGGCCAGCTTTTCGTCGCGGCGGTCTACTTCGTGTTCTGCTTCGCCCTGTCGCGCTACAGCCGCTGGGTCGAGGCCTATCTCAACACTGGAATGCGCAGGCAATGACGACCATGGCGAGCACCGAACCCCCGATCATCAAATTCGACGGCGTGAACAAGTGGTACGGCCAGTTCCACGTCTTGCGCGACATCCAGCTCGACGTTGCGCGCGGCGAACGCATCGTGATCTGCGGGCCCTCGGGGTCCGGCAAGTCGACGCTGATCCGTTGCATCAACCGGCTCGAAGAACACCAGTCGGGGCACCTCATCGTCGACGGCACCGAACTGACCGACGACGTGAAGGCGATCGACGCGGTGCGGCGCAACGTCGGCATGGTGTTCCAGCAGTTCAACCTGTTCCCGCACCTGACGGTGCTGGAAAACCTGACGCTGGCGCCGATGTGGGTCGGCAAATTCCCGAAAAAGGAGGCCGAAGCGCGCGCGATGCAGCAATTGCAGCGCGTCCAGATCGTCGAGCAGGCCGGCAAGTACCCGCTGCAGCTCTCGGGCGGACAGCAGCAGCGTGTGGCGATCGCGCGCGCGCTGTGCCTGACGCCGAAGATCATGCTCTTCGACGAGCCGACTTCGGCTCTGGATCCGGAGATGATCAACGAAGTGCTCGACGTGATGAAGGAACTCGCCGGCCAGGGCATCACGATGCTCTGCGTGACGCACGAGATGGGTTTTGCGCGCTCCGTCGCGGACCGGGTGATCTTCATGGACCATGGCCAGATCGTCGAAGAGAACACACCCGAGGAGTTCTTCAACCATCCGAAGAGCGATCGCTCGCGCGATTTTCTCTCGAAGATCCTCGCGCATTGACGCGCGCGCGCGGCGCAGGGCGGCGGCGTGAAGACGCGGTTCGACGGGGCACTTCTGCGCGCCACGGGCGACGCTCTGGCGCGCCCGCACGACAACTGCTACTGGTTGGTCGCGGGCCGCGTCCTGGCGGGCGAGTATCCCGGGGTGGAGGATCCGCTGTTGCTGCAGCAGCGCGTGCAAGCGCTGCTCGCCGCGGGCGTGACGCGCTGCTTCAACCTGACGCACGAAGCCGAGGCCTTGCCGGATTACGCTGAAGCTTTCACGCGCGCCAGCGCCGCGCTGGGCATCGACGCGCGCAGCGAGCGCTTCGCGGTCGCCGACTTCGGTGTGCCGTCGGTGAGCGGGATGCGCGCTACCTTGCACGCCATCGATGAAGCCCTCATCGGCGGCGCCAACGTCTACGTGCATTGCCGCGCCGGAATCGGGCGCACCGGAACCCTCGCCGGCTGCCTGCTCGTCGAGCAGGGACTCGGCGGCGACGAGGCGCTCGCCGTGCTGCGCCACAAGTGGCAGGTGATGGCGAAACTTGCCGCCGCGCCGCATTCGCCGGAAACGCGCGAGCAGCGCGACTTCATCGCAAACTGGGCCGCGCTGCGCGCTGCGTCAGGCTGAGCCGAACGGCGCGGTCGCGATCCAGCCTTCGAGCGGGTCGATGCGCTGCGGCAGGCCGAAGTTCGGCTGCGCGGCGGACCACGCCGCTTGCACCAGACAAAGCACGGCGTCGAGCTGATCCGCGCTCGGCTCGGCGATCAATGCGCCGCGCTGCTCACGCGTCAGCAACAGGCGCAGGCCCAAGCGCGAGCGGCCTGCCTCGAGCGCGCCCACGAGGTCCGCGCGCGCGAGCCGGCGCGGCTCGTCCTGGCGCGCCCTGTCGTCGCTCTTGTACGAACGCGAACCGATCAACTCGCGCGCCAGCAGGCCGGGGTAGCCTTCGAGCGCGACGCGGCCGCGGTCACCTTCGTGCAGGCCCGGCATGTGCACTCCCGAAGCGAGCAGCAGCGGCGCGCCGGCGCGCAACATGTACGCCACGGGCGGGTTCACCCACTTCATCGACGGCGACGACCCCGCCGGCCGGTCGCACGCACGGTGCGCGAATTTCGCTCCCGCAGGGCGCGCTGCGCAAAAACCGGCGAACGTGGCCCGGATCTGCTCGCGTGGCAGCGCTGCGTAGTGCCTGATGAGGTCCGGCCAGACGCGCGGCCAACCCAGCTGCTCGACCAGTTCGCGCGGCAGGCCGAAGGGGAAGTCGAACGCGCCCAACCAGGGTCCTGGCGTTTCCAGCCAAGCACTGAATGCGTGAAAGTCGGGCAGCGATTGCAGCGACTCCAAGGTCACGCCGCCGGTCACGCTTCGGCCCAGCGCCAGGGTGATCGGTTTCGCGCGCCGCGGGCGGCTTGTGAAGTCGACTCCCGCCAGCGCGGGAAAATCGCGAGTGGGGATGCGAACAGGTGGCGTTAGAGTCATGGTTGAGTCGAGATCACAACTTCAACAACGATAACTTCTGACCCGCCCCATGCCCGAGCCCGCGGACAAAACCTCCACTTCAAGTTCGACCCCCGAGCCGCGCGAGCACATCGTCAGCACCGAGCACAGCGTGGTCGTGAACGGTCGCACGCTCGAGTACACGGCGACCTGCGGCACGCTGCTGCTGCGCCTGTACAACGACGCCGCGGGTGCGAATCCGCACGGTTCGGACGCGACGTGCACCGAGGCGCAGCGCAAGGAAGCGCACAAGGCGCGCGCCGCATTTTTCTTCATCGCCTACACGCAGAAAGGCGCCACAGCGCGCGATTCGGCCGAAGCGCGGCCGCTGACGTTCGCCTTCAACGGCGGCCCGGGGTCGAGCAGCGTCTGGCTGCATCTGGGCCTGCTCGGACCGCAGCTCGTCGCCACCGACGACACCGGCCTCGCACCGCCTCCGCCCTACGAACTGCGCGACAACGAACACACCTTGCTCACCCACAGCGACCTGGTCTTCATCGACCCGGTGGGCACCGGCCACTCGCGCATGCTCGACGATCAAAAGCCGGCCGAGTTCCACGAGTACCAGCGCGACCTGGACTCGGTGAGCGAGTTCATTCGCCTGTACCTGACTCGCTACGATCGTTGGGGCAGCCCGAAGTACCTGATCGGCGAGAGTTACGGCACGACGCGCGCCGCCGGCCTGTCGCATCACCTGCAGGAGAAGCACGACGTCTTCCTGAACGGCGTGATGCTGATCTCGCTCGCGCTGGACATGCAGACGCTGAGTTTCGACCACGCGAACGACCTGCCTTACGCGCTGTTCCTGCCGAGTTACGCCGCGACCGCCTGGTACCACCGCGCGCTGCCCCCCGACATGCAGCGCAAGGCCTTGCGCGAGGTGATCGCCGCGGCCGAGACCTTCGCCAACGCCGAGTACAGCCTGGCGTTGATGCAAGGCTCGCGGCTCTCGCCCGCCGAGCGCGAGCGCATTGCTTCGCAAGTGGCGCGCTTCACCGGACTGTCGATCGACTATGTGCTGCGCTGCGACCTGCGCCCGCTCGACGCACGCTTTTGCAAGGAGCTGCTGCGCCAGCGCGGTCAGACCGTCGGGCGCCTGGACTCGCGCTTTGTCGGCCAGGACCGCGACGACGCCGGTGAAGCACCGGAAGCCGACGCCGCGATGAGCAACCTGGTGGGCGCCTACGCCGCGGGAATCAACCGCTGGCTGCGCTCCGCCTTGAAGTTCGAGAGCGACGCGCCGTACGTCGTGCACGCGCCGCTGTGGCAGAAGTGGAAGTGGAAGGACTTCGAAAACAAGTATGCCAACGTCGGCGCCAGCCTGAGGCGTGCGATGCAGGCGAACCCGCACATGCGCGTCTACGTCGCGAGCGGTTTCTACGACCTGGCCACACCGCATGCCGCAGCCGACTACACGCTGAGCCATCTCGGCTTGCGCGACGCACAGGCGTCCAACATCAGCGTCAACTACTTCGAGGCCGGCCACATGATGTACATCCACCAGCCGTCACTCGCACGCATGGCACAACAGTTGCGCGCCTTCGTCAAGTCGCCCGCCGACTGAACCGCGCCACGGCGCGTCAGTTCGGCGCGCGGGCGTATCAGCTGAACGCCCCGGGCACGGTCCCGAGAAAACCCTCGAATCCGGACTCCTTGTCGGTGTAGTTCGCGCTGATCGTCGCCAAGGCGTCGTCGCGTTCCTGGGCAATGAAGCGTTCGAGTTCGCGGTAGTGCTCGGGCGTGAAGCGGCCACCCTCGCTGAGCATGGCGATTTGGGCGATCACGGTCCAGTCGAGTTCCTGCGCCGTCACCCAGACGCGCGCGCCGTCGGGGATGTTGCGCAGCAATTCGGCGATCGCGCCCTCGTGATCGTTCAATGCCACCGACACCGAATCGGGCCAGCGGCGCAGGTGCGCTTCGTCGTCGCGCAGCGGCGCCCAGGTTGCGACCAGGTAATGCGGCGGATGGGTCTCGATCGTCTCGCCCTGATCGGTCAGCGTCACCTGCGCGATCGGGCCGATGACACGGCGCAAGGCGCCGATCCACACGCCAGGCACCGGGCGGGCGACGATTCGCGAGTCGAGTGGGGCGTTGTGTCGGTCCATGGCGGCGCGGTTTGGGGAATTGTGCCGCCCGACGCGCCGCGCGAACCTCCCGCATCCCTGGGGGGGACCGCGCCCCGAGCACGGAACCACCCCTTTCAGTAGCGATTGCCCGTGACCAGAATGGCAATGCGCATCATCGCGTAGGCGGTCCAGTTCAAGAGCCGCGCGAGCAGCGGCCGATTCATGTGCGCCTGCGGGTCGACACGGTGTCCTTCTTCGATGGCGCGCAGCAAGTGGCTCCGCAGCTCGGTGGCAAATGCGTCGTCGCGAACGAACACGTTCGCTTCGCGTGCGAGCAACAGGCTCAGCGGATCGAGATTCGACGAACCGACGGTGGCCAGCGACCCGCCCCGCGCGTCCATCACGGCCACCTTGGCGTGCAGGAAACTCGGTGCGTACTCATAGATCGTGATTCCCGCGTCGAGCAGAACCCCGTAGACCGCGCGACTCGCGTGGTGCTGCATGAAGTATTCATAGCGCCCCTGCAACAACAGGGTCACGCGCACGCCGCGCCGCGCCGCGCTCAAGAGTGAGCGCTGCAGCTTGACCCCCGGGACGAAGTAGGCGCTGGCGATCAGGATCTCGCTTTGCGCGAGTGCGATCGCGACCCGGTAGGTGCCCTCGATGCGGCGTCGAAAGCGCATGTTGTCGCGCAACACGAGTGCGGCGAACGGGCTGCGGTCAGGGTCGTCGGCCTGGCTCTCGGGCATGTCGGACAGGCCCGACATTTCTGACGCGTCGCTTCGGCTCTCGACCATGTCGACGCCTGCTGCGGCGGCCGCGCGTGCGGCGTGGACCGCGCCTTCGAAGTCGGCCTTGCGTGTTTCACGCAACAACTGCTGGCGCCACCACAGGCGCGTCATCGTGTCCTGCACGTCGGCGACGAGCGGGCCCCGGATGCGCACCGCGAAGTCGAGCCGCGGCAACGCGAGTTCGCCGTAGTTCGGGTCGAAGTGGTCGTCGAGCAGGTTGATGCCGCCGCAGAACGCGACCTCACCATCGACGACACACAGCTTGCGGTGCAAGCGCCGCCAGCGCCGCGGCAAGAGCAGTCGCCAGCCGCTTGCCGGGTTGAAGATGCGCCAGCGCACCCCGGCGGCAGCCCAGCGGCGTTGCCAAAGATCGGGGATTTCATTGGTGCCCACACCGTCGACGACGACGCAGACCTTCACGCCGCGCGTCGCCGCGCGCTCGAGCGCCTCGCACACGCTGAGCACCGAGCGCGCAAAGTCGAGGATGTAGGTCTCGAGCAGCACCTCGTGCTGCGCGGCGTCGATCGCCTGCACCAGCGCGGGGAAGAGTTCCGTGCCGCCCTTCAGCAGCGTCAGCTCATGATTCGGGCGCAACGCCTGACCGCCCTTGTTCTGGCGTGGTGCAGTTGACGCCACCGTGCGGTCCACCTTGCCTAAACCAGTTCGAGCTCCGCGACGAGCGGCAGGTGGTCCGACATGCGTGCCCACGCCGCACCGCGCGGCACCGACGTCGAGAGACAGCGCAGGCCACGCGTGTAGATGCGATCCAGCGAAAACACCGGCACGCGCGAAGGGAAGGTATTGCTTCGCGACGGCCGCGCGCCTTCGACGATGGCACGCGCCAGACCACTCTGGCGCATCGGTGCATCGAGCTTCTCGCCCCAGTCGTTGAAGTCACCGGCGACGATGAGCGGCGCTTCGGGCGGCACTTCGGCAGCGACAAAACGCGCCAGACGCTCGACCTGGCGCACGCGCCCCGAGTGCATCAGACCCAGATGCGCCACCACCGCGTGCAGCGTCGTCTCGCGCCACTGCACCGGCACGTGCAGCAGACCGCGCTGCTCGAAGCGGTGGTCCGACACGTCGTGGTGCCCGGCGTCGCCGAGTGGCCAGCGCGACAGCAGCGCGTTGCCGTGCTCGCCGGAACGCGTCACGGCGTTCGTCCGGTACGCCACCGCGTAGCCTTCCGGGGCCAGGTAGTCGGCTTGCGGCAGGCGCGGCCAACCGATGTGGGTGTCGGGAAAGCGCCGCGCGTCGGCGCGATGCGAGTGCCGCACTTCCTGCAGGAACACCATGTCGGCGTCGAGCGCCTCGATGCCCAGCACCAGGTTGTGAATCTCGAGCCGCTTGCGTGGGCCCAGGCCGCGCACCCCCTTGTGGATGTTGTAGGTGGCAACGCGCAGCAGGTGCCCGCCTTGCAACGTGGACGGTGCAGGTGTCATTCGGCGGCGAAGCGCGGCAGGTGCAGGATTGCCTCGGCGTTGGACGCCGAGAAACAGCGCTCCGCGGCCTCGCGCCACGGCAACCACTCGTAGCGCAGGTGTTCGCGCGGCGACAGGTTCACCCTCACGTTGCGCGGCACGCGCAGGCCGAACACATGTTCCGTGTTGTGCGTGACGCCGGGGGCGTAACGATGGCGCCAGACCGGATAGATTTCGTACACGTTGGAGAGGCGCCAGTCGCGCAGCGCCGTGAGCGGAACGAGCGGCGAGCCGATCACGATTCCGGTCTCTTCGCCGACCTCGCGCACCGCCGTGTGCAGCAGCGACTCGGCGTCGCTGTCCTTCGAGCCGGTCACGCTTTGCCAGTAGCCGGGTCGATCCGCGCGCTCGATGAGCAGCACGTCGAGCGCGACGCTGTGGATCACGACCAGCACCGACACCGGGATTTTCGGCGGCCGGCGCTGCGCGGCGCGTTGCGCCGGGCTCATCGTGGCGTACACGGGGGCCTGTGGGTGGGCATCGGCGTCAGGTCGCCTGCGCGGCGCGCAAGCGGATGTGCAGTTCGCGCAACTGCTTTTCGTCGACGCTGCTCGGTGCGTTCGTGAGCAGGCACTGGGCGCGCTGTGTCTTCGGGAAGGCGATCACGTCGCGCAGCGATTCGGCACCCGTCATCAGCATCACGAAGCGATCCAGGCCGATCGCGATGCCGCCGTGCGGCGGTGCGCCGTAACGCAGCGCGTCGAGCAGGAAGCCGAACTTGAGCTGCGCTTCTTCGGCGTCGATCTGCAACGCGCGGAACACCTTGCTCTGCACTTCTTCGCGGTGGATCCGCACCGAGCCGCCGCCGAGCTCGATGCCGTTCAGCACCACGTCGTAGGCCTTGGCGACGCAGCGACCCGGGTCGGACTCGAGCCAGTCTTCATGGCCGTCTTTTGGTGCCGTGAACGGGTGATGCACCGCGTTCCAGCGCTGCGCCGCGGCGTCGAACTCGAACATGGGGAAGTCCACCACCCACAGCGGCTCCCAATCGCCTTGCACCAGGCCATGCGCCTTGCCGAAGTCGCTGTGCCCGACCTTGACGCGCAAGGCGCCGAGCGCGTCGTTGACGACGTTCGCCTTGTCGGCGCCGAAGAACAGCAGGTCGCCGTCGCGCGCACCGCTGCGCGCGATGATTTGCGCAAGCGCCGCGTCGTGCAGGTTCTTCACGACCGGCGACTGCAGCCCTTCGCGCCCCTTGGCGACGTCGTTCACCTTGATCCACGCCAGCCCCTTGGCGCCGTAGATCTTCACGAACTCGGTGTAGCCGTCGATCTCGCCACGGCTCATGTCGCCACCGCCGGGAATTCGCAAGCCCGCGACGCGCCCGCCGACCGCTTGCGCGGGAGCCGGAGAAGACCTTGAAATCGACGTCGCGCATCACGTCGGTGAGCTCGGTGAGCTCGAGCTTGACACGCAGGTCCGGCTTGTCCGAACCGTAGCGCGCCATCGCGTCGGCGTAGCGCATGACGGGGAAGGACGGCAGCTCGACGCCGATCGCGTGCTCGAACGTGCTGCGGATCATGCCCTCGAACATGGTGCGGATCTCTTCCTCGGTGAGGAACGAGGTTTCGATGTCGATCTGGGTGAACTCGGGTTGCCGGTCGGCGCGCAGGTCTTCGTCGCGAAAGCACTTCACGATCTGGTAGTAGCGGTCGAAGCCCGCGATCATGAGCAACTGCTTGAAGAGCTGCGGCGACTGCGGCAAGGCGAAGAACTCGCCCGGATGCACCCGGCTCGGAACGAGGTAGTCGCGCGCGCCTTCGGGCGTGCTCTTCGTGAGCATCGGCGTCTCGATGTCGATGAAGCCGTTCGCGTCGAGGAACTTGCGCACTTCCATCGCGACCCGGTAGCGCAGTTTCATGTTGCGCTGCATGCTCGGGCGGCGCAGGTCGAGCACGCGGTGCGTGAGGCGCGTCGTCTCCGACAGGTTCTCGTCGTCGAGCTGGAACGGCGGCGTGATGCTCGGGTTCAGGACCTCGATTTCGAGGCACAGCACTTCGACCTTGCCGCTCGTGAGGTTCGGATTTTCGGTGCCGGCCGGGCGCGCGCGAACGCGCCCGACGACGCGCAGGCAGAACTCGTTGCGCACGTCTTCGGCGATCTTGAACATCTCGGCGCGGTCCGGGTCGCAAACGATTTGCACCAGGCCTTCGCGATCGCGCAAGTCGATGAAGATCACGCCGCCGTGGTCGCGGCGCCTGTGCGCCCAACCCATCAGCGTGATCGTTTGCCCGAGGAGCGCTTCGCTCACCAGGCCGCAATAAGTCGTTCTCATTGATCGCTCCAGAATCTCTCGAAGGTCTCTCGATGGGTGGGGGCCGCCATTCGCGCTGCCGTGCGTGCGCGCCGCGGCGCCTCCAGCAGCAGCGCGCGACGTTGCGCCCGCGTCAATTTCGCGACGCCTGAGGCAACGCGACGACGTTGTTCGCCGGGCTCACGACGCCCATCGAGATCACGTACTTGAGGGCTTCGTCGACGCTCATGCGCAAGGGAATCACGTCGCTGCGCGGCAGCATGAGAAAGAAGCCCGAGGTCGGGTTCGGTGTCGTCGGCACGTAGATGCTGACATGCTCGCCTTGCAGGTGCGCGGCCGCCTCGCCGCTCGGCTTGCCGGTGACAAAGGCAATCGTCCAAGCGCCCGGCGCGCGGATACTCGACCAGCACGGCTTCGCGAAACGCGTTGCCGCTGCTCGAAAACAAGGTGTCCGAGACCTGCTTGACCGAGTTGTAGATCGACTTGACGATCGGAATCTTGCTCAGCAGCGCGTGGCCCTGGCGCAGCCACCACTGGCCGACGATGTTGGCGGCGAAGGCGCCGGTGAGCAGCAGACCGATCAGCAAGACGAGCGCGCCGACCCCGGGCACATGGCGCAGCACCTCCAGCGATCCGCGCGCCGCCTCGGGCAGCACCGCCTGCGAGGCGCTGAGCAGCCAGCCGAATACGCTGTCGACCACGCCCAGGGCCGCCTGCAGGACCCAGATCGTGATCCCGAGCGGCATCCAGACCAGCAGTCCGGCAATCAGGTACTTCTTCAATCGCGCTCCATGCGGTGCAGTTGCGGGGCGATCAGGCGGGGGTGCTGCCGCTGCTCGGGCTCGGGGGTGGACTCGCGACGGGCTTGGCAACCGCTTTGTCCGTCGACTTGTCCGCCTTCGGCGCCGGCACTGACGGTGCGGCTTCCGAGCCTGTTCCGGCGCCAGCGGCGACCGCCTTGGCATCGCTCTTCACGGCCGATGCGCCGTCGGGCTTGGCGCTGTCACCTTGAGCATCGCTCGCCGGCTTGTTCTGTCCGTTGCCCTTGAAGTCGGTCACGTACCAGCCCGACCCCTTGAGCTGGAACCCGGCGGCAGTCACCTGTTTCTGGAACGCCTGCGCACCACACGCCGGACAGGTGGTCAGCAGCGCGTCGGACACCCTTTGCAGGACGTCCTTCGCGTGACCGCACGCTTCACAACGGTAGGCATAGATCGGCATCGCTGCTCGCTTCGCAATCCAAAGCCGGCGATTGTAAGTCGCCGCTGCGGATTCAGCCTCCGGAGGCGGCGGCGCGCGACGTGTGTTCGATGCTGTGGCCGTGCGGGCGCAGCACCTGCGGCGCCAGCGAGCCGACGACCATGAACAGGGCCGATGCGACGAGGCCGAGCAGATTCGCGGGGATCATCGCATCGGCGGCGACCTGGGTCGCGCCGATCCAGGTCCCGACGCCGAAAACAATCGACGCGAGCGCGCCCTGCGTCGTCGCGCCCTTCCAGTAGGCCCCGGCGAGCAGCGGCACGAAGGCGCCGACGAGCGTCACGTTGTAGGCGTTTTGCACCATTTCGTACATCGTGCTCTTGCTGTTCAGCGCAAACAGCAGCGCGCCGCAGGTGAACGTCACGAGGATGATGCGCAAGATGAGCAGGAACTGGCGATCCGGCATGTGCGGCAGGAACGGGCGCAATACGTTCTCCGTGAACAGCGCGGTGGGCGCGAGCAACGCGCCGCTGGCGGTGGAGAGAATCGCCGAGAGCAACGCGCCGAAGAACATCACCTGCACCCACACCGGCATCTTGGACAGCACCAGATCCGGCAGGATGCGCTGGATCTGCCGCGCATCGTCGGAGGCGAACAGCTCCTTCAGCGACGGCTCGGCGACGAGTGCCGCGTAACCGATGAAGATCGGCACGAAAGCGAAGCAGAAGTAGACCAGCGCGCCGATGATCGTTCCGCGCACCGCAGTCGCCTCGTTCTTCGCGCTCGTCATGCGCTGGAAAACGTCCTGTTGGGGAATCGAGCCGAACGCGAAAGCGAAGAACGCGCCTGCCATGGCCCAATAGCCGGCGGCGTCCAGGTCGGCGGGAAACATCGTGAACTTGCCGTCGGCTGCGGCTTGGGCGATGACCTTCGTCGCGCCACCGGCGAGGTCGCCGACGAACACCGCAACCAGGCTCAGGCCGATGAGAATGATGACGGTCTGGAACAGGTCGGTGAACGCCACCGACCACATGCCGCCGAAGATCGTGTACACGAGGACGATTCCGGCGCCGAGCAGGATCGCCGTGTTCAGATCGATCGCCGCACCCGAGAGAACGTGGATCACGAGGCCGAGCGCCGTCATCTGCGCCGACGTCCAGCCGAGGTAGCTGCCGACGATGGCCACACTCGTCAGAACCTCGACCGACTTGCCGTAACGATGTTTGTAGAAGTCGCCGATCGTGAGCAGGTTCATGCGATAGAACAGGCGCGCAAACAGCAGCGCGGCGAGCACGAGGCAGACCGAGGCTCCGAACGGATCCCCGGGGATTCCGCGCAGTCCGTCCTTGGCAAACGTCGCCGACACGGCGAGCACCGTTTCGGCACCGAACCAGGTGGCGAAAACCGTCGCCACGTTCATGTACAGCGGCAGGCTGCGCCCGGCGATCAGGTAGTCCTTCGAGTTGTGCACACGGCGCGCGGCGATCAGGCCGATGGCGATCGTGAGCGCCATGTACAGAGCGACGAAAGTGATCAGCATGGCGCGGTTTCCTCGGTGGATGGTGGGGTTGACACGGCGCAAATACAAACCGCGCGCAGTTTAACGGCGATCAAAACCAGCGCCGCCCGGTCAAGGCCAGCACGAGCAGCGTCCCGGCCAGGCCGCCGGCGACGAAAAAGACCAGCCCCTGCAGCAACCGGTTCGTGCGCCGCTGCTCGGCGAGCAATTCGGCGACGAGCGGCTGCTGCGCGGGGTCGCGCGGTGACAAGGCCTGGTGCAGTAACCGAGGCAACTCGGGCAGGAGCTGCGCGTAGCGCGGCGCCTCGTGTTCGAGCCGCGCCAGCAGGCCGCGCCAGCCGACCTGCGCGCTCATCCAGCGCTCGAGGAACGGCTTGGCGGTGCTCCACAGGTCGAGCTCCGGGTCGAGTTGCCGGCCCAGGCCTTCGACGTTGAGCAGCGTCTTCTGCAACAGCACGAGTTGCGGCTGGATCTCGACGTTGAAACGGCGCGACGTCTGGAACAGGCGCAACAGCACCTGCGCGAGCGAGATGTCTTTCAGCGGCCGGTCGAAGTGCGGCTCGCACACGGCGCGGATCGCACCTTCGAGTTCGTTGACGCGCGTACCGGCGGGCACCCAACCGCTTTCCAGGTGCAGCTCGGCGACGCGCTTGTAGTCGCGCCGGAAGAACGCGATGAAGTTGTGCGCCAGGTATTGTTTGTCGGACTCGGTGAGCGTGCCGACGATGCCGAAGTCGAGCGCGACGTAGCGGCCGAAGGTCGCCGGTTCGATCGACACCTGGATGTTGCCCGGGTGCATGTCGGCGTGGAAGAAGCCGTCGCGAAAGACTTGCGTGAAGAAGATCGTCACGCCGTCGCGCGCCAGCTTTCGGATGTCGACCCCGGCCTCGACGAGGCGCTGTTTCTGGCTGATCGGAATCCCGTTCATGCGCTGCATCACGATCACGTCGCGCGTGCACAGCGGCCACACCATCTCGGGCACGAGCATCAGGTTCAGGCCCTGCATGTTGCGCCGCAGGTGCGAGCCGTTCGCGGCCTCGCGCACCAGGTCGAGCTCGTCGTGCAGATAGGTGTCGAACTCGGCCACGACTTCGCGCGGCTTGAGGCGCCTCCCGTCCGCCGAGAAGCGCTCGACCCAGCGTGCGAGCGTGCGCAGCAGGGCGAGATCGGCTTCGATGGCTTCGAGCATTCCCGGGCGCAGCACCTTCACGGCGACTTCGCGGCCATCGCGAAGCGCGGCGAAGTGCACCTGCGCGATCGAGGCGCTCGCGACCGCTTGCGCGTCAAAGCGCGAAAAAACGTCTTCGATGCGCCGGCCGAACGCGCGCTCGACGATGGCGCGCGAGACCTCCGCCGGAAACGGCGGCACCTGATCTTGCAACTGCGCGAGTTGGTCGGCGAAGTCGTCGGGCAACAGGTCGCGCCGCGTCGACAGGACCTGGCCGAACTTGACGAAGATCGGCCCCAGACGAACCAAGCCCTCGCGCAGGCGCACGCCGCGCGGCGCATCCAAGCGCCGGCCGAGAGTCAATAGCCGCACCAGCAAACGAACCCAGCGCTGGGGAAAACTCGACAGCGCGAGTTCGTCCAGCCCGTAGCGCAGCACCGTGACGAGAATTCGAACCAGGCGCAGCACCCGCCTCATGGCGAAGGCTCGGCACCGGGGCGCTATCGCAGCCAGGGTTTGTGCGGCGCTGCGCACAGCGCGTGCAGCGGCGCGACCCACCTCACAGATCTGGCGCGCCGCCACGGGCCCGACCAGGCTTTCGAGATCGTCTTCAACGTCCCAGCGCAAGTTGTCGATGAGCCAGTGAACGTCGCTCGCGAGCACTGCGTCGCCCGTGACTTCGATTTGCGGCTGCTGACCGGCGAGCGCCAACAGCGCGAGGCGCGCCGGGTCGGACGCATCGATGTCGATGCGCAAGGCAGGTTCTCTATCACCCGCCTCGTCGCAGCGTTCGAGAAGCCCGGCCGGCGTGATGCGCCACACGAGCTGCGGTGGCGATGGCAAGAAGCCGGGCCACGCCGTGGCTTGAATCGCGATGCAGCGCCCGACGTGGCCGCGCAGGCGTCGCATCGCAATCTCTTCTGCCCCCAACAGGTGATTCGCGAGCAGCGTGATCCGGTCCACGACAGCGGTGGCGGCGAGCGCGCGATAGGCGTGAAACATGCACGGATTGTAGGGAGGTGATCACACAATGCCCCCGATCTCAGCGCCGGTTGCAATCTGGGGCCAGCTTCGTTTTGGTACAGAATTCCTGAGTCGCGTGCCTCGGTGCCAAGCCCAGCAGATGTTTGAAGAACGCACCACCAACCGAACTTTCTTCCAGGCGCCGCAGTCGGTCAGGTCGCTCGTCGCGGCGTTTCTCGAGCCCAGCGTCACGGTTCTGGTGTTTCTGGCGACGATGCTGATATTCAACGAGCCGCTCGATCGTGCGCCGCTCACACTGTGCCTGTTGGTGTTCGCGCTCACGTTTCCGGGCCCGAACCGCTTTCGAGACAACTCTCTGGCCAGTGCAGTAGACATCCTGAGCAGTTGGGTCATGCTCGCGGCGATCCTGCTCCTGTGCGGTTACGCGACACGCAGCCTGCATTACTTCGAGTCCGAAGTGCTCATCGCCTGGCTGACGGTGACGCCGATTCTGCAATGGTTGGTCGCCCAGCTCGGTAAAGCCGTCGTTTCAAGCATGGCGCAACGCGCATCGACGCGCCGACTCGCGGTTGTGGTCGGCGCAGGAAATCTTGGCGTCAAAGTCGCCAAGGCGCTGGGCGCCAGCAAGGACACGGGGGTCGACTTCGTCGGCTATTTTGACGATCGCGCCGACAGCCGCGTGCACCCCGAAGCCTTGACGAAGCGGCTGGGCAACTTGACGGACGTAGCGACCTGTGTTTCCGCCAAGGGCGTGCACGAGGTTTACATCACGCTGCCTTTGGGTTCGCAGCCGCGCATCGTGGACCTGCTGGAGCGTGTCCAGGGTACGACGGCGTCGCTCTATTTCGTGCCGGATGTGTTCGGCATCAGCATCATTCAAGGTCGCTTGCAAGACATGAATGGCGTTCCCGTGGTTGCCATTTGCGAAACACCCTTCACCGGCACGAATGAACTCGTCAAGCGCGTCAGCGACGTGATTCTGGCGAGCCTGATTCTGGCCATCGTCTCACCGCTCATGCTGTTGGTGGCGCTGGGCGTGAAGTTCAGCTCGCCCGGGCCGGTGCTGTTCAGCCAGCGCCGCAATGGCCTGGACGGGAGCGAAATCACGGTCTACAAATTTCGCTCGATGACGACCCTGGACGATGGCGCTGTTGTTCCGCAGGCGAAACGGGGCGACCCGCGCACGACATCGTTTGGCGCACTCATTCGCCGCACCTCGTTGGACGAGTTGCCGCAGTTTTTCAATGTGCTTCAGGGCAGCATGAGCATCGTCGGCCCGAGGCCGCACGCCGTCGCGCACAACGAGCTGTATCGCCAGGTGATCAAAGCGTATATGGTGCGCCACAAGGTCAAGCCGGGAATCACCGGCTGGGCGCAGGTGAACGGGCAACGCGGCGAGACGGACACGATCGAGAAGATGCAAGCGCGTGTCGAATATGACCTCGAATACCTGCGCAACTGGACGCTGCGGCTGGACCTCCAGATCATCGCTCGCAGCGTGCGTTTCCTCTTCTTCGACCGGCAAGCGTATTGAGATGTCGGGCGGATACCGTCCCACCCCACTTCCGGAGAAGTTTCCGATGAGGCGATTCATGTCGCGCCGCCTCCGCAGCACCGCAGCGACCGCATTCGCAACGCTGTTCGGTTGTCTCGTGGCTTGTGCACAGGCGCAGAGCAGTCCGTACTTCATTGGCGTCAGCCAGTCACTTGGCCACAACTCCAATCTGTACGGCAGCGCGAACAACGAAGTGCCTGACAAGTTCGCGGTGACGAGCCTGAACCTGGGCTTCGATCAGCCGATCGGCAGGCAGCGACTCTTTGCCGGCACGTCGGTGCGCGCGACGCGCTACGAAGACGTTCGGGTTCTGGACAACGTCGGCTATGGCGTGAACGCCGGTTGGGACTGGGCGACGATCGAGAGGCTCTCGGGCAGCGTCGGCGTGGCGTCGAACCGGACGCTGGCCAACTACGCCTCCTCGGGCGAGGAAATTCGGACGACGAAGCGCAACCTCGAGACGAGCAGCCAGGCGAGCCTGCGTGCCCAGCTCGGCGTGGCCTCGCTGCTCTCGCTGAACACGGCGCTGTCGCACAGCGAGATCTCCTACACGGCACCCGAGTACCAGGCGGCAGAGGTCCGGCAGAACGTCGGGTCGCTGGGATTCACGTACCGGCCGAGCAGTCTGCTGAGCATGGGGGTGGCGCTGCGCGCGACACGCGGCGAATACCCGAACGTCGTCGTGCCCAGCACGGGCAAGAAGGAAACCTTCAAGCGCGACGACATCGACCTCACGTCGACGTGGGTCGCAAGTGGCCTGAGCACGATCAATGCGCGGCTGAGCTACGGACGCTCGACGTTCGAAGCGCAAACGCTGCGCAACGTCAAGGGCGCGACGGGGTCGCTGACCTGGGACTGGAAAGCGACGGGCAAATTGAATTTCACGACGACGCTGAGCCGCGACTCCGGTTCGGAGACGGCGCTCTATGCGCTCGCCAACAACCAGGGCAGCGCGATCGGCGACAACAGCGTCCTCACGAACGCCTACGCACTGGGTGTGGCGTATGAGGCAAGCGCAAAGATCCGCCTCACGCTCAGCGGGCGCCAGGCGCAGCGCGAACTCGTGAGCGGTGGCGTGACCGGCCGCGACCGGTCCCGCAACGCCTCGATGGGCGCAAACGCGGCCACGCGTGCCTGGAACTTCGGCTGCAACGCTTCGCGGGATGCGCGCCAGCCGCTGGACAACTCGGCGCAGGTTTCGACCCGCTACAGTGCGACGCTCGCGAGTTGCAACGTTCAATTGACACTTCGATGAACCCGAACACGATTCTTCTCACCGGCGCGACGGGCTACATCGGTTCGCACACCTGGCTGGCGTTGCAGGCGGCGGGCTTCAATGTGGTCGGCGTGGACAATTTCAGCAACAGTTCGCCGCACGTCCTGGATCGTCTGGCGCGCATAAGCTCGGCCAAGCCAGACTTCGTGCAAGCCGACGTCTGCGATGCCGAAGCGTTGCACGCGGTGTTCGAGCAGCGCGAGATTTCCGCGGCGGTGCACTTCGCCGCGCACAAGGCGGTCGGCGAGAGCTCGGCCAAGCCGCTCGACTACTACGCGAACAATTTGGGCTCGCTGCTCAGCCTGTGCCGCGTCATGCAGGAGCGCGGCTGCAAGACGCTCGTCTTCAGCTCGAGCGCCACGGTTTACGGCAAGCCCGAGAAACTTCCGATTCGCGAAGACGCGCCGCTGTCGACGACCAATCCCTACGGCGCGACCAAGCTGATGGGCGAGAACATCCTGCGCGATCTGCAGCACGCCGATCCGGCCTGGGCGATTGCGCTGTTGCGCTACTTCAACCCCGTGGGCGCGCATGAAAGCGGGCTGATCGGCGAAGACCCGCGCGACACGCCGAACAACCTGATGCCCTATGTGAGCCAGGTCGCGGTGGGCAAACGACCGCGGCTGCAGGTATTCGGCAACGACTACGACACGCCCGACGGCACCGGCGTGCGCGACTACATCCACGTGCTTGATCTCGCCGAAGGCCATGTCGCGGCGCTGCGCTATCTGCTTCGCACCCAGCGCTCGGTCACGGCGAATCTGGGCACCGGGCGTGGCTACAGCGTGCTCGAGCTGGTGCGCGCCTTCGAGCGCGCCAGCGGGCGCCATGTGCCCTTTGACATCGTCGCGCGCCGCCCGGGTGACATCGACGCGTGTTACGCTGATCCGGGGTTGGCGTTGCAAGTCCTGGGCTGGCAGGGCCAGCGCGATCTCGATGCGATGTGCGCCGACGCATGGCGTTGGCAACAGATGAACCCGCACGGGCTGGCGGCTGAATAGGGCAGCTTCGCAGCGGACGCACGGCGAGCCTCGGTCGACGCGGCTCCTCGGTCGGCGCGCCAGCGAGCCTTCGATGCGGGCGAAACCCGGCGTGCGCCGGAAACAACACACCAGGAGTGCGTGAGGAATGGCAACAGTCGAAGTGCGCCCCGTCATCATGGCCGGGGGCAGCGGCACCCGGTTGTGGCCCCTGTCGCGCGCCCAACACCCGAAGCAGTTTCTCGCCCTGCACGGCGAACGAAGCCTGTTCCAGCAGGCGGTCGGTCGCGTCGCGGGGTTGCGCGCAGCAGGCCTGAGCGTCGCGCAGGCGATCATTGTTTGCAACGAAGACCACCGTTTCCTCGTGCTCGACCAACTGCGCGAAGCCGGCCATTCTTCTGCAGTCCTCTTGCTCGAGCCGGTCGGCCGCAACACGGCGCCTGCCATGACATTGGCGGCATTGCAGGCCATCGACGGCGGCGCCGATCCTGTGCTCTGCGTGACTCCGGCGGATCAGACGGTGACCGACGAGGCCGCGTTCGCCACCGCACTGGCGCGCGCCGTGCACGCGGCGACACGCGGCGTGATCGTGACGCTCGGTGTCGTTCCCGATCGAGCGGAAACCGGATTCGGCTATATCCGCTGCGCCGGTGCACCGGCCGATTCACACGCTGCGATGGCTGTCGAACAATTCGTCGAAAAGCCCGACGCAGCCACAGCCCAACGTTATCTCGACGCCGGCAGCTACTTCTGGAACAGCGGCATGTTCGTCGTGCGCGCGTCGGTGTGGCTCGCGGCGATCGAGCACTTCCGCGGCGATATCGCGAGCGCGACGCGCGACGCCTGGGGAGTGCGCGGCGTCGACTCGAGTTTCGTGCGTCCGGGGCGCACGCAGTTCGAAGCGATTCCGGCCGAATCGGTGGACTACGCGGTGATGGAGCGAGCCGCGCCCGCGGGCGGCGCGGCGTCGCCGTTTGCCGTGCACATGGTGCCGCTTCAGGCGGGATGGTCCGACCTTGGCGCCTGGGACGCGGTCTGGCAAGTGAGCGACAAGGACGCCGCCGGCAATTCGAGCCGCGGCGACGCGTTGCTCCAGGACTGCAGCGATACGCTCGTGCACGCGACGTCGCGACTCGTCGGCGCCGTCGGGCTTCACAACGTCATCGTGGTCGAGACCTCGGACGCGATCCTGGTCGCCGACCGCAGCCGCAGCCAAGACGTGAAACACATCGTCGGCCAGTTGCAGGCCGCCTCGCGCAGCGAACATGTGCTGCCGCGCCTCGTGCATCGGCCCTGGGGTTGGTACGACAGCGTCGACGAAGGGCCGCGCTTCAAGGTCAAGCGCATCATGGTCAAGCCCGGCGCATCATTGAGCCTGCAGATGCATCACCATCGCGCCGAACATTGGATCGTCGTCAAGGGAACGGCGCAAGTGACGGTCGGGGACGAGGTGATTCTGCTCAGCGAAAATGAGAGCACCTTCATTCCGCTGGGCCAGAAGCACCGCCTCGCGAACCCGGGCAAAGTGGCGCTCGAGATCATCGAGGTGCAGTCGGGCAGCTACCTCGGCGAGGACGACATCGTTCGTTTCGAAGACGGCTACGGCCGGGTGCCCTGAGGGTCGCCCTGAAGCGCCTCGCGGCGGGCCGGATGGGTCCCGGCATTGGGGGCGCTCAGAGGCGCCACAGCCGCGCGCCCGCTTCCTCGACTTGCTCGCTCGCGTAAAAGCTCTTCACGTCGGCGAACACGCCGCCGCGAACCAGACGCTCGGTGATGCGCGGCACGCCCATCGTCGCGTATTCCTTGTGCGACACCGCGGCGACGATGGCATTCGCCTTCGGCAGCTCGGCCCATTTCGTGAGGCGCACGCCGTATTCATGCTCGCACTCGGCCGAGTCCGCCACCGGGTCGTGAACGAAAACGTTGACGCCGAAGCTCTTCAGTTCGCGCACGACGTCGATCACCTTGCTGTTGCGCACGTCGGGGCAGTTTTCCTTGAACGTCATTCCGAGCACGATCACGTTCGCGCCCTTCACCGCCAGGTCCGCGGAAATCATCTGCTTGATCGTCTGCTCGGCGACGTACTTGCCCATGCCGTCGTTGATGCGCCGGCCGGCGAGGATGACCTGCGGCGTGTAGCCGAGCATTTCGGCCTTGTGCGTCAGGTAGTAAGGATCGACGCCGATGCAATGCCCACCCACCAGGCCCGGGCGAAACGGCAAGAAGTTCCATTTCGTTCCCGCCGCCTTGAGGACCTCCAGCGTGTCGATGCCGATGCGATGGAAGATCAGCGACAGCTCGTTCATCAGCGCGATGTTCAGGTCGCGCTGCGTGTTCTCGATCACCTTCGCCGCCTCGGCGACCTTGATGCTGCTTGCCGGGTAGACGCCGGCGGTGATCACGGCGCCGTAGATTTCTTTCACCTTGGCCAGCGTTTCCGGCGTGTCGCCGGAGACGATTTTCATGATCTTGGTGAGCGTGCGTTCCTTGTCGCCCGGGTTGATGCGCTCCGGGCTGTAGCCGACGAAAAAGTCTTTCTTCCACCGCAACCCCGATTGGGCCTCGAGGATGGGGATACACACCTCCTCGGTGGCGCCGGGATAGACGGTCGACTCATAGACCACGATGGCACCGCGCTTGAGGTGCTTGCCGACACTTTCGCTCGACTTGATGAGCGGCGTGAAGTCGGGCTGATGCGCCTCATCGACCGGCGTCGGAACCGCGACGACGATGAAATCGGCGTTGCCGATGACTTTGGGATCCGTGCTGCACTCAAGCAGGGTCGCGCTGCGCAGATCGTCGCTGCTGACTTCGCCGGTGGGGTCGACATGGCGTTGATACGCCGCGACTTTCTGCGTCGACAGGTCGAAGCCGTAGGTCTTGAATTTCTTGCCAAACTCGACGGCGAGCGGCAATCCGACGTAGCCCAGGCCGATGACTGCAATCGTGGTCATGATGAAGATTCCTTGGCGTGATCAAACTTTGAAATAGCTTCGATACCAGGTCACGAAGCGGCCCACCCCCTCGCGGATCGGCGTTGCAGGCTTGAAGCCGGTCCACTCGGTCAGTTCGGACACATCGGCGAAGGTTGCGGGAACGTCGCCGTCTTGCAAGGGCAGGAAGTTCTTCTTTGCGACTTTGCCGACGCAGGCCTCGATCGCCTCGATGAAGCTCATCAGCTTCACGGGATCGCTGTTGCCGATGTTGAAGACCCGGTACGGTACGTTGCTGCACGCCGGGTCTGGGCGCGCGGCGTCGTACGCCGGGTCGGCGCTGGCGACGCGGTCCAGGACGCGCACGACGCCCTGCGCGATGTCGTCGATGAAGGTGAAGTCGCGCACCATGTTGCCATGGTTGAAGACGTCGATCGTGCGGTCTTCGATGATCGCCTTGGTGAACAGGAACAGCGCCATGTCGGGCCGGCCCCAGGGCCCGTAGACCGTGAAAAAGCGCAGGCCCGTCGTCGGCAGACCGAACAGATGGCTGTAGGTGTGCGCCATCAACTCGTTCGCCTTCTTCGTCGCCGCGTAAAGGCTCACCGGATGGTCGATGTTGTGGTGTTCCGAAAACGGCATCTGCGTATTGCCGCCGTAGACGCTCGAGCTCGACGCGTAGGCCAGGTGCTGCACTTTGTGGTGCCGGCAGCCTTCGAGAATGTTCGTGAATCCGACGACGTTGCTGTCGATGTAGGCCTGCGGATTGACCAGTGAATAGCGCACGCCGGCCTGCGCCGCCAGGTGCACGACGCGCTCGAACCCTTGCGCCGCGAACAGGCCGGTGATCGCCTGCCGGTCCGCCACGTCCATCTTCTCGAAGCGAAAATTCCGGTGCGGCGTCAGGCGCGCCAATCGGTCGCGCTTGAGTTGGGGGTCGTAATAGTCGTTCAGGTTGTCGATGCCGACAACGGTATCGCCGCGCGCCAGCAGGATCTGCGAGACGTGCATGCCGATGAATCCGGCGGCGCCGGTGACCAGGACTTTCACTCGTGTTCCCCTGCCGAATCGGCATTGCAGACCGGATTGGAGTCTACGGTGAGGACGAATTCGTCCCCGACCCTTTCGCCGGTCAAAGCGGCGTCAAGCGTGAACGCTGCAACGCTCAGGCCAGGCGGCCGTGGCACATCTTGTACTTCTTGCCGCTGCCGCATGGGCAGGGCTCGTTGCGCCCGACTTTGGGCACCTGGGCGAAGGCCAGCGCCGGGTCGGCGTCCTGCGAAACGCTTCCGTCTTCGTTGGGATGGGTGTAGGTCACGTTGGAGATGCGCTCGGCGCGCTGCTCGATCGCTTCGGCGGCCTGTGCCGCTTCCTCCTGGGTCTGGATGCGCAGGTTCATGAGGATGCGCGTCACGTCCATTTTCACGACGTCGAGCAACTGCGAGAACAGCTCGAACGCTTCGCGCTTGTATTCCTGCTTCGGGTTCTTTTGCGCATAACCGCGCAGGTGAATGCCCTGGCGCAAGTAGTCGAGCGCAGCGAGGTGTTCACGCCAATGCGAGTCGATCGACTGCAAGAGGACCATGCGCATGAAAGGTGTGAACTGCTCTTGTCCGACGCGTTCGACTTTGGCGTCGAAAGCCGCGTTGGCCGCAGCGACCACCTTCGCGACGATGTCTTCGTCGGCGATGGCGTCGCTCTTTTCGACCTCGTCGACGAGCGCAACGTCGAGCTGCCATTCGTCGTGCAGGACGCGCTCCAGACCCTTCAGGTCCCATTGCTCCTCGACACTTTCCGCGGGGACGAAAGTGCGCACGATGTCCGCCATCGTGCTTTCGCGCAGGCTGGCGATTTGCGCGGTCAGGCTCTGCGCTTCGAGGATGTCGTTGCGCTGCTGGTAGATGACCTTGCGCTGGTCGTTCGCGACGTCGTCATATTCGAGCAACTGCTTGCGCACGTCGAAATTGCGCGCTTCCACCTTGCGCTGCGCGCCTTCGATGCTGCGCGTCACGATGCCGGCTTCGATCGCCTCGCCCTCGGGCATCTTCAATCGGTCCATGATGGCGCGAACGCGGTCGCCGGCGAAGATGCGCATCAGCGAATCGTCGAGCGACAGATAAAAGCGCGACGACCCCGGGTCGCCCTGGCGACCCGAACGGCCGCGCAACTGGTTGTCGATGCGCCGGGATTCGTGGCGTTCGGTCGCGATGATGCGCAGACCGCCCTGCGCCTTGACGGCCTCGTGCAGGCCTTGCCACTCGTCTTGCAGCTGGCGCGTGCGCGCGTCCTTGTCGGCCTGCGAGATGGACTCGTCGGCGACCAGGAACTTGGTCTGATTTTCGACGTTGCCGCCGAGCACGATGTCGGTGCCTCGACCCGCCATGTTGGTCGCGATCGTGATCACGCCCGGCCGACCCGCCTGCGCAACGATTTCCGCCTCCTTGGCGTGCTGCTTGGCGTTCAGCACCTGGTGTGGCAACTTCGCCTTTTCCAGCAGCCCGGAGACGAGTTCCGAGTTTTCGATCGACGTGGTGCCCACGAGCACCGGCTGGCCGCGCTCGTGGCAGTCGCGAATGTCTTCGATCACCGCGTCGTACTTCTCCCGGTTCGTCTTGTAGACGAGGTCGAGTTCATCGCGCCGGATCGTCGGCTTGTTGGGCGGGATCACGACCGTCTCGAGTCCGTAGATTTCCTGGAACTCGTAGGCCTCGGTGTCGGCGGTACCCGTCATTCCGGCGAGCTTGCCGTACATGCGGAAGTAGTTCTGGAACGTGATCGAGGCCAGGGTCTGGTTCTCGCTCTGGATTTGCACGCCCTCCTTGGCCTCGACCGCCTGGTGCAAACCGTCGGACCAGCGGCGCCCTGTCATGAGTCGACCAGTGAACTCGTCGACGATGATGACTTCACCGTTCTGCACGACGTAATGCTGATCCCGGTTGTAGAGGTGTTTGGCACGCAGCGCCGCGTAGACATGGTGCATCAGCGTGATGTTCGCCGGGTCGTAAAGGCTCGCCCCTTCGGCGAGCAGCCCGGCTTCCGACAACAGGCGCTCGGCGTTTTCGTGGCCGTCTTCGGTCAGGAAAACCTGATGCGTTTTTTCGTCGACGGTGAAGTCGCCCGCATCGATCACACCCTCGCCGGTGCGCAGATCGAGTTCGCCGATCTGCTTCTTCAGTTGCGGCACGACGGCGTTGATGCGCACGTACATTTCCGTGTGGTCTTCGGCCTGCCCGCTGATGATGAGCGGCGTGCGCGCCTCGTCGATGAGGATCGAGTCGACCTCGTCGACGATCGCATAGGCCAGCCCGCGCGCGACGCGGTCTGCCGTGTCCTGGACCATGTTGTCGCGCAGGTAGTCGAAGCCGAATTCGTTGTTCGTGCCGTAGGTGACGTCCGAAGCGTACGCGGCCTGCTTTTCCGCGCGCGACATGTTGGGCAGGTTGACGCCCACCGTGAGTCCGAGGAAAGTGTAGAGGCGGCCCATCCATTCGGCGTCGCGCCGCGCCAGATAGTCGTTCACCGTCACGACATGCACGCCCTGTCCGGTGAGCGCGTTCAGGTAGACCGGCAATGTCGCGGCCAGGGTCTTGCCTTCGCCGGTGCGCATTTCTGCGATCTTGCCTTGGTGCAGGGCGATCGCGCCCTGCAGTTGAACGTCGAAGTGGCGCATCTTCAGCGTGCGCTTGCTCGCTTCGCGCACCGTCGCGTACGCCTGGGGCAAGAGCGAGTCGAGCGCTTCACCCTGGGCGACGCGTTCGCGAAAGTGCGCTGTCCGCGCCTGCAAGGCAGCGTCGTCAAGCGCTTCGAGTTCGGCCTCGAGGGCGTTGATCTGCTCGACCACACGCCGATACTGCTTGAGCAGGCGGTCGTTGCGGCTACCGAAAATTGAAGTGAGAAGCTTGGGCAACATGCAGCGTTCAGGGTCGATGGGTTGCGGTGCGGGCGCGATTCGCGCCGCAGGTCCTGCGCGACCCATCAGCCCGATTCAAGGAGAGCCCCAGCTCTCACTCTGACCCTGGAGAGCCTGCTGAAGCAACGGTGCTGCGGTATGGCCGCGTGACTGCCAGCCTTCAGGGGCCGGAAAGTTTAGCACTGGCGCGGCATGCGCCAGGCAGGTGGCCGAGGTCTCGGTCAGGGCTCGCTGGGCGCGGCGCTTTCTTCGGCGGATGCAGGCAGCAATGGGGCCGCCGCGCGTGCCGGTCTGGTTTCAGCGGCAGGAGCGGGCTCGGCTCGGCTCGCCGCAGGGGCGCGGGCCGCGGGCGCCGCAACCACGGATGGCGCAGGCGCTTCCTTCCTGGTGCCGGCGACTGCGAGGGTCCGCCGCGGCGCTGCCGCGGCCATCGCCACCGTGCCCACTGGCGCGGCGCCTCGGCTGGCGAGGAATTTCAGCGGGTTCTGCGGCACGCCGTCGAGGCGAACTTCGAAGTGCAGATGGGGACCGGTGGAGCGGCCGCTGTTGCCGATCTCGGCAATCTTCTGCGCACGCTTGACGATATCTCCGGTCTTCGCGAGAAGTTTCGAGTTGTGCGCGTAGCGCGTCACGACGCCCTGTCCGTGATCGAGCTCGATCACATTGCCGTATTGCGGATGTTGTTCGGTCAGCAGAACCACCCCGCCGGCTGCGGCAACAACGGGAGTCCCGATTTCCGCGGGGAAGTCCAATCCGGTGTGCAGCGCGGCAACGCCGGTGAAGGGGTCGGGACGAAAACCAAAACCCGAACCCATGGGCACGTCGACCGGCTTGCTGTTCGGGATCATCAATGCCTGCAGGCGCGACTCGAACAGGCGCGACTCGATCATCGTGAACAGATCGGTACGCTGGTCGGTTTGCACGTCGAGTGCGTCGACGATGCCACGCAATTGGTCCAGTGAAACCGAATGCGCTGGCAGGAACGGCCCACCTTGTGCGCCGGGGCTGGCAGTCTTCACGACGGGCCGCAGCTCCTCGGGCTTGACGCCGACCATTCCCGAGACGCGCTCGCTCATGACCTCCAGTTGCACGAGTTTGGCCTGCATTTCCCCGACTTTCTGGGCGATCGCATCGAGGTTTTCGCGCAAGAAACGATCGCGCTGCGCAAACTCATCGCGCACGACGAGTCGCATGATCTGGCTCACGATGGGCCAGCCTTCGCGCGCGGCCTTGAGAAAAATATGGTGGTAAGCCAAGCCCGACAGAAGCGTCAGCAGGATCGCGAAGCCGACCGCGGCGAGCGCCAGCTGCCAGCGATTCAGCCGCAACACCCGGGTTCGGGCCAAGCTGCCGTTGGTGATCAAGATCTGCATTTCACTACACTCCGTCAGGTGAATCCGAAACCACCCGAGGTGACTCCGAACGCGCTTCCGATCGACGCGGTGCTGCAAAGCAGCACTGCACTCGTCAGATTGCAGCAACTCATGCGGGATTCAACGGCCCGCTTCGACGCCATCCGCCCCCACCTGCCGGCCCCGCTGGTCGCACAAACCAAACCGGGTCCCATCGATGATCTCGGCTGGTCACTCTTGGCGGCGAATCCATCGGTCGCCGCCAAATTGCGCCAGTTGCAACCCCTTCTCGAGCGAAAATTGCAAGAGAAGGGCTGGCAGGTTAGCTCAATACGGATCAAGGTTCAACCGAACTGACCCCAGGTTTGCCCCAGGGCGTGCATTGGTGCCGGCTGTCCGAATCGAACGGACGACCTTCCGCTTACAAGGCGGGTGCTCTACCAACTGAGCTAAGCCGGCAATATCCCCGGGCCACGGGGTTTCCCCTGACGTTCGGCTGAATTCGCCCCAGGTTTCGGTGGCCGGTGATGACTTCTTCTGCAATTTTGCGCGAGTTTCTGCTTTCATTTGACGCGTTTCAGCGACGGTCGCCCCGCTCCGGGTGGTTCCGGAGGGTCTGGCGCATCGAGTTGCGAACTCGGCGCCCGAGCGCCCTCCTCGCCAGCGGCAGCATCCGAAGACGCCAGGCGCGGGCCGCGCGCCAGCGCTGCGGCGGGCCCTGCGGCGACCGAGTCCTTGAGCGTCGCATGCGCATTCGACGGGGACGGAAACGCCATGCCCTGGCCGTTCTCACGCGCATAGATCGCGATCACCCGGTCCACCGGAACGATGATCTCGCGCGAAACGCCGCCAAACCGCGCCTTGAACTCGATCACGTCGTTGCCGATCTTGAGCGAGGTCGTCGCCTCGAAACCCAAGTTGAGGACGATTTCGGAGTCCTTGACGTATTCCATCGGGACCTGGACCTGCGCGTCGACGAACACCGCGATATAGGGCGTGAATCCGTTGTCGGTGCACCAGTCGTGCAAGGCCCGAATCAAGTAGGGCCGTGTCGACGAACCCGTGACAGTCGGCGCGATGGGCGGGTTATCCATGGAGCAGCGTTCGCGCATTCCCTGCACGGCTACTTGCGCATCACCTTTTCGGAAGGCGTCAGCGCTTCGATGTACGCGGGCCGAGAGAAGATGCGTTCGGCGTACTTGAGCAGCGGCACCGCGTTCTTCGACATGTCGATGCCGTAATAGTCCAGGCGCCACAAGAGCGGTGCGATGGCGACGTCGAGCATCGAGAAGTCGTCCCCCAGCATGTACTTGTTCTTCAGGAAGATCGGCGCGAGCTGCGTCAGGCGATCGCGAATTTGGGCGCGCGCCTTTTCGAGTTGCTTGTCGCTCGGCTTGACGCCGCGCGACTCGAGCAGGTTCACGTTCGCGAACAATTCCTTCTCGAAGTTCAGGAGGAACAAGCGCACGCGGGCACGCGCCACCGGATCGCCGGGCATCAATTGCGGATGCGGAAAACGCTCGTCGATGTACTCGTTGATGATGTGCGACTCGTACAGAATGAGGTCGCGTTCGACGAGAATCGGCACCTCGTTGTAAGGGTTCATCAGCGCAATGTCTTCGGGCTTGGCGAACAGGTCGACGTCGCGGATCTCGAAGTCCATGCCCTTTTCGAACAGCACGAAACGGCACCGGTGCGAATAGGGGCAGGTGGTTCCGGAGTAAAGCACCATCATGGTGGTGGCTCCCAGTTGAATTCAGTTCGACAGCAAAGTGGCGGCACTCGAAGACAGCGACTCGCGCTGCCGCCGAGTGCGCGCCGGATTCAAGAAACGCCAGAGGCGCGGTTCACTTCACGTGCTTCCAGTAGCTGGCGTTGAGCCGCCACGCGATCACGATGAACAGACCGAGGAAGATCAGAACCCAAGTGCCGACCCGCACGCGCTGGCCCTGCGCCGGCTCACCCATCCACTGCAGGTAGGCCACGAGGTCGGCCACCGACTCGTCGTACTCGCGCGGCGACAGCAGCCCCGGTGTGAGGGTCTCGAAGGCCTCGAACCGATGCAGTGTTTTCGACGCATCGTGCTCGTCTTTCACGGTCACGAACTTGGCGCTGCGCTGGCCTTGCAGTTCCCACAATGCGTGCGGCATGCCCACATTGGGGAAGGCCAGGTTGTTCCAGCCTGTCGCCTTGCCGGGGTCGCGATAGTAGCTGCGCAAATACGTGTAGAGGTAGTCCGCACCGCTGCCCTTGCCGATGTCGGCGCGCGACCGCGCGATGACGCTGAGATCGGGAGGCAAGGCGCCGAACCACTCCTTGGCTTGGCGCGGATCGAGCGCAATCTTCATCGTCTCGCCGACCTTGTCGGTCGTGAACAGCAGATTGTTCTTGATCTGGCTTTCGCTCAACTCGAGATCGCGCAACCGGTTGAAGCGCATGTAGCTCGCGGAGTGGCAATTGAGGCAGTAGTTGACGAACAGGCGCGCGCCGTTCTGCAGCGCGGCGATGTTGTTCATGCGCTCCTTGGGGAACTTGTCCCAGGCGATTCCGCCTTCGCTGGCCGAAACGGAGGCGACAAAGGCGAACGCGGCGAGGGCCGCGAGAAGTCGTATTTTCATGTTCGATGCCTCCGGCATGGGGCTTCAGTGGGCGACGAACGTGACGCGATCCGGCACGGGTTCGAAATGACCGAGCCGACTCCACCACGGCATCAACAGAAGAAAGCCGAAGTACACAAGCGTACCGACTTGCGAAACGTAGTTGCCGAGATCGGAAGGGGGCTGTGAGCCCAGGTAGCCCAGGACGAGAAAGAAGAACACGAAAACGCCATACAACGCCTTGTGCCAGCCCGGCCGGTAACGAATCGACTTCACCGGGCAGCGATCGAGCCAGGGCAGGAAGAACAGCACGAGCACCGCGCCCCCCATCACGACCACGCCCCAGAACTTGGCTTCGAAGCCCGCTAGGAGAGACCACTGCGCCAGGGCGTTCAGGCCAACACTGCCGAACAAGGCCTTGAAGCCGCCAAACAGGACGATCAGCAACAGCGTCAACACCGCGATTGCCAGCTTTGTGAGGCCCGGCCACCCCGGCTTGCGCAACGCCAGGACCCCCGCCACAGCGACGATGAGGGACAACACGGCCAGCATCTGATCGGTGGTGGCGCGAAGCATCGAGTAATACGGCGTGAAATACCAGACCGGGGCAATGTGCGCCGGCGTCTTCAGCGGATCGGCGGGAATGAAATTGTTGTACTCGAGGAAATAGCCGCCGAACTCCGGCGCGAAAAACACGATCGCGCTGAAGATGGCGAGGAACACGCTGACGGCAAAGATGTCGTGCACCGTGTAATACGGATGGAACGGGATGCCGTCCAGCGGGTGCCCGTCGCTGCCCAGCTTGGATTTGATCTCGACCCCGTCGGGGTTGTTCGAGCCGACCTCGTGCAGCGCCATGATGTGCGCCGCGACGAGCCCGACCAGGACCAGCGGCACGGCGATGACGTGGAAGGCGAAGAAGCGGTTCAGCGTGGCGTCGCCGACGACATAGTCGCCGCGAATCAGGAGCGCCAGATCGGGCCCGATCAACGGCACCGCGGCAAACAGATTCACGATGACCTGCGCGCCCCAGTAGCTCATCTGCCCCCAGGGCAGCAAATAGCCCATGAAGGCTTCAGCCATGAGGCACAGAAAAATCGCGCAGCCGAAGATCCAGACGAGTTCGCGCGGTTTTCGATAGCTGCCGTAGAGCAGGCCGCGGAACATGTGCAGATAGACGACGATGAAAAACGCCGACGCGCCGGTCGAATGCACGTAGCGCATCAACCAGCCCCAGGGCACGTCGCGCATGATGTATTCGACCGATCCGAAGGCGAGCGCCGAGTCGGGCTTGTAGTGCATCGTGAGGAAGATGCCGGTGACGATCTGGATCACGAGCACGAGCAACGACAGCGAGCCGAAGACGTACCAGATGTTGAAGTTCTTCGGCGCGTAGTACTCCGACATGTGCTCCTTGTAGAGCTTGGTCGCCGGAAACCGGTTGTCGACCCACGTCATGAGTTTCTGCGCGAGCGACGCATCGGCGCTCGCCACCTTGAATTCGGCCATGTTCTCTTGCTCCTCGTCCTGCGGTGCGTGCCTGGTCAGGCTTTTTTGTCTTCGCCGATGATGAGTCGGCTTTCCGACAGGTACATGTGCGGCGGCACCTCGAGATTGTCGGGTGCGGGCTTGTTCTTGTAGACGCGTCCGGCCATGTCGAACGTCGACCCATGGCATGGGCAAAGAAAGCCGCCTGCCCAATCGGCGGGCAAAGACGGTTGCGCGCCGGGCTGGAATTTTTCCGTCGGCGAACAGCCCAGGTGCGAGCAAATGCCGACGGTGACGAATACTTCAGGCTTGATCGAACGGTGCGGATTGCGCGCGTAGGCGGGCGTGAGTTCATCGGGCTTGCGCGCTGACGCAGGATCGGCGAGCAAGGCGTCGACCTTCTGCAGCGATTCGAGCTGCTGCGCCGTGCGCCGGACGATCCACACCGGCTTGCCGCGCCATTCGACAGTCAGCCGCTCCCCGGGGGCGAGCGCGCCGATGTCGACTTCGACCGCCGCGCCCGCGGCGCGCGCACGCTCTGAGGGCTGAAAACTCGCGACGAAGGGAACCGCGGCGAATCCCGCGCCTGCAGCCCCGACACAGCCCGTGGCAATCAGCCAGGTGCGCTTGTCGTCGTCGATCTGCACATCACTCATTCATCACCTCATAGGTCAGCCAGGGCTAACCCGGGATTGTAACGGACGTGTCAAGCGCACCGAGCGCACCATCCCGCCGTGCAGCCGTTCATTCGCAGGCCGCGAGGGAGACAGCGCGCAGCCGCCTGTGCAGCGAGGTCGGGTGCGGGACTGACCTCATGCCACTGCAACCGGCAATCTGCAATACTGCCGGCGCCGAAGCACCCGCAAGCCAAGGGGCCGTCGGCGTTGCAAGTTTGCAAATCGAAGCAACCCACAAGGAGACAAGCACATGAGCCTCGCAACTGAGTTCAAGGATTTCGTGTCCAGGGGTAACGTCGTCGACCTCGCGGTCGGTGTCATCATCGGCGCCGCCTTCGGCAAGATCGTCGACTCGCTGGTGAAGGACATCATCATGCCGCTCGCCGGCAAGGTGCTCGGTGGACTGGACTTTTCCAATCTCTTTTTCATGCTCGGCACTGCGCCGGCGGACTTCAAAGGCCCGCTGACGTACGACGCATTGACAAAGGCCGGCGTGCCTCTATTTGCTTACGGTAATTTCATCACCGTGGCCCTCAACTTCGTGATCCTCGCCTTCATCATTTTCATGATGGTCAAGCAGATCAATCGAATGAAATCGGCAGCGCCGCCAGCGCCCCCGGCGCCCACACCCGAAGATGTGATGCTGCTTCGTGAAATTCGCGACGCGCTGAAGAGATAGTCGGCCCCGCGCGCCGGAACGGGCGCATCGATCGGCTTGATACTGACCCTGCTTCGCGCGCCGACCCTTTGTCGGCGGGCCCGCAATGGCAGTCAACGTCACGCCCCCGATGCGACCCACAGAACCCCGCCTGCAGTCTGCCCTCGAGGCAGCGATGAATCACGTCAAGGTGACCGCTGCCGCGGTCGCCGAGCGCGTGACTGAAGTCTTGGGCACGATGGCCCGGTCTACACCGCGCGCCGCCGATCGGGAGAAGATGTTGTCGGCGCAGCAGGATCTGCGCCGCAACATGGTCGAGTTCCACCGCGTGTTCAAGGAAGTGCTTGGCGAGAAGATGAGCCACGAGCTCGCGACTCGGCCACAGGCCAAGCGCGCCGTCGCGGTCGCCGACTGGGAATCGCTGAGTCTTGTCGAAGACGACGAGGTCGACGAAAAGCTGCACGCCGACCGCATCGCGCAAATGATCTTGCACGAGTGCGAAACCGAGCTGCGCGAGCTCGCCTCCTACATGAGCGTGCTGACACGCAGCGCCCCCGGGGCATCGGAAGGAAACCCCCTGCGGGCCGAGGTCCTTGGAACCGCCCTGTACCGCGGCATCGAAGCCGTGACCGAAGAGGGCGAGGTGCGCAAGCTGCTGGCCCGCGACCTGGGTCAGACGCTCGCCCGAGCCATGCCGACCTGCTACGCCGAGATCCTGAGCGACCTGAAACTGCGCGGCGTCAAGCCCGCCGCGTTGACGGTGCGAAGCGTGGACGGCCCCGGCGTCGCCCTGGGGTCGGCCAACTCCGGCTACGCCACGCTGTCGCCCCCGAGCGGCTACGGCGGGCAAGGCCCGCACAGCACGCGCGGCAACGCCACGTCGCACGGCGCTCTGGGGTACAACGCAGGGCCGCAAGCGGGTTCCGAGCAGCTGAACTCGGTTGGGCAAAGCGGCCGCGGCGACCTGACCTCGGGCCCATCGACCGGGCGCGGCGGCGACGCCGAAGCACCATCCAGTTCGCCCGCCGTTCAGGCGGAAGTGCAAATGATGCACTTGCTGCGCCGCCTGACCGTGCTCGCGTCGTCTCCCGTCATGGGCGATACGCCTTCGGGGTTCGGGCACTCCTCTCGCGGCGTCGACAGCGCGGCGGGTTACCTGCCGACTCAACCCTTCAGCCACAGCGCACGCATGCCCGTTGGCGAAGTCATGCCCGGCGCGATGGCGGTGAACCTGATTCACGCGCACCGCGACGAATTGCGCCAGGCGACGGCGGGCAAACTCGATCACATGGTGATCGACGTCGTCGGCAGTCTGTTCGACCAGATCCTGTCCGATTCGCGCGTCCCACCGCACATGGCACGCCAGATCGCGCGCCTGCAGCTGCCCGTGCTGCGAGTTGCACTGGGCGATACGACCTTCTTCTCGTCGCGCCGCCATCCGGTGCGCCGATTCGTGAACCGGATGGCCTCGCTCGCCTGCGCCTTCGAAGACTTCGACGAAGGTCCCGGGCTCGAATTCATCGTCCAGGTGCGCGACCTCGTGCAGCAGATCGTCGACGGCGATTTCGATCGCATCGACTTGTACGAACTCAAGCTCGAGGCGCTCGAAGGCTTCATCGCGAGCCAGACCAAAGTCGAAGCTGAACAAACCGGCGCCCTCGCGACGATCGAAAGCAAGGAGTCGGAACTTCGCATCCAGCAGCGCTACATGCAGCAGATGCGGACCGCACTCGCGCCGCTTTCCCTTCCCGACTATCTGGGGGACTTTCTGTCGCAGGTCTGGAGTCAGGCGCTGGTTCTCGCGGTGAGCCGCGAGGGAAGTCAGTCAGAGCGCCTGCTGCGCTACAAACGCGTCGGGCGCGACCTGGTGATGAGCATCCAGCCCCAGGGAACGCCGGCGCTGCGCAAGAAATTCCTGTCGCAATTGCCGCCCTTGATGAAAGACCTGAACGAAGGAATGAAATTCATCGGCTGGTCGGCGACTGCGCAGAAAGAGTTCTTCGGCAAATTGCTGCCGGCGCACGCCGAGGCGTTGAAAGGGCAACCGCTGTCCGAACTGGACCACAACATGCTGGTCAAGCAGCTCGAGGTGGCTTTGAACGCGCCCGTACCGGGCGCCGAATCGGTCAGCATGATGGGCCCGCTGCCCGTCCTCGAAGACGCGGTGGACATTGAACAGCGATTCACTCCGGAAGAAGCCGAGGCCGTGGGCCTCGTCGCCGAAGCAAACATCAACTGGAGCGATTCGGTCGACATCGATATCGACGCGGATTCCGAGTCTCCCGCCGATACCGAGCCCATGCCGCTCGTCTCCGACCCGGCGCTCGACGTCATGGATGCGAGCGATTCGGACGCCGACGAGCCGACACGCGGCGCCGCACTCATCGACCACATCAATCTCGGCTTCGCCTATCAGATGCACCTGAAAGACGAATGGAAAAAAGTTCGCCTGAGCTACTCGAGCCCCGGTCGGCAGTTCTTCGTCTTCACGCGCGGCAAGAAACATCCGGAGACGATCTCGGTCACGTTGCGCATGCTCACCCGCATGTGCGAGACGGGCCGTTTCCGTGCCTTCGAGAGCAAGTACCTGATGGAGCGCGCGACCCAGCGCGCGCGCAAGCAGCTCGCCGAGTTGCAGGCGCACGCCGTGCACTGAGCGCCTGCGAGGCGGGCGCAGCTCAGCCCTTCACGCGGACACCCAGCGGCGCGCCATGCGCAGCGCCGCGAGCAGGCTCGCCGGGTCGGCGCTGCCGGTCCCGGCAATGTCGAACGCCGTGCCATGGTCCGGGCTCATGCGGACAAAAGGCAGGCCGAGCGTCACATTCACACCGTCGCCAAAACCGAGGTACTTCACCGGAATCAGGCCGTGGTCGTGCGTCATGGCGACGACGACGTCGAACTCTCCACGGTGCGGCGCAATCGCCGCGGATCGGCCCGTCGGCAACGCGGCATGGCGCGCGCGCATGAACACGGTGTCGGGCGCAAAGGGGCCACGCGCGTCGATGCCCTCGCGCCGTGCCGCTGCAATCGCCGGCGCGATGATGCGCAACTCTTCGTCGCCGAACAAGCCGCCTTCGCCGGCGTGCGGGTTCAGCCCGGCGACGCCAATGCGCGGCTTGTCCTGACCCCAGCGCGGCGCACTGCGGTGGGCGATGCGAATCGTCTCCAGCACCGCGTCGAAGGTCACGGCGTCGATGGCGCTGCGCAACGCCAGATGCACCGTGACGAGGACGACACGCAGCTCGTCGTTGGCGAGCATCATTCGCACCGGCGCGGCCGCGCCATCCGGCCAAGCCAAGGCTTGCAGCATTTCGGTGTGCCCCGGGTAAGGCACACCGGCGGCGGCGAGTGCCTCCTTGTGAATCGGCGCGGTCACGATGCATCGGATCGCGCCGCGCCGCGCCAGTTGCACCGCGAGTTCGATGCACGCGGCGGCGGCGCTGCCCGCGCGCGCATCGACCTGCCCGATGGGCGCTTCGATCAAGTCGTCCGCGAGGCCCTGCGCCTGCAGCACCGGCACGCAAGCCGGGGGTACCGCCCACGCGTCGGCAGGCTCGGTGATGCGTGCAACCGCCAAGCCGCCTCCCGTGAACGCAACGGCGCGGCGCATGACGGCAACGTCGCCGATCACGAAGCAGCCTGCGCCGTCCTGCGTGCGCCACAGTTGAGCGACGATTTCCGGGCCGATGCCGCAGGCGTCACCCATCGTCACGGCGACGGGAAGACCATAATCGCGCAGCCCACCTGTGCCAAGCGGGTTGTCGAGGTCGGTCTCGATCGCGCTTTGTGCTGCCATCCCAAGTTTCTCCCATGCGCAGAATCTGGCTCATTTTCTCCCAGGCCGTCACCGTCGCAGTGGCCGTGCTCTTTGTCGTCGCCACGCTCAAGCCGGAATGGATCAGGCGCCACGACGCGGCGCCGTCGGTTGCGCCGGCTGCAAGTGCCGGGGCTGCAGTGCAACCGGTCGTGCAGAGCGCACCGGCTGCGCCCGGCAGTTACAGCGCGGCGGCACGGCGCGCGACTCCAGCGGTGGTCAGCATCACGGCGAGCAAAGCGCCGGCGCGCAGCGCCAATCCGAACGATCCGTGGTTTCAGTTCTTCTTCGGCGAGCGCTCGCGCCAGATGCCGCAGGACACGCAGATCGGCCTCGGTTCAGGCGTCATCGTCGCGGCGGACGGCTACTTGCTGACGAACAACCATGTCATCGAAGGCGCAGACGACATCGAAGTCATGTTGGCCGACGGCCGCCAGGCCCGCGCGCGCCTCGTCGGGACGGATCCGGACACGGACCTGGCGGTGCTCAAGATCGAACTCGAACGCCTGCCGGTGATCGGCATCGGCAACAGCGAAGAGTTGCAGGTCGGCGACGTCGTGCTCGCGATCGGCAACCCCTTCGGCGTCGGCCAGACCGTGACGTCGGGAATCGTCAGTGCCCTCGGCCGAAACCAGCTCGGCATCAACACCTTCGAGAATTTCATCCAGACCGACGCCGCGATCAACCCGGGCAACTCCGGCGGCGCGCTCGTCGATGTGAGCGGCAGTTTGCTCGGCATCAACACGGCGATCTATTCGCGCAGCGGCGGCAGCATGGGGATCGGCTTTGCGATTCCGGCGAGCACGGCGATGCTCGTCATGCAGGGGTTGATCCAGGACGGCCAGGTGATCCGTGGCTGGATCGGCGTCGAGCCGCGCGACTTGACGCCGGAAATTGCCGGGACCTTGAACCTGCCGATCAAGCAGGGCGTCCTGATCACCGGCGTGCTTCAGAGCGGACCGGCGAGCGCTGCCGGCCTGCGGCCCGGTGACGTGGTGGTGCGGGTCGCGGGCGCGCCGGTGAACAACACCGCGCAACTGCTCAGCGCCGTTGCCGCGCTGCGCCCGACAGCGCACGCGGTGGTGAGCGTGCAGCGCGGCGACGCGGCGCTCGACCTGGAGGTGACGGTCGCCCAGCGCCCCAAGGCCAGACCCCAACGCAATCCGCGTTGACGCTGCAGTTCAGGGCTCTTGGGCCTGCGCCGATGGCGGTTGCGTCTTGCGGATGAAAATCTGCGCCGCCCAGATTCCCACTTCGTAGAGCAGACACATCGGTATCGCCAAGGCGAGTTGCGACACGATGTCGGGCGGCGTGATGACCGCAGCGACGATGAACGCGAGCACGATGAAGTAGCTGCGAAACGCCTTCAGCTTCTCGATGCTGACCAGGCCCATGCGTGCCAGCACCATCACGATCACCGGGACCTCGAAGGCGGCGCCGAAGGCGATGAACATCGTCAACACGAAGCCCAGATACGCCTCGATGTCCGGAGCGGCAGTGATGCTCTTCGGTGCGAAGCTCTGGATGAACTTGAACACCTGACCAAAGACGAAGAAATAACAGAATCCGACGCCGACAAAAAACAGCAGCGTGCTCGAGATCACGAGCGGCATCACGAGGCGCTTCTCGTGCGTGTACAGGCCCGGCGCGACAAACGCCCACGCCTGGTACAGCACGACGGGCAGCGCGAGCAGGAAGGCGGCGAGCAGCGCGATCTTCAGCGGCACCAGAAACGGCGAAATGACGTTCGTCGCGATCAGTGTCGTGCCCTGCGGCAGGTGCGCGACGAGCGGCGCGGCGAGCAGGTCGTAAAGCGCCGCAGGACCCGGCCACAGCGCCAGTGCGGCGAAACACACGCCCACCGCGATCGCAGCGCGCACCAAGCGGTCGCGCAGCTCCACGAGGTGCGACACAAAGGGTTGCTCGGTACCCGCCAGTTCGTCGGGCTCTTCCGGTTTGTCGCTCATTCAGCTCGCGCCGGGAGCGCGCGGCGGGCGAAAGCGCGCCACCCGCGCCGCACCCGACTGTGCCCGGACGCGAATCCCCTGGCGCTGCTTGTACCACTGCGGCATCGCGCCGCGTTTGAGGCGCCAATGTTTGCCCGGGTGTTTGTAGGCGGGCGGCGGCGGGGTCCACTCACTTGTGGTCGCTTCGCCTCCCGTGACGCCGGCGGTCGCGTCCTGCCAGGTCTTGTCGAATTCCGAAGTCGTCTGGTGCACCGTCTGTTCGACGTCGCGCGCCGCGTCTTCGACCTGGCTCTTCATCTTCTTCAGCTCTTCGAGCTCGATCGAGCGGTTCACTTCGGCCTTCACGTCGGCCACGTAACGCTGCGCCTTGCCGATGAAGTGGCCGACGGTTCGTGCCACGCGCGGCAGCTTCTCCGGGCCGATCACGATCAGCGCCACCGCGCCGATGAGCGCGATCTTGTCAAAGCCAAAGTCGATCATGGCGCCATCACATGCCGGCGTTCGCGCAGGCCTGCGTTCAAGACTTGTGCTTGGCTTCGACGTCCACCGTGTTCGGGTCGCTTGCCTTCTGCGCCGCCGTGACCTGCTGCTGCGCCGCTGCAGCGGCCGCGTCGGCACTCGCCGCGCCGCCGTCCTTGACGCCGTCCTTGAAGCCCTTCACCGCGCCGCCGAGGTCAGCGCCGATGTTCTTCAGCTTTTTCGTCCCGAAGACGAGCACGACGATCACCAGCACGATCAACCAGTGCCAAATGCTGAATGAACCCATGTCGCTCTCCTTGTGATGCCGTATGCCGAGCCCGCAATTCTAGGCCAGTGCGCCTCGGGGAGGCGCCGCGGACAATGGACTCAACCCCCTGGATCGCGTGCCGTGCACAACCGTGCGATATTGACTGCGCGCGGCGCTTCGATCAGCCCTTCGCCCAGGGTCTCGGGCCGCCCATCACATGCACGTGCAGGTGCTGTACTTCCTGGCGCCCGTCTTCACCGGTGTTGATCAGGGTTCGAAATCCATTCATCACGCCCAGTTCGAGCGCCAGGCGCGGCGCCAGGCGCAGCATGTGGCCGAGCAAGCCCCGGTGCGAATCGTCGACGTCGTACAAGGTCGAGATGTGGTGTTTCGGAATCAGCAAGAAGTGCACCGGCGCCCACGGCGCGATGTCGTGAAAACCGAGCACCTGCTCGTCCTCGAAGACCTTGCGGCTCGGGATCTTGCCGGCGACGATTTTGCAGAAGATGCAGTTCGGGTCGTGGGTCATCGCGCCTTGCCCTCCAGCGTCACGCCGGCAGAACCGGCTTGCCCTCGTTCAGCTTGAGCCAGCCCTTCACGACGCGGTAAATCATCCAGACCCAAGCGACAAACCAGACGACGAAGCCGATCAAAACAAACATCAGCAGGGCGCCGATCACACCCCAGAGCAGCCCCCACCAGAAGGTTCGGATCTGCCATTGGAAGTGGCTTTCGTACACCGTGCCCATGACGTCGTCGCGCTTCACATAGTTGACGACGACGCCGATGATCGCCGTCACGCCCCAGAGGAATGCGAGCGCCTGCAAGGCGTAGACAACCATCGTGATGTTCTTCAGACCGGCGAGTTCTTCCGCGGTCTTGCCCGGTGCGCCGGGCACCATGTCGATGATGTCGCTCATTTGTTTCGGTCCTCCAATTCGCGCGTCTGCGCCTTGCGCGCTGCGAACTCTTCCAGCCCCGACTCGCCCTCGCGCCGCTCCAGTTCCCTCAACACATCGGCGGGCGACAAGCCGAACGCCGCCAGCGCCAGCATGCTGTGAAACCACAGGTCGGCGACTTCGTGGACGATTTTCGCCTTGTCGCCGTCCTTGCACGCCATCACGGTTTCGGTCGCCTCTTCGCCGATTTTCTTCAGGATCGCGTCGGTACCCTTGGCCATCAGCCGCGCCACGTAGCTCTTCTCCGGGTCGCCCTGGCGGCGCGCGTCGATCACCTGCGCCAAGCGCTCCAAGATTTGGTTGCTGTGGTTCACGGCGCCTCGCTTCGGATCACGATTTGTAGATGCTCAAAGGGTCCTTCAACACCGGGTCGGCGGCCGTCCACACGCCCTCCCGCAGCACCTGGAAAAAACACGAGTGGCGCCCGGTATGGCAGGCGATCGGCGGCGCATGGCCGAGCTGCTCCACCTTGAGCAAGATCACGTCGTTGTCGCAGTCGAGGCGCACTTCGAGCACTTTCTGGACGTGGCCGCTTTGCTCGCCCTTGTGCCACAGGCGCTGCCTCGAGCGGCTGAAATACACCGCCTCGCCAAGGCGCACGGTCTGTTCCAGCGCCGCACGGTCCATGTAGGCGAGCATCAAAACGTGCTGGCTGCCCGCCTCCTGTGCGATCGCTGGAACCAGGCCTTGCGCGTCCCATTGCACTTGATCCAGCCAGTCCATGCGCCAGTGTAGCGGCGCAGTCTTCA
>CAVZHI010000002.1:0-57435 GCA_963775015.1 uncultured beta proteobacterium | reverse complement strand
AGTTGCGGGCGCAGGCGCCGCACCTCGACGGGCTGGTTGATGAAAGCGTTGCGGATGTCCAGCGCAGCCGCCTGCAATGCAAAACGCTCGTAGGCTCGGCCCACCGCCACCCAGGCGGCCTTGTCGTCGCGCTCGGCGACGAACGCCACGATGCCTGCCGAACTGCGGATCGCCTTGGCGTCGATGTCGGCCTGCTTCGGGCCTGATGAAATGAAGCCGAACAGCAAGCGGCCGATCCAGCCGGGGATCGATGGCTGCCCGCTCACCGCGCCGGCCAGGCCGTCGCCGCTGGCGATGGCATCCGGCTCATTGAAACGCACCCAGTCGCGCAATTCGTCGACGAACGCCGGGTCGTCAAACTGCGCGATGTTGCCTTGGCGCACGTATTCGATCATGGCTTCTTTCTTCGGCGCGGAGTGCAGAAACAGCGGCGTCACACCCGGCATCGAAGCCGCCGCTTCCTCCAAGGCAGCCTGCGCGGATGCGGCGATGGGCTTGGCGTCGTAAGGCGTGCGCGTGCAGCGCCTTCGAAGATCGCAGCGGACAGATTGTCGCGCTGCGCCGCGGCCGAGCGCTCGAAGCTGACGCGCACGGCGTCTAACGCCGCATCGAAACGCACCTGCGCCGCGAAGCCGTCCGCCGCCGCCGCGTGTACCAGGTTCTCCGCGGCGCAGCCCAGGCTGCGGAACAGGTGGCTGTCGTCGGGGTCGACGGCCGGGCAACGCCTTGTGTAGTCGGGTGCGATGACGATGTGGTCGGCGAGCACGCGGAATTTCCACGGCTGCGAGTTGTGGCTCGACGCCGCCAGCGTGGCCAGGCGCACCCATTCGCGGCGCTGCGCGGCGTCGTTGGACGTTGCTGTGGGGTTGCGCCGCCAGAGCGCGTCGGCCGCGGCCTGGTAGCTCTGCGTGCCGGCGCGGGCCGACCACCACGGCGCGGCGGCGGCGACGGCGGTGCTGGACTGCATGAAACTTCGGCGCGTGGTCATGGTTTGCTTCTGCTCGATTGATCGCCCGCGCAATGTGGCGCTTGCATCGGCGCAGTGTCCGGTTCAGGCGGCAATCGTCGTTTGAGATTTGACAAGCCATCAAGCGGAGGAATTCGGCGCATGCGGCGCGGACCGTGGCGGCGGGCGTTGGTTCCGGTGGGGCCGGCCATTCGCCAGAGCAGGGCTACAGTGTGATCGTTGGCCGTTCAGCCAGCGCGTTTGCCCGACATGAGCAACACCACCCCGGCGATGATGACGCCGGTAGCGAGCCACTCGCCGTGCTCACGTGTTCGCCGGCGAGCCAGACGCCCAGCAGCATCGCGATCACCGGGTTGACGAAGGTATAGCTCGACGCGAGTGCCGGCCGGGGCGCGCGCCAGCAGCACCATGTAGGCGTTGAAGGCGAGCAGCGAGCCGAACACCACGAGGTAGACCCAGGCCCAGGCCGCCCGCGGTCGGCGGCCAGCTCGGGACCTCGCCGGCGATCCACGCCATGCCCATCAGCAGCGCGCCGCCGCAGAGCATCTCGCTGGCGAAGCCGATCGCGCCGGGCGCCAAGGGATAGCGGTGCAGCTCAGCACGCTGCCGAGCGACCAGCAGGTGATCGCCACCGCCTGCGCCAACACCCGCGGCGAGGCCGAGAAGCCGGCGCCGCGCGCCAGCAGCAATACGCCGACGAGCCCGACGCACATACCCACGACTTCGAGGCGACCCGGCCGCACGCCAAAGCCAGGTTGAACAGCGCCATCAACATCGGCCCGACGGCGATGAACGCCACCACCAGGCCCGAGGCGACCGTGGTTTCAGCGTAGCGCGGTGCCGCCCATGCCGCCGCCGAGCATGAGTGCGCCGACGATCGTGGCATGGCGCCACTGCCGCGCATTCGGCCAAGGCGTACCGCGCCAGCGCAGCCACGCAGCAAGCAAGGCGCCCGCCGCGAGGAAGCGCGTGCCCATCTGGAAGAACGGCGGCAGGCTGACGAGGGCGAACTTGATCGCCAGGTAGGTCGAGCCCCAGATGAGCCAGGTGGCCGCCAGGCAGGCCAGCAGCAGCCGCGGCAGACCGGCGCCGGCACCGGCGCGTCGGACGAGTGTGTTCATGTCGGCATGGTGCCCGTTTGGCGAGCGCTCAACCATGGCAATATCGAGGCGAATTCGCCTGCCGGCTTGCGTCGATCAAGGAATTGCACCCGTTGCGCCTTCAATTTCATCTGCCTTCTCCTGCCATGCCCATCAGCACCCCGCTCGACGCCCACGACACGCGAATCCTCGCGGAATTGCAGGCCGACGCCCGCCTGACGATGGCCGAGCTCGGCCGCCGCGTGCACCTCAGCCAACCCGCTGCCACCGAGCGCGTGCGCCGGCTCGAGGCGGCGGGTGTCATCACCGGCTATCGCGCCACCGTCGACCTGAAGACCTTGGGCTACGGCATCCGCGCGCTGATGCGCGTCGGCCGCGCCGAGTACGCACGCATGGTGAAGACGATTCAGTCCACGCCGGAGGTGCTGAATGCCTACAACGTGACCGGCGACGACAGTTGGGTCGTCGAGATCGCGGTGATCGACGTGGCGCACCTGGACGCGGTGGTCAGCAAATTCTGCCTGCTCGCCGAGACCTCCACCGCGATCGTTCTCAACGCGGTGCGCGAGCACACGCCGGTGCGGCCGGCACGCGCCGAGCACGTGAAGGCGCCGATTCGCAAGGGCACACCGATGGGGTGAGGCGGGCAGTTGAAAGCGGCTCGAGCGGGAGCTTGAATCGTTTTCAGGGGTCGGGCACCCTCGCGGTCACATGGGAATTGCTGAGTGCCACGCGGTGAAAGTCCGCAATATGCGATGAACGAGTCGTTGACTTCGCCGAATCGGTCGACAGCCTTCGACCCAATCCAGTCCTACACGCCGAACAGTTTCCAACCCTGAAGCCGCCGCTCAGCGAGACGCTTTTCAGCTTGAGGGCAATGGTTTTGTACTTGAGGTGAAGCTATTCGGGCAAACCTGCCAACCGCCCCGCTGCAAGCTGCTTCGTCTCCCAGAATTCTTTGTAGGTACTCGGATAGCCAGGCCTTGGCGGAACGAACTTCGAGAGCCTGAACGTAGGCTCCAACCGAAGCAAGGTTTCAGCGGCTACCCGCGACCGTGCTTGGTCCCCTCTGCGTGCGTAGGTCATCGCAAGATAGGCGTGCCATTCGCCATCGCTTGGATTCGCGTCCACTGCCTTCAGAAGCCACTTGATCGCAGCCTCGTCGTCGCCAACCATGAACAGGGCGTGACCCATATTGCCAAGAACGAACTCGTGGGGGCGCCGAGGGTCAAGGCGCACCGCTTTGGTCAGGTGTTCGATCGCCTTCGTCGGCTCGCCGGCGTCGATGTAGGTATCCGCAAGGTGGTTGTGCAGGTCGGGATTATTGGGCTCCAACGCTACGGCCTTCTCAGCGGCGAGTCTTGAGCCGTCGAAGTCGCCTTTACCCGCAGCATAGACACCTAGATTGACGTAGATGTTTGGGTTACTGGAGCCAAGCTCTTTTGCTTTAATGGCTAAGGCGCGCCCTTCCGAAAGCTGCCTCTCGGCGCGGGCAGGATCCGTGACCAAGCGGTTATAGACCGGGCCCATGAGACTCGCAGATAGACCAACAATCGCCTGCAGGTTGCTCGGTTCTAGTGTCAGGACTTGGCGATACAAAGCCTCGGTCCCCTCATATCGTTTGAGCGACATGGGCTGCAATGCCAACGCCCTGGCTCGCAGGAGAAGGTCGGTTGCAGTGATGTCGCCATTTCGTCCCCAGTTATTGCGCGCGGCGATGACCACCATTTCCCGCCCGATGCTGTTGCCAATTCGCGCAGTAACCATTTCCTCTAAAGCGAACTGATCCTCCTGACCCCCATCAAAACTCTCCGACCAAAGCTGCGCATTCGTCGATGTGTCCGCCAACTGCGCACTGATCCGAATCTTGTCGCCACTGCGCTGCACCCCGCCCTGCAACGCGAACCGAACGCCCAGTTCCCTGCCGATTTGCTGCACAGTCATCGGCTTGTCCTTGTACGCAAACGCTGTCGTCGTACTTACTATGAACGCATCGCGGATCCGCGACAGGTCAGCGGTCACGGCCGCCGTAAGCCCATCGGCCAGATAGGCCTGCTGCGGGTCACCCGTAAGATTCGTAAACGGCAGCACAACGATTGACAGCGGCCCCGCGTCGCCCTTGCCCACCAGTGCGAGCAGCTTTGAAGACTCGGTGCTGCCTCGTGCCGCCTGGTACGCGTTCCAGTAACCCGCCAGACCGCCCATGACGGCGCCCACGCCCGCGATGGCAACGATGGTGCCCTTGAGGGTCTTGAGCCGGGCGATCACTCGGTCGAACCGGCTCGGTGCGGGCGCGACCACGAGAGAGTCGCGTGTTGCTTCCTCTGGCAGCACCGCAGCGGTCTTCGGGGCGCGGCGCTTGGAACTCATGCGCTCATTCTGCGGCGAATCCGGGCTCGCGCGCAAGACTGACTGCGCGCCGGGTCGCATGAACAGTGATGGATCGAGATGGTCAGGCAGCTTGCAGCACCTGCCCGCGTGCCGCAGCGCGCGGCGGCGCACGGGCCTGCAGACCCAGGTGCGTGAGGATCTTCTCGATCACCGACTGTTCCAAGATCGCCGCAATGATCTTCAGCTCGCCGCGAAGCTGCCGCCCTTGAGCGACGGCAGATGGCCGACTCATGTTTAGGTTTGTTCGACACCTGCCCGCGCGGGGCGACGACGCTGCGCATGGCACCGGCCTGAGGGCAGGTGTTGGACAAACCTGGGGGAGGAAACCGCGGCCCGGACCGCGATGGTGTGAAGACGCTGCGACGCTATGGAGAAAGTACGCGTTGCGTGGGTGCTTGTGGCGGTTGCAGGGCTCGCAGGCGGGCCACCCATGCTGTGAGTTCGTTCGGCAATGCGCTGGGGGAGCTGCGTTGTAGCTGTCCTGATGGGGCTCCAAGCGCGCCGTGGCATCGATCGGCCAAGGCGGTGCACGCCGGCTCTGATGAAGCAAGCGACAGCGAACGAGGGGTGCATCGAGCAGCGACTGTGGTCATGGCGCACTCGGACGTTCAGGTGGCGCGCGGATCGTCTGCCCACGGGTGAAGGTTTGCAGGATGATCATGGCCGCGCCGCAGTGCGCGCAAACGAAGCAGGGCCTGTCGCCAGCGATGCCCTTGTCGGTGTCCTCAGCCGTGATCGACGCTGCGCTGTGCTGTCCCAGAAGATTGCGCACCAACGCCAGACTTGCCTTGCGACTGCCGTTGGCCAGCAGGCCATAGTGGCGGATGCGGTGAAAGCCACCGGGCAGCACGTGCAGCAGGAAGCGGCGCATGAACTCGTCGGCACTGAGCGCCATCGTCTTGCGGCGCGTCTTGCCCTTGGCGCCGTCCTTGACCCGGTAGTCCTTCCATTTGAATGTGACGCCGCGTTCGTCCATGGCGATCAGCCGGCTGTTGGAGATCGCCACCCGGTGCGTATAGCGCGACAGATACGCCAGCACCGCAGCAGGTCCGGCAAACGGGCGCTTGGCGTAGACCACCCACTCGCATTTGCGCAGCGGCGCGAGCCACGCCTTGAACGCCTTGGCGTCAGTCAGCGCCGCATGCTCGCCGAAGAACTGCAGCTTGCCGGCCTGCTGCGCCCGTTGCAGCTCTTCGAGGAAGCGCCGCCGGAACAGCCGCGAGAGCACCCGCACCGACAGGAAGAACCCCGGCCTGCAGGCGACCCAAGCCTTGCCATCAGGCGCCAGCCCGCCGCCGGGCACGACGGCATGCACGTGCGGGTGGTGCGTCAACGCCGAGCCCCAGGTGTGCAGCACCAGCGTGGCGCCGATGCGTGCGCCCAGGTGCTTGGGGTCCGCAGCGATGGTCAGCAAGACCTCGGCGGCGATGTCGAACAACAGGCCATAGACCACGGCCTTGTTCTGGTACGCGATTGTCGAAATCGGCGCCGGCAGCGTGAACACGACGTGGTAGTACTCCACCGGCAGCAGATCGGCCTGGCGCGCATCGAGCCAGCGCTTGGCCGCGCTGCTCTGGCACTTCGGGCAGTGCCGGTTGCGACACGAGTTGTAGGCGACCTGATCGGTGCCACAGCCCTCACAGCGCAAGACGTGTCCACCCAGCGCCGCACTGCGGCACTGCTCGATGGCCGACATCACCTTGAGCTGGCCCAGGCTCAGGTGGCCGCGCTGCGCGGCGCGCCAGGCGGGCCCATGGACGCGGAAGATGTCGGCGACCTCCAGGGCGGGGGTGCCCACGACGCCAGCCTCAGGAGGGCGGCAGGTTCTCCAGCGGGCTAATCACCTCGCGCAACAGGTCGGTGGCCACGTGCGTATAGATGCTGGTCGTCTCCAGCTTGACATGGCCGAGCAAGACTTGGATGACGCGGATGTCGACCTTCTGTTCCAGCAGGTGCGTGGCGAAGGAATGGCGCAACGTGTGCATCGACACGCGCTTGTCGATCTTGGCGGCGTCGGCGGCGGCGTGGATGGCGCGGTTGAGCTGACGCGTGGTCAGCGGGTCCATGGGGTCCAGCCCCGGGAACAGCCAGCCGTTGCGCAGGATCTTGCCCTGCGCGTGACCCACACGCCACCAGACCCGCAGCCGCTCCAGCAGGATCGGCGGCAGCATGGCGTAGCGGTCCTTGCGGCCCTTGCCTTGCTCCACGCGCAGCGTCATGCGCTGGCTGTCTACATCACCGACCTTCAGGGCGATGACCTCGCTGGCGCGCAGTCCCGCGCCGTACGCCACCGACAGTGCCGTCTGGTGCTTGAGGTTCCAGGCCGCCGCGATCAGGCGCGAGACCTCCTCGCGGCTGAGCACCACCGGCAGCGTGCGCGGTACGTGTACGGGCTGCATCTTGGCCATCAGCTCGCCGCGGCTGAGCGTGACGTCGAAGAAGAACTTCAAGCCCGAGATCGTCGAGTTGAGCGTGATCGGCGAGGCACCCTGGTCGACCAAGTGCATCTGGAAGCGCCGCAGATCCTCGGCGCTGGCGGTGTCGGGCGATGCCTTGAGGAAGGCGGCCAGCTTGCGCACTGCACGCAGATAGCCAGACTGCGTCTTGGGCTCGAACTTGCGCATGCGCATGTCCTCGAGCATGCGTTGGCGCAACGGCGAGACGGTGGGAGTCGAAAAATCCATGGTCCTGCTCCTGTTGATGAACGAGGCGGACTGCCTCGCTCGTCAACATCGCAGAAACGGCACTGCAACGAACCACCACAACCGCGTCGGAGCGCTTACCGCGCGAGCGGTTTAGTCCCCCGCCGGCAAGCAGTCTCGGCTCAGTGTCCGCTGGTTGGCACGTCTCCGTCGTTCGATCGCTCGATCTGCAGGGTCCGACAGTACACACATATAGAGTCGCGCTGGGCCAGTGCCCGCGGCGTCAGGCGCACGAGCCGCGGTTCGCGGTCTGCCGCGAGACACGACGGCAGCGCGAGGCCGGCGCCGCAATCGCCGCGTCGCGCGTTGTCGCGGTATCGTTGCGGTCGCACCGCTCCTGGTGGCTGCACCTATTGAACTGCCTTCCGCCTTTCAATCAACCCTCCTGCCTGCGCCATGAAGATTCTCGTCACCGGCAGCGCCGGCCATCTCGGCGAGGCACTCCTGCGCAGCCTGCAGGGTACGGCGCATGACGTGATCGGCGTCGACGTGACACCGTCGCCATTCACCCACGCGCGCGGATCGATCGTCGACCGCGCTTTCGTCGCGCAAAGCATGCGCGGCGTCGACGCGGTCATTCACACGGCGACGCTGCACAAGCCCCATGTGGCCACGCACAGCCGCCAGGACTTCGTCGACACCAACATCGCCGGCACCTTGAACCTGCTGGAAGAAGCGGTTGCCGTCGGCGCCGGCGCCTTTGTCTTCACCAGCACGACGAGTGCGTTCGGCCGCGCGCTGACACCTCCCGAAGGTGACCCGGCGGCGTGGATCACGGAACAAGTCGTCCCCGTGCCCAAGAACATCTACGGCGTCACCAAGGTGGCGGCCGAAGGTCTGTGCGAGCTGTTCTGGCGGCAATCCGGCTTGCCTTGCGTGGTGCTGCGGACCTCGCGCTTCTTTCCCGAAGGCGACGACAACAAGGATGTGCGCGAGCGATACGACGACGCCAACGTCAAGGTCAACGAGCTGCTGTACCGGCGCGTCGATCTGCAGGATGCGGTCGACGCGCATCTGCTCGCCGTTGAGCAGGCGGCACGCATCGGCTTCGATCGCTACATCATCAGCGCCACTTCGCCGTTCGATCTGGGCGATGCAATGGAGCTGCGCACCGACGCGCCCTCGGTCGTCACGCGCCATGTGCCCCAGTTCGTTGCCGAGTACGCGCGCCGCCGATGGACCATGTTCGCGGGCATCGACCGGATCTATGTCAATCACAAGGCGCGCACCGAGCTCGGCTGGCAACCACGCTTGGACTTCAGCGTCGCGATTCAGCACTTGGCCAACGGCGAAGACTACCGAAGCCCGCTCGCCTTGTCCGTCGGCGCCAAGGGTTACCACCCGATCGATTTCCCATCTGGCCACCAGCCGGTGGCGTGAACCTGCCGGACGACTGCGCAGTCGGCTGCCCGGCTCAGCCCTCGCCCATGATGGAGTCGAGCGGCGGTCACCCCCCGCGAGCTTGGCCAGAATCGCGCTCGGGGTGGCCTGAGTACGGTTCGCGTTCGTGGGTCACTCCTGCTGCGCTTGAGCCCACTTCGCGTCGGTCATCGGTTGCCGAATGATGGTCTTCCACTTCGCCGGGTCTGCTCTTCGGGTGTCGCTCAAGTAGATCTCATGATGCTTGCCCACGAGCCAGCGCCCGGCACCGGCAATGAAGGCGTGCACACTTTCGATGCTGGGGCCTTCCGCCGCGAACGGGCCGACGTGAAGCGTTTGCGCGCAGTGGCCTTCGGTGAACGATTCGAATCTCAGGCGCGACACAGCGGCAAGTTTCTTCTTGCGCCGCAGCTCGGGCAGGGCGTCGCGCACCAGGGCCTCGGTGACGAACTCAGGCTGCATGATCATCGCCGTCCACTTCCAGTTCGACTTGTCCGCCACAGCGAACTTGGACATGTCGTCCGCCCACCATAGGCCTTCGAGCGGCATGACACCATAGTCGACCAGCGCCGGGCCCTTCTTGAGCATGAACTTGAGGGCATACGACAGGCTGAACAGGGCCTCGACGGCGAAGGGACATCGCCGATCCCGAGTGGCGATTTACATTCAACGTTCGCGTGTGTAGCATACACACATGAGGAGCGCTGACCTGATCAGTGAACTGAAGAAGGCAGGTTGGCGACTTGCCCGCGTCAATGGTTCTCATCACGTCTTCACACACGGGCAGCGCACAGGCATCGTCGTGGTTCCTCACCCCAAGAAGGATTTGGGCAGGGGGCTGGTGAAGGCCATACGGCAACAGGCCGGGATTTGAGTAGAGGCTACAACATGCGTTACCCCGTCGCCATTGAACCTGGTAGCGAATCCGAAGCGTTCGGCGTCGTTGTGCCTGACCTGCCCGGGTGTTTCTCTGCCGGTGACACGATGGAAGAGGCCATGGCCAAGGCCGAAGAAGCCATCGCTGCCTGGATCGAAACTGCCCTGGACTCGGGGCGCGACATTCCTCAGCCCTCTGGCGTGGACGCGTTGCGCAAGAAACACAAGGAATGGAAGGCGTGGGTCTGGGCCATCGTCAAGGTGGACCCCGCGGTGCTTGATGACACGCTGGAAAGAGTCAACATCAGTTTGCCGCGTCGCGTGCTGCACCGGCTCGACGCATTGGCGCGCGCCACGGGCGAGACTCGTTCAGGATTTATCGCGCGGATGGCCCTGGCGGGCGATCAGGCCATCCCCTGATCATCGGCGCCCTGAGCGCCGGCACGCTGCCCGTAGAACCTGCGAGTCCAGCCCCTTGCCACTCGTTCGCGAGAACTATGAAGCTTCGTCGAATCGAACGCTCAGCAGCTCCATGCGCGCACCCAATTCTGCACATGAATGACATGTGCAAAACCGTTTGACGTGTCGCCCGCATCGACGTCGCGCAGCCGGTCCATCGAAGTCGTGAGCATGGCCGGTGTTGCGAGCACGCGCTGACTCAGATCTCCGCCACGCCGACGACGTAGTTCTGCCCGTACGCCTTCGCGCACTTCGGACACGTCGTGTAGAAGAGCCACATCGATTTAGGTTCAGTCCCCCGGGCGCGAACGAGATTGGCCATTTCTGCGCACCATTGGCCGGCCTTCCTGTAGGGGCCATCGAAGACCTTGGTCAGGAAATCGCCTGACAGCGTGGTCATGGATTCATCGGGAACGTCCTTGCGCACCGCGAACAGGTGTTCGCCGGCAAACGCCGATGTATCGCGCGACAGGACGATGTACTGAGCCGGGTCCATGGCATCGGCCTTCTCAATGTGTTCCATCACCCGCGCAAAGACCTTCCCCATGTTCACCGGGATGTGCATCAGGCTGCGCGTGGTGGCGCGCACGAAGCGCTTGTCGCGAAAGTGGAGTTCCTGTGCGTCCCAACCCTGCGGGTTGAACTTGGGGCAACAGCCGGTCGTGTTCACCGACATGTCAAAGGCTTGGCAGAGCATTCGTTTGCATGGCTGATCCCTCCTGTCAAATTGCACGGAGTGAGCGGGTCACACGGGACTACCGGAAATACGCCTTGCGCACATACTGATCGACCATGCGCTCGGTGTTGAAGAACGAGCCGTTGAGCGCGATCGTGTGGCGCATCACGTCGATCCAGCGGTCGGGGTCGCGGTAGAACATCGGCAGGATCACGGTCTCGAGCTTGTTGTAGAGCTGTTGCGCGTCGAAGCCCTGTTCGTCGAGCCCGGGGCTCGCCGCCGCGGCGCCGTCGCCGATCGCCCAGCCCGTGATGCCCTCGATGCAGCCTTCGATCCACCAGCCGTCGAGCACCGAGAGCTGCGGCACGCCGTTCATGGCAGCCTTCATGCCGCTCGTTCCCGACGCTTCGAGCGGCGGCTGCGGCGTGTTCAGCCACAGGTCCACGCCGGCCGACCAGGCGCTCGGCCACCGCCATGTCGTAGTCCTCGACGTAGGCGACGCTGAGCTTGCCTTTGAGGCGTTCGATCTGGGCGAAGATTGTTCGGATCAGTTCCTTGCCGGCAGCGTCGCGCGGGTGCGCCTTGCCGGCGTAGACGATCTGGATCGGCCCGGCGTTCGCATGCAGCGCGAGCAGGCGATCGATGTCGTGGAACAGCAGGTCGGCGCGCTTCCACGTCGTCGCGCGGCGTGCGAAGCCGATCGTGAAAGTGTTCGAAAACAGGCTCGCGCCGGTGCGCTGATTCACGCCACGCGACCAGATCCTGCTTCGCCGTCTGGTGCGCGGCCCACAGTTCGTGGCGCGGGATGCCCAGCGCGTAGCGCAGGCTGGCGTTGTCTTCGCGCCAGGCGCCGATGTGCCGGTCGAGCACGGCGCGGATCGGCGGCGCGATCCAGAACGCGGCGTGCACGCCGTTCGTGATCGAGTCGATCTTGTACTGGCCGAACATGTGGCGCGAGGTCTCGCCGTGCTTCTTCGCCACGCCGTTCACGAAGTGGCTGTTGTCCAGCGCCAGGTAGGTCATGTTCAGGATGCCGTCCAGGCAGAACTCGACCGCGCGCTTGTTGTACGCGCCGTGGTAGTCGGTCAGCACCTCGCGCAGCAGCGTCAGCGGGAACTGATCGTGCCCGGCGGGCACCGGCGTGTGCGTCGTGAACACGCAGAGCGGCTTGACGGCGAGCGCGACTTCTCGCGTTGCCTCGCTCAGGCCGCGGCGCTGCATTTCTTCGAAGCCGAGTTCGAGAATCAGCAGCGCGGCGTGCCCCTCGTTCATGTGAAAGCGCCGGATGTTGCGTGTAGCCGAGGGCGCGCAGCAAACGCACGCCGCCGATGCCCAGGATGATTTCCTGGCACAGGCGGTAGCGGTCGTCGCCGCCATACAGATGGTCGGTGAGGTGGCGGTCGGACTCGGCGTTTTCGGGCAAGTCGGCGTCGAGCAGGAGCACCGGCACGCTGGCGCCGGTGACGCCCTTCACGTCGAAGCGCCAGGCGCGCAGCGCGACGTCGCGACCTTCGATGCTCACTCTCGTGCGCTGCGGCATCTCGCTGAGTGTCTCGGCCGGCGACCAGGGTTGTGGCGCTTCGCTCTGCGTGCCATCGGTCGCCAGGTGCTGCCGGAAGTAGCCCTGGCGGTGCACGAGCGTCACCGCCACCATCGCCAATTCGGCGTCAGCCGCCGAGCGCACCGTGTCGCCGGCGAGCACACCCAGGCCGCCGCTGTAGGTGGGCAGGCCTTCGGCGAGGCCGATCTCCATCGAGAAGTAGGCGATTGTTTCGGTGCCGGGATTCACGGCATGAGGCCACGGTGCAAAACCGCAGCATGCGGCGGCCGCGCACCGGCGCGCTTGCGGCATCTCAAATCACGACTCGAAGGATGTGGGCGCCGCAGTGCGCGCCCGGCGCCGGCAGCGACGACACCCAAGGGCTGGTGAGCTCGGCGCAGCGCCTTCGTCGCGTCTGCTTGCACCAGATCAAGCAAGGCGAAGGCGCTTCGCAGTAGCGTGGGCAATCGTGCACCGCAAGCACCACGCCAAGTGCGATACCCCGGAAGACCCGCACAGCCCTCAGATCCTCGGTTTGAACCGCGTCCTGTGGGGCGGCGTGTTCCTCTACATCAAGGAGGCGCGCAAGCCCGAGACGCTCTCGCGCTACGGCCACGGCACGCCGGACGACTGGCTCGAGCGCAACGTCTACGCGCGCCACGCGATGCTCGGCATGGTGCTGATGGGCGTGATCGACGTCGCTTTGTTCGGCGTGATTCCCGGCGCTCTCGTTCTGGTGACGCAGATCGTCTGGATCCCGTTCTGGGCGGCAGGCGTCATCAACGGCATCGGCCACTGCTGGGGCTACCGGCACTGGGCCACGGCAGACGCGAGCCGCAATATTTCACCGTGGGGAATCGTGATCGGCGGCGAGGAACTGCACAACAATCATCACGCGTATCCCACCTCGGCCAAGCTGTCGAGCAAGTGGTACGAGTTCGACATCGGCTGGCTCTACATCCGGATGCTCGCGACGATGCTGAGCATGCGCCACGACCTCGCCGCCCTCTGGGGGCGATCCGCAGCGACGCGCGAGCAGCTCGTGAACCAGTTGCAGGACTGGTGCCAACGCGCCGAAAGCAGCGGTATCGCGCCGCTCCAGGAGTTCTCGCAACGCCTGCGCCGCTACGCCTGAGTGCCCTCAGGAAATGTCTTCGACATTCCCGCCCCCCAAGGGGGTCAAGCGAAGTGGCCAAGCCACATTTGCTTGAGATCCGGGGACTTGTTCAGCGCGCTGCCCATCGCACGGTTTGCGAAGGCTCAAGCGCCACTTCAGCGCCATGCCTAGCATGCACTGCATCGATGCGCAGGCCCAGCCCCGGACGCTTGCTCGTGTCAAGCCTTCGCAGCGACCGGGCGCTGCGCAAAGGAACACTCATGAAGACCGATGCACAACTGAAGAAAGACGTGACGGCCGAACTCGAGTGGGATCCGTCGATCAACGCGAGCCATGTTGGCGTCGCCGCCGAGAACGGTGTGGTCACGCTCACCGGGCATCTGAATACGTTTGCCGAAAAGTACGCGATCGAGCGCGCCGTGCAGTACCAGCGCGGCAGCGCCGAAAAGGCGGTGCGCAACTTGACCGGCGTGGTCGGCGTCAGCAACACGATCACGCTCAAGCCCAGCGTCACGCCGGCCAAGGTGGCGGATCGGATTCGCGACGCGCTGGCGCGCCACGCCGAGCGCGAAGCGAAACACATCGAAATCATGGTCAGCGGCTCGGCGGTGACGCTGCGCGGCAATGTTGATTCATGGGCCGAGCGCAACGCCGCCATGGGCGCGGCATGGTCGGCTCCGGGCGTGCTGAGCGTCGTCGACGAGATCAAGGTGCAATCATGAGCACGAACATCGGTTCCATCTGTCGGCGCCGCATCGTCAGCGTCGACGTGGCGAGCAGCCTGGTTCAGGCCGCCGGGCTGATGCGCGAACATCACGTCGGCGCGCTTGTCGTCACGACGCAGACGAGCGAAGGCCCGCGCGTGAGCGGCATCGTCACCGATCGTGACCTGGTGATCGACGCGTTGGCGCGCGGCCTGGACGGCAGCACCGCGATCATCGGCGACCTGGCGAGCCAGGCCATCGCCAGCATCGGCGAAGACGACGATCTGAGCGACGCGCTCGCCGTGATGCAGGACAGCGGCGTGCGCCGCCTGCTCGTGACGAACGACGAAGATCAGCTCACCGGCATCGTCTCGCTCGACGACCTGATGGACGCTTACGCGTCGCAGATGGACGGCCTGGCCCAAGTGATTCGCAGCGGCATCGAACGCGAAGTCGCGGAAACCGCGCCGCCGATGCCGCCGCTGCTGCTGCGCATTCCGGCCACCGGAACGGCGGGCTGGGGCCAGGCGATGGCGTAGCGCCGCGGCACCGTGAGGCAGCGCTGGCGAGTGATTTGGCCTCTGGCCGTTTGGCTCGTTCTCACGCTGCTTCCGTCGCCGGCCGGTCTGCAGCCGCAGGCGTGGCGCTACTTTGCCGTGTTCGCGGCGGCGATCGTCGCGATGGTGGCGACACCGCTGCCCAACGCGGCGATCGGGCTCATCGCGGTGAGCTTCATCGCGGCGACGCGCCTGGTCGACGCCGACGCGGCGAACTCGGTTCGCTGGGCGCTGGGCGGCTTTGCCGAGCCGACGGTGTGGCTGACGTTCGGCGCGTTCCTCTTCGCGCTCGGATATCGCCAAAGCGGCCTGGGCCGGCGCATTGCGCTGCTGCTGGTGCGGACCCTCGGCAAGCGCACGCTGGGCCTGGGATACGCGATCGCACTGTCCGATCTGGCGCTGGCGCCGGGAACGCCTTCGAACACGGCACGCAGCGGCGGCACGATCTACCCGATCGTGCGCCAGATCCCGCCGCTTTACGGCAGCGAGCCGGGCACGAGCGCGCGGCGCATCGGCGCGTACCTGATGTGGACGGCGTTTGCGTCAACCGCGGTCACGAGTTCGATGTTCATCACGGCGCTCGTCCCGAACGCGACCGCGGTTGCGTTGGCGCAGCGCACGTTTGGCTTCGAGATCGGCTGGTGGGGCTTCTTCGTCGGCTTCGCCCCCGCCGGTCTGCTGCTGCTCGCGCTCGTGCCGCTGCTCACCTACTGGGTCTACCCGCCGGAGACCCGTGAAAGCCCCGAGACCGTCGTCTGGGCTGCCGACGAATTGCGCAAGATGGGGCGGACATCAATCAAGGAATGGAAGATGGCCGCACTCGTGGCGCTGGCGATAGCGCTCTGGGTCACGGGGAGCAATCCGAATGTTTCTCTGCCGGGCTTGGGCTCGCGCTTCATCGACCCCACCACTGTCGTGCTCGTCGTGATCTCGCTGATGCTGGTGCTGCGCGTGATCGCCTGGGAAGACGTTCTCGCCGAACGCGAAGCCTGGGGCGTGCTGATCTACTTCACGTTCGTGCTGACGCTGGCCGACGGGTTGCGCCGCATCGGCTTCGTCGAATGGCTTGCGCGCTCGGCCGCTGCACCGCTCCAAGGCGTCGACCCGCTGCTCGCGATGTTCGCGCTGGTGGCGATCTTCTACTGGTCGCACTACCTGTTCGCCAGCATCACCTCGCACGCGGTCGCGGTGCTGCCCGTGGTGCTGGCGATCGGCAAGGAGATTCCCGGCGTGCCGGGCGTGCCGCTGGCGATGCTGTGCATCTATGGCCTGGGCCTGATGGGCGTGATCTCGCCTTATGCGACGGGTTGCGCGCCGATCTACGCCGGCAGCGGCTTCATTGGGCGCGGCAGGTTCTGGGGGCTTGGATTGATTTTCGGCGTGCCGTCTTCTTCGCCCTGCTGGTGGGTGTGGCTGGGCCTTGGGTGCTGGCGACGATGCGGGATTGAAACGTTGCCTGCTGCGATGACCTTGTCGCTTGGGGGGAATTCGCGCAGAAGCGGCCTCGCTACAAGCGAGGCCGCACTCGCACGCCCTGCGCGCCGCGCGCCCACTTGATGCCTTCGAACCACGCGATGCTCAGCAAGCCAAGCCCGCACGCCGCTGCCAGCTCGATCGCCGGCAGGAGTGCAAAGCGCAGCACGCTGACCGCCCAGGGCACGTAGAGTGCAGCCAGCAGGAGCGCAAACGCCAGGCCGACGACGATCCACAACGTCTTGTTCGGCGTGCGCAGCGTGTCCCGCAGTCGCCGCGTCGCCGACCGATTCGACAAGATGAGTGCCAGGTTTCCCACCACCAGCGTGGCGAATGCGAACGCGCGGGCTTCTGCCTCGGGCAGCCGAGGCGCGGCCGAAGCGAACGCCACCAGCACCACGGCGAGCAGGCCGAGCCCCTGAAGCAGCGCCAGCCACAGCGTGGCACCGCCGAAGAGCGGGGCCGCGGCATCACGGGGCGGGCGCTGCATCACGTCGCTTTCGGCGGGCTCGTTCTCGAACGCAATCGAGCACGCCGGATCGATGATCAGTTCAAGCAGCGCGATGTGCATGGGGTAAAGCAGAGCGGGCCAATCGAGCAACATCGGCAGCAACGCCATGCCGGCGATCGGCACGTGCACCGCCAGGATGTAGGACATGGCCTTGCGCAGGTTGTCGAAGATGCGCCGGCCCAGCCGCACCGCGCGCACGATCGCCGCAAAGTCGTCGTCGACCAACACCAGCGACGCCGACTCGCGCGCCACGTCCGTGCCGCGCCTGCCCATGGCCACGCCCACATGCGCCGCGCGCAGCGCGGGTGCGTCGTTCACGCCGTCTCCCGTCATGGCAACGACGTCGCCGCGCGCTTTCAGGGCCTGCACGATGCGCAGCTTCTGCTCGGGTGCGATGCGGGCGCAGACGCTGACGGTGGCCAAACGCTCGCGCAACGCCGCATCGGTGAGCGTGGCCATCTGATCGCCCGACAGCACCGCGCCTTCGCTCTCGACCAGACCGGCCTGGTGCGCGATCGCGCGTGCCGTGGCCGGGTAGTCGCCGGTGATCATGATGACGCGGATGCCGGCGGCACGGCATTCGGCGATTGCCCCCGGCACCTGCTGCCGAATCGGATCTGCCAGGCCGAGCAGGCCGACGAACTCGAAGTCGAAGTCGTGCTCGGTCGTTGGCCAGTCCGGCCCATCGAACGTACCGCTGGCCACCGCGAGCACGCGCAACCCCTGGGCGGCCAACTCGTCGACCACGCCGGCGATGCGAGCTTGCTGATCAGCGTTGAGATGGCACAGGTCCATGACCGCCTCCGGCGCCCCTTTGGTGCTCACGGTCTGAGCGCCTCCTGCCGGTGCCGCCCAGACATGCGACATCGCGCGCAGTGCCGGGCTGAGTTGATAGGTCTGCACCAGGCGCCAATCGTGGTGCACGTGTTCGGTGTCGGCAAGAAAGCGTTCGCCGAGCTGGTGGAAAGCTTTTTCCATCGGATCGAACGGGTCCACCGCGCTGGCCAGGACCGAGAACTCCACCAGAGCGTGGAACGCCTCGGGCAAGGGGCCGGCACGCAAGGAGCTCAGGATCAGTCGACTCGCGAGTTCGACGCCACCCGCAGCGAGGTGCGTCACCGTCATGCGGTTCTCCGTCAGGGTGCCGGTCTTGTCGCTGCACAGCACCGTGGTGGCGCCGAGCGTCTCGATCGCATTGATGCGGCGCGTGAGCACGCCTTCTTTGGACAAGCGACGCGCGCCGAGCGCAGGGAACACGGTCAGCACCACCGGGTACTCCTCGGGCAGCATCGCCATGGCCAGGGCGATCCCGGCGAGCAAGGCTTGCAGCCAGTCGCCACGCAACAGGCCATGCACGAGCACCATCGTCAGGCTCAGCGCCAGCGCCAGCACGGCCAGGTTGCGCACCAGCTTCTGCGTTTGCTTCTGCAGCGGCGAGCGCTCGTTATCGAGCGTGCCCAAGGCCGTGCCGATGCGGCCGATTTCGCTCCCGGCACCGGTGGCGGTGACATGCGCGAGCGCATGCCCCTGCACGATCAGCGTTCCGGCATAGACACTTGCAAGCTCGTCGCCTCCCGGTCGGGCCCTGGCCTCTTCGGCCGCGGCGAGGCTCGACACCCGTTCAACCGGGTTCGCCGCCCGTTTGCTCACTGGAACGGCCTCGCCGGTGAGCAGCGATTCATCGGCGCGCAGGCCGTCGGCGGACAGCAGCAGGGCATCGGCAGGAACACGGTCGCCCTCGCTCAGTTGCAGCAGGTCGCCTCGCACCACATCGCGGCCCGGGATGCGCTGCGCTTGACCGTCGCGAATCACCAGGGCGCGCGGGCTGGTCAGGTCGCGCAGGGCCTCGATGGCACGCTCGGTCTTGCCTTCCTGATAGAGCGTCAAGCCGAGCGTGACGAGCACGAAGCCGAACAGCGTCAGGCCTTCCTGCAAGTCGCCGAGCACAAGGTACAGCACGCCGGCCGCAAGCAGCAGCAGGAACATCGGCTCGCGCAGCGTCTCGCCGGCGATGGCGAGCAAGGTGCGGTGCTTTCCGCCCGGCAGCGCGTTGGGCCCGTCCTCGGCGAGGCGCGCAGCAGCCTGGGCGGTGGACAAGCCGGGTTCGGTGTTGTTTGGCGTTGCGTTCAACTCGACATCCGGCGCGGCAGCTTCGACTGGACTCGTGGCCATGCCTCAAGCATCGCAGCAATCGGTGCCCAGCGGTTGCGCGCGGTCACGATCGCGACGCCGAGCGACATGCCCTGACCGCTGCAGCCTGCGCGGCTACAGCTGGTGTGATGTGACTGCGGGGCCGAATCGCGGCTGGATTTATGCCGGCAACATCAACCACTCATACCAGGGCGCGGACGTGCAGGTGTTGAAATACGGCGCCGAGATCGGGATTGCGATGCGGGGCACAGAAGCTACTTCATCCCGAGCGATGACCGCGCGATTCCGTCGAGCAGCGTTTCCACTTCCTTGAGCGCCGCCTTGGACGCTGCCGAGCCATCGGGGCGCCACGGGCGGCGGTAGGCGACGTGGACCCTGTCGGGCTCGCTCGCGCGTGCATACACCGTGATCGAATACGGGCACATCGCGGCGTTCGCCGCATCGGCTTCCATCATCTTGCGCGACAGCACCGCGCTGCAAAAAACGAACGCCTGCAGGTCGACGTAGATTCTGCGCGTCGAGCCGACGTCCTTGCCGGTGCGCTCGATCATCTGGTTGATGTGGGCGTGATAGTCGATCACCAGGCCCTTGCTCTCGATCGCGAGCTTCAGATCGTCGCGCACGTCCTCGAACTTCGCCTTCTTCGAGTAGGTCACCACCGGGTGCGGGCCGGCGGCGAGCGCGACCGAGCAGAACGCCGCGAGCAGCAACAACATCCATCTGCGAAACATGTTTTCTCCTCTTGTGCAATCGGATGCACCGATGCCCGACCGGCCCCCACAAGCCTCCTCAACTCGAACCCGGCGTCAATGCGCCATCAGCACCGGCACCGTCAGCGACTGCAAGACGCTGCGCGACGCGCCGCCCAGCGCCCATTCGCGGGCCCGGGTGTGGCCGTAGCAGCCCATCACGAGCAAGTCGGCGCCCAGATCGGCGGCACGCGACAGCAACAGCTCGCCGACCTCGCGGTTGCGCGCGACGTCGCGGTGCATGATCGCGGTCACGCCGTGGCGCCGCAGGCTCGCCTCGACGTCGGGCCCAGGCGCTTCATCCGCGCCCGGTTCGCTCCACAGCGCCAGGTGCACCTGCTGCGCGCGCTGCAGGAACGGCAACGCAGCATTCAGCGCACGCGCCGCTTCGCGCGTCGGCTTCCAGGCGATCAGCACGACGTTGCCGATCGGCTCGGCCTTGTAGATCGACGGGATCACGAGCGCCGGTTTGCCGCTCGCGATCAGTACCGATTCGTTGAAATCGGCGTTCACGCCCGTCGGAGCGGCGCCCAGTTCGGCGCGCTGGCCGAGCAGCAGCAGGTCGGCGACGAGGGCTTCGCGGGCGAAGGCCAGGCTCGGTTCACCCACGCATTCGGCCCAGTCGACGCGTGCCAGGCGCTTGCCCGTGCCGCTGCCCACCGTCGTGTCGAACAGCGCCCGGGTGCGCGCGCGCCGCTCCTGTTCCAACGCCTCCATCAGCGGTGCCATTTCGGCGCCGGCGGAATACGCCATGGCGTATTGCATGAACGCCGGCAGCACGGCGTACAGGGCCTTGACTTTCGCGTCCAGGGTCTCGGCGACGGCGTTGGCGACGCGCAGGCGCGTCGCGCAAGCGGGCGAGTCGTCCAGGTGCATGAGGATGGACTTGATGGCATTCATCTGCGGCTCCTGAGTCGGGGACAGCCCGAGCTTAGAAGCGCGCAGCCCGGTCTGGATTGAGCGGGATCAAGCGCGACCGGGTGCGCCTGACCGACATTGTGCCGATGCCCGGTCGCCTCGGGCCTGAACCACGAAGAAGCCGCTGCGCGATCGAAGCGCGATGCGCCGAATCGCATCCAGCCCGGAGCCGGTGGGACAGCCGACGCGGCGCCAATCCAGGAGCAGCGAATGAAGATCACTTTCCTCGGCGCTGCCGACACCGTCACCGGGTCGAAACACTTGATCGACGCGGGCGGCGCACGGGTCTTGCTCGACTGCGGTCTGTTCCAGGGTTTCAAGCTGCTGCGCGAGCGCAACTGGGCCGCGCCGGCCGTTCCGCCGCAGAGCATCGACGCGGTCGTGCTGAGCCATGCGCACCTCGACCACAGCGGCTGGCTGCCCGGGCTCGTGAAACAAGGCTTCAAGGGGCCGGTCTACGCCTCGGCAGCGACGCGCGACCTGGCCGAGGTGCTGCTGCTGGACAGCGCCCATTTGCAAGAAGAAGACGCACGCCGCGCGAATCGCGGCGGCTGGTCGCGCCACGCGCCGGCGTTGCCGCTCTACAGCGTGGCCGACGCGAAGCGCGCCATTGCGAAGATGATTGCCGTGACCGCCGGGCGCAGCGTGCGCGTGGGCGACGTTGTGGTGGGCTTCACGCCGGTCGGCCACTTGCTCGGCGCGAATGCGCTCAGCTTGCGCGCCGCAGGGCGAACGCTCGTCTTCTCCGGCGATCTCGGCCGCACCGACGATTTGCTGATGCCCGCGCCCCGGAACATCGATCACGCCGACGTGCTGTTGATCGAGTCGACGTATGGGAACCGCACCCACCCGCCGGAAGACGTGCAGGCGCGCCTGGGTGCCATCATTCGCGCGACGACGAAGCGCGGCGGCAGTGTCTTGCTGCCCTCGTTCGCTGTCGGTCGCGCGCAGGCGCTGCTGCTCGTTCTGCAGCGCCTGAAGACGGCGGGCGAAGTGCCCGCGGAGTTGCCGATCTTTCTGGACAGCCCGATGGCGAGTGCGGCCACCGAGCTCTACCAGCGGCACCGCAAGTTGCTGCGCATCGGCGCGCGCGAGGCGGTCGGCCTGACCGACGACGTGACGCTCGTCGCGACGCCCAAGGAGTCGGAGCGCCTGACGCGTTCGCGCTGGCCGAGGGTCGTGATTTCGGCTTCGGGAATGGCCACCGGCGGGCGCGTCCTGCACCACTTGAAGGCGATGGCGCCGAACCCGCGCAACGCGATCGTCTTTCCAGGTTTTCAGGTCGGCGGCACGCGTGGCGCGAGCCTCATCGCAGGCGCGCGCGAGGTGAAGATCCACGGCGAGTACGTCGCCGTGAAAGCCGAAGTGAGTCACCTCGAAGGCTTCTCCGGCCATGCCGACGCGTTCGGTCTGATGGATTGGCTGCGCGGTTTCCACGCGCCGCCCGAGCAGACCTTCGTCGTGCATGGCGAGCCTGCCGCGGCAGACGCGCTGCGCTTGCGGATCAAGGACGAACTCGGTTGGCGCGTTGCGGTGCCCGAGCATGGCGCAACGCTGGAGGTTTGACTCACCGCGTTGGCGACCGGCGCACCCGCTTCAGCCCTGCGCCGGCGCGCAGGTCGCACGAGTCAAGTCGCGCTCAGCCCAGCACCCCTTGCGCCGGCGTGTACTCGCAGCCCAGCGCCTTCGCGACTGCTTCGTAGGTGACTCGCCCTGCCGCCACGTTGAGCCCGGCGCGCAGGTGGGGGTTGTCGAGCAGCGCCTGGCGCCAACCCTTGTCGGCGAGCGCGACGGCGTGGCCGATCGTCGCGTTGTTCAGCGCGAAGGTCGACGTGCGCGCCACGGCGCCGGGCATGTTCGCGACGCAGTAGTGCACGACGCCGTCGACCTGGTACGTCGGCTCGGCGTGCGTCGTCGCATGCGAGGTCTCGAAGCAGCCGCCCTGGTCGATCGCGACGTCAACCACGACGGCGCCTTTTTTCATTCGCGCGACCATCGCGCGCGTCACGAGCTTGGGCGCAGCGGCGCCGGGGATCAGGACCCCGCCGATCACCAAGTCCGCGTCGAGCACCGCCTGCTCGACGCTGTGCGCGGTCGAAAACAGCGTGCTGATGCGGTTCCCGAACACGAGGTCGAGATGGCGCAACTGTTGCACCGAGACGTCCAGCACCGAGACCCGCGCGCCCATGCCGACCGCGATTTGCAAGGCGTTCGTGCCGACCACGCCGCCACCAAGAATCACCACCTGCGCCGGCGCGACGCCGGGCACCCCGCCGAGCAATACGCCGAGGCCACCCTTGCTGCGTTCGAGGTGCGCGGCGCCGGCCTGGATCGCCATGCGCCCCGCCACTTCGCTCATCGGCGCCAGCAAGGGCAAACCGCCACCCGGGCCGGTGATCGTTTCATAGGCGATGCAGATCGCGCCCGACTTGACGAGCGCGGCGGTCTGATCCGGGTCCGGCGCGAGGTGCAGGTAGGTGTAGAGGATCTGGCCTTCGCGCAGCAATGGGAACTCCTGCGGCTGCGGCTCCTTGACCTTGACGATCATGTCGGCGGTGGCGAACACGCTCGCCGCGTCGGCGACGATGGTCGCGCCGGCCGCCGCGTACTGGGCGTCGGTCAGGCCGATCTCGGCGCCCGCGCCGGCTTGCACCAGCACGCTGTGGCCGCGGCTCGCGAGTTCGCGCACGCTGGCCGGCGTGAGGCCGACCCGGTATTCGTGGTTCTTGATCTCTTTCGGGCATCCGATCCGCATGATCTTTCTCCTTGGAGAGGAAAACTGTGGCGCGTCTCTTGTCGGTAGCGCATTTCATCATGACAACGGTCGGTTCGCGGGGCGTGGCACGCGCGCTCCGGCAACCGAGCGCGGTATGCGTCGCCGGTAAAACCGGCATGGTGCTCTCGAGGCCTGCACTTGTCGTTATCCTGCATGAGCCATGCCGCTGAAATCCCTGCCCGCCGCGCAGCACCGCGCCGTCCCCTGGAAAAACGGCCTCGGTGTCGCGCACATCATCGCCGAACATCCGCAGCAAGCGGGCTTTGATGCCGTCCGGTGGCAGGTGGGCGTCACCGACATCGGCGTCGACTGTCCGTTTTCCAGCCTGCCCGGCTTCGACCGCCGGTTCATGGTGATCGCAGGCGCCGGCGTCGAGCTCCGCAGCACGGACGAGGCAACGGGCGCTACACATCACGAGCGCATTCGCCTGTTGCAGCCGCCCTATGCCTTCAGCGGCGACTGGCGCACAACCTGCCGGCTGCTCGCAGGCCCGGTGCGCGTGTTCAACGTCATGACTCGGCGCGGCGAGTTCAGTGCGGTCGTCGGACATCGTCGCGGCAGACCGGCTGTCAAGTTTGGAAGGAGTCGCGGGTGAAACGTTGCTTGCGGTCGAACTGGGTTCGGCGCACGCCTGGCTGCTCGAGGCCGACTCGGCAGATTCGGCGGATTTCGTACCGGCCACCGCCACGGGGCCGATCGCGCTGGTCCGGATCGCCGCGTCGGCCAAGCTGAAGTCCTGACTAACGCGCCACGCGCGGCAACCACAGCGCCAGTTCGGGCAGCAGCATCAGCACCACGATCGCGAGCACGTAGACGGCGATGAACGGGATCACGCCGCGGAACACGTCGGTGATCGGCCCCGGGGTTCCGCGCATGCCTTGCAGGACGTAGAGCACCGTTCCGTCGGGCGGGCTGATGAGCGCGATCTCGACGAGCATGGTGACGATGACGCCGAACCACACCGGGTCGTAGCCCAGCGCCTTCACCACCGGGAAGATGACCGGAATCGTCGTGACGATCATGGAGAAGCCCTCCATGAAGGTACCCAGCGCGAGGTAGAAGCCGATGATCAGCGCCATGATCACCCACGGCGGAACCGGCAGGCTGGAGACGAACTTCGCCAGCGCATGCGGCACGCCCAGGCTGCCGAAGATGAAATTGAGCACGTAGGCGCCGCACAGGATCAGGCCGACGAACGCGGTGGTGTGGGCAGTGGCCTTGGCCGATTCATCCAGCATCTTCCAGGAGAAGCGCCCGGAGAGCGCAGCAAACACGATCGCTGCCACGACACCGAGCGCCGCGGACTCGGTCGGCGTCGCCAGGCCGGAGTAGATGGTGCCGAGCACGACGAGGATCAGGATCGCGGTCGGTATCAGATCGACGAGGCCGGCGAGCTTGACTTTGAGCGGGACCTTCTCCGGCAGCGGCAGCGGATGCCTGAGCCCATGAATCAAGATCACGGCCGTGAACAGCAGCACCACGAGCACGCTCGGCCCCACCGCCGCAAGGTAGAGCTGCCCGACCGAGGTCTCGGTGATCAGGCCGTAGACGATGAAGGTGATGCCGGGCGGAATCAGGTTGCCGAGCGCGCCGCCGGCGGCGAGCGACCCCAGCACCATCGGCTGCGAATACGCGGTCTGGCGGAAGTAGGGCAGCGCGACCGCGCCCATGGTCGCCGCGGTGGCGACGCTCGAGCCGGAAATCGCCGAGAACACGCTGCACGAGGCGATGTTGGTGTGCAGCAGCCCGCCCGGCACGCGCTGGAACCACAGGTTGAGCGAGCGGTAGAGTTTGTCCGACAGACCCGCCCGCAGCATGATCTCGCCCATCAGCAGGAACAGCGGCACGGCGACCAGCACGAAATTCGTGGTCGGCTGCCAGACCATCTGGCCGATGAAGTCCCAGAACGGCCGGTCCGAGAAAACGAAGCCGGCGATGATGCCGAGGATGCCGAGCGCGGCGGCGATGTAGATGCCGGCGCCGAAGAAGGCGCAGAACAGCGCGATCAGCAGCACGATCTGGGCGATCGGCAACTGCGCGACCGAACCGCCTCCCACGAGAACGGCAACGACGGAAACAAGCAGCAGAACGATCAGGAACAGGACCGCGATCATGGGCGCGGCCGCCCGATCGCTTGCAGGGCCTCGTCCGCCTCCTCGACATAGCTGCGCGGGCCGGTCAGGCGCTCGATGGCATCGATGTCCACCCCGCGGCAGCAGCAGCGCGACCTCGAGCACGCGCACCGCCACCATGATGCAGAACACGGCGATGCCGATCAGCCACAGCCCCTGCGGAATCACGAGCGGAATCTTCAGCAGGCTGTTGTCGGTCGCGTTGAAACTCCACGACTCCGCCGTCGTGTGCCAGGCACCGTAAAGCAGGAAACCGGCAAACACCGCGAGCGTTGCGAGCGCGGCCCAATGCAGGATGCCGCGCCAGCGCGGCGCCACCTTCTGCACCAGGATGTCGATGCGCACATGGGTGCGCGCCTCCAGCGCACCGGCCAGGCCCCAGGCGATGCCGATGCCGAGCATGTAGCCGGAGACTTCCGTCGTCGAGCGCGAAGAGAAGCCGAAGAACTTGCGCGCCAGCACGTCGAAGGTGATGAACAGCGCGCAGACGACGAACAGCCAGCCCGCGCAGCGGTTCATGCCGCGCGCGAGGGCGTCGACCCCGCGGCTCGCGCGGCTGACCACCCGCAGCACTGGCGAACCCGCGTCAGTTGCCCTTGTATCGGACACCGGTGAGGGGAGCCACCAACTGGTTGTAGGTTTCGCCGCAGCGCGCGCCGCAGCGCTTCACCCAACTCGGCAGCACCACGTCCACCAGCACCTGGCGCGCGCGCGCGTTGTCGGCGTCGCTCGGCTTGACCAGCGTCATCTTCTTGTCGGTCAGCACGGTGAAAATCTTGCAGCCGGCGGCGTTGCCGACGTTGCACTCGATGCCGTCCTGGGTCAGCTCGGCGCCGAGCTTCCACTGCGCGTCCTCGAGCTTGACGAAGTAGTTCTCGAGGAAGGTGCGCACCTGGGGATCGAGCTTGTTCCACCACTCCAGGTTCACCATGTAGGCGGAGATTCCCCACGAGGCGACCAAGGTGTACAGGTGGCTCGTCACCTCGAACCACTTCTGCGCGTTGCCGGTGCCGGTGCCGGTGACGGCGCATTCCACCGTGCCGCGCTCGAGCGCGCTGTAGACCTCGCCGAACGCGATCGCCACCGGCTGGGCGCCCAGGGCGTTGAGAAAGTCGCCCTGCGCCGGCCCGGCAACGCGGATCTTGCGGCCCTGCAGGTCCGCGATGCCCGACACCGGACGTTTGCAGAAGAACACCTGCGCCGGGAACGGGCTGGTGCCGATGATCTTCACGCCCAGCTTCTCGAGCTCCTTGTTCACCGTCGGGATCAGCGCGTGGCCGGTCTTGCGCACCTGCTCCATGCTGGTGTGCAGCCCCGGCAGGTCGAAGCCGTCGAGCAGCGGCACGTCGCCCGAGACCGTGGTGAGCGGCGCGCCGACGATGTCCACTTGGCCGGAGCGCACGAGGCGGATCACCTCCGGCCCCTGCACGCTCATCTCGGGATAGCTCTTCAGGTTGAACTCGATGCGGCCGTTGCTCGCCGCCGGCATCTGCTCGCGCAGCATCGGCACGTCGACCTTGCTGTATTGCGGCAGCGCGGGCGAGAGCTGCGTCACCGCGGTGATGGTGACCTTCGGTCCGGGCGGCAACGATTGGGCGCTCGCCTGGGCAGCGAAAGCTGCCGCAACGACGCAAAGGATGATGGCCAGAAGTCTGCGCTGCATGGCGAGACCCTCGGTTGCGTGGGATCGCTGCATTCTAGGAGTGCGGGCGGGCACAAACCTGCGCGTCTGCGGCTGCGCTGCAATTTCGGGCGCCGGAGGCCGGAACGCCGAGGCGGTCGACTGAATGATTTTCAGCTCGGCAGGGCAAGCATGCCGGCAGCCGCAAATGATTATGTTCTTGGCGTGGGGCGCAACCCGTCTGATATCCTGCGGCTCACGAGGAGCCAGAGCGCAGAGGGTTAGCCGGTGTGAACCTGCTAGCCCTTTTCTGTTGGGGAAGATCAGGGCCGTGTGCGTATGCTGAACCTGGGGTTCGAAATTCAATTCGCCGATCTCTACGATCGCGCCGGCCTGGCCAAAGTCGACGCCGCGTTTCTGCGCGAGCTTCAGGCGTGCGACGCGGCATTGCACGCGCGTCTTGCCGGTTCGCGCGCCGAGCCGCAGGCGCTGAGCGCGAAGGACGAGTCGCAGCTTCTGATCGAACTCGCGCCGCATGTCGACGACTTTCTCGGGCGTCTGTTCGGCATCCGCGCCGAGGTGGCGGCTGCTCGCCGAGCAGCACCAGCGCCTCGCGCCGCTCTATGAAGTGAAGCGCCAGTTCGTGCAGCGCAGCGCCGCGAAGGCGTTCACGCCCGACGCTGCACGCGCCCTGGACGGCGAGCGTTTGGGCGCCGATCTGGAGGCTCGGGTCGGTTCGAGCACCGACGCAGGGGCTGAATTCGAACTCGCGTTCGCGCGTTGCGTGCAGCGCTGGTTGGCCGACGAAACGGCTTTTGCGGCCGAGATCGCACTCGCGCTGGAATACGCGGCGTGGGCGCTGCACAGCCCGGCGGGCCGGGCGCGCCACCATAAGGGGCTGCTGTTCAAGGTGCCGGCCAAGGTCGATCCCCTGAACCTGCTCGAACACGCGATCGACCGCAACGACACGGCACCGTTCACGACGTTCACGATCAAGCCGGAGCAGATCCGGCGCCGCACCGGTTTCAAGCTCACCGACGCCGGGACGGATCTCGCCGGCGCGCTCGACCACGCGAACTACTGCATCTGGTGCCACAAACAGGGCAAGGATTCTTGCTCGACCGGCTTGAAGGAAAAACCCGCGGCCGACGGCAGCGTGGCGTTCAAGCGCTCGGCGTTCGGCGTCAAGCTCGCCGGTTGTCCGCTCGAAGAAAAGATTTCGGAGTTCCACAGCGCCAAGGTGAGCGGCCACGTGATCGGCGCTCTGGCCATCATCGCGGTCGACAACCCGCTCGTCGCGGCGACCGGGCACCGCATCTGCAACGATTGCATGAAGTCGTGCATCTACCAGAAACAGGAACCGGTGAACATTCCGCAGGCCGAGACGCGGACCTTGAAAGACGTTCTCGAGTTGCCGTGGGGCTTCGAGATCTATTCGCTGCTGACGCGCTGGAACCCGCTCAACCTGCGCCGGCCGCTGCCCGCGCCGCGCAGCAGCTACCGCGTGCTCGTCGCCGGAATGGGGCCGGCAGGCTTTGGCCTGGCGCACAACCTGCTCAACGACGGGCACGCCGTCGTCGGCATCGACGGCTTGAAGATCGAGCCGCTGCCGCAGGAAATCGGCGGTGTCGCGCGCCGACGGTTCGCGCGTCGCGTTCGAGCCGATAGAGCGTTATGCCGACCTGCACGAGGAACTCGACGAACGTGCCCTCGCCGGTTTTGGCGGCGTCGCCGAATACGGCATCACGGTGCGCTGGGACAAGAACTTCCTGAAGGTCGTGCGCCTGCTGCTGCAGCGTCGCGCTGAATTTGCCCTGTTCGGCGGGGTTCGCTTCGGCGGCACGGTGACGCTGCAAGACGCGTGGGCGCTCGGCTTTGACCATGTCGCGCTCGCGTGCGGCGCGGGCAAGCCGACCGTGCTCGACATCCCGAACGGCCTGGCGCGCGGGGTGCGCACGGCGAGCGACTTCCTGATGGCGCTGCAGCTCACCGGCGCGGCGAAAGCCGAGTCGATCGCGAACCTGCAGGTGCGCTTGCCGATCGTCGTGATCGGCGGCGGGCTCACGGCGATCGACACCGCGACCGAGGCGCTCGCCTACTACGCGCAGCAAGTCGAGAAATTCCTCGCGCGCGCCGAAACCCTTGGGGTCGGCGGCGTTTCTCGCCACGCTGTCGGCTGAGGAGCGCGGCATTGCAGAGGAATTCATCGCCCACGCGAGCGCGCTGCGCACCGAGCGCGCCGCCGCGGTGCGGGAAGGGCGAGCACCCAACGAGCTCGCGCTGCTGCGCGCGTGGGGCGGCTCGACGATCGTCTACCGCAAGCGCCTCATCGACAGCCCGGCGTACACGCTGAACCACGAAGAAGTGGAACTCGCGCTGCAGGAAGGCATCGTGTTCGCCGAATGCCTGAACCCGAGTGCGGTTGAGGTCGATGCGTTCGGTGCCGCTCTGGCGCTGAAGGTGCGCCGGCAGGTGCGCACTGACGACGGCAGCTGGAGCGAAGGCGATGCGGTCACGCTGCCGGCGCGCGCGATTTTCATCGCTGCGGGAACGTCGCCGAACACGGTGCTCGCGCGCGAGGACGCGCAACACTTCAAGCTCGACGGCAAATACTTCGTCGCCGTGGACGCCAGCGGCGCACGCGTCAAGCCCGAAGCGGCGAGCAGCAAGCCGAAGGCGGCGCAGGTGCTGATGTCGAAATCCTCCGACGGGCGCTTCGTCTCGTTTTTCGGCGACCTGCATCCATCCTATTTCGGCAACGTCGTGAAGGCGCTTGGCTCAGCGAAACAGGGTTTCCCGATCGTGACGCAGGCGCTGCGCCAAAAGCCTGCCGCGTCTGAGCAGTCAGACCCCGCGTTTTTCTCCAGGCTCGACCACGAATGGCGCGCCACGGTCCACGCGGTGCACCGGCTCACGCCGACGATCGTCGAAGTCGTTCTTCACGCGCCTGCGGCGGCGCGCGGTTTTCTGCCCGGCCAGTTCTATCGCCTGCAGAACTTCGACGCGTCGTCGCGGCGCGTCGTGCAAGGCGGGCCCGCGACGCGCCTGGCGATGGAGGGCCTGGCGCTCACCGGTGCGGCGACTGACAAGGCGAAGGGCTTGCTCTCGACGATTGTTTTGGAGATGGGCGGCTCGGCCGATCTGTGCGCCGACCTGGCGCCCGGGCGAGCCGGTCGTGTTGATGGGCCCGACGGGTGCGCCGACGCACATCGCGCCGAACGAGACCGTGCTGCTCGTCGGCGGCGGCCTGGGCAACGCGGTGCTGTTTTCGATCGGCGCCGCGTTTCGCGCCCAGGGCTCGAAGGTGCTCTATTTCGCCGGCTACAAGAAGATGATCGACCGCTACAAGGTCGAAGAAATCGAAGCCGCGGCCGACGCCATCGTCTGGTGCTCGGACGAGGCTCCCGGGTTCAAACCGACGCGCAAGTCCGACCAGAGTTTCGTCGGCAACATCGTGCAGGCGATGCTCGCCTACGCGTCGGGTGAATTGGGCAGCACGGCGATCCGCATGCCGGACGTCGACCGCATCATCGCCATCGGCTCGGACCGCATGATGGCCGCAGTCGCCCAGGCGCGCCACACGCTGCTGCGCGAATACCTGAAAGCGAACCACTTCGCGGTCGGGTCGATCAACTCGCCGATGCAGTGCATGATGAAAGAGATCTGCGCCCAGTGCCTGCAGCCGCACACCCTGGCCGACGGCACGACGCGCTACGTCTTCTCCTGCTTCAATCAGGACCAGGAACTCGATCGCGTGAACTGGCCGGCGTTGAATGAACGATTGAGGCAAAACAGCGTCCAGGAGAAGCTGACGGCGAAATGGATCGCGGCGTGCCGCGCGCCGGTGGTTGAAGCGTCAAGGCGCTGAGCCGATGCGCGTTACATGCGCCACGCCGGGTCGATTGCGTAAGCGCTGCGCAAGTCTGCTTGTTGCGCTCGTCGCGGCACCGCTCTGGGCACAGTGCGCCGAAATCCGGCTTGCCGTGGCGACCAACTTCGCCGACGTTGTTGAGAAAATCAAACCCGCCTTTGAAGCAAGGACCGGCCATCGCATCAGCGTCACCGCGGGTTCGACCGGCAAGCTCTACGCGCAGATCCGCAGCGGCGCGCGTTTCGATGCGCTTCTCGCCGCAGACGCGGCGACGCCGCAGCGCCTGGTGCACGAAGGCGAGGCGATTGACGCGTCGCGCTTCACCTACGCCTTGGGACGGCTCGTGCTGTGGAGCGCTTCTCCCGGCGTCGTGGGCAGCGACGGCGCGGCGACGCTGCGCGGCGCGAAGTTTCGCCACCTCGCGATCGCCAACCCCGAACTCGCGCCATACGGCGCCGCGGCGCGCGACGTGCTGCGCGCCACCGATACCTGGGACGCGCTGCAACCCAAACTCGTCTATGCGCAGAACATCGGCCACGCCTACTCGATGGTCGCGAGCAGCAACGCCGAATTGGGGTTGATCGCACTGTCCGCTCTGCGCGCCAGGCGCGACAGCGGCGGGCCCGGCAGTTCATGGCCGGTTCCGGCCACGCTGCACGCGCCGATCCGGCAGGACGCCGTGCTGCTGACCCGTTCGGTGGCGCCTGCCGCGACGCGCGAATTTCTCGACTCGCTGAAGACACCCGAAGTGCGCGCCATCATCGAATCGTTCGGCTACGCGTTGCAGTAAGACCATGCCCACCGAACTCGGACCGCTGTGGTTGACGCTCAAGCTCGCCGCGGCAGCGACGCTGGCGCTGCTCTGCATCGGCCCGCCGCTGGCGTGGTGGCTCGCGCATACGAAATCGCGAATGAAGGCGGTGGTCGAAGCAGTGACCGCGTTGCCGCTCGTCTTGCCGCCCACCGTGCTCGGCTTTTACCTGCTGCTCCTGTTCAGCCCGCGCTCGGCTTTCGGCGGTTGGTGGCTCGACGTGACCGATACGACGCTTGCGTTTTCGTTTGCCGGCCTCGTGATCGGATCGGTTCTGTATTCGTTGCCCTTCATGGTGCAGCCGCTGCAACTCGCTTTCGAAGCCGTTGGGCGGGCGCCGCTCGAAGCCGCGGCGACGCTTCGTGCGTCGCGCCTTGATGCGTTCTTCAGCGTCGCATCGCCGCTCGCGCTGCGCGGCTACCTGAGCGCGATCGTGCTCACGTTTGCGCACACGGTGGGCGAATTCGGCGTCGTGCTGATGGTCGGCGGCAACATTCCGGGGCAGACGAAGGTGATCTCGATCGCTGTCTACGAACATGTCGAAACGCTGCAGTACGCGCAGGCGCATGTGCTCGCTGCCGGGCTGCTCGGGTTCTCGTTCCTCGTGCTGCTGCTCGTCTACACGATGAACCGGCGCTTCCCGGTGCAGGTGGGCTAGGGCCGTGGCGACAACGCTGTCCTTCGATCTGCGTTTGAATTTTCCCGGGTTCGAACTTCGCGCCAGGCACGAAGGCGCGATCGACGGCGTGACGGCGCTGTTCGGCCCGAGCGGTTCGGGCAAGAGCACCTTGCTGCGCTGCATTGCCGGATTGGAACCCGCAGTCAGCGGGCAGCTGCGCCTGGACGATCAAGTCTGGCTCGGCGCGCCGCGTGCGAAGCCCATGCCCGCGCATGAGCGCGGCGTCGGCTTCGTCTTTCAGGACGCACGGCTGTTTGCCCACCTCAGCGTGCTCGGGAACCTGCGTTACGCCGACAAGCGCTCCCGGCAAGGCGTCGATTCACGAATCGCTTTTGACGACGTGATCCACGCGCTCGACCTGGCGCCGCTGCTGGAGCGCCGGCCGGCCACGCTGTCGGGCGGCGAGCGGCAGCGCGTCGCGATCGGCCGCGCGCTGCTCTGCCGGCCGCGCCTGCTGCTGCTCGACGAGCCGATGTCGGCGCTCGACGCGGCGCGCAAGGCCGAGGTTTTGCCCTACCTCGAGCGGCTCGATCCGACCTTCGGCATTCCCGCGCTTTACGTCACGCACGACATCGACGAAGTCGCGCGCCTTGCGACGCGGATGCTGATTCTTTCCGAGGGCAAGATCATCGCCGCCGGGCCGATCGGGGACGTTCTCGAACGCGCCGACCTGCAGGGCGCAGCCGGGCGCTTCGAGGCCGGTGTGGTTCTGACAACGCGCGTGCAACGCCACGACGCGCACTACTGCCTGACGCACCTCGATCACCACGGCCAGGGAATCACCGTGCCGCTGCTGAGCGCCGACGTCGGCAGCAGCGTGCGCGTGCGAATCCGCGCCCGCGACGTCGCGCTCGCGACGCAGCGGCCCGTCGGGTCGAGCATTCGCAACGTATTGGCCGGCACGCTGTACAGCATCCAGAGCGATCCGGCGACGCCGTTCGCCGAGACGTTGGTCGACATCGGCGGCGCGCGCCTGCGCGCGCGCGTGACGCGCGAAGCGGTTGCCGAGCTCGGCCTGGTCGAAGGCGCAGACGTGTTCGCGCTCGTGAAGAGTGTCGCCCTCGGGTGAGAAAATCAGCACCGCCCACCTGAGACGCATCGGCCCATGAACAAAGCCTTCACCCGCGAAGTCGACACGAGCGACGACGACGATGACGACGCCCCCGCCGCGCCGGCGTTGCCCAGTGGCGCGCGCAACTACCTGACGCCGCAAGGTTACGCGCGGTTGCGCGGCGAGCTGTTCGCGCTGCTCGACGACGAGCGGCCGAAGATCGTCGAAGTCGTGTCGTGGGCGGCAAAGAACGGCGACCGCTCGGAAAACGGCGACTACCTCTACGGCAAGAAGCGCCTGCGCGAAATCGACCGCCGGATTCGTTTCCTCACCAAACGCCTGGACATCGCCGAGATCGCCGACCCGAGCGTGCACCACGGCAAGGACCAGGTGTTCTTCGGCGCCACCGTGACCTATGAGAACGGCAACGCCGAGCAGCGCACGATCACGATCAAGGGCGTCGACGAAGTCGACAACCTGGCGGGCGAAGTGAGCTGGGTCGCGCCGATTGCGCGCGCGCTGCTCAAGGCGCGAGTCGGCGATGAGGTCCAGATCGTCACCCCCGGAGGGGTGGAGCGCATCGAGGTGATGGCGGTGTCGTACCCGGCGCCTGCGCCGTGAGGCACTGCGCGGTCTGCAGGATCGCGCCTACGGTTTGATTCGCGCCACGCGCAACACGGCGGGCGAGCGCTTCAGGGTTCGCAGCACGTCGGCGAGTTGCAGCCGGTCGCGCACGCTGAGTATCAGTTGCAGCTCGGCGGTCGCTGCGAGCGTGTCGTTGCCCATCTCGATGTGCGTGATGTCGGCCTCCGCCGCGCTCACAGCGGCGGCGACCTGCGCCAGCCCGCCTTTGGCGTTGTGCAACAGCAGGCTCACGCCGGTCTCGAAAGGCCGCGCGAGCTGGTCCGCCCATTCCACGCCCATCCAGCTTTCCGGGTCGCGCTCGAAGAGCCGTTTCCCGACGCTGCATTCGGCGGTGTGAACGAGCAGGCCCTCGCCGCGCCCGAGGTAGCCGACGATCGCGTCGCCCGGGATCGGCCGGCAGCAGGGCGCGAGCTGCACTTGAGCGCCGTTCGCGCCGTCGATCACGATCAAGCCTTGACTCGGCGTCGATTCGTCTTCGCCGTAGCGGCCCCGCGTGAGCGTCAGCGCGTCGGGTTTGCTGCCGTGCTCGACGAGCAGGCGCGCCAGGCGCTTCGCGACGATGGTCGCGATCTTGCGGCCGAGGCCAATGTCGACGAGCAGGTCCGCCTTGGAACGGCTCGCGCTCCAGCGCAGCAGCGCCTGCCAGATCGGCGCGCCTTGCGGCCCGTCATCGGGAAGCTCCAGGCCTTCGGCCATCAACGCGCGCGCGAGCAGGCGCTCGCCGAGCTCCTGCGACTCCTCCTGCTCCATGTTCTTCAGGAAGTGCCTGATCTTGGAGCGTGCGCGTCCGGTGCGAACGTAGTTCAGCCACGCCGGATTGGGCCGCGCGCCTGGGGTGCTGATGACTTCCACCACATCGCCGCTGCGCAGTTCGGTGCGCAGCGCGACCGGCTCGCCGTTCACCTTGGCCGCCACGCAATGGTCGCCGACGTCGGAGTGGATCGCGTAGGCAAAGTCGATCGGTGTCGCGCCGCGCGGCAGGGCGAGGATCTTCGACTTCGGCGTGAACACGTAGACGGCGTCGGGGAACAGGTCGATCTTGACGTGTTCGAGGAATTCGCTCGCGTCGCGCGTTTCGTCCTGGATGTCGATCAGCGACTGCAGCCACATCGTGCCCAGGCGCTGCGCCTCCTGCGCCTGCGCCGTGCCGCCGGCGTGGCTCTTGTACATCCAGTGCGCGGCGATGCCTTTTTCCGCCACCGCGTTCATCGGCTCGGTGCGGATCTGGAATTCGACCGCCGTGCCGAGCGGGTTCACAAGCGTCGTGTGCAGCGACTGGTAGCCGTTCGCCTTCGGGATCGCGATGTAGTCCTTGAAGCGCCCGGGCAGCGGCTTGTAGACCTGGTGCAGGATGCCGAGCGCCGTATAACACTCGGGCAGCGTGCCGACGACGACACGGAAGCCGAAGATGTCGCTCACCTGCGCGAACGTGAGGTGCTTCTCGCGCATCTTGGCGTAGATCGAGAACAGCGTCTTCTCGCGGCCCGCCACCTGCGCCGGCACCTTCGCCTGGGCAAAGGCGCGCTCCACATCGTGCTGGATGCGCTCGACCACGTCGCGCCGGTAACCGCGCGCTTTCTGCACCGCCTTGGACAGCGCGGCGAAGCGCCACGGCCGCTGGTGCTGGAACGAGAGTTCCTGGAGTTCGCGGTAGGTCTGGTTCAAGCCCAGGCGGTGCGCGATCGGCGCGTAGATGTCGAGCGTCTCGGCAGCGATTCGCGCACGCTTGGTCGCGTCCACCGCGTCGATCGTGCGCATGTTGTGCAGGCGATCGGCGAGCTTGATCAGGATCACGCGCACGTCGCGCGCCATCGCGAGCAGCATCTTGCGGAACGATTCGGCCTGCGACTCTTCGCGCGTCGAGAACTGCAGCTTGTCGAGTTTCGTCAGTCCGTCGACGAGGTCGGCGGTGGGCGCGCCGAAGCGTTCGATGAGCTCGGACTTGTGCACGCCGCAGTCTTCCATCGCGTCGTGCATCAGCGCGGCCATGATCGCCTGCACGTCGAGCTTCCAGTCGGCACACAGGCCGGCGACCGCGATCGGGTGCGTGATGTAGGGCTCGCCGCCGGCGCGGAACTGCCCGAGGTGCGCCTCGTCGGCGAAACGGTACGCTTCGCGCACGCGTTTGATGTCCGCCGCGCTGAGGTAGTCGAGTTTGGCGGTCAGCGCGGCGAACGACGCCGACGCGGCTTCACTGACTTTCAGCGCTGCAGGCGCAACGCGCGTGCGTTTCCCCGGCTTGAATTCGGGTTCCGGGACGGCGGTCGAAGAGCGCGTGCTCATGCCGCGAATTTAGCGCGGAACCACGGCGCCCGCTCGGCGCGGCGCAGATTTTGTGGCGGGTCGGCCGAACCGCAGGCGTTAGATCGGCACCTTGCGAAGCATTTCGATACCGATTTCGCCGGCGGCGATTTCGCGCAGCGCCGTCACGCCGGGTTTGTTCTTCGATTCGATCTTCGGTGCGTGGCCCTGGCTCAGCATGCGCGCCCGGTAGGTTGCCACCAGCACGAGCTGGAAGCGGTTCGGAATCTTCACAAGGCAGTCTTCGACGGTGATGCGGGCCATTGAATGTTCCAGGGTGAAACCGGGTGCGAGAACCGGGCAGGTCAATCGAGATCGAGGGCGGCAAACACCGCAGGCCTGGCTCGACGCAGCGCGCTGAACTTGAGGCGCTGCGAATGAACAATCGTTTTCAGGTCGAAAACGGCAGCCTCGAACAAGGCGTTGATTATAACGAAGTCGAAGTGTTTCGCCTGCGCCACTTCAATCCGTGCATTCGCCATGCGCCGCTCGATCACCTCGGGCGGGTCTTCGCCGCGCCGCTTCAGGCGCTGCAACAGTTCGTCCCAGCTCGGCGGCAGGATGAAGATCAGCACCGCGTGGGGGAAGAGCTTCTTGATCTGCAACGCACCCTGCCAGTCGATCTCGAGCACCACATCCTGGCCGCGCTGCAGGTCCTGTTCGATCGCCGCGCGCGAGGTTCCGTAGAGGTGGCCGTGCACCTGCGCCCATTCGAAGAAGTCGCCATGCGCGATCTTGGCGCGAAACGTCGCTTCGTCGACGAAGTGGTATTCGCGGCCCTTGCTGCTCCTGGCCACGCGGCGCGCGCGTCGTGTGCGAGACGGACAGCACGAGGTGGTGGTCGATCTCGAGCAGCGACTTGACGAGGCTCGATTTGCCCGCGCCGCTGGGCGCAGCGACGACGAACAGGTTGCCGGGAAGCGCTTGCGCCGCGGGTGCGTTCATCCGGGTTCCTCCAAAATCGGCGCGACGAGTTGCGCAATTCGCGCCGCAACAACTTTCCGGTGCGTGAGCGCGGCAACTCGTCGATCAGGTGAATCGCTTGCGGCTGCTTGTAGCGGCCGAGTTGCGATTCGCAATGGCGGCGTACCCGGTCCGCAAATCTGCGCTCGAAGTGCCGCGCAACGGTACCACGAAGGCCACCGGCCGCTCGCCGAAGCGCGGATCGGCAACGCCGACGACGGCGCAATCCCACACGCCGGCAACGCCGCGCATCGCCGCCTCGATTTCCTGCGGATAGATGTTCACCCCACCGGATTGAATCATGTCGTCTTGCCGGTCCGTCAGGTAAAGGTAGCCTTCAGCGTCGACATGACCCATGTCGCCGAAGGTCTGCAAACCGCCCGGCCCGCTGCGCGCCGCGGTCTTCTCGGGTGCATTGTGGTATTCGAAGGGCGCGACGCCCGAGAAGCAGACGAGTCCGGTGTCGCCGGCGGGCACATCGTTCCCGGCGTCGTCGACGATGTGCAGTGTTCCCTTGCGCGCCCGGCCCACCGAACCCGGGTGCGCGAGCGACTCGGCGGAGTCGATGAGCGTCAACCCCACGCCTTCGCTGCCCGAGTAGTACTCGAGCAGGATCTCGCCCCACCACTGAATCATCGCGCGCTTGAGTTGCGGCGCGCAAGGCGCTGCGCCGTGGATCGCACAGCGATGGGCAGGCGCATGAAACGCCTCGCGAACCTGCGCCGGCAGCTCGAGCAAGCGCTGGAACATCGCCGGAACCCACTGGCTGTGCGTGATGGCATCCGACTCCAGCAGCGCGAGCGCAGCTGCGGCGTGAAAACGCTGCATCACGTGCACCGTGCCGCCGCCCGCGGTGACGGCGAGCGCGAAGCGCAGCGGCGCCGCGTGATAGAGCGGCGCGGTCGAGAGGTAGCGCACATCGTCGCCGGCGAGATCAAACAGGTTCATCAGGTCCGCGGCAAACGGCGGCGTTCCGCGCCAGGCGGCGGGCAGCAGCGGGCGGATCACGCCCTTGGGAGCGCCGGTTGTTCCTGACGTGTACATCATCAATGCGCCGGGCGGTTCGTCCGCTGCCGGCTCGGGCGAGGCCGCTTCGAGCAGCGGCTCGAGGGCGGCATAGCCGGGAATCACGCCTCGAATCGACAGCCAGTGCACGGGCGTGTTGATGGCGTTCGGCAAGGGTTCAGCCAGGCTCCAGAATGCCGCGTCGGCGAGCATCACCTTCGCGCCGCAGTCGCGCAGCATCGCGACGAGTTCCACCGCAGCGAGCGCGGTCGACATCGGCGTCAGGTAGACGCCGCAGCGCCACGCCGCCCACGCCACCGCCAGCGCCTCGGGGCGATTGCCGATGAGCGAAGCGACATGGTCTCCGCGCACCAGGCCGAGGCTCCGCCAGACGGCGGCGATCCGGTTCGCGAGCGCTTCGAGTTCGGCGTAGCTCAGGCGCGAAGTGCCGCAGACGACTCGCAATGCGCTGCGGCTCAGAGGTGGCGTGGCGGCGCAGATCCCAAACAGTTTCCATCGCACGTCCGAGCCGCTGAGCTCGCTTACCCGACGCTGCGTTGCGACTTCTCGGTTTCGGCGCGCGCTCGCACCACCGCCTTCGCCTGCGCCCAGTCTTCCGGCGTGAGTTTGCCCAACGCGGCAAACGTGCTCGGCGCGGCGAGGTGGTGGCCGCCGTCGATCGCGATGTTCTGCCCGGTGAGGTATTCGCAGCCGTCGGCCTGCAGAAAAGTCAGCAGATTGCACAGCTCAGGCATGCGGCCGAAGCGCCCCATCGGCACTTCGTCGGCCGACGCGGCGCCGACATTCGCCTTCGGGATCGGCGCGAGCTTTTCCCACGCGCTCTCGGTCGGGAAGGGGCCGGGCGCGACCGCGTTCACGCGGATGTTGTGCTTGCCCCATTCGACGGCGAGCGACAGCGTCATCGCGTGCACCGCCGTCTTCGCCATCGTCGAGGGCAGCACGTAGGCCGAGCCGGTCCAGACCCAGGTGACGAGCATGCTCACGACCGAGCCCGGCAGCCCCTGCGCGATCCAGCGCCTGCCGCAGGCCAGTGTCGAAAACAGCGCGCCGTCCATCACGGTCGAGCGCACTGCCGCAAAACCCCGCGGGCTGATGTCGATCGAAGGCGCGATGAAGTTTGCCGCGGCGTTGTTGATCAACTCCGGTGAGCGGCCCGCCGGCCCAGATGCGCTCGACCATGGCATCGATCTGCTCCGCTTCGCGAACGTCGCAGACATGGTGCTCGACGCGCCCGCCGTGCTGCGCCGCTTCGTTCAGCTCGGCCACGGCCTGCTGCAACACCGCTTCGCGCCGCCCGCAGATGTGCACCGACGCGCCATGCGCGGCGAAGGCACGCGCGAGTTCCTTGCCCAGGCCCGTGCCGCCGCCGGTGATGAGGATGCGTTTGCCGGCGAGCACGTCGGCGCGGAAAGTCGAGGCTGCAACCATGCGATTTCTCCCTTTTACGCCGGGTTCACGCCGGCGACGCCGTTGACTCGCGGATCTGCAGGCCGGTGCTGCGCGAACAACTGCCGGCCGATGATGTGCTTCATCACCTCGATTGAACCGCCGGCGATCTTCACGATGCGTGCGTCGGCGTAAGCGCGTGCGATCGGGTACTCCCACATGTAGCCCCAGCCACCGAAGAGCTGCAGGCATTCGTCGACGACCTTGCAGTGCAGGTTGGAAAGCCACATCTTCGCCATCGCCGCGTCGACGGCGTCGAGCTCGCCCTGCATGAAGCTTGCGATGCACCTGTCGGTGAAATGGCGCCCGACCACCGCTTCGGTTTTCAGCTCGGCGAGCTTGAACTGCGTGTTCTGGAAGTCGCCGATCGTGCGGCCGAACGCCTTGCGGTTCGCCGTGTACTGCACCGTGTAGTCGATCACCGTCTCGGCGACCGTCGCCGAGCGGATCGCCTGCGCCAACCGCTCCTGCGCGAGTTTCGTCATCATGAGCTCGAAGCCCTTGCCCTCGTCGCCGAGCATCGCCGAGGCCGGAACGTGCAAGTCGTCGAAGAACAGTTCCGACGTGTCCTGCGCCTTCATGCCGAGCTTGTGCAGGTTCTTGCCGCGCTGAAACCCGGCAGGTTCGTATCGACGAGAAACAGCGTCACGCCTTTCGCGCCTGCGGCGCTGTCGGTCTTGGTCGCAAGAACGATCACGTCGCAGAGTTGCCCGTTCGAGATGAAGACCTTTTGCCCGTTGATGATGTAATCGTCGCCGGAGCGCACCGCCTTGGTACGGATCGCTTTCAGGTCCGATCCCGCGTGCGGCTCGGTCATTCCGAGCGCGCCGATCGCTTCGCCGCGAACCATCTTCGGCAGCCAGTGCTGCTTCTGCGCTTCGCTGCCGAAACTCGCGATGTAGGTCGCGACGAGGTCGCAATGCACCATGAAGCCCGGCCCGGTGAAGCCCGAGCGCGCCATCTCTTCGAAGACGACGACGTCGAACAGGTAGTCGGCGCCGCTGCCGCCGTACGCCTCGGGCACGGTGCAACACAACATACCCGCAGCGCCCGCTTTCAGCCAGAGTTCGCGCGGCACCGCGCGTTCGATTTCCCATTGCTCGTGGTGCGGGGCGATTTCCTTTTCGATGAAGCGCCGCACCATGCCGCGAAACGCCTCATGGTCTTGATTGAACAACTCGCGCTTGAACACGGGGCTTCCTCGGGTATCAGTACGACTTCGGCAAGTCCAGCACCTTCTCGGCGATGAACGAAAGAATGAGTTGTTCGGTCACCGGCGCGATGCGCGTGATCGTCACTTCGCGCAGCAGCCGCTCGACGTGGTATTCCTTCGCGTAGCCGAAACCGCCGTGGGTCAGCACCGCAGTCAAGCACGACTCGTAGCCGGCGCGCGCGCCGAGGAACTTGGCGGCGTTCGCCTCGGCGCCGCAGGGCTGTTTGTTGTCGTAGAGCCACGCGCCCTTGAGCACCATCTGCCACGCCGCCTCGAGCGCCATCCAGCGTTCCGCGAGCGGGTGCTGGATGCCCTGGTTCTGCCCGATCGGCCGGTCGAACACGATGCGTTCGCGCGCGTATTTCGTCGCCCGGCGCAGCGCGTCCTGGCCGATCGCGACCGCCTCGGCGGCCACGAGCAGGCGCTCCGGGTTCAGGCTGTGCAGGATGTAGGAGAAGCCCTTGCCCTCTTCGCCGATGCGGTCCGCCTCGGGAATGAAGAGGCCGTCGATGAAGATCGCGTTGCTGTCGACCGCCTTGCGGCCCATCTTCGGGATCCGGTGCACGTCGATCTTGCTCCGGTCCAGATCGGTGTAGAAGATCGTGATGCCGTCGGTCGGGCGCGCGCAGTCTTCGAGTTTGGTCGTTCGCGTGAGCAGCATGATCTTGTTCGCCACTTGCGCAGTGCTCGTCCAGACCTTCTGCCCCTGCACCTTGTAGCCGCCGGGTACCTTTTGCGCGAAGGTCTTGATCGCGGTCGTGTTCAAGCCGGCGTCGGGTTCGGTGAAGCCGAACGCGCATTGGTCCTTGCCTTCGACGAGCGCCGGCAACCAGCGCAGCTTCTGCTCGGGCGTGCCGTACAGAAGAATCGGGTGCGGGCCGAACAGGTTGATGTGCACGGTAGACGCCGCCGCCATTCCGCCGCCGTGGCTCGCCACCTCGTGCATCATGATTGCGGCTTCGGTGACGCCCAGGCCCGCGCCGCCGTACTCGGTGGGCATCGTGATGCCGAGCCACCCGGCGCTCGCCATCGCGCTGTGGAACTCGCGCGGGAATTGGCCGTCGTCGTCGCGCGCGAGCCAATAGTCGTCGCCGAACGAGCGCACCACCGCGCTCACGCCTTCGCGGATTGCCCGATGGTCGTCGCTGAGAGAAAAGTCCATCGCAGTCCTCAGCTGGGGTTGGAGGGCATTCCCGCCAGGCGCAGCCCGTAGTCGCTCGCGGTATCGGGCAACAGCGGCCCGCGCCGGAACACGCCGCTCGCGCGCAGCACGGTCACGCCGTCGGCCGCACCAGGCCTTGCGAGAACACGAGCGAACGCGTCACTTTCAGGATGTCGGCCTGGCCCTGCACCCACGCGCCCAGCGGCGCGATGGCGAGGTAGTCGGTCTGCAGGCTGATCGTCGGCAGGAACTGGCGTGGGATGTCGGTCTGGTATTGCGCGGCGCTGGAAAGCAGGATGTCGACGAACGTGCTGAGCATTCCGCCGTGGCAGCTCTGGCCCGGATTCGCATGCTGTGGCTGCGACGCGAAAGCCGAGTTGCAGTCGCCCATCGACCCAGCGGCCGTAAAGCGGCCCGTTGTGGGTGGCAAACGCGCCGCCGATCTGAACTGTTTCAAAACCGGCCGGTGGCGACGCCATCGCACCGGCGGGTGCGTGGCGCTCACTGGCCAGCGTCTCAGGCGCGTTCACGGTGGCTCGTGCGGCGGCAGTAGCAGCGGGCAAGCGCGACCTCAGCCTTTCAAGTCACGAACTTCTTGAAATCGGGCTTGCGCTTTTCGTTGAAAGCGCGCACGCCCTCGCGGGACTCTTCGGTCTGGTAGTAATGCTTCAGCGTCTGGATACCCATGAAGCTGATGCCGCGGATGTTCTCGCTGTCGGCGTTGAAGGAGCGCTTCGCGATCGCGAGCGCGGTCGGGCTCATCTGATTGATCTCCTTGCACCATTGCTCGACTTCAGCGTCCAGCTGATCGTGCGCGACGACCTTGTTCACGAGGCCCATCGCCGCGGCTTCCGCGGCGCTGTAGCGGCGGCAGAGGAACCAGATCTCGCGCGCTTTCTTCTCGCCGACGATTCGCGACAGATACGCCGTTCCCCAGCCCGGGTCCACCGAGCCGACTTTCGGCCCGACCTGGCCGAAGGTCGCTTTCTCGCTCGCGATCGTCAAGTCGCAAATCGTCGCAAAGACGTTGCCGCCGCCGATCGCAAAGCCCTGCACCTTGGCGATCGACACCTTGCGCAAGTCGCGCAGGGCGGTCTGCATTTCTTCGATCGGCATGCCGACGGTTCCGCGCGGGCCGTACAGGCCGTCTTCGCTCAAGTGCACTTTCTGGTCGCCGCCGGTGCAGAACGCCTTGTCGCCGGCGCCCGCGAGCACCATCACGTTCGCGCTTTTTTCTTCGTCGGCGCGGTGCAGCGCGTCGATCAATTCCTCCAACGTCTGATTCCGAAACGCGTTGTAGACCTCGGGGCGGTTCAGCGTGATGCGAACGACGCCGTCACGAACTTCATAGATGATGTCTCTGTAGTCTTTGCTCAAGGAAATTCTCCTGATGGGCCTGCGCGCACCTGCGGCGTTGCGGCAGTCGAGGGTTTGTCGGGTGGCGTTGCGCGCCGCGATACATGATACGCTAGTGAACGATAAAGGAAGCACCCCGCACAGCCGCATCGGCTCGGTGCCGACGCGGCGGCGCGGGGGTGGCCGGGCGCGTCAATTCGCGGAGCGATCATGGGCAAATTGTTGGAAGGCAAAGTGGCGCTCGTCACCGGCGGCGGGCGCGGCGTCGGGCGCGGCATCGCGCTGGCGTTGGCCGAGGCGGGCGCGAAAGTGGTCGTCAACGACCTCGGCGCCACGCTCGACGGCCAGTTGAGCGGCGAGCAGCCGGCGCACGAAGTCGTGGCGAAGATCCGCGCCGCAGGCGGCGAGGCGATCGTCGACGGCGGCTCCGTCGCCGACTGGGATGCGGCGCACAAGATGGTCGAAGCCGCGGTCAACACCTTCGGCCGCATCGACATCGTGATCAACAACGCCGGCATCCTGCGCGACGTGATGTTCCACCGCATGAGCGAGCCCGAGTTCGACGCCGTGATCGCGGTGCACCTGAAAGGCAGCTTCAACGTGAGCCGCGCCGCGGCGCCGCACTTCAAGGCGCAGGGCAGCGGCGCGTACGTGCACATGACGTCGACGTCGGGGCTGATCGGCAACTTCGGCCAGGCCAACTACAGCGCTGCCAAGCTTGGCATCGCCGCGCTGTCCAAGTCGATTGCGCTGGACATGCAGAAGTTCGGCGTGCGCTCCAACGCGGTCGCGCCGTTTGCCTGGACGCGCATGATCGATTCGATCCCGGCCGAGACGCCGGAGCAGAAGAAGCGCGTCGAGGGCTTGAAGAAGCTCGACCCGGACCGCGTCGCGCCGCTTGTCGTCGCCCTTGTGTGCCGATGGCGCGAGCGACGTGACCGGGCAGATCTTCGGCGTGCGCAACAACGAGATTTTTCTGTTCAGCCAGCCGCGCCCGGTGCGCAACGCGCATTGCAGCGAAGGCTGGACTGCGCAAGGCGTTCTCGACAGCGCGCTGCCGATGATGCGCGCCGGCTTCTACGCGCTCGATCGCTCGAGCGACGTCTTCACCTGGGACCCGGCCTGACAGAGAATCTTCTTTGTGTCCACCGCGTTCACCGACAAACAAAGTCCGGCACGCCGGCAACGACAACCTATGGCCACCGACCCCCACAGCATCGACTGGGAATTGCGTCTCGGCTTCCTCATCCACGACGTCTCGCGGCTGCGCCGCAGCGCCTTCGACCGCTGCCTGAGGCCGCTCAACGTGACGCGCTCGCAATGGTGGGTGCTCGCCTACCTGTCGCGAGAAGACGGCATGACGCAGTCGCAACTTGCCGAAGAGCTCGACCTCGGCAAAGTGGCGGTGGGCGGGCTGATCGACCGGTTGCAGAAGAGCGGCCTGCTGCGTCGCGAAGCCGACGCGACGGACCGGCGCGTGAACCGCGTCTTTCTCGAGCCGAAGAGCAAACAGCTCATCACGCGCATGCGCAAGGTGAGCCACCGCCTGAACCAGCAGATCCTGGGTGGCCTGGCCGACGCCGACCTCGAGACCGCCGCGGCGACGCTGGACGCGATGAAACGACAACATACTGGGTTACCTCCAGGAAGGCGCGACATGACGGACATCGCATCCTCCCGTTCGACTTGGCTGCCCACGCGCGCTCGATGCGCGCCAAGGGCTTGTGGAGCGACCGCACAGTCGACAGCTATTTCGCGCGCGCGATCGACGCCACGCCGGACAAGCAAGCGCTGATCGCGTACCGCGCGGACCGCACCAAGCCGCGGCGCTTCACCTATCGCGAACTCGGCGACCTCGTCGCGCGCGCCGCCGCGGCGCTGCGTGGCATGGGTGTGGCGCCGGGCGACGTGGTCGCGGTGCAGATGCCCAACTGGTGGGAGTTCGTCGTCGCATCGCTCGCTGCGGGGCGAATCGGCGCGATCGTGAACCCGCTGATGCCGATCTTTCGCGAACGCGAAATGGGATTCATGCTCGGCTTCGCGCAGGCCAAGGTGCTCATCGTTCCCAAGTTGTTCCGCGGCTTCGACCACGCGGCGATGGGCCAGGCGCTGCGCGCGTCGTGCCCGAGCCTGGCGCATGTGATCGTCGCCGATGATTCGGGCGCCGACGGCTTCGAGCAGCGCCTGCTGAGCGGTTCGTCGGCGATCGGCGCGCCCGGCGAAGGCGCTGCCGAAGCGCTGCGGCCGGATCGAACTCGCGGTGCTGATGTTCACCTCGGGGACGACGGGCTCGCCGAAGGGCGTGATGCACAACTCGAACACGCTGGTCGCCTGCAACAACGCGTTGGCAGGGCGCTTCGGCCTGACGCCGGACGACGTATTGCTCGGCTGCTCGCCGCTCGGCCACATGACGGGTTACGCCGCCGTCATGTGCCTCGGCCTGCGCCTGGGCGGCACGGTCGTGCTGCAAGACATCTGGGAGCCCAAGCAGGGCGTGACGATCATGGCCGAGGAGGGCGTGACGTACACCGCCGCGTCGACGCCTTTTCTTGCCGACATCTGCGAGGCCGTCGCCGCGGGCGCGCCGCGCCCGGCCAAGCTGCGCTCGTTCCTCTGCGGCGGTGCGCCGATTCCGCCGGTGCTGATCGAACGCGCGGTGCGCGAAATTGGCCTCAAGGTGTGTTCGCTGTGGGGAATGACCGAGTCGCTCTCCAGCACGCTCACCGAACCGTCGCGCGCGGCGGACAAGTCGGCGAAGACCGACGGCAGGCCGCTCGAAGGCGTCGACGTGCGCGTGGTCGACGCGCAAGGCGAGCCGCTGCCGAACGGCAAAACCGGCCGTCTGATGGTGCGCGGCGCGCAGATGTTCATGGGCTACTACAAACGCCCCGACATCGAGACCTTCGATGCGGAAGGCTGGTTCGACACCGGCGACCTCGCCTACATGGACGACGAGGGCTACATCCGCATCAACGGCCGCACGAAAGACGTGCTGATCCGCGGCGGCGAGAACGTTCCCGTCGTCGAGATCGAGGCGCTGCTCTACAAACACCCGGCGGTCACCGAGGCGGCAGTCGTCGGCTACCCCGACGAACGCCTGGGCGAACGCGGCTGCGCGTGCGTCGTGCTGCGCGCGGGTATGGCGCTCGACCTGGCGGCGCTGCAGGCGTACATGCAGGAGTGCAAGGTCGCGAAGCAGTACTGGCCGGAGCGCGTGATCGTGCTGCCCGCGCTGCCGCGCACGCCGAGCGGCAAGATCCAGAAATTCAAGCTGCGCGAGATCGCGGTCGCTGTGTGAGCCGCGCATCAACAGACGCATCGGGCGACCTGCGCCTGGAGCGCCCCGAGCCCGGCATCGCCGTGCTCTGGTTGAACCGCCCGCAGCGCCTCAACGCGCTGACCGACGACACGATTGCCGAGCTCTCGCGAACCCTCGACCAACTCGCTGCTGACGCGGAACTTCGCGTCCTCATCCTGACCGGCGAGGGGCGCGGCTTCTGCGCCGGCTTTGACCTCACGCTCGCCGCGCAGGCGCCGCTCACAACAGGTCCTCGGCGAAGCCGGCGCGTGGACGGCACGCCAGGAGGCGTTTGCATCCATCGTCACGAAGCTGCGAGCGCTTCGCGCCCCGGTCATCGCCGCGGTGAACGGCCCGGCGAACGGCGCGGGTCTGGGCATCGCGCTCGCGTGCGAGATCCGCGTCGCCTCCACCGAGGCGGCGTTCAACGCCGCGTTCGTCAAGGTCGGCATGAGCAGTTGCGACATCGGCGTGAGCTGGTTGCTGCCACGCTCAATCGGCATGAGCCGCGCCTTCGAGATCATGCTCACCGGGCGCATGGTGGGCGCGCAAGAGGCCGAGCGCATCGGCCTCGTGTCGGCGGTGGTCGCGGCGGATCAACTGCTGCCGCGTACCCTCGAGATCGCACGCAGCATCGCCGCGAACAGCGCATTCGCCGTGTGGATGACGAAGCGCGGAACGTGGGCGAACGTCGAAGCGGGCAGCCTGCAAGCGGCGCTCGAACTCGAGAACCGCACGCAGATCCTGTCGCGAACGACGGGAGACCTGGAGCGCGCGGCGAATGCGCTCGTGAATCGGCGCAAGGGCGGGCCGAGCTGAGCGGTGCCTGCGCGCGGCGAAGCTATTCTTTCTTGCCGCCGGCGCTGGCCGAGGCACCACCAAACGCGGCGCCGTTGACCGTGAGGCCTGCGGCGGAGAACTTCGCCGCGTTGCTTGCACCGATGCCTTTCACGCGATCCAACAAGTCTTGCCAGTCCTTGAATGAGCGCTTCTTGCGCTCGTCCAGGATCTTGTCGGAAATCCCTGGGCCGATGCCTTTGATGGATTCGAGTTCGGCTTGTGTCGCCTTGTTGACGTCAACGGCGGCGAGTGCCACCGCGGTGAACAGGGCCAGCGTGACGGCCAGAATTCCCTTGACCATGCGCGATCGACTCACCAGCCCTCAGGGCGCGATGTAGGCGTAGCCCTGCTGCTGGTAGCCGCCCAGGGCGATCCAGCCATTGGGAACGAGCTTCACTTCCTGCATCAGGTCCGCGGGCTTGAGCTTGCGGTCCGCGAGCGGCAGGTTGCACTGCTCGAGGCCCTGAACGCCGGGGGCTTTCTTCATTTCACGCAGCTTGGCGGCGACCTTGATCGCGTCGGCGCGGTCCTTCTCTTCCACCGCGCCGAGGTTGGTCTGGGTGTAGAACGAAGCGTTGCCACGGAAGGTCATCACGATCTTCGGCGTGACGCCGCTCTCGATCAACTGCTTGCGCGTGACGTCCACGTTGTTCAGCTTGTTCAGCAGCACGACGGGGTTGCCGTCGGTGAAGTCGAAAGCGAGTTTCATTTCCTTCGGCGCAGCGGCCGGCCCCGAGCTGGTTGTCGCGCAACCCGAGAGGGCTAACGCGGTCATCGTGGCGACAAGTAGTGGGGTCTTCACGCGAGTCTCCTTCTGGTTGGGTCGGCGAAAACATGTTACCTCCGTTCGGCGGCCCGATGCGGGCCATGCCGGAAGTGGCAACATCCCATCCATGCGATCACTCCAGGAGTGCCCATGCCGCGCCGATTTGTCGACCTCTCGATCTATCTCGAAAACGACGTGGTCAGCGACCCGCCGGCGTTCGCGCCGAAGATCCAGTACTTCACCCACGCCAACACCTTCAGCCAGATCGAGCCCTTCTTCCCCGGGTTGAAGCGCGAAGACCTGCCCGAGGGCGAAGGCTGGGCGGTGGAAACGGTGCAGCTCTCCACCCACAACGGCACGCACCTGGATGCGCCCTACCATTTCCATTCGACGATGGACAAGGCGCTGGGGTCCCGAAAGCCGGCCATCGCCATCGACGAGGTGCCGCTGGAGTGGTGCTTTGCGCCCGCCGTGAAGCTCGACTTCCGCCACTTCGCGGACGGTTACGTCGTCACCGCAGCCGATGTCGAGGCGGAGTTGAAGCGCGTCGAACACACCCTCAAGCCGCTCGAGATCGTCATCGTGAACACGCGCGCCGGGTCGCGCTACGGCCACGGCGACTATGTGGCCGCCGGCTGCGGCATGGGTTATGAAGCGACGATGTACCTGCTGCAGCAGGGCGTGCGCCTGACCGGCACCGACGCATGGAGCTGGGACGCGCCTTTCGTCCACACGGCAAAGAAGTACGCGCAGAGCCAGGACGCCGGCCTGATCTGGGAAGGCCACAAGGCCGGGCGCGACATCGGCTACTGCCACATCGAGAAGTTGCACAACCTCGAGGTGCTGCCCAGCGACGGATTCTTCATCAGCTGCTTCCCGCACAAGATCCGCGGCGCCTCGGCGGGGTGGACGCGCGCGGTGGCGATCTTCGACGATGCGTTGATGGCTGCCGACTTGCGCCGCGAGGCGCTTGGATAGGCGCGGCCGGGTGGCGCTTGCGTCAACCCGCCGCAGCGCCGAAATCGTTGCGCTCGAGCAGGCGCGACACGGCGTAGCCGATCACCAATCCCCAGAAAGGCGCGCCGACGCTGAAGATCGGCACGTCGGCCACCGTGACGAGGAAGGTGACGAGCGCGCCGAGGGTGAAGCGCTCGCGGAAGGACACATTGAACGCCGTCTGGAGCACGCGCAGCATGGCCAGGCCGGCGAGCGTGGCCACGAACGCCGGCGGCGCGGCGAGCATCAAGCGCGTGAACACGGGCGCGAACAGACCGAACGCCAGCGCGAAGATGCCCACGGCGATTCCCGCCGTGTAGTGCCGGTGCCGTTCGCCGGAAGCGGAGATGAGCGCGTTCACCGGGCCGGTGAGGCAGGTCGAGACCGTGCCGACGAGCGCGGCGAGCATCGAACCCGCGCCGCAGGCGGCGGTGATCGCGTTGATCGGCGGCTTGTGCCCCGCGGCGTTGAGCACCGCGATCCCTTGGCCGTTCTGCACGACGAGCACCGTGATGGCGAGCGGGATGACCAGCTCCACCATGGCACGCCAGGAGAACTCGGGTGCAACCAGGTTGGGGTGGGCGAACACGTGCAACGCTGTCGATCCCTGCGCGTGGAACCTTCCGAGAATGGCGATCGCCGCGGCGCCGATGAATAGCGCGCCGATCAGCGGCGGCAGCCGCCGTGACCATGCCGCCGAGGCACTGAGAGCGAGGAAGGCGGCGACCATCGGCGCGGCAATCCAGAAATCGTCGCGCAACGCGTGGACCAGGCCCAGACCGAAGCGCAGGAACACGCCCGCCACCATGCCCATCACGATGGGCATCGGCACGGCCTGCATGACGCGCCGCACCCAGCCCGAGAGACCCAGCACCAGCATGAGCAGCCCGGTGGCATGAAACGCGCCGACCACCTCGGGCCATGACAGGTGGCCGAGCGCCGGGCCCACCAGCACCGTGCCCGGGATCGTCCAGAAGAAGACCAGCGGCTGCCGGTACACCGTGCAGAAGAGCAGGGTGATGAGCCCGTTGAGGAAGAACGAGCCGAAGATCCACGACGACAGATCGGATTCGCTCAAGCCCCCTTGCGCTCCGACGGCCAGGATGATCGCAACGGGCCCCGAGGCGGCGAAGATGAATCCGATCACCGCGTTGGCGAGATAGACCCCGCCGCAATCGGCGACCATCTGGCGCAAACCGGGGAGCGGCCTGTGGCCGGGCTCCAAGGGCATGGCGGGCTCCCGCGGACAAGGACCGGAACGATTGTGCCGAAGTCGGGTTCGGGTGCCATCGTGCGCGGGAGCGGTGGGTTTTGGTTTCGGCACCGAGGCGCTCATTACCTCGAGGTCGCGGGGCTGTGGGAATCGGCAAGCAACCCGCAATCGGCTGCATGGCACGAGCTCACCTTGCTACCGCAGCGCGGACGCCGATGTCAGCGCAGGGAATGTTCTCAAGCGGCTATGAAGGAATGTTCGAGCACCACTCGGCGAGGGTCGGCAACCTGCGCTTAAGCGGTCAGCGATCCCGCACGGCTGGTCGACAGCCCTCGACCCAGAGCTGCCTGTCAACGCAGAGGATTCGTCGCCCAGAAGCGGTCGTTGCGTGAAGCCGCGCCCAGCAGTGCACCCGGCCGATACCGCCCTGGTCAACATCGCGCCATGCGCTCACATGTCACCCTCACCGAAGTACCCGATGCGGAAGCGGCGCAATACGCGATGTGGGCGGACGACCGGTGTCGGACGGTTCACAGCCAGGCGCGCCGGCGCTCAAAACACCAGTGTGGCCAGCAGCCCGGCGATGCCAAGCCCCAGCGCGGCCAGCGCGTCACCGGCGATCAGGCCGCCGCCGATGAGTGCGGTGGGGCTCATGTCGGCCGGCAAATCCTCCTCAGCGTGGCGCGCCGGCCGCGTGAAGCGCGAGGCCACTTCCGAGACCACGCCGCCCGCCGCCATCCAGACCGAGGTCGCCACGCCGAAGAAGGTGCCAAAGCTGAAGGCGTAGGGGCTGGACAGCAGCACCGCGTCCAGCACCCAGTCGCCGACGCGGCCGAGCGGACCACTGGCCACGAAGCGCCGGTAGGCCGCAGATTCGAAGATCAGCTTGCGCAGCACCTGCACCACGAAGCCGATCGCCACACCCACCCAGATGGCCGTGCGCTGGTGGGGCACGTCGTCGGTGAGGCTGCGTAGCGCGCCGACGAATCTTGTAGGTCATGGCTGAAGACCAGTGCTCGGGCTGTTGCGCCGGCCGTCATCGTGGTCTGGTCCAAGCGCAGCACCGGATAGGCGCTCATGAATAGTTCGGCGAAGCCCACCGACAGGATCGCGCCCATCACCAGCCCCGCTACCTGGAAGCGGAACTGGATGACGCGCGGTTCGTGCCCAGGCGCCAGCCGGTGGAGCGGTCCTGCTGCATGTCGCCGGCCACGCTGCAGGAGATCAGCAGGATGCTGCCCGCCATCAGGCCCACGAGCGGGTCCTTCAGCCCCAGCGCAGCCATCAGCAGGACCGAGACGACGAAGGCGCGACGAGATCGGGTTCGAGTCGCTGATGCCCAGGGCGAGATGCCGTTGACCAGCGCGAACACGAACACCAGCACCGACCGCGATCACCATGAAGCCCACCGGCTGGTGCAGCACGTGGTGCCCACCGCCGACCACCACGCGCCCCAGAACGCGACCCAGGCCAGCAGGCGGCGGTGTTGATGCGCTTCCAGTCGCTTGCGGCGCGACGGGCGGCTGCGCACGCCGGGTCGCGCCAGCGCGCCCAGGCCTGCGAACGATCAGCGCCGATGTCGAGCAGCGCCGCGCCCATGATCAGGCCGAGCGCGATGAGGAAGCCGATCTTGCGGAAGGGGTCGCCCGCCTTCAGCCAGCCGATCGCGATGAAGCACGGGCGTGAGCGCCTCGCCGACCAGCCCGGCGATCAACGCCGGGACGCGCGATGCGCGCGCCGACGACCATGCCGGCGCCGAACGTGGAGGTCGACAGCCCGATGGCCGCCAACGATCGGCGACCTTGCCGGACGCGATGCCGCCGACGATGCCCGTCAGCATGCCGCCGCCCAGCTTGCGCGATCGAGCGCTTGAGCAGCACCGGATCGGTCAGCGCGCGCAGGATGTTGGCGACCGCCAGGCCGGACGGGAAGGTGCAGCTGCAGCCGGTCGACGAGGATCGGCGTGTAGAGCATGCCGACGCCGACGCCGAACATGCCGATGCACATGAAGAGCATCAGCTGCCAGGCCGGCGGCTGCGGCAGGCCCAGCCAGAGCCATCGCCTGGACCAGCACGCGCCATGCCGGCCATGCCGGCCACCGAGGCGGCCATCGTCTGCATGTAGTTGGCGCCGTGCTTGCCCTCGGCGCCGTAGCCGTAGGTGACGGCGGAGCCGAGGATGCCCGCCAGCACCTGCCCGCCGACGAAGAAGCCGAGCGAGAAGTTCATGTACGCCGCGGTGACGCCGCCGAGCGGGCCCAGCACCAGCATGCCCAAGCCCCCCAGCAGCGCGTAGTAGCCCCTGTGAACGCTGGTCGAGAAGCGCTGCTATGTGACGGCGAGGCAGCGCTTTTGATTTTGGTGATGTTGCGAGCGCTGGCCTGTTGATTCCGAACGACCGCGCATGAGGTATTCGCCTGCATGGCTGCCCGAGGGCGGCCATGCAGGCGAAGGCGATCGTGTTGAGCAGGTCTTGATGCCCCGACGCCGATGCGAGCGCATGGGTTGCGCCCGCACATTGCCGAGATGACACGCGCAGCTCTTGCGCGGTACAACCTGGGCGATGCCGAAGTAGGCGGGCACGGCAACGGTCCACTGATGCCAGGAAGCTGAGGAAGACCGCGCCGCGCCCTACACCGTGCCGATGAAGGGGGTGCTGCAGCAGTGTTGCACCCTGGGACGATTCCGTCCAGCACCTTTGGCTTATCGCCCGAGGATGGACATGGACCGCGCAGCCCGCCTGTTCCTGTGCGCGCGGTGTCGCGACCAGGTGTTTTTGTGTTCGCACTGCGACCGCGGTCAGCGGTATTGCAGCCGGGCGTGTTCGAGCGTGAGTCGCGGTCAGCGACGCCGGGTGACGGCCCAGCGCTACCAGAGCAGCCGGGGCGGGCAACTCAAGCATGCCGCGCGCAGCGCGTGCTGGCGCCAGAGGCGACGGTCACAGTGTCAGGCCAGCGTGGTCGACAGCAATAAAGTGACGCACCAGGGTTGCCCGGTCGCGCTCGCCGATGCTTCACTGCTCGCATGCGAGACACCCAGCCCCTGCGAGGTTCACGAGCCCACCGGCCACACCGATTCGGCCCACGCCACGGTGTGGCCGAGTGCGGGCACGGCTGCATTCACCGTGCTGGTCTGCCGGCGCTGCACTCACCGGCTGCTGCCCCATGTGCGCCAGGGCTTCCTGCGTCCGCGCAGCGCACGCTGGCGAGGCGGTCATGACCATCCCCCTTGATCTGGCCGCACGCATCCAGCGGCTGTTCACCGTCGAGCGCTGGCGCGTGGGGACCATCGCGCGCCAGTTGCACGTGCACCGCGACACGGTGCGCCGCGTCCTGCGCGACCACGAGGTCGTGCCCCCAGGCACCCCGCTGCGCCCGTGCCTGGTCGATGCATACCGGGTCTTCATCCTGGAGACGCTGCAGAAGTACCCCACGCTCACCGCCAGCCGGCTGCATGACATGGTGTGCGAGCGCGGCTACGCAGGCCAAGCCAGCCACTTCCGCTACCTGGTGAGCACGCTGCGCCCGCGCCCACCGGCCGAGGCGTACCTGCGCCTGCGCACGCTGCCGGGCGAGCAGATGCAAGTGGATTGGGGTCACTTCGGGCACCTGCAGATCGGCCGCGCACGGCGCCCGTTGATGGGCTTCGTGATCGTGCTGAGCTACTCGCGACGCGTGTTCTTACGCTTTTGCCTGAACGCCCAGATGGACAGCTTTCTGCGTGGGCACGTCGAGGCGTTCGCCGCATTCGGCGGGACCGCCAGAACCCTGCTCTATGACAACCTGAAGAGCGTCGTGCTCGAACGCGTGGGCGAGGCCATTCGCTTCAACCCCGAGTTCCTGGCCTTCGCCCAACACTACCGCTTCGAGCCGCGTCCGGTGGCCGTGGCGCGCGGCAATGAGAAGGGCCGGGTCGAACGCCATATCGACTTCATTCGCAAATCCTTCTTCGCCGCTCGCGAGTTCACCGATGTGGCCGACCTGAACGCGCAGGCGCGCAGTTGGTGCGAGGGCAAGGCGTTGGACCGACCCTGGCCGCAGGACGACACGTTGACCGTACGCCAGGCCTTCGCGCTGGAGCAGCCGCGCCTGCTCGAGCTGCCCGCCACCGGCTACGCCCTGGGTGAGCGGCTGGAGGTCTCGGTAGCCAAGACCCCTTACGTGCGCTTTGACTGGAACGACTACACGGTGCCGCACACCCACGTGCAACGCACCCTGTCGGTGCTGGCCGACGAACAGCGCGTGCGCATCTTGGAGGGCCTCACCGAGCTGGCCAACCATGCGCGCAGTTTCGATCGTCATCAACAAATCGAGGATCCCGCCCACCTGCAGGCCCTGGTCCAGCACAAACGCAATGCGCGCGCGCACCGCGGCTGCGATGCGCTGGCCCAGGTCGCACCGGCCAGCACCGAGTTGCTGCAAATGGCCGCCCAGCACGGGCACAACCTGCGCAGCATCACCGCCGCGCTGCTGCGCCTGCTCGACCAGTACGGGGCCGCCTCGCTGCAGGCGGCGCTGCGTGAGGCCATCCAGCGCAAGGTGCCGCACCCCAACGCCGTGCGTCTGGCGCTGGAGCATGAGCGCGAGCGCGCCGGCCGAGCTCCTGCGCTGGCCCTGGCATTGCCCGAGCACGTGACACGACGCGACGCGCCGATGCGCACGCATTCGCTGGCCTCCTACGACCGCCGCTATGACCACCCCCATAACACCCAGGACGCCAGCGATGAATAAGCCGACCTCACCCGAGCACCCCGTGGCTTCCCACGCCGAGCTGCGCGCGCAAGCCACCGAGCTGCGCCTGCACGGCCTGCTGGCGCACTGGGAGGAGTTGATGGGGCAGCCCCAGACCGAGCAGCGCGTGCGCCAGTGGTTGGGCTGGGAGAGCGCCGAGCGTGCGCATCGCAGCCTGGAGCGGCGTCTGCGCGATGCGCACATCGGCCGCTTCAAACCCCTGGCCGACTTCGACTGGGATTGGCCCAAGGAATGTGACCGAGAGGCGATCGAGGAATTGATGAGTCTGAAGTTCCTCACCGATGCCAGCTCGGTCGTGCTGTTCGGCCCCAACGGCGTTGGCAAGTCGATGGTGGCGGCCAACATCGGCCACCAGGCGGTGCTCCAAGGCCATACGGCGCTGTTCACCACGGCCGGCCAGATGCTCAGCGAGCTGGCCGCGCTGGACAGCGATTCGGCCCTGCGTCGGCGGCTGCAACACTACGCCGCACCGGACCTGCTGATCATCGACGAGGTGGGCTACCTGTCGTATTCGAATCGTCATGCCGACATGCTGTTCGAGCTGATCAGCCGGCGCTACCTGCACAAGAGCACGATCGTGACGACGAACAAGCGATTCGCCGACTGGGGCGAGGTCTTCCCCAACGCCGCCTGCGTGGTCTCCCTGGTGGACCGCCTGATGCACCGCGCGGAGGTGGTGCGCATCGACGCAGAGTCATACCGCCAGAAGGAAGCCGAAGAACGCGCCGCACAACGCGCAGCCGCGCGCAAGGCCGCGGCGCGCACCAAGCCCGCTTCAGCGCGCAAGCCCAGCGCGTGAGGTCCGCCTCGATGAGACCGCCGCCACGCAAACACAGGTCGCTACCGACCAATGCATTGGCGCTGCCTTCGCACTGGTCGCCCAAGCAGGCACTCGCCGTCTTCGAATGCCTGGAGCTGATGCGCGAGCAACTCTGGCTCGCCTACGCAGCAGACATCCAACGCGCCTGGCGCAATCAGCTTGTGCCCGATTCCGCCCCACGCGAACACGACCTCGATGCGCCGTTCTGAATCCGCAGCCGCGCCGCTCAACAAGCAGATGGCCCCTCGCGGGGCCATCTGCACTTCGTCATGTCAAACCCAAAACCGCGTCCTCACCGGCATCTACGTGCGGATCTACACCGTCGCTAACAGCCCCAGCTGCCCACGGGCGGCAGCCAGGTCCAGCGGCGCGGGTCGTCGGTGGGTGCGCCGGCAACTGGGTTGACGTTGGGCGAAGCGATGTCGTTCAACGTATTTTCCTTTCCCGAGTGCACGACAACCAGGCCGCGCCGCGCACGCCCGACGAGTTGGAGGATAGATTGTTTCGACCCGAGTTCTATGTCTTTCGCGAGGGTCGCGATTGCTCCGCTTCACTTGAGCGTCAGGACGTGACCTTCGCGATCTGATTCGCGACAGTTCGCACTCGACCCATCGGGGACACTCAGTGCCCTGAGTAAGTCACCGTGAAGGAGTCGCTCACGAGAGCTTCTCAGGAGACTGGTGAATAGCTCGGGTCGGCACGAAGAAGCAGCGCAGCGCCTCGGCCATCTGCGCACGTACCGGCTCCCCGGAGATCACCACGTCGACCATCGATAGGGACAGATGTGTATGGCCGCGGGCACGCAGTTCCTGCACCGGCACGCCGGCTTTGGCCAGAGCGGCCGCGTAGGCCTGTCCCTCGTCACGCAGCGGGTCGAACTCGCAGGTCACCACCATCGCGGGTGGCAGTCTGGACAAGTCCTTGGCGCGCAGCGGTGAGGCACGCGGGTCGGCGCGGTCTTCCTGATCGCAGTAGTGGCCCCAGAACCAGCGCATCAGCGGCGACGTCAGGACGTACCCCTCGCCGTTCTCGATGTATGAAGGGGTGGTCATGTCGCAGTCCGACACTGGGGTCAGCAGCAACTGTCCGAGAATGCGTGGTCCCCCTTCGCCGAGCACTCGTTGGCAGGTGACCGCTGCGAGGTTCCCACCGGCACTCCATCCGGCCACGGCGAGTTGGCCCGGAATTCCACCAAGCTCACTTGCATGCTCGCCCGCCCATCGCACCGCGGCGAGCGCGTCGTTAGCCGCCGCGGGAAAGCGCGCCTCCGGTGCATGGCGATAATTCGCGGAAACGATCAATGCACCCGAGCGCCGGCACAGGTCGCGCAGCATCGGGTCGTCGGAATCGTGGCTACCCCACACCCAACCACCACCATGGAAGTACAACACTAGCGGGTGCGGTCCGGGGGTGGCAGGTCGGTAAAGC
>CAVZHI010000001.1:0-513825 GCA_963775015.1 uncultured beta proteobacterium | reverse complement strand
CGCGACGCGCTGCCCGATCGGCACCGTGAGCACGTGCTCACGGTTCGCGAAGACCGGGCGCGGCGCGACCGGCGTTCAGGGAGGCGGATGTGGCTGCAACTGAGAGACTGGCCGGCAAGCCGACTCACCTGCAAATCGCGCTGCAGTGGCTCGCACGCCTGGCCGGAGTGCTCGCCGGCGCGATCAGTGCCACGCCTTCGCACGCCGTGAATCTGCCGGAAAACCGCGCCGAAGGCATGCTTCACATCTTCAAGGGCGGCGGCGTCACGGCCAGCGGCCCGGCGCTGTTGGTGCGCAAGAGTCTGGCAGATCGGGTGTCGTTGTCGGCGTCCTACTACGTCGACAGCGTCAGCAACGCGTCGATCGACGTCGTGACCACGGCCAGTCCGTTTCGCGAGCGCCGCAACGCCTACGACCTGGGTGTCGACTATGTGGTGCGCGATTCGCTCATCAGCGTGTCGACGTCCTACAGCAAGGAACCCGACTACATCGCCCGCAACGTGTCGCTGGACGTCACGCAAGAGGTGTTCGGCGGCATGACCGCGATCAACATGGGCTACACGCGCGCCGCCGACGACGTGGGCCGGACCGACGATCCGACCTTTGCCGACACAGCCAAGCATTGGCAATACCGGCTCGGCGTGACTCAAGTGTTGAGCCCGACCTGGTTGATGAGTGCCAACCTCGAGGCGATCTCCGACAGCGGCTTTCTCGGCAATCCGTACCGCTCGGCGCGGGTCTTCGGTGCCTCCGTGCCGGAGCGCTACCCGCGCACGCGCTCGAGTCGCTCGTTCAAATTCCGCACGATTGTCGACCTGGGATCGCGCAACTCGGTTCGCGCCGAGTACCGCTATTTCTACGACACCTGGGACGTGCGCGCGCACACCGGCGAAGCCGGCTACAGCAGCTACGTCGGGGCCGACTGGCTGGTGGACGGTTTCGTCAGAGTCAACGGCCAGAAACAGGCTCTGTTCTACCGCGACAACGCGACCGCGGCGCTCACCTATGTCACGCGCAATCGGCAGCTGAGCGACTTCAACGGATTCAGCCTGGGCGGAAAAGTGACGCACATGTACCGGCGCGTGCCGGGCGAATACGAAATCAAACTCAATGCCGGCTACGAGTTGATGCGCTTCAAGTACAGCAATTTCACCGATGTGCGCACCGGCGGCGCTTACGCATTCACTGCGCACGTGGTGCAGGTCTACGTGTCGGCCACTTATTGAGCAATGGGGGGATGAAGGCCATGTTGAGTCGAACGATGCTGAACCGGACCGGGGGCATGATCCTCATCCTTGGGGCGCTGCTCACGCTGCACCCGGCGTGGAGTGCGGACGCACCCGCAGCCAAGCCCGCCCCGAACACTGCCAGCGCAGCGACCGGCCTCGATGGCCGCGTGCAAGACGTGAAGGGCGACGTGATCCGACTGAACCGCGATCTGCTCGTCCTCGAAGAAGAGCTGCTGTTCCCGGCGAACACCCAGGTCGCGCTGTTCGTCTCGATGGACGTGGGCAAGTTGTTCTCGCTCGATTCGGTGCAGGTCAGGCTCGACGACAAGGTGGTCTCGAACTACCTGTACACGCCGCTCGAAGTGCAGGCGCTGCACCGCGGCGGCGTGCAACGCATGTACGTGGGCAACCTGAAGTCCGGCGAACACACGCTGACGGCCTTCTTCACCGGCAAGGGCCCACACGATCGCGACTACAAGCGCGGCGCGACCGTCAAGTTCGAAAAGACCACCGGCGCAAAGTACATCGAACTCCAGATCAAGGATTCGAGTGGCAAGTTGCAACCGGAATTCGACGTCAAAGTCTGGCAGTGATTCCCGCCATGCGCGAACCGCATTCACCCTCCTGCAGCGACGCGCGGCGCCGCGTGCGCCCGGCATTCGCGCGCAAGCTGATCGCGCTTGCGGTGATGGCCGCTGCGGCGGCCGGCGCGACGCTCGGCGCAGCCGGTGCAGCGCACGCCGCCGAGAAGTTCCGCCCGGTCATCGAAGCGCCGCACTTCGGCGACTCGTTGTTCCACTTTTATCAGGAACACTATTTTTCGTCCGTCACGAGCCTGATGGTGTCGCAGCATTTCGAGCGCGTCACCAAACATGAAGACGAAGCCGAGGTGCTGCGTGGCGGCTTGCTGCTGTCCTACGGGCTGCACCGCGAAGCCGGAGAAATCTTCGCGCAACTGATCGAAAAGGGCGCATCCCCCGCGGTCCAGGATCGCGCCTGGTTTTACCTGGCGAAGATTCGCTACCAGCGCGGCTTCCTCGTGCAGGCCAATGACGCCTTAGCGCGCATCGGCAAGAACCTGCCGCCCGACCTGCAAGAAGAACATGTGCTGTTGCACGCCAACGTGCTGATGGCGAGCGCCGACTATGCGCGGGCCGCGAGAGTTCTCGCGAGCCTGCCCAAGGACCACGCTGCCGGCCCCTACGTGCGCTACAACCTCGGCGTTGCCTTGATCAAGACCGGGGAGATCGAAGACGGAACGGCGATGCTCGAGCTGGTGGGGCGGGGCCGGGCGGTCGACGAAGAGACGCGCAGCCTGCGCGACCGGGCCAACCTGGCGCTCGGGTTCGCCGCGCTGCAGCAGCAGCGCAGCGATCTGGCGAAGACCGCACTCGAGCGGGTGCGCTTGTCGGGCATGCTCGCGAACAAGGCATTGCTCGGCTTCGGTTGGGCAGACGCCGAGGCCAAAGATCCGCGCCGCGCCTTGGTCGCGTGGACCGAGCTGGCAGGCCGCGACGCGAATGACGCCGCAGTCCTCGAGGCCAAACTCGCCGTGCCCTACGCCTACGCCGAGCTCGGCTCCTATGGCCAGGCGCTCGATGGCTACACGGCAGCGTTGGACACATTCGACTCCGAAACCAAAGCGCTCGATGAGTCGATTGCCGCGATTCGCTCCGGTGCCCTGCTGAGCGGCTTGCTGGATTCGAATCCGGGCGAGGAAATGGGCTGGTTCTGGAACATCCGCGTGCTTCCCGACATGCCGCACTCGGGCCACTTGGCACAGGTTCTGGCGCGCCACGATTTTCAAGAGGCCTTCAAGAACTATCGTGACCTGGTTTTCCTCGCCAAGAATTTGCAGAATTGGGCGGACAAGCTGGTCGTCTTCGAAGACATGCTCGCGAACCGGCGCCAGGCTTATGCGCAGCGATTGCCCCAAGTGCGAGCCGTCGCCGCAGACACCGGCCTGGCAAGCCTGACCCGACAGCGTGACGCCCTGGCACAGGAGTTGACTCGGGCCGAAGAAGACGCCGACGGCACAGCCTTCGCCGATGCGAAGCAACTCGAACTGTTGCAGCGCATCGCCAGCGTGCGCGACACGCTCGCGCGCCACTCGGGTGACGCCGAGATCCAAGGCGCAGCCGAAGCGCTGCGCCGCATCGCCGGCGCGATAACGTGGCAACTCGCGCAAGACTTCACTGCGCGGGTGTGGGAAACGAAGAAGTCGCTGCAAGCGGTCGACGCCGGACTCGCCGACGCGCGCGAGCGTGAAGCGGCGCTTTCGCGGGCCCAAGTCGAAGAGCCAGCGCGATTCGACGCCTTCGGCCGCCGCATCGTCGAACTCGCGACGCGAATTCGCGCGCTGATCCCGCGCGTCGTTGCACTCACCGGCGAGCAACGAGGTGAGGTTCAGGAGCTCGCCGTGGTCGAGTTGCTGCGTCAGAAGGACCACCTCGCCGGCTACATCACGCAGGCGCGATTCGCGGTTGCGCAACTGCACGACCGTGCGCATCTCGCGCAGGACGCCGATCATGCGAAGCAGCCCTAGGCTCAGCCTGCCTGCCCTCTGCGCGGCGCTGCTCACGCTCGGCGCTTGCTCGAGCGCGCGCAAAGATGCGTCCGACAACCAGCCGACTCTCGCGAGCCTGTCGAGCCGCAGCGTCGAGATTGCTCCCGACCCCGGCATCAAGGGCAGCCAAGAGCAAGCGATCGCGGCCTATCGGAAGTTTCTCGACACCGCGCCGCGCGCTTCGCAGCGCCCCGAGGCCATGCGCCGCCTGGGCGACCTGGAAATGGACAGCGTCGATCGGCGCGTCGCCGACGGTCAGGCCAAGGGTGTGCACTCCGACTATCGCGCCGCGATCACGCGCTACCAGGAATACCTGCGCAGTCATCCCCAGGATCCCGGCAACGGCCGCGTCTTGTACCAGTTGGCGCGGGCCCACGAACAGGGCGGCGCTCTCGAATTGGCATTGAAAACGCTGGACCAGCTGGTGCGCGACTTCCCGAATTCGCCGAACCGCGACGAAGCGCAATTCAGGCGCGGCGAATTGTTGTTCGCGATGCGTGACTACGCCAAGGCCGAACAAGCGTACAGCGCGGTGCTGGCCAGCGCCGACAAGGTCTACCACGAGCGGGCGCTCTACATGCAGGGCTGGACGATCTTCAAACAAGGCCGCCTGGAAGATTCGCTGAATCCGTTTTTCGCCGTGCTTGACGGCAAACTCGACGGCGTTTCGCAAGATGAAGCGCTGGAGGCTCAGCCGAACTTGACGCGCGCCGACCGCGAACTCGTCGAAGACACGTTTCGGGTGCTGAGTCTGAGCCTGGCGAATCTGCAAGGCGCCGAATCGATCGCACCGTACATCAACACGGATGCGCGGCGTGCCTACGAATTTCGCGTCTACCAGGAACTGGCCGAGCTCTACCTGAAGCAGGACCGCAACAAGGACGCGGCCGACACGTTGGCCGCCTTTGCGCGCCGCGAGCCTCTGCACTCGCAGGCCCCTGTGCTGCAGGCGCAAGTCATCGAGATTTATCAGCGCGCCGGTCTGGCCGGCCTCGCGCTGGAGGCGAAGAAGGAGTACGTCGACCGCTACGGCGCGGCGAGCGAATTCCGCAAGGCGAATCCGGCCGGCTGGGAGCGGGCACAGCCGCTCGTCAAGACGCACCTCGCGGAACTGGCACGCCACTATCACGCGAGTGCCCAGAAGAGCAAGGCGAGCGCCGATTACCAGGAAGCGGTGCGCTGGTATCGGGAATTCATCGTCGCGTTTCCGCAGGACCCGAGCACAGCACAGCACAACTTCCTGCTCGCCGAGTTGTTGTTTGAAAGTGGGCAACTCGCGCTGGCTGCCGTCGAGTACGAGCGCACCGCCTACAAGTACCCGCATCACGCGAAAAGCGCCGACGCCGGCTACTCGGCGCTGCTGAGTTACGCAGCTCTGGAAAAGAAAGGCGCCGACGCCAAGCAACTCGCTGCGCTTCAGCGCAGCTCCGTCGACAGCGCGTTGCTGTTTGCGAAGGAATTTCCGGGGGATGCACGGAACGGCCTGGTGTTGACGAATGCGGCGGAAAAGCTGTTCGCGCTGCGCGATACCGAGCAGGCCGCAAGCGTCGCCGAACGCGTGCTCGAATTGCAGCCCGCGGCCACAGCGGCGCAGCGCAAGGTGGCCTGGACCGTGATCGGCCACGTTGCCTTCGACAGCGGCGGCTTCGCCAAAGCCGAGAGTTCCTACGTCCAAGTGCTGTCCCTGACCGCACAGGACGACCCGACCCGCAAGGCACTGATCGAGCGCTTGGCGGCGTCGGCGTACAAACAGGGCGAGCAGGCGCGTGCCGCGGGCAAGGCACTCGACGCGGTCGCGCACTTCAATCGCATCGCCACGCTTGCACCGCAGTCGGCCGTCCGAGCCACGGCACAGTTCGACGCGGCCGCCGTGTTGTTGGGTCTGAAAGACTGGGATGGTGCGGCTCGCACGCTCGAAGACTTTCGCCAGCGCTATCCGAACCACGCGCTGCAGGGAGACGTCGGCGCGAAGCTCGCCGTGGCCTATCTCGAGAACGGGCATTGGGTGAAAGCGGCAGGTGAGTTCGAACGCATCGCACTCACCGACAAAGACCCGAAAGTGGTTCGCGGCGCACTCTGGCAGTCCGCCGAATTGCACGACCGGGCGGTCGAAAAGGCAAGCGCTGCCGACAAGGCCGCGGCACGCGCCGGTGCCACAAGAGCCTACGAGCGCTATGCGAAGCAGTTTCCCGAACCGTTCGAACCTGCACTCGAAGCGCGGTTTCGCCTGACGCGCCTGGCCAAAGACGACGCCAATCCAGCGCGCGAGCTTGCCCTGTGGAAAGAGATATTCCAGATCGAGCGTGGCGCGGGCAAGGCGCGCACCGAGCGCACGAAAACACTCGGCGGCATGGCGGCGCTCGCGCTCGCCGCGCCGGCACTCGAGGAGTACCGCAAGGTGGCGCTGATCGAGCCGCTGCAAAAGCAACTCAAGCTGAAGAAGGCAAAGATGGAAGAGGTGATGAAGGCGTACGGCGTCGCCTCCGAGTACGGCGTGGCCGAAGTCACGACCGCCGCCACCTTTCATACCGCGGCACTTTATCGCGACTTCGGCAAGGCCTTGATGGGCTCGCAGCGGCCGAAGAAGCTGTCCAAGGCCGAGGTCGAGCAGTACAACGTGATGCTCGAAGAGCAGGCCTTCCCCTTTGAGGAAAAGGCCGCGGAACTGCACGAAGTGAACGCGCGCCGCACCGCCGACGGCCACTACGATAAGTGGATCAAGAACAGTTTCGCTGCGCTGGGAGAACTGCGCCCGGTGCGCTACCGCAAGTCCGAACGCAGCGAGGTGACCATCGATGCGATCCGTTGAATTCCCCTGGCGCAAGCCGATCCTGACGCTGCTGTGCGTTGCCGCGGCGGGTTGCGCCGCGCTCGACGCGCCGTTGAAGAGCTTGAAAGAGAGCTTCTCGAGCGCGGACTCCGCCACCAGCGCAGCGCCCGTGACCGACACGGTGCAGTCGGCACCGGCCGCCGCCTCACCCGCGTCCGCGGCCGGCAGCGAAGTGGCGCACACCGAAGCCGCGCCTGAGCCGGAAAAGCCCGCCGAATTGCCGCCCGTCAGCGCCGCGGTACAGCGCGCTTTCGACGAGGCGTTGCGCGCGATGCGTGCGGGTCGCCTCGCCGACGCCGAACGCGGCTTCAAGGCGCTCATCGCATCGAACCCCGAACTCGGCGGAGCGCACGCGAACCTGGGGCTGATTCACCGCCATGCAGGCAAGGCAGAACTCGCAGTGGCCGAGCTCGAGGCGGCGGTGGCCGCCAGCCCGAGCCAGCCGATCTTCTTCAATCAACTCGGCATTGCGTATCGCGAGGTCGGCAAGTTCACGAAGGCTCGCGAGGCCTATCAACGGGCGATCGCGCTCGACCCGAGCTATGCGTCACCCCACCTCAACCTGGGAATCCTGCACGACCTGTACCTGTGGGACGGCAAGCGCGCGCTCGAACTCTACGGTCGCTACCTGGCGCTCTCGCCCGGCGGCGACACCACCGTCGTCAAGTGGGTGGCTGACCTGAAGAACCGCAAGCCCCAGCACGCCATGCTGGCGCGAAAGGAGAAGGAATGAATTCGAACCACGGCCCCAGGCTGTGCGCGCGCGCCGCGATCGCGCTGTGCAGCAGCGCGCTCGCCTGGCCACTGTTCGCCCAGGACCGGGCCGATCTCGAGCGCTCGCAAATCATCGGCAATCGCGAGTTGCCCAAGGTCCTCTACATCATGCCCTGGAAGAAGCCGGTTCCCGGCGATCTGTCCGGCAAGCCGATGACCAGCGTTCTCGACGAGTCGCTCGCGCCGCTGGACCGCGATGTATTTCGGCGTCAGGTTCACTACGACGCCCAGGTCCAGGCGCGTGTCACGCCAGCGTCCCAACCTTCCAGCCCGATCCAATAGGCGCTGCGGCCTCAATTTCAGCCGAATCCGTTCGATAACCGACTGTTCGATTTCCGATTTCCCCTAGGAGAAAAGCCATGACCGCCTTCGAAACCGCCGTGAAGTTCTTTCAGGACAGCGGCCTGTTCATCTACCCGAGCATCCTGATCATGGCCGTGGGCATGTCGATCGCGATCGAGCGCTACGTGTTCCTGAACCGCGCGCGCAGCCAGAACCGCAAGCTCTGGGCCAAGGTCCTGCCGATGTTGCAAAACGGCAAGTTCAAGGAGGCGCACGGCGTGACCTCGAACTCCGACGCCGCCATCGGCAAGATCGTCACCCACGGTCTGGTGCGCATGCAAAGCCAAAGCCGCCGCGAAGACCTCGACGCGGCGATGGAAGAAGGCATGATGGAAATCGTCCCGCGCCTGGAAAAGCGCACTCACTACATCGCGACCTTCGCCAACGTGATCACGCTCGTGGGTCTGCTCGGCACGATCATCGGCTTGATCAAGGGCTTTACCGCGGTCGCGCAAGTGAACCCGGCGGAGAAAGCCGAGCTGCTGTCAGCGAGTATTTCGATCGCGATGAACAACACCGCGTTCGCGCTCATGGTGGCGATTCCGTTCCTGCTGATTCACGCCTTCCTGCAAGCGCGCACGAGTGAAATCGTCGACGGCCTGGAGGCGGCGAAGATCAGCTTCCTGAATCTGGTGCAGCGCCTGAAGTCCGAGTCGGCGAGCAGCGCCGCGAGGTAAGCATGCCGAGACGCCTCAAGAAACACGTGGCCGAACTCGAGGTCACGGCGTTCATCAACCTCATCGTCGTGCTCGTGCCGTTCCTGTTGTCGACGGCCGTGTTCACGCGTCTGTCGGTGCTCGACCTGACGCTCCCGGCGCAATCGTCTGGCGTCGAACAACTGAAGGTGCAGGACCTCAAGCTGGAGATCGTGATCCGCCCTGACGCGCTCGAAGTGGGCGACAGAATCGGTGGCCTGATCCAGCGCATTCCCAATACCGGCCCGGGCAAACATGACGTGCAGGCCCTGGGCAGCCTGGTTCAGACGATCAAGGCCAAATTCCCCGAGCAGACCGCGGCGACCGTTCTCGCCCAACCCGACACGCCCTACGACGCGCTCGTGCAGGTGATGGACGCGGTGCGCGAGAACCTCACCGTGAACGGCCCCAAGACAGTTCGCACGGCGCTGTTTCCCGACATCTCGATCGGCGACGCGCCCCGCAGGCAGGGTGGCTCATGAAACTCAGCCCGCTGGAAAAGCGCGCCGAGCGGCGCGACCGCAACAAGAGCGGTCTGGACATGAACCTGGTGTCGCTGATCGACATCTTCACGATCCTGATCTTCTTCCTCATGTCGGGCGCCACCGGCGTGGAACTGCTGCCGAGCAACAAGGCGGTGAAGTTGCCCGACTCGACGTCTGAGAAGAGCCCACGCGAGACCGTGGTGGTTCTCGTCAACGGCTCCGACATCATCGTCGGCGGCCGCCTCATTGCCTCCGTCGCCGATGTGCTGCGCACCGACGGCGACCTGATCTCGAGCCTCAAGGCCGAGCTCGACCTTCAGTCCAGCCGCCAGGTGATCCGCAAGGAGAACGAGGAAAAGAGCAGAGCCGTCACGATCATGGGCGACAAGGACATTCCGTACCGCCTGCTGCGCAAGGTGATGTACACGGCAGCGCGCGCGAATTTCAGCGAAGTCTCGTTTGCCGTCGTCGGGAAGTACGCGTCGTGAGCACTGCTGCCGCCATGTCCTCCGCGGTGACGTTTCGCCTGCCGGTGCTGCCGTGGGCGATCGTCGTGCAAGACGAAGTGCGGTTCCGCAGGATCCGCCAGCGCGTGCTCGCCGCTTGCGCCTTGCTGTGCCTGCTGTTCCTGCTTTGGCCCAAGCCGGCGGAGGACCGCAGCAAACCCGTCGAATTGCCGCCGCGTCTGGCCAAACTGATCCTCGAGCGCGAACCGCCACCGCCCCCCAAACCCGCGGTCAAGCCCGACACCCCGCTCACCAAACCGGACGCCGCAAAGACCGAAAACCCCAAACCCGAGCCGGCGGCCAAGGCACCGCCGGTTCCCGAGGCACGCCGGCCCCAGCCGAACAAACCTCCGGGCGAGGCGATTGAAACCGCTCGGCGCAGGGCCGCCGGCGTCGGCCTGCTGGCAATGACGAATGAACTCAATGCCCTGCGCGGCGCGCCGATTGCGGTGCAGTTGAAGCAAGACATCAAGTTGGGCCCGGGTGTGGGCACCGGCACCGGCGTGGGCGTCGGCGCAGGCACGCAAGCCGGGCTGCCGGATCGCGCACTCATCACCTCGAACGCCACCCGAGGCAGCGGCGGCATCAACACCGCAGGCTTCAGCCGCGACACTGGCGGCGGAGGCCTCGCGGGCCGCGCAACGACCCTCGTCGCGGGGGTCGCCGGCGGGGGCGGGGGTGGCGGGCCTGGCGGCGGTGGCGGCAAGGGCGACGGCACGGGCACGGGTGGCGGCGCCGGCGGGACGCTCAAGCGCAGCGGCAGCGGCAAGGCATCGCGCTCGATCGAAGAAATCAAGCTCGTGTTCGAGCGCAACAAGGGTGCGATCTACGCGATCTACAACCGAGCCCTGCGCGAAGAACCTGCGCTGCAAGGCAAGGTCGTGCTCGAGTTGAAGATCGGGCCGACGGGTGAAGTGATCGACGTGCGGATCGTCTCGACCGAGCTCAAGGCCGCCGAGCTGGAGCGCAAACTGCTCGCGCGAATCCGCCAGTTCGACTTCGGCGCGAAAGACGTCGAGCAGATGGTCGTGACCTGGCCGGTGGACTTCTTGCCGTCGTAGGAGCCACGTTAAGCTCGGGGCAATGAATTCATTGCCCGAGCGCATCGTCTGCCTCACCGAAGAGCCCACTGAAGTCCTGTACGCGCTCGGCCAGGAGCACCGCATCGTCGGCATCTCCGGCTTCACGGTGCGCCCGGCGCGCGCGCGTGCCGAAAAGCCGCGCATCTCGGCGTTCACGAGCGCGAAGATCGATCGCATCGTCGAACTGAAGCCCGATCTGGCGATCGGCTTTTCCGACATGCAGGCCGACATTGCGGCGGCGTTGATCCGCCGCGGCGTCGAGGTGTGGATTTCCAACCACCGCTCGGTCGAGCAAATCCTCGGGTATGTGCAGCGCCTGGGCGCGATCGTCGGTGCCGCCGACGCCGCGCGCGACTATGCGCAGCAGCTGCGCTCCGGGCTCGAGCGAATCCGCCAGGCTGCGGCGCAATTGCCGCGCCGTCCGCGTGTGTATTTCGAAGAATGGGACACGCCACCAATCAGCGCGATCCGCTGGGTCAGCGAGCTCGTTTCGATTGCCGGCGGCGACGACATCTTTCCGCAGCGCGCCGCCGCCGGTCTGGGCAAGGATCGCATCATTGCGGACCCGCTTGAAGTGGTGCGCGCCGCGCCCGACATCATCATCGGTTCGTGGTGCGGCAAGAAATTCCGGCCCGAACACGTCGCTGCGCGCGAAGGTTGGGCCGCCATTCCCGCGGTGCGCGACGCCGAGTTGCACGAGATCAAATCGCCGCTGATCCTGCAGCCCGGGCCTGCGGCGCTGACCGACGGGCTGGCTTCCCTGCACGCGATCATTTCGCGCTGGGCAGCGCGCCAGTCTGCACGCCCGTGAAGCGCGGCAAAATCGAAGCCTGCACCACCCAAGGAGTCGCTGCCATGATTGAGCCCCGCCCCAGCATTGCCGACAAACGCCGCAGCTTTCACACGCTGCACGAAGCCGGTTGCTTCGTCATTCCCAACCCCTGGGACGTCGGCAGCGCGCGCTATCTGCAGGGCCTGGGATTCAAGGCGCTCGCGACGACGAGTTCGGGGTTCGCCTGGTCGCAGGGTCATGCCGACAACACGGTCACGCGCGACATGGCATTGGCGCACTTGCGCGACCTCGTCGCCGCGACCGACGTGCCGGTGAACGCCGACTTCGAGAGCGGGTTTGCCGCCGACGCCGCAGGCGTCGCGCAGAGCGTGCGCCTGGCCGTAGCGACGGGCGTCGCCGGCTTGTCGATCGAAGACTCGACGGGCCATGCGGACAAGCCCTTGTTCGACATCGAAGAGGCGGTGCTTCGCATGCGCGCTGCGCGCCAGGCGATCGACGCCTGCGGCGGCGACACGCTGCTCGTGGGCCGTGCGGAGTGTTTTCTGGTCGGCAGGCCGGACCTCGCCGAGACGATCGCGCGCCTGCAAGCGTACGCGCAAGCCGGTGCCGATTGCCTCTACGCGCCGGGGCTGCGTACGGCGGAGCAAGTCAGCGCGGTGGTCAAGGCGGTCGCGCCCAAGCCCGTCAATTTGCTGGTGGGCTCGGCGAGCGACTTGACCGTGCAACGCATTGCCGAACTGGGCGTGCGCCGCATCAGCGTCGGCGGCGCGCTCGCACGCTCGGCGTGGGGTGGCTTCATGCGCGCCGCCAAGCTGCTCGCCGAGCAGGGCCGGTTCGACGCCTTTGCCGACGCCGCACCCGGCGGCGAACTCAATGCCTTCTTCCTGCGCGACGCGAAGGAGCGTGGCCTGCCGTGACGCGGTGCAGGCCCGCGCTCAACGTTTGCGCGCGAGCGTCAGCCCGTCGCCCACGGTGAGCAGCGCCAGGTCGATTCGCTCATCGGAGTGCAACTTGGCGTTGAGCGCTTGCAGCGCCGCGGTATCGGCGTCCTTCGCCGGGCGTGCGACGGCGCCGCTCCACAGCGTATTGTCCAGCGCGATCAGGCCGCCGCTGCGCACGAGTTTCAGGCAGCGTTCGAAGTAGGCGTCGTAGTTCGCCTTGTCGGCGTCGATGAAGGCGAAGTCATAGCTGCCGGCCTCGCCCGCAGCCAGCCGCGCGTCCAGCGTGTCCTGTGCCGGCGCGAGCACGAGTTCGATCTTGTGTTCGACGCCCGCGAGTCTCCAGAAGGGTCGGCCGATGCGCGTGAATTCATCGCTGATGTCGCACGCGAGCACGCGGCCGTCGGCCGGCAGCGCCAGCGCCACGGTCAACGCGCTGTAGCCGGTGAAGGTGCCGACTTCGAGCGTGCGCCGCGCGCCGAGCAGCTTGACCAGCAGCGCCATGAGCTGGCCTTGGTCCGGTGAGATCTGCATGCCGGCGTGCGGGTGCGTGCGCGTCGCCTCGCGCAGCGCGGCTTGCGCAGCGTGCTCGCGCAGCGACGTGCCGATCAGGTACTCAAAGATTTGCTCGTCGATTTGAATCGTGCGCAGCGTCATGGCGTGGCCCTCATGCTAGACCGGGAATTGTGCGCGCGCAGGCTTCACGATCGGCGTGAAGTACGGCGTCGCCGCGATCTTCCTCGGCGGCATCAGCTACTCGAGTGCAGTCGGAGCGAGGCAACCCACCGAGGCGGCTGGTATCCTGGGGCGAATTTCGCTTGCTCCGCAGGACGCCACATGGCCGACCCCCGTCTCACCACCCGCATCGTGCACGCCAACCGGCACTTCGGCGTCGAGCACGGCGGCATCCACAAACCCGTGCACAGCTCGGTGCAATTCGGCTTCGAGCGCGCCGAAGACTTGATCGGCGTCTTTCAGGGAACGCTGAAAAACCACTTCAACTACGCGCGTCAGGGCACACCGACGACCGCCGCGCTCGAAGCCTTGATCACGGACCTCGAGCAGGGCCGCGGCAGCGTCTGTTTCGCCACCGGCATGGCGGCACTCAGTGCGGTCTTTCTCACCTTGCTCAAGGCCGGCGACCACATCGTGTCGAGCCAGCATGTGTTCGGCAATACGAACAGTCTGTTCGGCACGCTCGGTGACCTCGGCATCGAGGTGAGCAAGGTCGACGCCAACTCGCCGGCCGCAGTCGCAGCGGCGTTGCGGCCGAATACGCGCATGGTGTTCGTCGAAACCATTGCCAATCCGGGGACGCAGATTCCCGACCTGCAAGGCCTCGGCGCGCTGTGCCGCGAACGCGGTCTGCTCTATGTCGTGGACAACACGGTCACGTCGCCTGCATTGTTCCTGCCGCGCAGCGTCGGCGCCGGGTTGGTCGTGAACTCGCTGACCAAGACGATCGCCGGCCACGGCGCGGCGCTTGGCGGTGCAGTCACCGACACCGGCGAGTTCGACTGGAGCCGCTACCCGAATATCTTCGCCAACTATCGCCAAGGCGACCCCGCCGGCTGGGGCCTGCAGCAAATTCGCAAGAAGGGCCTGCGCGACATGGGCGGCTCGCTGTCGTCGGAGCAGGCGCACCAGATCGGCCTGGGCGCGGAGACGATGACATTGCGTGTGGCACAAAGCAGCGCCACGGCATTGACGCTCGCGCGTTTTCTGGAAGCGCACCCGAAGGTCGCCGCCGCCCACTATCCGATGCTCGAGACGCACCCTCAATACGCACGCGCGAGAGAACTCTTCGGCGCGGGTTCATGGCTGATGGCCTTCGAGCTGCGCGATCCCGACACGATGCTCGCCGTGCTGAACCGGATGCGCCTGGCGATCAAGGCGACGGGCATGGGCGACACGCGAACGCTGGTGCTGCCCGCGGCACAAACCATTTATTGGGAGATGGGCGCCGCCGCGCGCGCGAAGATGGGCATCGCCGAGGGCTTGATCCGCGTCTCGGTGGGCCTGGAAGATCCGCAGGACCTTATCGCCGACTTCGAGCAGGCGCTCGGTTGAGCCGTGGACCACAGCATCATGCTTCTGCGCACGCTCATTCTCCTTGCCGCGTTGGCGCTGACCGGCGTGAGCAGTGCCGCCCCCATGAACCGCGCCCAGGCGCTCGCCGCGCTCAGCCACAGTGAGGCGCAGCAGCGCCTGGCCGGCGTGCAGCGCCTCGCCGAAATCGGCACCATGGCCGACGCGGATCGCCTGCTCGGGACCTTGGCCGACGCTGACGCGCAATTGCGCGTGATCACCGCCGCCGCAGTGTGGCAAATCTGGAGCCGCTCAGGCGACGCGGCAATCGACAAGCTGTTCGCCCACGGCGTCGAGCAAATGGCCGCAGCGCAACTCGAAGACGCGCTCGAAACCTTCAACACGATCGTGCGGCGCAGGCCGGCGTTTGCCGAAGGCTGGAACAAGCGCGCAACCATCTACTTTCTGCTCGGGCGCCACAAGGAATCGCTGAAGGATTGCGACGAGGTCCTGAAACGCAATCCGAATCACTTCGGCGCCTTGTCAGGCGCCGGGCAAATCCATCTTCAGCTCGGCAACCCGCAGGAAGCGCTCGACTTCTTTCGCCGCGCCGTCGACGTCAATCCTGCGCTCGAGGGGCCGGCCACCATGATTCCGCTGCTCGAACAAGTGCTGCGCGACAAGGGCCAGAAGTCGACCTGAAGAGAGGGTCGAGCCTGGTGAATCGAGAGTTGAGGGCCCACTTCACCGTCTTTTTCCTCGATCGACTGCACTCCATGGCTGGCCCAATCGGGCAAGCGTTCAAGCCTGAGCGGTGGTCTCGGGCTGGGCGCGAACCGTGAGAACGGGTGCCCATGGAAGTCGAGGAACTCAAGAATCAGCAAGCCGGCGCCGCGGTGGCGGCCGGCGAGCCGAACGGCGCAGCCGCGTTGCGAACGAGCCCGGGCCGTGGCGTTGCGCGCACGGCACCGCATTCGCGCAGTGCCGTCGTACTCGCGTTGCAAGCGCGTGCCTTGGCGCACGACCACTTCCGCTCGGCGGCGACCGCGGTCGTGACCGAGCTGGCGCTGCGCCTGGGGTGCGAACGCGTTTGCATCGGCTTTTATCGGCAGGGGCGCTTGCGCATCGGCGCCATGTCGGGCACCGCCGACATTCGTGCGCAACAGGGCGTTGCGCGCGCCATCGTCGAGGCGATGGAAGAAGCGCTCGACCAGGCCAACATGATCGTGCATCCGCTGCCGCCAGGCAGCTCGCTGCTGGTGACGCTGGCGCACGCCGAACTGGCGCAGCTGAACGGCGGGCTGTCGATTTGCAGCGTGCCCATCGTCGGGCGGCATCGCGCTTACGGCGCGCTTCTGTTCGAGCGCCGCGACGGCTTCGACGCGCGCGCCGTCGAGGCGGCCAAAGACGCCGCCCTGTTCGTCGGCCCGGTGCTCGAACTCAAACACCGCATCGACCAGCCTCTGGGCGGGCGCATCGTCGACGCGGTGTCGCCGCGCCGCGGCGGCGCCTTGTTCAGGCTCGGCGCCTGGCAGGTCGGCGGCGCCGCGCTCGGTTTGCTGCTGCTCGTCGCAGCGCTCTGGCCAGCCAGTTATCGGATCGTGGCACCGGCTCGCGTCGAAGGCGAAGGCCAGCGCATCGTCGCCGCGCCGGTGGACGGCTTCGTGCGCTCCGTGATGCTGCGCCCCGGCGACGCGGTTCAGGCCGGTCAGGTGCTGGTCACGCTCGACGATCGCGACCTCGCGCTCGAACGCGACAAGTCGAATGCCGAAGTCGCGCAGCTCGACAACCTGTACCGCGAGGCGCTGACCAAGGACGACGCGGCGCAGATCGTGATCGCGCGCTCCAAGATCGAGCAGGCGCAGGCGCAACTCGGTCTGGTGCTCGGGCAACTCGAGCGCGCGCAGTTGAAGGCGCCTTTCGACGGCGTGTTGCTCTCGGGGGACTTGACGCAGTCGATCGGCATGCCGGTGAAACGCGGCCAGGAGCTGATGACCGTAGCGCCCGACCGGTCGTTCCGCATCGTCGCCGAAGTCGACGAGCAGGACATTGCGGTGCTGCGCAACGGCCAGCGCGCGCAGGTGCTGTTCGGCGCGTTCGCGCAGGAATCGCTTTCGATGACGGTGACGCGCATCGCCCCGGTGGCGACCACGCTGGACGGGCGCAACGTGTTCGAGGTCGACGGCCGCGTCGAAGGCTCGGCCGAATCGCTGCGGCCAGGCTTGCGCGGCGTGGTGCGCGTGGACATCGAACCGCGCACCTTGGGGTGGATCTGGTGGCATCGCGCCAGCCAATGGGTGCAGCGCACGGCGTGGCGGGTGCTGGGGTAAAGCGCGAGCGAATGGAATGAGCGCACGCGAACCGCTGCTGTCGCCGGACTGGTACCGCGTCGCTCACATGCGCCCGCGGCTGCGCGGCGGCGTGCGCGTGTCGCGCCAAATCGTTCGCGGCGCCACCTGGCATGTGTTGTGGGATCCGCTATCCGGCCGGCACCACCGCTTCAACGACATCGCGTACGCGCTGATCGGCAGCTGCGACGGCCAGGCCACGCTCGATGACGTCTGGGCGGCGCGGGTTGCCGCCGAGGGCGACGACGCACCGTCGCAGGCCGAGGCGATCCGCATCTTCGCGCAGGCGTTCGGCGCGAACCTGTTCGTCGGCGACATCGCGCCCGACGCCGTGGCGATCGTCAAGGCGCACAGCCGCGTTCAGAACAAACGCTGGCGCGCGGCCATCAATCCCTTCTCGTTCCGCGTTCCGCTGTGGGACCCGGACCGGTTCTTGGCGGCGCAAGCGCACCGCGTCGCCTGGCTGTTCCGCTCCGACGTCTGGATCGGCATCGCCGTGGCCTTGCTGTTCGGCACCGCACTGTTGCTGCTGAACCTCGGCGCCATCGGCGACTACGCCTCCCGCGAGCTAGGCTCCGGCCGCATGTGGCTGATGATGTGGCTGGCCTATCCCCTCATGAAAGGGCTGCATGAACTCGCGCATGCCTTTGCCGTCAAGGCCTACGGCGGCGAAGTGCACGAGATCGGCGTCACGCTGCTGTTCCTGACCCCCCTGCCCTATGTCGACGCCTCCGCGTCGGTGGGATTTTCCGAGAAGAGCCAGCGCATCGCGGTCGCTGCCGCCGGCATCGTCGTCGAGGCGCTGCTCGCCTGCGTTGCCCTGGTGCTGTGGCTCTTGCTCGAGCCCGGCGGCGTGAAGGACCTGGCCTTCGCGGTGATCTTCATCGGCGCGCTGTCGACGCTGGCGGTGAACGGCAACCCGCTGCTGCGCTTCGACGGCTACCACGTGCTGTGCGACGCCGCCGAGCTGCCCAACCTCGCACAGCGCAGCAACCAGTACTGGCATTACCTGCTGAAGCGCTGGCTGCTGGGTCTGCGGGAGGTCCGGTCGGGCGGCCAGGCGCGCGGCGAGCGCGCCTGGCTGATCGGCTATGCGCCGCTGTCATGGGCCTACCGCAGCGCCCTGCTGGTGCTCTTCGCAGTCCTGACGGCGCAGTGGAGCGGACCGCTCGGCTTGTGCGTGCTCGCCCTGGCGGCGTGGTGGATCCTGCTCAAACCGGCCTGGGCGTCGCTGCGCTGGGTCGTGCAATCGGGCGAGCTGCGCGACCGCCGGCCGCGCGCCGCGCTCTCTTTGCTGGCGGCGTTCGTGTTGCTCGGCACGCTCGGCGTCGCGGTGCCGCTGCCGCAACGCACCCACGCACCCGGCGTCGTGTGGTTGCCCGACGACGCGCTGCTGCGCCTGGCGACCGACGGCTTCGTCGAGCAGTTCTTCGTGCGCGACGGCGAAACCGTCCAGGCGGGTGCGCCGATCGTGCAGCTCAGCAATCCGCCCTTGCAGGTGGAATCGATGCGCGTCGAGGCCTTGTTCGAACAGACCCAGGTGGAGCGCGCGCTGCGCTTCGAGCTCGACGCACAACGCACCGCCGCAGCCGACGATGAACTGGCGCGCCTGGCCGCGGAGCGAGACCGGCTGCGCCAACGCCTGGCCGGGTTGACGGTGCGCGCCGCGATCGGCGGGCGTGTCGTGATCGATCCACGGCGCATCGTCGCCGGACAATACGTCGCGCAGGGCGAGCTGATCGCGCAGGTGCTGCCGGACGGCGCGCCACTGGTGCGCACCCTGGTTCGCAACGTCGACATCGCTCTCGTGCGCGAACGCCCGGGCGCGATCAGCGTGCAGCTCGCGCACGCCGAGGGCAGCGCACTGCACGCGACGCTCGACAACGCCGTACCCAAAGCGTCGGCGGCCCTGCCCACGCCTGCGTTGGGTGATGCAGCGGGCGGCAGCATCGCCCTGGACAGCAGCGACAAGAGCGGGCGAACCGCGCGCGAGCCATTCTTCCAGCTCGACCTGAAACTCGACCCCGGCAGTCGCGCCCACATCGGCGCGCGCGCCCTGGTCACGTTTGCCCACGGCGAGGCGAGCGCGGCGGAGCTGATCGGCCGCTTCGTGCGGCAATCGTTCTTGCGCCACTTCGAGAAATGAATCCAGCCGCGCGCGGCCTGGATTTCGGCGCCTACCCCCAGCGCTCCGATGACCACACCTCGCCGGCGCTTGAAGCCGCGTGGCGCGCGCTGCGCAGTCGCTTCACGCGGCCGGCGACGGCGCACCTGCCGCGCGAGGTGGCGCAAGCCTTCGGCGCGGCGCAGCAACGCCTGCGCTCCAGCGACGCTGCCACGTTGGCGCGCGAAGTCGAAACGCTGCGGGCACGCCTGCGGCGCCGCGATGCGGGCCCCGCCGCGACCGGCGAGGCGCTCGCGCTGGCCGGCGCGGTGATGCAACGCACCCTCGCCAAGTCGCCCTACGACACCCAGGTGCTGGCGGCGTGGCTGATGCTGAACGGCAGGATCGTCGAGATGGCGACCGGCGAAGGCAAGACGCTGGCTGCAGCGCTTGCCGCCGCGGTGGCGGCGTTCGGCGGCGCGCCCGTGCATGTGCTGACCGCGAACGATTACCTGGTGCAGCGCGACCGCGAAGCGCTCGCCCCCTTTTATGCCGCACTTGGCTTGAGCAGCGCCTGCGTCATCGGCAGCGACGCGCCGGGCCAGCGCCGGCAGGCGTGGCAGCGGGCCATCGTCTACAGCACGGCGCGCGAACTCGTGTTCGACTACTTGCGCGACCATCTTGCCCTGCGCGGCGAGCGCGATCCGCGGGTGCTGCGCGCCCAGGCCTGGATCGCCGAAGCCGCCGCCGAGAAAACCGGCACCGCCTCTGCCGCGAACGCACCGGCGCTGCCCGGTCTGCGCTTTTGCCTGGTCGACGAGGCCGACAGCATCTTGCTCGACGAAGCCGTGGTGCCGCTGATCCTGGCGGCGCCGTCGCATGCACTCGACGCTACCGGTCATCGGCGTGCCTATGAAATCTCCGGCACCTTGCAGCGCCTGCGCGACTACCACTTGATTCAGGCGCGCCGCGCCGCGTCCCTCAGCGACGCCGGGCGCGAACGCGTCACTGCCGCCGTCAAAGGCGCGGCGGGCGTGCTCGCCCCGGCGCGTCGCGCGCATGAGCTGGTCGAAGCCGCGCTCGCGGCGCGCCTGCTCCACCGGCGCGACCGCGAATACGTGATCGCCTCCGGCAAGTTGCAGCTCATCGACGAGCTCACCGGCCGCATCGCCGACGGCCGCCAATGGCAGGGTGCGCTGCAGCCGATGGTGCAGATCAAGGAAGGCCTGGAACCGAGCGCGCCGACGACGACGGCGGCGCAGATCACCTACCAACGCTTTTTCCCGCGCTATCTGCAACTCGGCGGAATGAGTGGCACGCTGCTCGAGGCGCGCCACGAGTTGCGCGTCGCCTACGACGCGGCGGTCAAGAGCGTGCCGCTGGCGCGCCCGAGCCGGCGCGTGCACCTGGGCGCGCGCTACTTCGTCGACGCCGAGCACAAGTGGAACGCCGTGGTGGACGCGGTTCGTGAGCACGCCGGCGCGGGCCGACCGGTACTCGTGGGCACCGACAGCGTGGCCGATTCAGCCCACCTGTCGGCCCTGTTGCAGGCACGAGGCATTGCCCACCAATTGCTCAACGCGGTGCAAGACGCCGACGAAGCGCAGCGCATCGCGCGCGCCGGCGGCGCCGGCGTTGTGACTGTCGCCACCAACATCGCCGGGCGCGGCACCGACATCCAACTCGACGCACCCGCTGCAGCGCACGGCGGCCTGCATGTGATTGCGACGATGCGCAATCGCTCGCGCCGCATCGACCGCCAACTCATCGGGCGCGCCGCGCGCCACGGCGACCCGGGTTCGGCGGAGGCGCTGCTCGCGCTCGACGACGCGCTGCTCATCCGGCATTGGCCCACCGGCTGCCTGCGCGCGGCGGCTGCCTGTGCACGCGGCGGCCGCGTGCCGGCCTGGCTGGCGCGACCGCTGTTCACGCTCGCGCAGCGTCTCGCCGAGTGGCGCGACCAACGCCAACGGCGTGAACTGCGTCACGCCGACGCTCGTGACACCGAGGCGTACGGCTTCACCGGCGCGACAGAGTGACGAAAGAGACCGGGTATTTCCATGCATCGCCACCACATCGCCCCCGCCCTCACCGCCCTCGCCACGCTGTGCGGCGCCGCTGCAGCGCAGCAGCCCGCCGCAGCCCGCGGTGCACTCGACTGCATGATCCAACCGCACCAGGTGGTGCAGGTGGGCAGCGCGGTGCCGGGCGTGATCGAGCGCATCCTGGTGGATCGCGGCGACGTCGTCACGCTCGGCCAGCCGATCGTGCAGCTCAACGCCTCGGTCGAGCGCGCTGCGCTCGCAGTGGCGCGCGAGCGCGCCGCCCAGGCCGGTGGCGTGCGAGCTGCGGCGGGCGCGCAAGAGCTCGCGCAACGCGAGCTCGAACGCGCGAACGAACTCGTCGAGCAGAACTTCGTCAGCAAGACCTACGTCGACAAACAGCGCGCCGAAGCGCAAGTCGCCGGCGGCCGCAGCGACGAAGCGCGCGAGCGGCGCAAGCTCGCGACGCGCGAACTCGACCTCGCCAGCGCGCAGCTCGAGCAGCGCACGATCCGCGCCCCGATCGCCGGCGTCGTCGTCGAGCGTTTCATGTCGCCGGGCGAATACGTCGATCAAAAACCCGTGCTGCGCCTGGCCGCGATCGACCCGCTGCGCGTCGACGTGCTCGTGCCGGCGGCAGCGTTCGGCCAGGTCGAGATCGGCCGCCAAGGCAGCGTGATTCCCGAGCTGTTCAATCGCAGCCCGCACGTGGCGACGGTGAAAACCGTGGATCGCGTGATCGACGCCGCGAGCAACACGTTTCGCGTGCGCCTCGAACTGCCGAACCCGAACGGCGCACTGCCGGCGGGCCTGCGCTGCAAGGTCGATCTGGCGCTGAAGTTGCCCGAAGCGCCGGCCCGAAGTGCAGCTGCGGCACCGCTGGCCAACAGCAGCGTGACGCCCGTCGTGCAACGCCGCTAGCTAGCGCAGCAGGCCCACGATGACGCTGCTGCGCCGACTCAGCACCTGGCTCGGCCGAAGTGGCAAGCATCGTGCCGAACGCTCGGCCGTCGTCGAGGAAGTCGAGCCGCGCATCCTGTACTCGGCCGATCTGAACCCGGCGCTGTGGGCGGCCGACGCAGCGGCGGCAGCGAGCGCGATCGTCGGCGCGGTGGACCCCGCGCCGCAGCCGAGCGCCACCGCATCGACCACGCAGCAACAGCAGCAGCGCCACGAAATCGTCTTCGTCGACGCCGCGGTGCCCGACGCGCAGGCCCTGATCGACGGCGTGCTCGCCGCGCGGCCGGCCGGCACGACGATCGAAGTCGTGCAGCTGAGCAGCGGCAGCGACGGGTTGAAGCAGATCAGCGACGTGCTGATCGGTGAGCGAGACCTTGACGCGATCCACATCATTTCGCACGGCGGTGCGGGGCAACTGCAGCTGGGCAGCTCCACGATCGACACTGCCAGCCTGCAGGACCGTACCGTCGAACTGCAGGGCTGGCGGGCCGCGCTGACCGGCGACGCCGACCTGATGCTCTATGGCTGCGACGTTGCTGCCGACACCAGCGGACGCGAGTTCGTGAATCGCCTGGCGGCGCTGACGGGCGCGGACGTGGCGGCAAGCACCGACCTGACCGGCCGCGCCGCAAAGGGCGGCGATTGGCGGCTCGAATTCGCGACGGGCGCGATCGAAACTGCAACTGCCGTCGACGCGCAAACACAGCAGCAGTGGGACCAGGTCTTGGCCATCACCACGGGCAACAGCACTTCTGCCGGAACCGGCGCGAGCACATCGGCGTCGTCCCTGACTTGGTCGCACACCGTTGGCAGCGGATCGAACGGGATCTTGATCGTAAGCATCGCGACCCGCGATTCAGCGGGTGGCACCGTCAGTTCCATCACTTATGGCGGCACGGCACTGACCTTCATCGGCGCGGACACGTCCTCCAAGACCCATGCGGAATTGTGGTATCTGAAGGCACCGGCCACGGGAACGGCCAATATCGTCGTCAACCTGACGAGCGCCGAAAACTTCGTCGCGGGAGCAACAAATTTCTTTGGGGTCAACCAAACGACTCCTTATGGGTCGGTGACCACGGGGAATGGCAGCGGCGATCCCTCGTTGATCGTGGCTTCCGCAACCGGCGAACTGGTCGTCGACGCCGTGGCGGACCGAGATGTCGACTCCGAGACCATTGGCGCCGGCCAAACCGCCCTGTGGGTGACCAAGAACGGAACCGGTAGCAATGACGCCTGGGGCGGCAGCAGCAGCGAGGCAGGTGCCGCGTCGGTGACGATGAGCTGGACCACCACAGGCGCAGGTGCGGGCGAATGGGCCGCTGTGGCTGTCTCGCTCAAGGCGGCCCCCGCAGCGCCCGTCGTCGCGACCACCGGCACGACGTTGGCCTACACCGAGAACGGCTCCGCCACCGTCGTGGACAGCGGCTTGACAGTGAGCGACGTGGACAGCACCAACCTAACCGGCGCCACGTTGACGATCTCGACCGACTACGCCAATGGCCAGGACGTGCTGGCGTTCACCAACCAGCTCGGCATCACCGGCAGCTGGAACGCGGGCACCGGCGTCTTGACTCTGAGTGGCACGACGACGGTGGCCAACTACCAGACGGCGCTGCGCGCAGTGACCTACGTCAACAGCAGCGACAACCCGAGCACCACGACCCGCACCGTCTCCTTCGTCGTCAACGACGGCAGCGCCAACAGCAACACCGGCACACGCAACATCAGCGTCGCGGCGGTGAACGACCCGCCGGTGGCCACCATCACGCCGGCGACCTACGCCGCCACCGAGCAGGTAGCGCTGACGCTCAAAAACACCGGGCTCTCGATCAGCGACGTGGATGCGGCCGCGGGCTCGATGACGGTCACGCTGTCGGTCACCGAAGGCACGCTGACGGTGACCGCCGGCGGCAGCGGCGCGCTGGTCAGCAACTCCGGCACTTCATCGGTCACGATCACCGGCACGCTGACGCAGATCAACAACCTGCTGGGCACCGACGGCACCAGTGCGGTGAGCTACACGAACGGATTGGACGCGCCGAGCGCGAGTGCGACGCTGACCTTGTTGGTGAACGACAACGGCAACACGGGTGGCGGATCGTTGACGAACTCCGACACGGCGACGATCAACATCACGGCGGTCAACGACGCGCCGACGCTGACTGCCACAGCACTGAACCCGAGCTTCACCGAGGCGGCCGGGCTTGGGACGCAGGCTGCGGCGGTGAGCGTGTTCAGCGCTGCGGCCGCGAGCACCATCGAGTCTGGGCAGACGATCACCGGGCTGACCTTCACGGTCAGCGGCCTGGTGGACGGAGCCAACGAAGTGATCGTCGTCGACGGCCGCACGATCACGCTGGGCGCGAACAGCTCGGGCACGACCGTCACCAATGGCCTGGCCTACAGCTCCACACTCAGTGGCGCCACGGCCACGGTCGTGCTCTCAAGCGGCAGCCTGAGCACCGCCGCGACGCAGACGCTGGTGAACGGCATCACGTATCAGAACACTCGCACCGATAACCCCACCCCGGGCAACCGGGTGATCACCCTCACGCAGATCAAAGACAGCGGCGGCACGGCCAATGGCGGCGCGGACACGACGACGCTCGCGATCGGCTCGACGGTGGCGGTCAGCGCGGTCAACGATCCGCCCGCCATTGGCGATGCGACGGTGGCTATCGATGAGAACAGTGCGAACGCGACCGCGGTCACCAATGTCAGCGAAAGCTTCACCGGCACCGATTTCGACCGTGACGCTCAGGCGATCACTTACAGCATCACGGGCGGCAACACCGGTGGCGCCTTCGCCATCAACGCCTCGACTGGCGCCATCACGGTCGCCAACAGCGCCGCGCTGGACTTCGAGACCACGCCCAGCTTCACGCTCACGGTGACGGCCAGCGACGGCACGCTCAGCGATACCGGCTCGATCACGGTGAACCTGAACAACCTCAACGACAACGCGCCGAACATCGTCGATGCGACCGTCGCTATCGACGAGAACAGCGCGAACGCAACTGCCGTCATCAACGTGAGCGACAGCTTCACTGGCACCGATTTCGACCGTGACGCCCAGACCATCACCTACAGCATCACCGCCGGCAACACCGGCGGCGCCTTCGCGATCAACGCCGCGACTGGCGCCATCACGGTGGCGAACAGCGCTGCGTTGGACTTCGAGACGACGCCCAGCTTCACGCTCACGGTCACCGCCTCGGACGGCACGCTCAGCGACACCGCCGCGATCACCGTCAACCTCAACAACCTGAACGACAACGCGCCCGCGATCGCCGATGCCACGGTGGCGATCGACGAGAACAGCGCCAACGCCACCGCTGTCACCAACGTCAGTGACAGTTTCACCGGCACCGACTTCGATCGCGACGCGCAGGCCATCACCTACAGCATCACGGGTGGCAACACCGGCGGGGCATTCGTCATAGACGCCGCTACTGGCGCGATCACAGTGGCTAACAGCGCGGCGCTGGATTTTGAGACCGCGCCGAGCTTCACGTTGACGGTGACGGCGAGCGACGGCAGCCTGAGCGACACGGCGGCGATCACGGTCAATCTGAACAACCTCAACGACAACGCGCCGAACATCGTCGACGCGACGGTGGCGATCGACGAGAACAGCGCCAACGCTACCGCCGTCCTCAACGTCAGTGACAGTTTCACCGGCACCGATCTCGACCGCGATGGCGAGGCCATCACCTACAGCATCAGCGCCGGCAACACCGGTGGGGCGTTCGCCATCGACGCCGCGACGGGTGCCATTACCGTGGCCAACAGCGCGGCCCTCGACTTCGAGGCCTCGCCCAGCTTCACATTGACCGTGACCGCCAGCGACGGCAGCCTGAGCGACACCGCAGCGATCACGGTCAACTTGAACAACCTCAACGACAACGCGCCGAACATCATTGACGCGACCGTCGCGATCGACGAGAACAGCGCCAACGCCGCTGCGGTGACCAACGTCTCCGACAGCTTCACCGGCACAGATTTCGACCGGGATGCGCAGGCCATCACCTACAGCATCACCGCCGGTAACACTGGCGGGGCGTTTGCCATCGACGCCGTGACGGGTGCCATCACGGTGGCCAACAGCACGGCCCTCGACTTCGAGACGACGCCCAGTTTCACGTTGACCGTGACGGCGAGCGATGGCAGCCTGAGCGACACCGCAGCCATCACGGTCAACCTGAACAACCTCAACGACAACGCCCCGGCCATTGCCGATGCCACGGTCGCGATCGACGAGGCAGTGCCAACACCACTGCGGTGACCAACGTCAGCGACAGCTTCACCGGAACCGACTTCGACAGCGACGCTCACGCGATCACCTACAGCATCACGGCAGGCAACACCGGCGGTGCGTTCGCCATCAACGCCGCAACGGGCGCCATCACCGTCGCCAACAGCGCCGCGCTGGACTTCGAAACCACGCCCAGCTTCACCCTGACGGTGACGGCCAGCGACGGAACGCTGTCGGACACCGCGGCGATCACCGTCAACCTGAACAACCTGAACGACAACGCACCGAACATCGTCGATGCCACGGTGGCGATCGACGAGGACAGCGCCAACGCCACTGCGGTCACCAACGTCAGCGACAGCTTCACGAGCACCGACTTCGATCGGGACGCCCAGGCGCTCACCTACAGCATCACGGCTGGCAACACTGGGGGGGCGTTCGCCATCGACGCCTGACGGGCGCCATCACGGTGGCCAACAGCGCGGCGCTCGACTTCGAGGCCACGCCCAGCTTTACGCTGACGGTGACGGCCAGCGACGGTAGCCTGAGCGACACCGCCGCGATCACGGTCAACCTGAACAACCTCAACGACAACGCCCCAGCCATTGCTGACGCCACGGCGGCCATCGACGAGAACAGTGCCAACGCCACCGCCGTCACCAACGTCAGCGACAGCTTCACCGGCACCGATTTCGACCGCGATGGCGAGGCGATCACCTACAGCATCACGGCGGGCAATACCGGTGGTGCGTTCAGCATCAACGCCTCGACCGGCGCGATCACGGTAGCCAACAGCACGGCTCTCGACTTCGAAACCTCGCCCAGCTTCACCCTGACGGTGACGGCCAGCGACGGCACGCTCAGCGACACCGCCGCGATCACCGTCAACCTGAACAACCTGAACGACAACGCGCCGAACATCATTGACGCCACGGTCGCCATCGACGAGAACAGCGGCAACGCCACTGCGGTAGCGAACGTCAGCGACAGTTTCACCGGCACCGACTTCGACCGCGACGGGGCAGCGATCACCTACAGCATCACGTCGGGCAACACCGGCGGGGCGTTCGCGATCAATGCCGCCACCGGCGCGATCACCGTGGCCAACAGCGCGGCGCTGGACTTCGAGACCACGCCCAGCTTCACCCTGACCGTCACGGCCAGCGACGGAACGCTGTCTGATACCGCAGCCATCACCGTCAACCTGAACAACCTGAACGACAACGCCCCGAACATCACTGACGCCACGGTGGCGATCGACGAGAACAGCGCCAACACCACCGCGGTGACCAACGTCAGCGACAGCTTCACCGGAACTGACTTTGACAGGGACGCTCAGGCGATCACCTACAGCATCACCGCAGGCAACACCGGCGGGGCGTTCGCCATCAACGCCGCCACCGGCGCGATCACGGTGGCCAACAGCGGCGCCTTGGACTTCGAGACCACGCCAAGCTTCACTCTGACTGTGACGGCCTCGGACGGTTCGCTCAGCGACACCGCGGCCATCACGGTCAACCTGAACAACCTGAACGACAACGCCCCGAACATCATCGACGCGACCGTGGCGATCGACGAGAACAGCGCCAACGCCACTGCGGTCACCAACGTCAGCGACAGCTTCACCGGCACCGATCTCGACCGCGATGGCGAGGCCATCACCTACAGCATCACCGCCGGCAACACCGGCGGGGCCTTTGCCATCGACGCCGCCACCGGCGCGATCACCGTGGCCAACAGCGCGGCGCTCGACTTCGAGACCACGCCCAGCTTCACGTTGACGGTGACCGCCAGCGACGGCAGCCTGAGCGACACCGCAGCGATCACCGTCAACCTGAACAACCTGAACGACAACGCGCCGAACATCGTCGATGCCACGGTGGCCATCGACGAGAACAGCGCCAACGCCACCGCCGTCCTCAACGTCAGCGACAGCTTCACCGGCACCGACTTCGACCGCGACGGCACAGGCGATCACCTACAGCATCACGCGGCCGGCAACACCGGCGGGGCGTTCGCCATCGACGCCGCGACCGGCGCCATCACCGTAGCCAACAGCGCGGCGCTGGACTTCGAGACCACGCCCAGCTTCACGTTGACCGTGACGGCTTCGCGACGGCACGCTCAGCGACACCGCGGCGATCACCGTCAACCTGAACAACCTGAACGACAACGCGCCGAACATCGTCGATGCGACGGTGGCGATCGACGAGAACAGCGCCAACGCCACCGCCGTCACTCAACGTCAGCGACAGCTTCACCGGCACCGACTTCGACCGCGACGGACAGGCCATCACCTACAGCATCACCGCCGGCAACACCGGCGGGGCGTTTGCCATCGACGCCGTGACCGGCGCGATCACCGTGGCCAACAGCGCGGCGCTGGACTTCGAGACCACGCCCAGCTTCACCCTGACCGTGACGGCCAGCGACGGCAGCCTGAGCGATACCGCGGCGATCACCGTCAACCTGAACAACCTGAACGACAACGCGCCGAACATCGTCGATGCCACGGTGGCCATCGACGAGAACAGCGCCAACGCCACCGCCGTCACCAACGTCAACGACAGCTTCACCGGCACCGACTTCGACCGTGACGGCGAAGCCATCACCTACAGCATCACCGCCGGCAACACCGGCGGCGCATTCGCCATCGACGCCGTGACCGGCGCCATCACTGTGGCGAACAGCGCGGCGCTCGACTTCGAGACGACGCCGAGCTTCACGTTGACCGTGACCGCGAGCGACGGCAGCCTGAGCGACACCGCAGCGATCACGGTCAACCTGAACAACCTGAACGACAACGCGCCGAACATCATCGACGCGACGGTCGCGATCGACGAGAACAGCGCCAACGCCACCGCTGTCACCAACGTCACCGACAGCTTCACCGGCACCGACTTCGACCGTGACGGCGCAGGCGATCACCTACAGCATCACCGGCCGGCAACACCGGCGGGGCGTTTGCCATCGACGCCGTGACCGGCGCGATCACGGTGGCCAACAGCGCGGCGCTGGACTTCGAGACCACACCGAGCTTCACGCTCACGGTGACGGCCTACCGACGGTACGCTCAGCCGACACCGCGGCGATCACGGTCAACCTGAACAACCTGAACGACAACGCGCCGAACATCATCGACGCGACCGTCGCGATCGACGAGAACAGCGCCAACGCCACCGCCGTCACCAACGTCAGCGACAGCTTCACCGGTACCGACTTCGACCGTGACGCGCAGGCGATCACCTACAGCATCACGGCCGGCAACACTGGCGGGGCGTTTGCCATCGACGCCTCGACCGGCGCGATCACCGTGGCCAACAGCGCGGCGCTCGACTTCGAGACCACACCGAGCTTCACGCTGACGGTGACGGCGAGCGACGGCAGCCTGAGCGACACCGCAGCCATCACTGTCAACCTCAACAACCTGAACGACAACGCGCCGAACATCATCGATGCGACCGTGGCGATCGACGAGAACAGTGCCAACGCAACTGCCGTCACCAACGTCAGCGACAGCTTCACCGGGCACCGACTTCGACCGCGACGGCACGGCCATCACCTACAGCATCACGGCAGGTAACACCGGTGGGGCGTTCAGCATCAACGCCTCGACCGGCGCCATCACGGTAGCCAACAGCGCGGTGCTGGACTTTGAGACCACACCCAGCTTTACGCTGACGGTGACCGCCTCGCGACGGTTCGCTCTCACGACACCGCGGCCATCACCGTCAACCTCAACAACCTCAACGACAACGCCCCGAACATCATCGATGCCGACCGTGGCGATCGACGAGAACAGCGCCAACGCCACCGCCGTCACCAACGTCAGCGACAGCTTCACCGGCACCGACTTCGACCGTGACGGGACCGCCATCACGTACAGCATCACGGCTGGCAACACCGGTGGAGCATTCGCCATCGACGTCGCCACTGGCGCGATCACCGTGGCCAACAGCGTGGCGCTGGACTTCGAGACCACGCCGAGCTTCACGTTGACGGTGACGGCGAGCGATGGCAGCTTGAGTGACACCGCGGCCATCACTGTCAACCTCAACAACCTCAACGACAACGCGCCGAACATCGCCGACGCGACGGTGGCCATCGACGAGAACAGCGCCAGCGCCACCGCGGTCATCAACGTCAGCGACAGCTTCACCGGCACCGACTTCGACCGCGATGGACAGGCCATCACCTACAGCATCACGGCCGGTAACACTGGCGGGGCGTTTGCGATCGACGCGGTGACGGGTGCCATCACGGTGGCCAACAGCGCGGCGCTGGACTTCGAAACCACGCCCAGTTTCGCCCTGACCGTGACCGCCAGCGACGGCAGCCTGAGCGATACCGCGGCGATCACCGTCAACCTGAACAACCTGAACGACAACGCGCCGAACATCGTCGATGCCACGGTGGCCATCGACGAGAACAGCCCCAACGCTACCGCCGTCCTCAGCGTCAGCGACAGCTTCACCGGCACCGACTTCGACCGCGACGGCGAAGCCATCACCTACAGCATCACCGCAGGCAACACCGGTGCGGCGTTCGCCATCAACGCCACCACCGGTGCCATCACGGTGGCCAACAGCGCAGCGCTGGACTTCGAGACGACGCCCAGTTTCACGTTGACCGTGACGGCCAGCGACGGCACGCTCAGCGACACCGCGGCGATCACCGTCAACCTGATCAACCTCAATGAAAACGCGCCCTCGATCACCAGCGATGGCGGCGCTGCCAGCGCGGCGCTCAACGTGGCCGAGAACTCGACCGCGGTCACCACGGTCACCGCCACCGATGCCGACCTGCCGAGCCAGACGCTGAGCTACTCGATCGTCGGCGGCGCCGACGCGGGCCTGTTCACGATCGACCCCACAAACGGTACGCTGAGATTCATCGCCGCGCCGAATTTCGAAGCCCCCGGCGACGCCGGTGCCGACAACGTCTATGACGTGACGGTACAGGCCAGCGATGGCACGCTCAGCGACAGCCAGGCGATCGGCGTGCGTGTCGGCAACCTGAACGAGGCGCCGACCGGCCTGGCGCCGGGGCTGGCCAGCGTCGACGAGAACGCGCCGGCCGGTACATTGGTGGGCACCGTCACTGCCTCCGACCCCGACGCCAGCGAGTTGTTCAGCTTCACGCTCGTGAATGACGGCGCCGGGCGCTTCGCGATCGACCCGAGCAGTGGCGGAATCGTCATCGCACCGGCGGCCGTGCTCGACTTCGAGACCCAGCCTTGGATCGACCTGCTGGTTCGCGTCACCGACGCGGGCGGCCAGACTTTCGAGCAGACGCTGCGCGTCGATCTGCGCGACTTGCCCGAGGCCGGCCCGGCTCCCGTTCCGCCGCCGCCGCCACCAGCGGCGCCGCCCGGATTGCCAGGCGCGCCTGCGCCGGCCCCGATCCCGCCGGCGCCGCCGCCGACCGCACCGGCACCCACACCGGCACCCACACTGCCCGAGCCACCACCGCCTCTGGCGCCGCCGCCGGGCGCAAGTTCCAATCCGGCGCTTCCCGCAGCGCCCGACGCGCCGGGGCTCGGCACTGCGGCGTTAACCGCACCGGCCGACATCGAAACCCGTCCACGCGGGGGGTTGGGCGGCAGCGACACACCGGAGCGCAACCGCGTGCGCCTGCGCGACGCCGACAACGGCCCGGTCGCATCGATCGGATTCGAAGCGTTCGTGCACGACGAAGGCTTGCCGGCGGGTGTCAGCGCCTGGGACGAGGCGGCCCAGGGTTCGATCGGCGCGGCGCTGCGCAACGCGCTGTTGATGCTCCGATACGCGCCGATCGAAGCCGACACGGGCGACACGCACACCGGCAACGAGCGCCGCGCGCCGAGCACGCTGAGTGACATGGTTCAGGACCCGGTGCGCATCGCCAGCGTGACCTTCACTGCCGGCTTCATCTGGTGGCTGACGCGCAGCGGCGGCCTGCTGACGACGATGCTGATGGGTGTACCGGCGTGGCGGCACGTCGACTTGCTGCCGGTGCTGGCGCGGCAGGACGACGCGCACGACGACGCCGAAGACACCGAGGGCAACCCGGCCGCACGCCGCGGCCAACGCGGCGCGCCGGGCAGCGCCTTCGACGACAGTGCGGTGGCCGACCTGTTCACGCCCGACGCCAGCAGCCGCCACCCGGCCGACGTGACCTGATGAAACGAGCCAGCCCCCTGGTGCAGATGACGCTCGCGCTGGTCGGCCTGTGCGGCACGCTGGTGCTGCTCGCCGATCTGTTCTTCGGCGTCTTTCCCGACCGCGACGCGCAGGCGACGCAATTGCGCAAGAACATCGGCGAAGCACTCGCGGTGCAGGTCGCTTCGCTGCTGCAGAGCGACGACCGCGCAACGCTGCAGCGCACGCTGAACGGCGTGGTGGAGCGCACCGAGGGCGTGCGGTCGCTCGCGATCCGGCGCGCCGACGGCCAGGTCGTGATGCAGGCCGGCGACCATGCGCGTTGGTGGCAGGCGACGGGCGGCGACCTCTCCCGTCCCGAGCAAGTGACGGTGCCGCTGAGCGCAGGCGGGGCGCGCTGGGGCAGCTTCGAGCTCGCGTTCACGGCGGATTCGCGGCACCCGGTGTGGCGCTGGTTGACCCAGCCGCTGATGGTCACCCTGCTCTTCATGTGGGTCGCGGGCATGCTCGTGTTCGGCCTGTACATGCGGCGCGCGCTGCAGCATCTCGACCCGGCGTCGGTGATTCCGGAGCGCGTGCAAGGCGCGTTCGACGCGATGTCGGAAGGCGTCGTCGTGCTCGACGCGCGCGGCCGCGTGATGCTGGCGAACAAGGCGTTTCGCAAGCTGCACGGCGACGCCGCGGCGGTGGCCACGGGCCAGACGCTCTCGGCCTTGGCATGGCTCGCGCCGAGTTTGCCCGCCGAGCTCGACGCGCACCCCTGGGTGCGCGCGATGTCAGCGCGCACCGAGAGCGCCGGCGACACGCTGGAGCTGGCGAGCGGCAGCGGCGAGGCGCGCCGCCTGGTGATCAACTGCGCGCCGATCGCCGACCCGGCGGGCAACGTGCGCGGCTGCCTCGTGACTTTCGACGACGTCTCGCAGCTGCACCGCGCCAACCAGGCGTTGCACGAGGCGATGGCTGAGCTGACGGCGTCAAAGGAAGAGCTGCAGCAGCAGAACGTTCAGCTCGAACGCCTGGCCACGCGCGATCCGCTCACCGGGTGCCTGAACCGGCGCGCTTTCTACGTCGCGTTCGAGGCGCTGGTGTCGCGCTCGCGCGGCTCGAACGCGGCGCTGAGCTGCGTCATGGTCGACATCGACCACTTCAAGGCGGTCAACGACAACCACGGTCACGCGGTCGGCGACATCGTGATCCAGGTCGTCGCCAAGATCCTGCTCGAATCCGCGCGCTCCACCGACCTGGTGTGCCGCTACGGCGGCGAGGAGTTCTGCGTCGTCCTGCCGGGGTCGGGCCGCGCCCAGGCGAGCGAATTTGCCGAACGCGTGCGCGCGCGCATCGAGCGCGAGTGCGGGCCCAGCGTGCGCGAGGTGAAGGACATGCGCGTCACGGTCAGCCTGGGGCTGGACCTGCTGACGCACGAGGTGGCGTCGGCTTCCGCGCTGGTGGACCGTGCCGACCAGGCGCTCTACCGTGCCAAGCGCGCCGGCCGGAATCGCGTTTGCGAGTTCGACTCCCGCAGTGCCGCTGCACCCACCGAGCCGGCGCGTGTCGATGCGCTGACCGGCTGCCTGTTGCCACAGGCGTTCCAAAGCGAGTTTGAGACGCTGTTGCGCGACGCCCACGCGCGGGGCGCAACGCTCAGTGCGGTGAAGCTGGCGGCCGACCCGTACCGCACGCTGCTCGCGGGTTACGGAGCGAAGGTTGCCGACGCCGCGCTGCGGCGCATCGCCGGCATCTTGCGCGAATGCGCGCGGCCGAGCGATTTGCTCGTGCGCCTGGACGCCGAGCACTTCGGCGTGATCGCGCCGGACCTGGCGATCCACGACGCCCTTTTGTTCGCCGAACGGGTGCGCTCGCGGGTCGAGAACGAGTGCGCCGACGTTGCCGGGGGCGGACCCGGGCAAGGCGGGCTGACGATCAGCGCCGGCGTCGATTCGCTGCCGGCGAGCGCGTCGGGCGCGCCGACCTTGATCGAGCGTGCCGGCAAGGCGCTGCTGCGCGGCAAGCGCGACGGCGCGAACCGCGTGACCCGGTTTGCACAGGGCGCCCCGGCGAACGAGCGCGGCGACGTTCGAGCGGCCGTGGCTGCCCAGGCCCTCGCGCCGTGACGCGCGCTTGCCCGCTGAACCCGAATCAATCGCCGACCTGACCCGCAACATGGCTCAGCCACCCTTCTTCGTACCGGCGAACCGTCGCCCCGTGCTCGACACGGGGGCCGGTATCCACTCGTTGAAGTCGCACCGTCGACGCATGGTTGATCGCGTCCTTCCAGTGGATCCCGGCGTACGCCGGGATGACGAAGTTCTTGCGTTGCGCCCTTCGCGCAGCACCTTGTCATGCTGGGAGCGCCGATGAACCCGCCGCTCCAGGCTCAAGTCGACGGCTCGCTGGCGAAGGCCACCGTGCGGCTGGTCGCCGCTGGCCTGGCCGCATTGGCACTTCTGCCGCCGCTGGTGTGGGGCGTGGCCGCCGTCGTCGTCGAGCGCCACGCGCCGGGTTCCGGGTCGCACGCGCCAGACGGGCCCGGGGTTTTTGCCGGGTCGAGCGTCGCCCTGGTGGCGTTGGCCAGCGCTGCGCTCGCGCTCGCGCTCTGGGCCTTCGTCTTCCATCGGCCGGTGCGCGAGCTGCGCCAGGCCGACCGCCGCATGCGCACGCTCGGCAAACGCGACACGCTCACCGGTTTGCCAAATCGCGACGGCCTGCGCTTTGCGCTCGAGCACGCGCTCGCGCGCCGGCGCCCGGAGCAAGTGAAGGTGGGCGTGCTGGTCATCGACGTCGACCGCTTTCGCCTCGTCAACGATTCGCTCGGCTCGGCCGCCGGAGACGAGCTGCTGCGCAGCGTCGCCGCGCGCATCCGCGCCGTGGTGCGCGGCACCGACATCGTCGCGCGCTTCGGCGCCGACCAGTTCGTGGTCCAGGTCGAGGGCAGCTCGGGCGTCCAGGCGCTGACCATCATGGCGCGCAACCTGCTGCGCGCCTTCGAACCGACGCACAGCGTGGGCGGACGCGACACCGTGGCGACGCTCAGCATCGGCGTCGCCGTCGAGGCCGAACACGCCGCCAGCGCCGATGCACTGCTCAAGTGTGCCGACGTCGCGATGCGCGCCGCCAAGGCCGCGGGTGGGGCGCGCTTTCGCTGCTTCGAAGTGGCGATGCATGTCGACGACGAAAAGCGCCTCGACCTGGATTTGCGCCTGCGCCGGGCGCTGCGCGATTCGGAGTTCAAGCTCGTGTTCCAGCCGATCGTTGACGCGCGCGGCGAACGCGTCGTTGCCGTCGAAGCGCTGCTGCGCTGGGCCGAACCGGGGCGCGGCATGATGTCGCCGGCGGACTTCATTCCGGTGCTCGAGCAGACCGGACTCATCGTCGACGTCGGCCACTGGGTGTTGCGCGACGCGTGCCGCCAGGCGCGGGGCTGGATCGCCGGCGGTGCGGGTTCTTTGGTGTTGTCGGTGAACGTGTCGCCGCGCCAGTTTGCCGAAGGCCGATTCGTCGAACGTGTCGCCGCCGTGCTCGCCGAGACCCGGTTTCCGGCGAACCGACTGCAGCTCGAAGTGACCGAAGGCCTGCTGCTCGACCCGTCGCCGGAAACGCTGCGCAAGATCGGCGCGCTCGTCGATACCGGCGTGCGACTGGCGATCGACGACTTCGGCATGGGCTACTCGTCGCTCGCGTACCTGAAGACCTTCGCGCTGCACACGCTCAAGATCGACCGCATGTTCGTGCGCGACATCGCCTTGCACGAACGCGACGCGGCGATCGCGCGCGCCATCATCGACCTGGGACATGGCCTGGGATTGAAAGTCACGGCCGAAGGCGTCGAGACGACCGAGCAGTTCCATGCGCTGCGCGACCTGGGCTGCGATTCGCTGCAGGGCTACCTGTTCTCGCGGCCGATCGGCGCCGCCGAACTGCTCGACGTGCTCGCGCAACGCGGCACGCCGGGCGATGGCGACGACGGCGCGAACGGTGCGACGCCGACGCTGATGCGCGCGCCTGCGTCTCGCTCGGCGACGCGGGCCACGTTTGTCAGTGAATGCCCTGGGTAGTGCGCTGGGTGCGCTGCGCACCGACGTGGCTCGCCGCGCGCAGCCGATGCGCGAGCTTGCGCAGCCCATCCATGACCCGCTCCGCTAGGCCGGCTTCCCGGCGAGGGCGCTTCGCGCGGTCCAGGCTGTAGACGATTCCGTACGGCCGGGCCTGAAGCATGATCAATCGGCGCTGCGCCGTGAGCGCGAACTCGACGTCCATCGCGTTGGCACCCACGCTGTCTCGCGGCAGCATGGATTGATGGATGCGCAGCAGTTGGGTCGTGAGTTCTTGCAGATCGGCGTCGCGCAGAATCGCCGCGCCGCCGGTCAGCGAGCTGCGGCTGAGCAATTCGGGTTCGAAGGCGCCGGCCCAGGTCGCGACCAAGTATTGCTCGGGAAGTTGATTGTCCTGCGCACCGGTGACGCTCGAGCCGCTCACTTGGGTGTTGATAAAAACCGCATCCTGGCCCGGCTTGAAGGGATTGCCGGTGATCGCCACACCCGTCGCGACGGCGTCGTGAACAAAAGGCTGAACCAGAACGCCCATCGCCACGGCACGCTGGTCGATACGATACCAGTCGCGTTCTTCGAAAGCGCGCTGTTGCCAGACGCTGGCCCAGACCTGGCGCAGCGCGGTGGCGACTTGATCGGCCGAGGGGTCGGCAGCCACTTCGATGCTGTCGTACAGGCCAGCGCCGTTGAAGCCGTCCAGGTCTTCGGCGTTAGTGCTGCTGCGGAAAATGAGGCGTCGTCCGGACCCCAGGCTGCGCAACTTGTGCATCAGCGGCGCCAGCAGATCCGGCGTCACCGCATGCGCGACGATCGCTTCGCGCAAGCGGCCGAGCTGCTGCGCGCGAACCGCTGCGTCTCGGGTGAACTCGGTGTCGTTCAGGAGCGCGTCGACTTGGCCCTGCAGGCCGGCCGATTCGAGATGGGCAAGATAGGCCGAGAACGGAACCGCGAACCCACCCGGGGTCGTGATGCCTTCGATCTCGCACAGGCGCCCCATTTGCGCCGCTTTCGCGCCTACGCAACGCGTCGCGTCGGCGGGCAGTCGTGCCACGTCAAGCAAGCCGCGCACCTGCGGATCGCACTCGGGACACAACGTGGCTGCGGGCCGCATCGTGGCCCACGCAGTTTGGGCCTCTGTGACATCGGCGAGTTCGACGCTGTAGTCCTGGCTCGCGACGGTGAGCTTGACGACCTGCCCCTCGAAGCGCTTGAACACGTCGAGGTCGATCGCGCCCCGCAGCGCCATGTCGGGCGTGTTCCGATTCCGGCTCAGCACCGCGACATGCGCCAATGGCGCCTGGAGTTGGCTCGTGACGAGGCCTGCCACCGGAGGAATTTGCTCGGGCACATGCTCGCACACGACCAGGTCGTAGGGCCGCAGCTGCGAGACGTCGAGCGTGCCACGAACCAGGCGCAGATGACCGAAGGCGACGCCGAGCACGACCGGCTGGTACGCCACCGACGCATTCAGCGCGTCGCTCGAAAGCACCGGCAAGTCCGCGCCAAGCAGTTTGGCCCGCTCCATCTGCAGCGGCGAGACAGGCCGGAATTTCAACGCCACGCCGAGCCCGAGGCGCGCAGCGACGTGCCGGTACATCCACGCGATGCGATCCGCGGCGAGCGTGTCTGCGCCGGCGAGTTCCAGCGTCCAGTGGTCTCCATCCAAATAGTGCATCAGCGACCCGAGCAGGAAACGCCGATCGTCTCGCGTGTATTCGCTGATGTTGAAGCGATCGTAGTCGGCGTAGGGGTCGATGAAGCGGCGCACGAATTCGAAGTGCACTTCCCACTTCTTCGAATCGACGAAGTAGGTGCGCGCGTCGCGGTCAAGGTCGATCAAATACTTCACCGTCTCAGTGCGGGCCACGGTGTGATGCCCCGGACGCGCGTGCAGCATTTGCCATTCGTCCAACGAGTCGATGCGCGGCAAGGAGTCGGCTGGGCGGCGTTTGCGCCGGGCGGCGTGCATCGTCGCGCTCACGTCGCAATTCCCGACTCGACCGCTGGAGCGATCGCCGCAGGCGCGCTTGCCCCAACGTTGCGCAGGAGTTCCCTGGCGCGGCGCGCGTACTCGGCGAGGCGCAACGCACAGGCACCCAGTGGACGCGTGGGAACCGACAGCGAGCCCAGATGCTTGCGCTCGAGCCAAAGCTCGTTGATGTAGGAGTCCGATTCGGCGCCGCTGTCGAAAAAATCAATCTCGGAAAACGCCTGTAGGGCATGGCGCATCAATTCGATTTCGTTCAGTTTGGCGGGTGCAAACGCCTTGAAATCCGGGTTCCATCCGATCTTGAAGCCAAAGCCCACGCGCCCCGAGATGAACGTGCAGCACGATGCGATCGGCTCGTCATCGAGCGTCAAGACGGTGAACAGGGCGCGCCGCTGCGAAGCGAAGCCTTGCACGAGTTCGCGAAAGAATGCTTCGTCGCCGGGTTTCGAGCGCAATGACGAGCCGCCCTGCCCCTTCCAGCCCATGTGCTCGAGCGCCAAGAATCCTTCCACGACGGAGGCGGCAATCGCGTCATCACGATACCAGCGCCATCCAACACGGCCACGCTCCTCGAGGCGGCGCTTTCTGCGGTTCAGGTCGCGCAGCCGCGAAGCGAGCGCCTTGTCGAGCAAGAGCGCCGGGCAGTTTGCCGGGCGCAGCACGGCGCGGGGCATGGCGCCTCGACAGACCGGCTCGAAGGCGCCGCTGTGCCCAGCGTCGCTCGCGTCTTGCGCGAGTGGCCCGTCAGTCCAGGTGTCGACAAACTCAAGGCCCTGGAACCATGGCGTCGCGGATCGCAAGTGGCGCAACATCGCCCTCAGCGCCTGAGCGTGGCAGTCGCGATCAAGCAAGAGTCCGCCGAGATAGGTGTGGCGGGATCGGTAGCCGATCAATCTCGGTACCGGGAAGTGCCGGCTCGGGCGTGCCTTGTCGAATACGCCCACGCCCACCATTTCTCGAGGCGCCGGGCCGATGGGTTCGACGAAAAGAGCCAGCGTCTCGGACTGCGGCGTGAGGTAGCGCGTCGCGGGCAGGACGAAGTACGGCGACAGATAGGCGTTCGGCTCAATCGCGCGTGCCTCCAGCGCAGCCCAGGATTCGATGTCTGCGGCGCTGACCTGCTTCACCGCAACGATTCGAATCGCGAATTCGACCTTGGAATCTGACGAAGGAACTGCCGCCATAGCGAGAATGCTAAGTGCGCTGGCCGAATTTTGCTGTGAACAAGAGACGGGTTTGCGGGCTTTTCGGGGCGATCTGTCACACTCGCCTCACACTCTCTTGCTTCCCTCGCTCTCCTCGCCTCCCTCGCTTCACACGCCGTCGGCCACGGCGCTGCCGCAGAGCGGGATCGGTCGCGCCGCGCCGATGAACCATCGGCCCACCGTGTTTGTCCCATGGCGCGCCCACCGCCGGCCCCAGCACAATCGCTCATCACCTGCTCCCACGGGTGCACTCCCTTCACGCTCCCCCGAAAGGCCAACGATGAACTTCCTTCGCCGCAGACATTGGATGACATGGACCCTCGCCGCCGGCGCGCTCGTCGTGCAGCTTTCGGCCGCGGCTCAGGAGAAGGTGCTGCGCATCGTTCCGCACTCGAATCTCGCGATCCTGGACCCGATCTGGACCACGGCGTACATGAGCCGCAACCACGGCTACATGATTTACGACACGCTGTTTGGCACCGACGAGAACGCGAAGATCAAGCCGCAGATGGTGGAGAGCTGGACCGAAAGCGGCGACCATCGGCTGTGGTCGTTCAAGCTGCGCAAGGGACTCGCGTTTCACGACGGCACGCCGGTCACGGGCGACGACGTGATCGCATCGCTGCAGCGCTGGGGCAAACGCGACGCGATGGGCAGCGCGCTCATGACTTTTGTGCAGCGCATGGATTCGCCGGCGCCCGACACGTTCCGCATCTTCCTCGGCGAGGCCTGCGGCTTCGTGCTCGAGGCGTTGGGCAAGCCGTCGAGCAACGTGCCCTTCATCATGCCCAAGCGCATCGCCGAAACGGACGCGTTCAAGCAGATCGAAGAGCACATCGGCTCGGGCCCGTTCACTTTCAAGCGCGACGAGTTCAAGCCCGGCGACAAGGCGGTGTACCTGAAGAACACGAAGTACGTTCCGCGCAGCGAGCCGCCTTCGGGAACGACGGGCGGCAAGAACGTGTATGTGGATCGAGTCGAGTGGAACCTTGCGCTGCGCGATGCGCAGGCGCAGGTGAATGCGCTGAAGAACGGTGAAGTCGACATCATCGAGGCGCTCGGCTTTGACCACTACGAAACCGTGAAGGCCGATTCGACGTTGCAGCTCACCAAGTACGCGAATCTGGGCCTGCAGTACATGGCGCGCTTCAACCACTTGAACAAGCCGTTCGACGACGCCAAGGTGCGCCAGGCGGCGATCGCCGCGTTCTCACAGGAACCCTTCCTGCGCGCCCAGGTCGGCGTGAAGGAGCTGTACCGCACCTGCCCGAGCATGTTCATCTGCAACACGCCTTACGGCAGCTTGGCCGGCAGCGACTTGCAGGCGAAAAGCAACATGAAGAAGGCGCAAGACCTGCTCAAGGCGTCGGGCTACGACGGCACGCCGATCGTGATCATGAAGCCGACGGACCTGGCGTCGATCCAGAAACTTCCCGACGTCGCCGCGCAACTGCTGCGCCAGGCCGGCTTCAAGGTCGACCTGCAGGCGATGGACTGGCAGACGCTGGTCGGGCGGCGCGCGAAGAAAGACCCGATCGACAAGGGCGGCTGGCACATGTTCCTGACGGCGTGGAACGTGTTCGACGTCTGGAGCCCGATCGCGAACCCGACGATGGACACGCGCGGCGAGAAGTCGGGCTGGTTCGGCTGGGCGAGCGACGACAAGATGATCGACATTCGCGCCCAGTTCATGCGCGCCACCGACGAGCCGACGAAGAAAAAGCTCGCCGACCAGTTGCACGCGCGCGCCTTCGAAGTCGGCACGCACGCGCCGCTGGGCGAGTACGACCAACCGATGGCGGCACGCAAGAACATCACCGGGTTTTTCATCACCAACGGCAACATCTACTGGAACTTGAAGAAGTCGTGAGGTCGCTCGATTGGTGATGTTTCCCGCTCCTGCACCGGTGCAAGGAGCAATGCGTCGGTTCGCCCGTCATCCCGACGCAAGTCGGGATCCACGGCGCGTCGCAGCGCGTGGACCCCGGCGTGCGCCGGGGTGACGGGGGCGCAGCTTGTTTTCCTTCCTCGCACGCCGCCTCGCGTCGACGATCCCCGTCCTGCTGATCGTCTCGCTGCTCGTGTTCCTGATGCTGCGCCTGACGCCGGGCGATCCGGCGGCAGTGATGGCGGGTGACGCGGCGAGCACGGAGCAGATCGCGCAGATCCGCACCGGCCTCGGGCTGGACCGATCCATCCCGGAGCAATACGCGATCTGGTTCGGCAACGTGCTGCGCGGTGACCTCGGCCAGTCGTTCTACTACAAGACGGGTGTGGCCACGCTCATCGGCCAGCGCCTGGAGCCGACGTTGTCGCTCGCCGCGATCACGATCAGCATCGCGGTGCTGATCTCGGTGCCGCTGGGCGTTCTTGCGGCGTGGCGTTTCGGCGGCTGGCTCGATCGCGCGCTGATGGGCTTTTCGGTGCTCGGGTTTTCGGTGCCGATCTTCGTCCTCGCCTACATGCTGATCTGGCTCGTGTCGCTGAAGCTCGGCTGGTTGCCGGTGCAGGGTTACAAGCGCCTCGCCGACGGCGCCGGCCCATGGCTTTACCACCTGACGCTGCCGGCGATCACGCTCTCGGTGATCTACATCGCGCTGATTGCGCGCGTCACGCGCGCCTCGGTGCTCGAAACGCTCGGTGAAGATTACATCCGCACCGCGCGCGCGAAAGGCCTGCCCGAGCTCACCGTGCTGCTGCGCCACGCGTTGGCGAACGCGGCGGTGCCGATCGTCACCGTGATCGGCATCGGCATCGCGCTGCTCATCGGCGGCGTCGTCGTCACCGAGTCTGTCTACGCGATTCCCGGGTTGGGGCGCCTCACCGTGGACGCGGTGCTCGCACGCGACTTCCCGACGATCCAGGGCGTGATCCTGCTGTTCTCGTTCGCCTACGTGATGATCAACCTTCTCGTCGATCTGTCGTACGTGTTCCTCGACCCCCGAATTCGATATTGAGCGCGGCCATGAGCACCGCCACCGGCCCCGCCGCCTTCGACACGCTGTCGGTCGAAGCGGCGTCGGTTCGGGTTCAGCCGAGCGCCTGGGCGCGCGCGGCGCGCAACCTGTCGGTGCGCATCGGCGCGGCGTGTCTTCTCGTGCTCGTCGCGATTGCGCTGGCGGCACCGTGGCTCGGCACCGTCGATCCGTCGCTCTTCGACCCGGCGAGCCGCGACCTGCTCCCGGGCAAACACGGCGAGATCACGACGCTCGAGGGTGAAACCCTGAAGCACCGCTTCCTCATGGGGTCCGACAGCTTCGGCCGCGACATCTACAGCCGCGTCATTTACGGCACGCAGGTCTCGCTCATCGTCGGCCTGTTCACTGCCGGCGTCGCGCTCGGATTCGGCATCGTGTTCGGCCTGTGCGCCGGCTACCTGCGCTGGCTCGACGGCGTGTTGATGCGCATCATGGACGGCGTGATGGCGATCCCCGCGATCCTGATCGCGATCGCGCTCGTCGCGATGTGGCGCGGCAGCCTGATGACGGTCGTGATCGCGATCGCGATTCCCGAAATCCCGCGCGTCACGCGGCTGGTGCGTTCGCTCGTGCTGTCGATCCGCGAAGAGCCTTACGTTGAGGCGGCGGTGTCGCTCGGCACCCCGGTCTGGAAGATCATGGGGCGCCACATCCTGCCCAATTGCGTCGCGCCGCTGATCGTGCAGGGAACGTTCATCTGCGCGTCGGGAATCCTCGTCGAGGCGATCCTGTCGTTCCTCGGCGTCGGCCTGCCGCCCGACATTCCGACCTGGGGCAACGTGATGGCCGAAGGCCGGGCCCAGTTCAACGAGTACCCGCACAACATCTTTTTCCCCGGCATTTTTCTTGCCGTGACGGTGCTTGCCGTGAACATCCTCGGTGATGGGCTGCGCGATACGCTCGATCCGAAGATGGCGAAGAGGGTTTGTGCAGATCGCGGCGCACTGCGTTTCCCCCCCCGCCCGGAGAGGGCGACCGCAGCGATCCTCGAGGTGCAAGACCTCACGATCGACCTGCCCGCCGGAAGCGACCGCACAACCGCGGTGCGCAAGGTTTCGTTCAGCGTCGGCCGCGGCGAAATCGTCTGCCTCGTCGGCGAATCGGGGTCCGGCAAGTCGGTCATCGCGCAAGGCGTGATGGGGCTGCTGCCCAAGACCCTGCCCGTCAGCACCGGCCGCATCGTGCTGCAAGGCGAAGACATCACGCACGCGCCCTTGAACCGCCTGCGCGAACTGCGCGCGACCCGCATGGCGATGATCTTCCAGGAGCCGATGACGGCGCTGAACCCGGTGATGACGTGCGGCGACCAGATCGACGAAGTGCTGCGCGAGCACACGACGCTCACGCCGTCCGAGCGCCGCGACAAGGTGCTCGCGATCGTGCGCGAGGTGCTGTTGCCGGACCCCGAGCGCATGCTCGCGAGCTACCCGCACCAGCTGTCGGGCGGCCAGCGCCAGCGCATCATGATCGCGATGGCGCTCGTGCTCGAGCCGGTGCTGCTCATCGCCGACGAGCCGACGACGGCGCTCGACGTGACGACGCAGGCGCAGATCCTGAAACTGATTCTCGAGCTGCAGGCGAAACACGGCACGGGCGTCCTGTTCATCACGCACGACTTCGGCGTCGTTGCCGAAGTCGCGCAGCGCGTCGCCGTGTTGCGCCTGGGCGATCTGGTCGAGCTCGGGCCCAAACACGCGGTACTGCAGCAACCGCAACACGCCTACACGCGCATGTTGATGGCCGCGGTGCCGACGCTGCAATTGAAGGAGCGGCCGAGCGACCCGACCGCGCCCGTCGTGCTGAGCGTGAAAGGCCTGGCCAAGACGTATGACGACAAGAGCTGGTTCGGCAAGCGCCGCACCGTGCACGCCGCCAGGGACGTCGACTTCGAAATCCGCCGCGGCCAGACGCTCGGAATCGTCGGTGAATCGGGCTCCGGCAAGTCGACGGTGGCGCGCTGCATCGTGCGCCTCATCGACCCGAGCGGCGGCTCGGTGCTGCTCGGCGGCGGCGACAAGAGTGGCGAAGGCCAGGCCGCGACCGACATCGCGATGCTGAGCGCCGCCACGTTGCGCCCCCTGCGCAAGCGCGTGCAGATCGTGTTCCAGGATCCGTACCGCTCCCTGAATCCGCGCCGCACCGTCGGCGAAGCGCTCATCGAAGGGCCGATGAACTACGGCCTGGCGCGGGGCGCCGCGCTGGCGAAGGCCGAAGACCTGCTCCAACTCGTTCGCATGGACGGCAGCGCGATGCAGCGTTACCCGCACCAGTTCTCCGGCGGCCAGCGGCAGCGCATCTGCATCGCACGCGCGCTCATGATGGAACCCGAACTGCTGATCGCCGACGAAGCCGTGTCGGCGCTGGATGTGTCGGTGCAAGCCCAGGTACTGGAACTCTTCGAAGAGATTCGCACCCGCCTGAACCTGGCGATGCTTTTCATCACGCACGACCTGCGCGTCGCGTCGCAGGTGTGCGATCAGCTCGCCGTGATGTCGCAGGGGCGAATCGTCGAATACGGCCCGGCGCACCGCGTCTTCGGCGCGCCGCAGCATGAATACACGCGGGCGTTGTTTGCTGCGGCACCGGGGCGGGGGTTTGCGTTTGGGGCGGCTTGAAGGGTCGCTGTCAGCGTGTCACCGCGAAGGCGGCATTCATGTGGCTGCGCTTTCAGCGCCCAAGTCGCCTGCGATCAACCTGAACTGCTCCAACGCAGCCTCGAGGTCGTCGACGATTTCCTGTGCGATCACCTCTGGCGGCGGCAGGTTGTCACTGTCGGCCAGCGTCTCGTCGCGCAGCCAGAAGATGTCCAGGCTCGCCTTGTCGCGCGCCATGAGCTCGACGACTTCGCAGCCGCGCCATCAGCCCTCGGGGTTATCGGCGCTCCACCTCGGCGTGCGGTCGAAACGATTCGCCGGGTTGTACAGGCGCACGAATTCGTCGAGGTCGCCGCCGACCAGTTCTCGGCGTCGATCAGGCCCACGACCAGGCGGCGCAGCTTGGCCGGGTCCTGGAACTTGTTCTGCGCCTTGCCGAAGATCAGGCCCAAGTGTGCCCTTCTGCTGCGCCAGCGCTTCGAGCGCGTGGCGGTAGTGGTCGAACAGTTCGTCACCATCCAGCGCCAGCAGCGAGGGCCAGGCCCAGGCGGCGGGGATGATTCCCGGCTGACGACCGTCCACATTGAACGGCGGCCGGCTGCGCTCGTCGGCCATTTTCAGGAACAGCAGGTAGGTGAGCTGCTCGACATAGTCGCCATAGCTCATGCCGTCGTCGCGCAGGACGTTGCAGTAGTTCCAGAGTTTCTGGACGAGGGTGGAGGCGTTCATTCTTGGTTCATCGATGCACGAAAAGTGGGTAGCTTCGGGCGCTTGGGTTGGAACCCCGGCGCCTTATGTTGGGAGCTCCGAACGCAATGTTGGAACCTCGGCCGTTGGCACCGGCCGCATTGATAGCCTTTGTTTGTGGGGTTTTTTGCCGCCGCCGGGATAACAAAGCCAAGCTGTTGTCGGGCAACGAATTTCTCGTCTGCCTTGGACTAGCTCGGCCGCTCATTCATTGTTTTCTTTGTTCAATGAGAACCCAGCGCGGCGCCTGCCGGGTGCCCCCGTTGCGAATCACCTTGCCGGACAGTGACGAAATCAGGTTGTGGACCTTGGCGATCTTCTGCGCCTGCGTCAGCACCTCGGGCAGCTTGCTCAGCAGCAACCGGTCAATATCGTCCCGCGACACGGGCTGATGCTCGCGCACCAGTGCCACGATCATGTCGCGGTAGTACTGGCCGTCGAAGCCGCGGTTGCGAATGTGCTCGGCCTTCTGTCCCGCTACAGCCGCCAGCTCGTCCAGCCACAATCAGGTTCGGGTAGCGGCCCTCCACCAATTTCGCGGCCTTCAAGCTGCTTGCTCTCTTCCGCGGAAACGCGCTGCCCCTTCTGTACCTTGTCCAGAAGGATGATCAGGCCAAGGTCGAGCGAGGTCTGCGCCATCAACAGCCGCGTGTAGCGCTCGTCGAGGATGCGCCCGCGCAGCGTCACCATCACCCGTTCGGGTTGCGAAAGGTCGTAGTCCGGCATCGGGAAGAAGCGCTCGCGCTGCTTCTGGAACATGCGCTTGATGCCACCGCCCTGCGTGTCGATCATGTTCAGGCTCACCATCGCATCGGCGAGAAACGGATTGCGGTAGATCTCCAGCGGCGCGTCCTGCTCGATCACCGTTTCCACACGGCCCGGCAAGAAGCCGCCCACGTTGGTGAGCAGCAGAGAGTCCGGCGTTTCCACCACCTGCACGCGCCCGCGCAGGCCATAGTCCTGATGCGCGATGCAGTTGTGCAGCGCCTCGCGGATGACCCACGGGTCGTACTGCGTCAGCTCCACCGGAAACAGCGTGCCATCGGGCAGCGCCCGCAGCGTGAGGTTGCGAATGCGCGCAAGCACCTTGTCCACATTGAGCAGAAACGGTGGCCCGAAATGCTCGTAGTCCAGCTCCTCGTTGCGCTCGTTCTTCAGCATCCAGCTGATGCGCGCGACGGCCGGCGCCAACAGCGTGGCCGCCTCGGCCCGGCCCAGCAGCAGCAGCGCCGCATGCGTCACGCACCCTTGATCGTCAGCTTCGCCTTGTTGAGAAACGTCGCATCGTCCCAGCCCGCCACGTCGGCGGCCTGCTGCGGAAACTTCGTCGTGTACTCGCGCCGCGCCTTGATCAACGCCTCAGGGTCCAGATCGTCCAGCGTTGCCTGCTCACAGACCTGCGCACTCCAGTCCACGCGGCGATGCCAGATGGCTCGCTCCTTCTCGGGGTATTTCTTCAGTTCTGTTTTGCTCGTGCCGTCGCGCACATACGCCGTGCCGTAGAAAGCCACTGGCCGGTCGAACGCGGGGTGCACCTCGAAAAGAACGACTCGCTCACCTTCGTAGGTGAAGGGATGAATCTCGAAACCCACGTTCGGGTGCAGGCCTACAGACAACCACAGCGGCAATAGTTGCTCGCCCTTGCCCTTTTCGGCGTGCGGATCGAACGTGGTTCCCACCACCGCGTGAGTGCCGTCTTGGATGCCGAACACCAGATAGGCCCGCGGTTTGCCAAGCAAGCAGGCCGAGTTGGCCAGCGCCGACAGGTACTCGCCCAAACCCTGGGGTTCATAGCGGTTGGTCTTGAACTCAAGCCATTCGGCCTCGCGCGGCTCGGCGCGCAGGCGATCGAGCAGGGCGGTGAGTTCGGCCGTGTTCACGCAGCCGCCTCCTGCGCCTGCAATTCCTTCAGCGTCCGCCCCTGCCCATCCTTCCACTCGATGCGCCCGTTCGCGCTGCGCCCCAGCACCACCGCGGCGGCCGTGGAGGGCGAGGTGAACACATAGTCCTGCGAGAAGCGATAGCCGCTGCCTTCGGCCGCCAGCACGCCATTGCCGATCAGCTCCTGCCGCGGTTCATACATGCCGCGCCCGTCCTTCAAGCGCGCGAGGCCGGAGCGCTTCAGGCCGGCGAACTCGTCGGCGTCGGGTGGCTCCGCCTTCAGCGGCTTGCCCGCACCACAGAGGTTGTCAAATGCCGAGGGCACCTTCGGCTCCGATCAGCCACAACTTGGGTTGCGCCAGCACGCGCGTGGCGAACGCCTCTTTTCGCTTGACGCGCTTAGCCAGTTCCTGCGGCGTGTAGATCGTCGGGTTCAGCGTGCGGCCGAGCCGCGTGCTCACTTCCTCGAGCGCTGCATACAGATCGGGGTAGGCCAGCTCGTCGCTGATCAGCATCAGATCGATGTCGCTCGAAGCCGTGTCTTCGCGCTTTGCAACCGACCCATAAACGAATGCCGCCCGAATGCGCGCGGCGAGTGGCGCCAGCGCCTCGCGCAAGGGCTCGGCCAGGCCCACCGTCTTTTGCACGATGCCGCACAACTCGGCGTAGATGGGTGCCTCGGGGTTGGCCTGGTAATGCTTTTGGTTGCCGACCGCGCGCGCCGTGACGAGCCCGCTCTGCGCCAGGCGCGCGAGTTCCCGTTGCACCGCACCGGAGCCCGCACCCGCCAGTCCGATCAACTCGGTGGCGTAGAAGCTGCGTTCGGGCTGGCCGAACAGCCACGCCAGCACGCGCTGCTGCGTGCCGGAGAACAACGCGTCTGCGAGGCTTCCTGCGCGCGCCTTCCTTGGCGGTCTCTTCTTTGCAATACCCATACTGGGCATGAGAATACCCTAATTGGGTATCTTGTCGTTCCATCCTGCATGCGCGGCGTTTCGGAGCGTCCTCGGCGCTTGGGGGGGAGTCGCCGGGCGATTGGGGGGAGTCTGACGCTCATTGGGGGCCTTCCGGGGGAGTACGAGCGTTCATCGGTTTGCAGTGGCGCGCTGAGCAACGGGGCAGCTCATCTCGCGCTGGCTTTGTAGGCTTGACCTGGATGATTCGGTTTGCCCGGTACTCGCGCGAGCAGGCGGCCGTCGCGAAGCATTGGGTTGATGTAATGATTCCGCAGCGAGTCTGGGTCGCGTGCCAGCAACTGGGCCATGGTGCGCAACGACAGCCATTCGTCCGCACACACCGCCAGGATCGTGTGCTCGGCCAGACCCTTTGACACCTTGGCCTTGTCGTGCATCGGAGCCGCCAATGTTCTGAGCCGCTCCAACTGTTCGGACCCCAAATGTGCGGACCCCGACTCGATTTGTTCGGACCTGGCTGCCGAATGTTCGGAGTCCGGCGCTCGGCCATTGCCTGCGCCAAACAAATCGGCTGATACCTTTGAAGGCCAGCGGTAGCGCGTGCCCCGGCCGTGCCCCTCCTTTTCCAGCCAACCGGCTTCCACGAACTGCTTGAGCCGAACGCCAATCTCCCGCGGATGCTCTGCCCGATAAGGCTGGATGTCGGCGTTACCGATCTCGTCGAACCGGTGCGCCAGCATCAGGATCACACGTCCCAGTTCATCAAGGCCCTGGTACGCGTCACCCACGATGACGCGCAACTCCTGCTCCACGTCGCTGGGAATCATGCTCGCCAGCGGCAGCCACACGCGCGTCATCTCGAGCGCCGGATTCTCGGCCACCAGCGGAATCATCCAGTGCTGCTCGCGCCATGCGCGCAGGATCTTCTGAAATCCCGACCCCGCCTTCTCCCCAAGGCCCAGCATCTGGAACATCTTCTGCACATTGGGGTTGCGCGGGTCACTCACTCCGCCCTGGTACAGCGCCTCGCGCGGAATGCGCAGCCGCCCCGGGTTGAAGAACACAAAGGCGTCCTGCCGCTTGATCACGGTAATGGGCCGCGATGACTGATGGTCGGCATGGATCAGTGTGTTGACCAGTGCCTCGCGCAACGCTTCATGGACATGAGTTTCGGCAATGCGAGTGGCTTGGGGGTCGAGCTTGAACGGCACGTCCAGCCCATCGACCAGCCGCGGGTACACGCGGTAGTAAAAGTTGAACAGGTTCGGCGCCCACTTGCCGTCCACGGTGACGCGGTGCGTCCAGCGCTGCTCCGGATTCATAGGCGAACGGCAAAGGCCAGTGCCACGCCGGCAGGCTGGCAGGCACACCCTGGGCATAGCGCGCGGATTGCGCCTCCACGCCGGTGAGCGTGGCGCCGGCCTTCTTGGCCTCGATCACGCCGCAGGCCTTGGCGTCCACATAGAGCAGGTAGTCGGCGAAGCCGTGGCCGGGGTTGAGCGGGAACTCGCGAATCGCGACACCACGTGCCGCGTGCAAGTTGACCGAAGAAACGCTTTGCACAGCCCAGCCAGCCGCCGTGAGCAGCTGATCAATGGTCTCGCGTGCCCGCTGCTCGGGGTTCATTGCGCTCACCTCGGCTGTGGTGGCGCAGTGTAGTCAGGCCCGTGCGGCTCGCCGCCGGGCCTCAGGCCATCAATCCGCAAACTTCCCCGCCGCCCGAATCAACGGCCCGAGCCGATCGATCTCGCTCTTCAACCAGGTTTGCAGGCCCGCGGACGTCTGCTTCGATTCGGGAACGATCTCAGCGCCGAGTTCGGCAAAACGGCGCATCACTTCGGCGTCTTTCAGCGACACGCGCAACGCCGCGTTCATCTTCGCCAGGACGTCGGCGGGCGTTCCCTTGGGCGCGTAGATGCCGTGCCAGACGACCATCTCGAAGTCTTTCAATCCCTGCTCGTGCAAGGTCGGCGCGTCGGGCAGCGCCTTGATGCGCTGTTTCGTCGTCACGCCGTAGAACTTCACCGAGCCGGCCTTGATGTGCGGAATCGTCTGCGTCGTCTGGTCGCACATCACGTCGACCTGGCCGCCGAGCAGCGCATTCAGCGCCGGCGCCGTGCCCTGGAATGGAATCGTCTGCAAGTCGACGCCGAGCGCCTGCTGGAACAGCATGCCGCACAGGTGCGACACCGCGCCCAGGCCGGCGTTGGCGAGATTGATCTTCGCCGCGTTCGCCTTGACGTAGGCGATCATCTCGGCGAAGGTGTTCGCCGGGAAATCCTTGCGCGCGAGCATCGTCATCGGCACGTCGGCCACCTGGCTCACGTATTCGAAGTCGGTGAGCGGGTTGAACGCGAGCTTGCGGTACAGCGCGGTCGAGCTCGCCATGCCGTTGTGGTGCAGGAAGAAGGTGTAGCCGTCGGGCGCCGCCTTCGCCACATAACCCGCGGCGATCGTGCCGCCGGCGCCGACCTTGTTTTCGACGACGACGCTCTGGCCCAGCGCCTTGGTCAGCGCCACCGACAAGGTGCGCCCCATCACGTCGGTCGGGCCGCCTGCGGCAAACGGAATGACCAGCGTGACGGTCTTGGTGGGCCAGGCCTGCGCGTCGGCCGGGGCAGGTGCCGAGATCGCCAAAGCGATGGCGCACGTCGACAAGGCCACCGACCACATGCTGTGCATCTTCATTTCATCGTCTCCAAGAGTTGCTTGAAAGGGGTCGTTCGGCCCACCGGCGCCGCCCGAGCGGGCCCGTGCGTACACTTCATTTCTTGCGCGTCGGCCCGGGCTGCACCGCAGTGTATGCAACCCCGAGTGACCTGACCATGGCGCAAATCCTGATCGCTGGCTACCAGCACGAGACGAACACCTTCGCGCCGAGCCTGGCCGATTGGGCCGCATTCTCGCGCGGCGATTCGTTTCCCGCCTTTGTTCGCGGCCAGGCGATGCAAGACGCATTGAGCGGGATCAACATTCCGGTGGCTGGGTTCATCGCCGCCGCGAAGCGTTTTGGCTGGAGCCTCGTGCCGTCATGTTGGGCCGGCGCGATCCCGTCGTCCTACGTCACGCGCGACGCGTTCGAGCGCATCGCCGAGGTGATTTGTGAAGACGCGATTGCCGCGCGCAGCGCCAAAGGCCTGGACGCGATCTACCTCGACCTGCACGGCGCGGCAGTCGCCGAACACGCGGATGACAGCGAAGGCGAACTGCTCGCGCGGCTGCGCGCCCTCGTCGGGCCTCATGTGCCGATCGTCGCGAGCCTGGACCTGCACGCGAACGTGACGCAGCGCATGCTGCGCGAGGCGGATGGATTGGTGTCGTACCGCACCTACCCGCACATCGACATGGCCGACACCGGCGAGCGCGCCGCCGAGCTGCTTTCGCGGCGTTTCAAGGCGGGGCAGCGTGAGCCGATGCATTCGCGGCGCCTGCCGTTCCTGATACCGCTCAACGCGCAAAGCACGTGGACCGAACCCGCAAAAACGCTCTACGACGAGCTGACAGCGTTGGAGCGCGAGCACGGTGCGTGCTTAAGCTTTTGCATGGGCTTTCCGGCGTCCGATTTCGACGAGTGCGCGCCGATGGTGTGGGGCCATGGCGCGGGGGCGGCGCGTGCAGTCGAGCAGCTTTACCGGCGTGTCGCCGAGCCCAGCCAGTGGAAGCTCGAGTTCCTCGAAGCGCGCGAGGCCGTCACGCAGGCGCTGCGTTTGGCCGACGTCGCAGCCAAGCCGGTCGTGATTGCCGACACGCAAGACAACCCCGGCGCCGGTGGCGACAGCAACACGACCGGCATGTTGCACGCGTTGATCGCGCAAGGCGCGGGCAAGCGCTTTCCCGGCCAAGTGGCGCTCGGACTGCTGTTCGACGCAGCGGCGGCGCGCGCTGCGCATGAGGCAGGAATCGGCGCCGATCTGGATCTCGCCTTGGGCACCGCCGTGCCCACCTTCACCGGCCAGCCGAGCGACCCGCCGCTGCGCGGCCGCTTCAAGGTGCGCGCCTTGAGCGACGGCAGGTGCACGCTCACGGGGCCGATGATGACCGGCCTGACAGTGCGCCTGGGCCTCAGCGCATGCCTGGAAATCGACGGCATTCGCATCGCCGTCGTGAGCGGGAAGAAACAACTGCTCGACCGCGAGTTGCTGCGCATGCTGGGCATCCACACCGAGCGCATGCGAATCGTCGTCGTGAAGAGTTCGAACCACTTTCGCGCTGACTTTCAACCCTACGCCAGCCACGTGCTGGTGGCCAAGGCGGCGGGCCCGATGGCTGCCGACCCGGCGGACTTGCCCTGGCGCAAGCTCGCGGCAGCCACCCGGCGCCGGCCGTAAGCAGCCCATGCGCCCGGTGCTCATCGCGCCGCTGCTCGCGGTCGCGTGGGGCCTGAACTGGCCGGTGATCAAGATCGTGCTCTCGGCGCTGCCGCCGTTCACGCTGCGCTTCATCGGCCTGGGCGGCGGCGCGCTGCTGCTCGCGCTGATCGCCACCGCGCAGGGCAAGTCGCTTCGGCCCGGCGCGGCGGCGTGGCCGAGCATCGCGGTGGGCGGCGCGCTGACGATCACTGCGTTCAATTTCTGCACCGCCTTCGCGCAGCTCAATACAAGCACGTCGCGCGCCGCGGTGCTGACCTACACGATGCCGATGCTCGCGGCGCTGCTCGCCTGGGGTTGGCTCGGCGAGCGGCCGAGCCGGCGCAGCGGCATCGCTTTGCTGCTCGGAAGTGCCGGCCTCGCCGTGCTCGGCTGGCCGGTCTTGGCGAATCTGGCAGCGCACCCGGACGCATCGGCGCTCGGCCTGATGTTTCCGTTGCTCGCCGCGCTTGCCTGGGCGGCAGGAACCGTCGCGACAAAACGCTGGCCTCCCGTGGGTGACCGCATCGTCATCACCGCGTGGCAACTCGCGATCGGCGCGGCGTGCGGCGGCATTGCCGCGCTGCTCGCCGGCGAAGCGCTGCCGCGCGCCGTGGAAGCGCGCGTCGCCTGGGCGCTGGCGTACCACGTGGTCATCGCCACCGCATTCGCCTACGTGCTGTGGGCCAAACTGCTCGACTCGCTCAGCGCCACGGTCTCGTCATTGACGATTCTCGCGGCGCCCGTGGTCGGCGTGCTCGGCGCGATGGCGCTGGTGGGCGATCGGCCGAGCGCCGCCGACTGGCTCGGCTTCGTGCTCGTACTCGGCGCGGCGGCGCTGATGTTGTTGCGGCTCGGCCCGCGGGTCGTTCAGGAAACGGCGTCGTGAGTTCGCCGACGCCACCTGCCGCTGCAGGCGCGACAACGCCAGCCGCACCGCGCCTGGCACCTGGCCGACGCGGCGGGTAAGGTTCGACGCGCGCCTCGCCCGCCGCAGCGCGACTCAAGCGTTCAACGCAGCCGCGGCGCGGGTTGGCTGGCTGCGACTTGGGCCGCGGGTTGAACCCACCTCGCGTCGGCACGACGGCCGTGCGACGATTCGGCGTGTCCCGGTCAACGGGGCCAAAACGCGTGTCGCGGCTCTCTCTCCCGGCGCAGAACGCAAGGAAACCCGATGAACCGGCGAAACATTGTCTTGGCCGCACTCGGTGCTGCACCGCTGGTCGCCGGTTCCCAGCCGGCGCGAAAGATCCCGGTGGTCGGTTTCCTGAACCCCGGATCACCCGGGGGGGCAATGCGGTGTTTACGGCGCTGCGCGAAGTCCTGCGTGAGTTGGGCTACGTCGACGGCGAGAGCGTCAGAATCGAAGATCGTTGGGCACGCGGCAAGCCCGAAACGCTGCCGCGTCTTGCGCAGGAACTGGTGGCGCTCAAGGTCGATGTGCTCGTCGCGGTGGCGGCGCCTTCGGTGCGGGCGGCGAAACAGGCGACAGACACGCTGCCGATCGTCGCGGTCGACCTCGAAAGCGACCCGATCGCGAGCGGCCATGCCGCCAGTCTGGGCCGGCCGGGCGGCAACCTGACCGGCCTGTATCTGGATCATCCGCAGATCGCTGGCAAGTGGCTGCAACTGATCACAGAAGTCGTGCCAGGCGCGCGGCGTATCGCCGTCTTGTGGGACGTGAGCACGGGCGAGCACCAAACGCGCGCGATCGCCGCCGCGGCAAAGGCGCTGTCCGTCGAGCTGACGCTGCTCGAATTTCGCGATGCCGCCGACATGCTGGGTGCCCTCGAGTCGGGCCTGAAAGGGCGGCCCCAGGCGCTGGTTCAGCTGGGCTCGCCGTTGTTCACCCAGCGGGCCCAGTCGATCGCCGAGTTTTGTGCAAGGAACCGGCTGCCGGCCATTTCGCCGTTCCGCCTCTTCGCCGAAAGCGGCGGCTTGATGTCGTATGGCGTCAACTTCGCGATCACGCTTCGTCAGATCGCACCCTATGTCGTGAAGATCCTCAAAGGCGCCAAGCCCGGCGATCTGCCGATCGAACAGCCCAGCCATTTCGAGTTCGTCGTGAATGAGAAGGCCGCCAAGGCGCTCGGCCTCACGATCGCGCAGGGGGTGCTGCTGCGCGCCGATGAGGTGATCCGGTGAACCCACGGCGCAGCTTGGGAGGCGAGGGATTCGAATGCCGATGCGCGCGCAATCACGCTCAGCGCCGCCGGCGCCGCAGCGCGGCGCTGTCGGTCGCAACGTTCTAGGACACCCGGCCGATTGACGGGTGTAAACAGGTTGTTTATGCTCGGGTGGTGATTCGATCCTTCGCCAGCGGGCCTGAAACAGAGACGCTTTTATGTCACGGGCAAATCGTCGCCGGCTGCCCTGCGGAGATTCGAATTCGGGCGGTGATGCGCTTGACGCAACTCGACGCCGCGACGCGAATCGACGATCTGCGCCTGCCGCCGTCGAATCCAACTCGAAGCATTGAAGGCGGACCGCAAAGGCCAATGGAGCATCGCGCATCAACGCTCAATGGCGAGTCTGTTCCGCTTCGACGCAGGCGATGTGTTCGACGTCGAAATTGTCGACTACCGACTGACTGGAGGCCCTCGATGGCTCAAGAACTGGTTTGCCGCCCATCCATCCCGGGAGACGTGTCCTGCGCGAGGCGACTGCAGGAGTTGGGGCTCGCTCATCAGGCGCGGGTTCGCGCGCGCCATCGGTGTGGCAGCCGATGCGCATTTGCGCACTGCTGATCAAGAGGCCGTGCGGCGCGCGTGACGGCGGAACTGGCCTTGCTGTTCGGCCTGCGGCCTTGGGCCAGTCGGCCGCAATACTGGCTCGAATTCTCCAAGCCGCGCATGACGATCTGAAGCTGGCCGAGTCAACGATGGGCAAGCGGCTCGAAGGCGGTGGCCGAACTGGTGCCGGCTTGAGTGCCATCCACGACTTCCCGCGGCTACCCGGTGATGAGGTGACTGAATGAGACGGCGCGAGTCGATCACGTTCGTCGGCGCCGCGCTCGCGTGGCCGCTGGCGCCGCGCGCGCAGCAGCCAAACCGACCAAGTGCCCCGCATCGGCGTGCTCGTGCCTTCGAACCCGGAGCCGTTTTTCAGTGTCTTCAAGCAAGGCTTGAGCGAGCATGGTTACGTCGAGGGCAAGAACATGCAGTTCGAGTTTCGCTCTGCCGATGGCAAGCCGGAGCTGCTGAGCGGCGCTGGCCGAGGAGCTGGTTCGGCTCGACGTCGACATCATCGCCGTCTGGGCCACACCCGCGGTGGTTGCGGCCAAGCAGGCGACGACTCGGATTCCGATCGTCATGACAGCGGCCGCCGACCCGGTGGGAACGGGCCTGATCGCCAGCCTGGCGTGGCCGGGCGGCAACATCACCGGGATGTCGTCGACATCGAACCAGCTCGGTCCCAAACTGCTCGAGTTCATTCGCGCGCTCCTGCCGGCGACGCGCCGCGTTGCGGTGCTGGCCAACGCTGCCGATCCGTTCGGCAAGATCCTCGTGCAGGAAGTCGAGCGCCACGGCCAGGCCCTGGGCATCGCGATCCAGCCGCTCGAGGTGCGCGCCGTGGCCGAGTACGACGCGGCCTTCGCGGCGATGAAGACGAAGCGCGCCGACGCCGTCATCGTGCAGGCGAGCCTGACGCGCAAGGTGGCGGCTGAGCTGGCGCTGAAACAGCGTCTGCCGGCGGTCTCCTTCACCAGTTTGTTCGCCAGGGAGGGCGGCGTGCTGACGTACGCGGCGAACCAGAATGACGTCTTCCGTCGCTCTGCGTATTACATCGATCGCATCCTGAAAGGCGCCAAGCCTGCCGACCTGCCCGTGGAGCAGCCGACCCGCTACGAGCTCACCATCAACCTGCAGACCGCGAAGGCGCTGGGCATCGCGGTTCCGCGCGAGTTGCGCATCCGCGCCGATGAGGTGATTGAATGAAAAGACGAGACTGGGTTGCCTTGCTGGGAGCCCCGCCAAGGCCTGCGCGAGAACGGCTGCACCGAAGGGCAGATCAATCAGCGCGAGTTCCGCGCTGGAGTCGCTGGCGCGGCGTCGCGCATCCGCTGCGCGAGGCGCCGCGCAGGACATAAACTGCGCCGACAAGATGCGCGCGCCGTCGCGCGCGCCAGGGGCGCAGCCCACCCGCCAAGGAGACTTCCATGTTCGGTCAGATGATGCAGCAGCCCCTGATGATCTCGTCGCTGCTGGTGCACGCGCAGCGCCACCACGGCGAGCAGCAAGTCGTGTCGCGCCGCGTCGAGGGCGACATCCACCGCCTGAGCTTTCGCGAACTCGCGGCGCGTGCGCGGCGCATGGCGAAGGCGATCGCGACCCTGGGCGTCAAACCCGGTGCGCGTGTCGCCACTCTCGCGTGGAACGGGCACCGCCATCTGGAGCTGTACTACGCGGTGTCGGGCAGCGGCGCCGTGCTGCACACGCTGAACCCGCGCCTGCACCCGGACCAGGTGGTCTACATCGCCGACCACGCCGAAGACCAGGTGCTGTTCTTCGACCTGACTTTCCTGCCGATCATCGAAGCGGTGGCGAGCCGGGTGAAGACGATCAAAACCTTCGTCGCGATGACGGACCGCGCGCACATGCCGGCCTCCAGCAAGGTGAGTGGTTTGCTTTGCTACGAAGACCTGTTGGAGGCGCAGAACGATCAGTTCGAGTGGCCGCAGTTCGACGAGAACACCGCCTCCTCCCTGTGCTACACGTCGGGAACGACGGGGAATCCGAAGGGCGTTCTCTACAGCCACCGCTCGACGGTCTTGCACACCTACGCCGCGGCGCTGCCCGACGCGCTGAGCCTGTCGGCGCGTGACGTCGTGCTTGCCGGTGGTGCCGATGTTCCACGTCAACGCCTGGGGCCTGCCGTACGCCGCGTGCATGACGGGTGCCAAGCTCGTCTTCCCCGGGCCGGGCTGGACGGCAAGTCGTTGCACGAGTTGTTCGAGTCGGAGAAGGTCACGCTGTCGGCCGGCGTGCCCACCGTCTGGCAAGGCCTGCTCAGTTATGTGGAGGCGAACAAGCTCAAGTTCAGCACCATGAAGCGCACCATCATCGGCGGATCGGCGTGCCCGCCGGCGATGATGCGTACCTTCACCGAGCAATACGGCGTGAGCGTGCTGCACGCCTGGGGAATGACGGAGATGAGCCCGCTCGGCACGGCGTGCACGTTCAAGGCGAAACACGTGGAGATGGATGCGCAGGCGCGCTATGCCGTGCAGGCGAAGCAGGGCCGCGCGATTTACGGTGTCGACATGAAGATCGTCGACGCCGATGGCGCGGAGCTGCCCTGGGACGGCAAGGCCACCGGCGAGCTGCTTGTGCGCGGGCCGTGGATCGTCAGCGAATACCTGAAGGGCGAAGGCGGCAGCCCGCTCGTGTATGACAAAGGACAGGGCTGGTTCCCCACCGGCGACGTCGCAAGCATTGACGCCGACGGCTACATGCAGATCACGGACCGCAGCAAGGACGTGATCAAGAGCGGCGGCGAATGGATCGGCTCGATCGACCTGGAAAACATCGCGATGGCGCACCCGAAAGTCGCGATGGCCGCGTGCATCGCCGCGTTCCACCCGAAGTGGGACGAGCGGCCGCTGCTCGTCGTCGTGAAGAAGCCGAATGTGGAGTTGACGCGCGACGAGCTGATCGCCTTCTTCGACGGCAAGATCGCCAAGTGGTGGACGCCCGACGATGTGGTGTTCGTCGACGCGATACCGCTCGGCGCGACCGGCAAGATGTTGAAAAACAGACTGCGCGAGCAGTTCAAGAATCACAAGTTGCCGACGGCTTGAGGCCCGCCTTCCGGGGCGGCCTCACTGCCCGGGCCAGGGCAGGGATACCCCGCGTTGCCAACGCCGGCAACGGCGTGCTACTTTGGCACGCGCCGCCCCGACCCGAACCTTCAAGGCCGCGCCCGCATCGCCGCTGAACACGTTCAACGAAGGAGAAAGAATGAACCGCCTGTTTCGCCTGAATGGCGCCATTGCCTCGGTGATTGCCCTGATCGGCGTGCTGGCGACGCCGCCCGCGAGCGCCGAGGACAAAAAAGTCCGCGCCCAGATGGGCTGGGCATTCCCCAGCACCACCGGTCTGCTCGGGCCGACGCAGACCCGGCTCGTCGAGATGCTGCGCACGATTTCCGGTGGCAGCATCGACGTCAAGGGCTTCGAGCCCGGCGCACTCGTGCCCGCCAACCAGTACCTCGACGCCGTGGGCAACGGCTCGCTCGACATGGCCTGGACGGTCTCGGGCTTCTGGACCGGCAAGGACATCGCGTTCGCAATGTACGCCTCGGTGCCGTTCGGCCCCGGCGTGGGCGAATACCTGGCCTGGATGAAACACGGCGGCGGCGAGAAGCTGATGAAGGAGCTGCACGCCAAGTACAACGTCGAAGTGCTGATGTGCGGCGTGATCTCGCCCGAAGCCTCGGGGTGGTTCCGCAAGGAGATCAAGACGCTGGACGACCTGAAGGGCCTGAAGATGCGCTTCTTCGGCCTGGGTGCGAACGTGATGCAAAAGCTCGGCGTGTCGACGCAGTTGCTGCAGGCCGGTGAAATTTTTCAGGCGCTGCAGCTCGGCACGATCGACGCCACCGAGTTTTCGATGCCGGTGATGGACCTGACGCTGGGTTTTCACCAGGTCGCCAAGTTCTATTACTTCCCCGGTTGGCACCAGCAGGCGACGATCAACGAGCTGATCATCTCGAAGCAGAAGTGGGCCGAGTTCAGCGCCACGCAGAAGGCGCAGATCCAGGTCGCCTGCGACGCCACGATGGCGCAGCAGTTCGCCGAGGGCGAAGCGGTGCAGTTCAAGGCGATGAAGGAAATCCAGGCCAAGGGCGTCAAGCTGATGAAATGGCCGCAGAACTTCCTCGACGCCTTCGAGAAAGCCTGGAACGAGGTGGCCGCCGAACAGGTCGGCGAAGAGCCCGGAGTTCAAGAAGGCCTGGGATTCGTACTCCGCGTTCCGCAAGGACTACGCGATCTGGAACGACATGGGCTACCTGAAGTAGCCCCATGTCGTTGCTGCTGAGGCTTGCCGATCTGATCGAGGCGGCGCTGAAGCGCATTGCCGACCTCGGCGCCTGGGCCTTCATCGCCTGCATCGCCGTCATCACGCTCGACGTGGTGACGCGCAAGTTCGGTTTCCAGTTCCCGGGCCTGGGCTCGACGCGCCTGCAGGAGCTCGAGTGGCACCTGCACGCGGTGCTGTTCTGCACCTGGCTCGGCTTTGCCTACATGCGCAATTCGCATGTGCGCATCGACGTCTTCATCACCCACGTCAGCGCACGCCGCAAGCTCTGGCTCGAGCTGCTGGGCTGCCTGGTGTTCGCGCTGCCCTACCTGCTGGTGGCGCTGCCCTACGCGCACGACTTCGCCATGCTCTCCTACACCCAGGGCGAATCGTCCGACACGCCCAACGGGCTGGGCCAGCGCTGGATCGTCAAGGGCTTTCTGTACCTCGGTTTCGTCACCGTGTTTCTCGCCGTGATGGGGGTGATGGCGCGCTGCGTCGTCGCGCTGTTCGGCAGCGAACAAGACGCGGCGCGTGCCTACACGCCATTCGCCAAAGCGGGTTGAGGCGCGACGCCGATGAACTGGCTCATCGACCACCTCGCCGTCGTGATGTTCTTCGGCCTGGTGTTCATCATGTTCCTGGGTTACCCGGTGGCGTTCCTGCTGGGCGCCATCGGCATCGGCTTCGGCTTTCTCGGCATCTGGGCTGGGCGTGTTCAGCTTCAACCAGTTCGCCAACCTGCTGCCGCGCATCTACGGCCAGGCGGTGCAGAACCAGGTGCTGGTGGCGATACCGATGTTCATCTTCATGGGCACGATGCTCGAGAAAAGCGGCGTCGCCGAGGACCTGCTGCACACGCTGCAATTGCTGATGCGGCGCGTGCCGGGCGGGCTGGCGATCGCCGTCACGGTGCTGGGAACGATCATGGCGGCGACCACCGGCATCGTCGGCGCCTCCGTCATCATGCTGACGCTGATCGCGCTGCCGGTGATGCTCGCCAAGGGCTACGACAAGTCCTTGTCGGTGGGCACCATCGCTTCGGCGGGAACGCTGGGCATCCTGATTCCGCCGAGCATCATGCTCGTGATCATGGGCGACCTGGTCGGCGTGCTCGGTGGGCACGCTGTTCACCGGCGCGATCCTGCCGGGCCTGCTGATGAGCGCGCTGTACATCGTGTTCATCTTCCTCGCCTGCCTGTTCTTCCCCAAGCTCGCGCCGCGCATCAGCGGGCCGCTGGGGCCGGACCGACGAGCGCATCACCGCGGCGCTGATGTTCAAGAGTTTCCTGCCGCCGGCGCTGCTCATCATGCTGGTGCTGGGTTCGATCTTCGCCGGCTGGGCCACGCCCACCGAGGCCTCGGGCGTGGGCGCGCTGGGCGCGATCCTGCTCGCGATCGGGAATCGCCGCTTCACGATGCCGGTGCTGCGCGGCGTGATGAGCTCCGCGGCGCTGACCAACGCGATGGTGTTCTTCATCATCTTCGGCGCGACGCTGTTCTCCTACGTGTTTCGCGCGCTGGGCGGCGACGACGTGGTGCACGACATCCTGAAAGCCAGCGGCATCGACACCGGCTGGGAGGTGATGAGCTTCGTGATGGTGCTGGTGTTCGTGATGGGCTTCTTCTTCGACTGGATCGAGATCTGCCTGATCGTGTTGCCGATCTTCGCGCCCATCGTCGGCAAGCTCGACTACGGCACCGCCGTGCAGGGCCAGCAGGTGATCCTGGCCTGGTTCGCGATCCTGATGGCGGTGAACATGCAGACCGCCTTCCTCACGCCGCCGTTCGGCTTCGCGCTGTTCTACATGAAGGGCACGGTGCCGCCGAGCGTGACGATGCTCGACATCTACAAGGGCATCACGCCCTTCGTCGTCGTGCAATTGATCGCGCTGGTGCTGTGCGTGATCTTCCCCGAGATCGTGCTGGTGCTGCCGCGCCGGTTCGGATTCATCGATTGACGCGTTCCGCGCAGGGGCCCCGCGCACCCGCTCAACGCCGCACCGAAAACAACATCCAGCTTCCTGGAACTCCCTTCAGCGTGCGCTCACCGCGCTCGCTCGATGCCCAGCGGCCGCACCGCATCCGACACCGCGCTCGCGCAGCGCAGCGCACGCGCCGGGCCGTCGAATGCCGCGAAGAAACCGTCGCCCGCGGTGTCGCTTTCGCGGCCGCGAAAGCGCTGCAACTCGGGTGCGAGTCTGGGGCAGCTTACTCCGCGCCGGTCGGCGGTGAAGCCTCAGACGCAGCGCCGATGCCGCTCGATGCAGGTGTCGAGGACCTCGGCGCCGTCGCGTTGCCACCAGTGGGCGGTGGAGAAGATTTCCACTTCGCTGTAACCGGCGAAGCCGTGAGCCTCGACGAGCCCGCGAATCCTGCGCAGCTCGATCACGCCGTCGCCCATCATGCCGCGGTCGTTCAGCAGGTCGGTGGTCGGCGTGAGCCAGTCGCAGACGTGAAACGCGAGCAGGCGCGCGCGCCCGGCGCGTTCGATCTGCTGCGCGAGCTTGGGGTCCCACCAGACGTGGTACACATCCACCGCTACCCCTAATCCGCCGCTGAGTGAGGGGTCGAGCGCGTCGCAGACGTCGAGTGCCTGCTCGAGCGTGTTGATGCACGCGCGGTCCGCTGCGTACATCGGGTGCAGCGGCTCGATCGCGAGCGGCATCCTGCGTTCGCGCGCGTCATCGAGCAGCGCGGCGATGCCTTCGGTCACCTGCGCGCGTGCCGCTGCGATGTCGCGGTGCGCGGCCTTGCCGGCCAGCGCGCCCGGCAGACCGCCCACCACCAGCACGAGGCATGGCGCGCCGAGCGTGCAGGCCTCGTCGAGCGCGCGCCGGTTGTCGTCGCGCACCGCCTGGCGGCTGGCGGCGTCGGTGTAGGTGAACATGCCGCCGCGGCAGTAGCCCGAGAGTTCGATGCCATGCGCGCGCAGCGCCTGCGCCGTGGGCTGCAGACCGGCCACGGCGACCTGGTCGCGCCACGGCGATATCGCGCGGATGCCGCGTTTCGCGCAGGCGTCGATGATCTCCAGCAGCGGCCAATCGACGCCGCGCTGGCGGCGCACCGTGGCGGTGTTGATCGACAGCCAGCGGTGGTCCGAAGAGAAGTCGCGCATCGCGGCGTCCGTCTGCGGGGCTCAGCCGTCCACGCCGTGCAAGGCGAGCAGCGTCTTCATGCGCCGCACGGCAAGCTCGGGCTGTTCGATCAGCGCGGCCGCATCCGCCAGGCGGAACAGTTCGGCAAAGTGCGGCAGCGAGCGTGTGCTTTGCTGGCCGCCGACCATCACGAAGTGATCCTGCAGGCCGTTCAGCCACGCCATGAAGACGATGCCGGTCTTGTAAAAGCGCGTCGGCGCGCGAAAGATGTGGCGCGACAGCGGCACCGTCGGCGCGAGGATGCGGTGAAACGTGGCGGCGTCGCCAGCGGCCAAGGCGGCAAGCGCGGCGCTGGCGGCCGGGGCGATGGCGTCGAAGATCCCGAGCAGCGCGTCGCTGCGCTGCCGGTTCGCCGCGTTTCCCACGCCGTCTCCGGCGATCAATTCGGCGTAGTCGAAGTCGTCTCCGGTGTACATGCGCACCCCCGGGGGCAGGCGGCGCCGCAGCGCGATTTCCTTGCCCTTGTCGAGCAGCGAGATCTTGATGCCGTCGACCTTGCCGCGGTGCGCTTCGATGATCCCGAGCGCCGTCTCGGCGGCCTGCGCCGTGTCGTCGCTTCCCCAATAGCCGCGAAGCGCGGGGTCGAACATGTCGCCCAGCCAATGCAGGATCACCGGCTCGCGCGCCTGGCTCAGGATGCGGCCGTAGACGCGCTCGTAGTCGGCCGGGCCGCGCGCCGTGCGTGCCAGGGCGCGGCTGGCCATGACGATGAGCTTGCCGCCGAGTTTTTCGATCGCCGCCATTTGTTCTTCGTAGGCGCGGATCACGTCGTCGACGCTCGGCACGGCGTCGGGCGCGAGGTGGTCGGTACCGCAGCCGCTCGCGACAATCGCGCCGGGCGTGTCGCGCGCCGCGTCGAGCGAACGGCGGATCAGCTCGAGCGACGTCGGCCAGTCCAGCCCCATGCCGCGCTGCGCCGTGTCCATCGCCTCGGCAACGCCAAGACCCATGCGCCAGAGGCGCTGGCGCACGGCGATCGTCGCGTCCCAGTCGATCGCGCTTTGCAGCCACGGGTCGATCGCGGCGCGTGGATCGGCGACGACATGCGCAGCGGCGTAGGCAACACGGTTCAGGCGTACACCCGGCGCGGCCGGCTGAAATGTGCTGGAGCTGCCGGCGCTGCGCAGTGTGTAGGGTGCGAGCGTGCCTTGGGCGTCGGGCAAGTTGATCTTCATTGTTCGCACCTCACAGCGTCAACGCGGGCACGTCGACCCAGCGCCGCTCGCGCCAGCTCTGCAGCGCCGCTTCGACGAGTTGCACGCCCTTCGCGCCTTCGGGCAGCGTCCAGCGGTACGGCGCGTCTTCGACGACATGGCGGATGAACGCTTCCCATTGGATCTTGAACCCGTTGTCGTAGACCATCGCGTCGGGAACGTCTTGCCATTGCTCGATGAAGTTCATGCTTTGCTTGACGTCGGGGTTCCACACCGGGCGCGGCGTCGTCACGCGCGGTTGGGCGCGGCAATCCTGCAACCCCGCGACCGCCGAGCCATGCGTGCCGTCGACGTGGAAGGTCACGAGGTCGTCGCGACGCACGCGTGTCGCCCACGAGCTGTTGACTTGCGCGACGATCGCCTCGCCCTGCGGCCCTTTCAGCTGGAACGTCGCATAACACGCGTCGTCGGCGGTCGCTGCGTAGGCGCTGGCCCGCTTCGTCCCAGCGCTGCGGAATGTGCGTCGCGCCGAGGCAGCTCACAGCTTGCACCTCGCCGAACAGGCTGTCGAGCACGTAGCGCCAGTGGCACACCATGTCGAGGATGATGCCGCCGCCGTCTTCCTTGCGGTAGTTCCAGCTCGGGCGCTGGATCGGTTGCAGGTCGCCTTCGAAGACCCAGTAGCCGAACTCGATGCGAACGCTGAGGATGCGGCCGAAAAATCCGGCGCGTTTCAGCAGGTCCAGCTTGCGCAGCCCGGGCAGGAAGAGTTTGTCCTGCACCGCGCCATGTTTCAGGCCCGACGCTTGGGCAAGGCGGCACACCTCGATCGCGTCGTGCAGGTTCGTCGCGATCGGCTTTTCGCAATAGACATGCTTGCCCGAGCGCAGCGCCTGCGCGAGCAGCGCCGGGCGCATCTGCGTCGTGCCGGCGTCGAAGAACACACTGTCGGCGCGATTCGCGAGCGCCGCGTCGAGATTCGTGCCGAAGCGCTCGATGCCGTGCGCCTTGGCGAGTGCTTCGATGCGCGTCGGATCACGCCCGATCAGCAGCGGATCGGGAATGATCCGCGTGCCGTTGCCGAGCAGCACGCCGCCCTGGTTGCGGATCGCGACGATCGAGCGAACCAGATGTTGGTTCATTCCCATGCGCCCGGTCACGCCGTGCATCACGATGCCCAGCCGTTGTGTGCTCATCTCAATTGCTCCTGGTCGCTTCGCGCGAGCCGCGAAGTATGGGGTGCCGATGGGGCGTGACGGGCTGGTTTCGGCCCGTTGCTGACGTTCGATGTGGCCTGGAGGCTTGCCCAACAACCCTCGTCATCCCGGCGAAAGCCGGGATCCACCGGTTGCACGCGATGAGCGCATCGCTGGACGCGCGACTTCCACGGGTGGATCCCGGCTTTCGCCGGGATGACGAATATCTTGCGTCCTGCCCTTCGCTCTGCACCTTGCCATGCTGAGCTTTGATCGGTGGCACGCGTGAGCGCACCCAAAGCGGACGTTCGAACGTCAGCCATGGGCCGAAAACAGTCATCGCATGGAGACATGGCCGACGCGAATCGAGGTGTATCGGTTTCATTTCACTGGCTCGGTCCGGAGCGCGCTGCAGGTTGGCGACGGGAGTCGCGGTCAGCTGACACGGAGCATCAACCCCTCGTCATAGGGCAACGCAGGATGCTCGAAGTGCGTGCGCGCGTTCACGTAGTGCAGTGCGCAGGCGCGGCGCCAGCGCGGCGACAGATTCGGCCCGGACTGGTGGAAGGTATTGCCGTGGTGGAACGAGACACCGCCGCGCAGCACCGGCGCGGGCAACATCGGCTGGCGCGCGAGGATGTGCGCCGGCAACTGCAGGTTGAACGGCTCGTCCGGCGGCGCTTCGTGCGCATACACCGGGCCGCGGTTCGTGCCTTCGCCGAAGTAGAGGCAACCGTTTTCCAGCGTCGCGTCGTCCAGCGCGATCCACGCCGTGACGAGCCCGTCGGGGTCGTTCGGCCCGAAGTAGTAGTTGTCCTGGTGCGCAGGCTTCGGGCCGCCGCCTTCGGGTGGCTTGAAAAAAATCTGGCTGAAACAGACCGCGACATCGGGTCCGATGAACGACTCGACCATCGCCACGAGTTCGGGCTTGCGCGCCAGCCACCGCACCGACTCGCGGTGGTGGTGCGGGTTGTCGAGCTTGCGCAGCACGTCGCGCGCCTTCACGCCTGCGTCGACGTACCAGGCGCGCTGCGCGGCGGGAAGCTCGGACAGGAATGCTTCGCCCCAGGCGTGAATGTCGGCGATCACCGCGTCGACCTCGCGCGCGTCGAACACGCCGGGGACGGTGACGTGGCCGACGTGCCGGTAGTGGGCGATGTCGGCGTCGGTCAATCCTCGGCAGTCGGGCGGCCGGGCCGGGAACGGATTCTTAGTCTCCATCTGGTGAATTACTGTAGGGCCCGGCACCGACGACGTCAAGCGACGCAGGAGAGAGTCTGGCGCAAGCTTGACGTTCCCAGGGGCCCGAGCTAGCATGATTTATCACCACTCGGTTAACTCCGCCATGGCGGCACCGCCCCGAATCAAGACCACCGTCGTCGGCTCGTACCCGGTGCCCGACTGGCTCGTCGCGAGCCCGTCCGAGCAGGCCTTGGTCGACGCGACACGCGTCGTCATCGGCACGCAGGAGCAAGCCGGGATCGACGTCGTGTGCGACGGCGAGCTGTATCGCTTCGACATCAACCACCCCGAGACAAACGGGATGATCGAGTACTTCGTGCGCCCGATGGACGGCATCACGCAGCGCTTTTCGTTCGACGACCTGATCGCCTACCGCAGCAAGAGCGGAATGAAGTTCCGCACGCGGCCGCCGGGAACCGTGGTCGGGCCCGATCGGCCACGGCAGCCTGGACCTGCCGCTCGCCTGCGCGCGCGCCAAGGCGCTGGCGACGCACACCTTCAAGTTCACCGTCACCGGCCCGCACATGCTGGCCAAGACGTTGATCGACAAACACTACGGCGACACCGCGGCGCTCGCGCACGCGATCGCCGACGCGCTCGCGGCGCAGGTGCAACACCTGGACGCCGACGTCGTGCAGATCGACGAGGCAAACCTGCCGGGACACCCGCACGAATGGGAATGGGCGGCGTCGGCGATGAACCGGGTTCTCGACGCGGTGCGCGGCACGCCGGCGGTGCACCTGTGCTTCGGCAACTACGGCGGGCAGACGGTGCAACAAGGGCGCTGGGACTCGCTCATGAACTACCTGAACGCGCTGCACGCGGATCATGTGGTGCTCGAATGCGCGCATCGCCCCGCCGACGAACTGCACGCGTTCAAGGACTTGCGGCCCGAGATCGGCCTGGGCCTGGGTGTGGTCGACATCAAGGCGACCGACGTCGAAAGCGCAGATCAGGTCGCACGTGCGATCGAACGCGCCGAGACGATTCTCGGCGCGGGAAGAGTGCGTTACATCCACCCCGACTGCGGCTTCTGGATGCTGAAGCGCTCCATCGCCGACGCAAAAATGCGCGCGTTGCGCCTCGGGCGCGATCGCTTCGAGGGAATCAGCGCCTGAAAACGGCGCGGCGAAGGATCATCCCGATGGCCCTGCTACCCACCTCCTTTGCCGACGTCGAAGCGCTCGAGACCTTCATGAGCGAGCCCACGCCGGGCTTGATCGCCGACCTCGCGCGCATCGACGGAGACATCATGGTGCTCGGCGTGGGCGGCAAGATGGGGCCGACGCTGGCGCGAATGGCGCGCCGCGCGGCACCCGGCAAGCGCATCATCGGCGTCGCGCGCTTCAGCGATTCGGCGACGAAGGCCGCGCTCGAGCGCCACGGCGTCGAGTGCATCGGCTGCGACCTGCTCGATGCGCGCGCAATGCAACAACTGCCGAACGTCGCGCAAGGCGTGCGCAACCTCGTCTTCATGGCCGGGCACAAGTTCGGCGCCGCGGGCAATGCGTCGCTCACCTGGATGATGAACGTCGGCGTGCCGATGCGGGTGGCCGAGACCTTCCGCGAGATGCGCATCGTCACGTTCTCGACCGCGTGCGTCTACCCCTTTGTTGCCGTGGACGGCCCCGGTGCGAACGAACAGGTGCCGACGACACCGCCGCCCGGCGACTACGCCAATTCCTGCGTCGGCCGCGAGCGCATGTTCGAGTACGGGTCGCGCACCTACGGCACGCCCGGGCGAATGGTGCGCCTGTCGTACGCGATCGACATGCGCTACGGCGTGCTCTACGACGTCGCGAGCAGCGTCTTCGCCGGAACGCCGCTCGATCTGACGATGGGTCATGCCGACGTGATCTGGCAAGGCGACGCGAATGAGCAGGCGCTGCGCCTGCTCGCGCATTGCACGACGCCCGCAACGCCGATCAACGTCACCGGAGCGCGCCACACGAGCGTGCGCTGGCTCGCTGCCGAGTTCGGCAAGCGCTTCGGGCGCGAACCCGTTCTCACGGGCGTGGAAGCGCAGACCGCGTGGCTTGAAGATACGACGATGGCGCAGGCGCTGTTCGGCGTGCCGCGCATACCGATCGAGACGATGATCGACTGGGTGGCAGACTGGGTGCGGCGCGGCGGGCCGAGCCTGGGCAAGCCGACGCATTTTTCGACCCGGGATGGCAAGTACTGAGTCAGGCAATCCGGCGCCGATCGCAGCACTGACGACGGCCGACCTTGCGGGAGCATTGCGCCTGTCGGAGTCGGCGCATTGGAACCAAAACGAGGCCGACTGGCGCAGCATGCTCGGGCGGGGGCAGGGCTGGGCGATCCACGCACGGGACGTCGCCGGCGCTGTGCAGCTCGCCGCATCGACGCTGGTGCTGCCCTACGGCGCGTTCGCGTGGATCAGCATGGTCCTCGTGCTGCCCGAGTTTCGGCGCCGCGGCTACGCGACGCAGCTGTTGCGCCACGCGCTCGCGCACCTGGCGACCCGCGGTTTGACCGCGGTCCTCGACGCCACCCCCGCGGGCCGTGCCGTCTACGCGAAAGAAGGCTTTCGCGACACCTGGGGCTTCGCGCGTTACCGACGCGAAGATCGTCCTGCGACGCCGGGGCCTGCGCCGAGGGCTGGCGCGGTGACGCGGCCAATTCGCGACAGCGACTGGCCGGCGATCGCCGCGTTGGACGCACCCGCGTTCGGCGCGGATCGCCAGGGGCTACTGCGAAACCTCGCGGCGCGTCTGCCCGACGCTGCGCGCGTGCTCGAAGACAGTGCTACCGGCCGTCTGCGTGGCTTCGTGTTCGGGCGCGACGGCCGCGACACGAGTCAGATCGGCCCCCTCGTGGCCGACGCGGACGATAGCGCCATCGCTCTGATCGCTGACGCCTTGCGCGCCACGCCCGGCCCCGTCTGCATCGATCTGCTCGACCGCCGCCGGACCCTGCTACCGTGGTTGCAGGAGCAGGGGTTTGCATTTCAGCGCCCCTTCACGCGCATGGCCCACGCTGCGCCGGGCGCGCCCGGACACAGCGACGCGGTCGTGCTCGTCGCGGGCCCGGAACTCGGCTGAGAGCACCGGGAGGGAAGCTTCATGACGAGCGAAAATCAGACACAAGCCTTTTCCGCGTCAAGCAGCTGGGTCGTCGCGAGGCGCTGGGTGCGCCGCGACGAACCGGTATGGCCCTTCGTCTGGCGCGGTGCCGTGCCGTTTTGGGGGGGTGTCCTGCTCCTGTGCTACGCGCTGTGGCCGTTCGCCCGTGACGACGTTCAGACGAACGTCCGGCACGAGGTCCGGGCTGAACTCGATGCGAGCGGCTTCGCCTGGGTGAAGCTCGAGGTTTCGGGACAAAACGTCAGGCTCAGCGGCACCCCGCCGGCGGCGGGTGACGACGACGTAGCGCTCGAGCTTGCCCGCAGCGCCACCTGCCCGACTTGGTTCGGGCGCTACACCTGCGCCGTCGCAGTGATCGGCGAATTCGCCGAGCCGCGTGCCGCAGCACCGCCTGCGCCCGTGCCCTTGCCCGCCCTGGCTGCGCCGCCGCCAGTCACGGAGACGCCGCAAGTCGCAGCGCGCGCCTGCGAAACCGCGCTGGCCGAGATCGTGGTGGGCTCGAAGATCGAATTTGCGAGCGGCGCGGCAAGGCTCGAAGCACGCAGCGCAGCGGTGCTCGACGCGCTGGCCAACGCGGCGGGCGAATGCCCGGGGGTGATCCGCGTTGAAGGGCATACCGACGGACTGGGCGCGCCGCAGCCCAACCTCGCGCTCAGCCAGGCGCGCGCCGAGTCAGTGCGCGAGGCGCTGATCGAGCGCGGTGTCGCCGCGTCGCGCCTGCGTGCCCAGGGCTTCGGCGCCGACCAGCCGCTTGCCGACAATCGCAACGCCGAAGGCCGGGCGAAGAATCGCCGCATCGAATTTCGTGTCACCAACGACACGCCCTGAGCACGGGGCGGAACCGCGAAGCCGCCCGGTGCAACCCTCGAGAACCGTGGCCCCCAGCGGGATCACCGAAGGAGACGAGTGCCATGAGTTTCTTGCTTGCGAAGATCTTGCTCCTGCTCGTTCTCGCCGCATTGCTGGGCGCCGCGTTCGCGCGCTGGTGGTACCGGCGTCACTACGAAGACGTGACCTCCGAGTTCACGCAGCTGTCGAGCGACGACCAGGCCTGGCGCAAGTCGCTCGACGAGCGCCTGGCGCAACCGCTCAATTTCGACGCGTCTGCGCTTGCCTCACGCCTCGACGCGATCGAAGCTGCGCTGCGCGGCCTGCCGCAACCGACGGTTCCGAACCTGAGCCCGGTGCTGGCGCGACTCGACGACGTCGAACAGCGGATTGGCGCGATTCGATTCCCCGAACTGCCTGCACCGGTCGACCTCGGCCCGACCGAGCGCCAGTTGGCCGATCTCGCGCCGCTGCTCGAGAAAGTGGCGCAGCTCGAGGGAATCCGCCTGTCGGCAACGCCCGCGCTCGACCTGAAGCCGCTGCAACAGCAATTGAGCGAGCTGGACCGCGCCGTGAAGTCGATCCAGATTCCGGCCGCGAGAGTGGTCGACCTGCAACCCACGGAGCAGGGGCTGGCGTCGTTGCGCGCCGCGATTCAGGCGATTCGCATCCCGCCGCCGGTGCCGGTTGACCTCGCGCCATTGCTGGCGCGGCTCGGCGAGGTCGAGCGCACGATGAAAACACTCCCGACGCCGGCGCCGCTCGACCTGAGCCACGTCACATCACGCCTGCAAACGCTCGAAGAAGCGGTGCGCGCCATCCGCGTGCCGGCGACCCCAGCGCCGCTGGATCTGGCGCCGACCGGGCAGCGCCTGGACGCGCTGGAGCGCGCGGTTCGTGCGATCGTGATTCCGCCACCGACGTCGGTCGACCTCGGTCCGGTCCTGCAACAACTTGCAGCGCTGCAAAACCGGCTCGCCCAGGCGCCTCCCGCTCCCGCTGCAGGCGCCGCGCCTGCGGCCGTCGCACCTGCAGCCAGCGCGCCGCCCCGCCCCGTGGTGCGCGCGGGCAGCCGCAACCTTCTGGCACGCGCCGCGTACGGCAAGCCTGACGACCTGAAATTGATCAAGGGCGTTGCCGAGGTTCTGGAAGAGATGCTGCACAAGGTCGGCGTCTACTACTTCTGGCAGATCGCCGAGTGGACGCGTTCCGACGTCGCGCATGTCGACGCCCAGCTCACAGCGTTCAAGGGCCGCATCTCGCGCGACGGCTGGGTCGCGCAATCGAGGGCGTTCGCGCGCACGCCCGGCGCTGCGGTCAAGCCGAGCGATTTCTAGGGGCCCCAGGGCCGGGCCAGCAAGGCCGCTGCTTGGCGGCGGCGCCCGAGCTTACTTCGTCATCTTCAGCGAACGATCGAGAAACTCGTTCGTGTAGGTCGTCTTCACGTCGAACGGCTTGTCGATGCCGACGTAGTCGCGCACCAGTTCATAGTCCGCCGCCATGCGACCGTCGTCGTGGATTCCGAGCGCGACGTCGCGTGCGAACTTGTCGCTCATGAGTTTTTCGACGAGGCTCCAGTTCGTCATCTCGTTGTCGAACTTGAGCGCGCCGTTCGCGTCGATCAGCGCCTGCACGCAGGGATTGGGCTCCTTCACGCACGCGGCAAAAGCGCGCTGCGTCACCTTGACGAACTTGTCGACGAGGGGGCGGTTCGCTTTCAGGTATTCGGCGTTCACGATCACCGAGTTGCCGTACGGGTTCAGGCCCGCGTCGCGCCACGCGAGAAAGCCCATGTCGTCGCCGAGTTCGCGCTGGAAGATGTGGTGGATGTTGAAGAACGACGTCGTGACGTCGATCGACTTGCTCTTCAGCGCGGCGAGTTTCGAGTTCGCGTCGATGTTGACCCAGGTCACCGATTTCGGATCGAGCTTGTTCGCTTTCGCGAGCGCCGGCCACATGACACGCGCGCCGTCGGCCGCCGGATTGCCGATCTTCTTGCCGGCGAAGTCTTTCACGCCGGTGATTCCGGAACTCTTCAACCAGTACATGCCTTGCGGCGAGTTCGCGTAGACGTTGAACACCGCCACCGTGTCGGCGCCCTTGCCTTTGGCGACGAGCACGCCGCCCATGTCGGCCAGGCCGAACGGCGTGGCGCCTGCGCCGACGCGCTGCGTCGACAGCGCCGAGCCCTTGCCGGGCTCCAGGTTCAGGTCGATTCCGGCCTGCGTATACCAGCCGAGCTTCTTCGCGTAGTAGTACGGCGCGTGGTCGCCGCCCGGCACCCAGTTGAGGATGAAGTCGACCTTCTGCTGGGCGAACAGCGGGAAGCACTGCGAGCGAGGCTGCGGCAGCACAAGACGCCGAGGATCAGACGTTTCAACAGCATGGGGTTCTCCGGTAAATTCACCAACCAGTGATTTCGCGAGAAAAGTATAGGACACCCGCTCGCAACCCCCGATGCCGGGTTCGCCCAGGCCCGTTAGAGTTTCCCCTATGAAGCAGCATTGGTCCGAGTTGCCCACCGCCACCCTGGCCCTGCTTCGGCAAGGCACGGTGATTCCGGCGCACCCGCTCGCGCTGGATGCTTCGCGGCGCCTGAACCCAACCCGCCAGCGCGCGCTGACGCGCTATTACCTCGACGCAGGCGCCGGTGGCCTGGCGGTGGGCGTGCACAGCACGCAGTTTGCAATCCGCGACGTCGGCCTGTATGAACCGGTGCTCGAACTCGCTGCGCGCACGGCGCGCGAGTGGACGCAGGCTCCCATGTGCCTGATCGCCGGTCTGGCGGGCCGCACCACGCAGGCGTGCGCCGAAGCGCAGGTCGCGCTGGCGCACGGTTATCACGCGGGGATGCTGTCGCTCGCAGCGATGCGTGGCGCTTCGGTGGACGAGCTGATTGAACACTGCGCTGCGGTGGCGGCGCTCATTCCGCTGGTGGGTTTCTACCTGCAGCCCGCGGTCGGCGGCATCGAATTGCCGCCCGAGTTCTGGCGCCGCTTCGCCGCGATCGAGAACGTGATCGGAATCAAGATCGCGCCTTTCAACCGCTACCGCACGCTCGACGTCGTGCGCGGCGTCGTCGCAGCGCGCGCCGAAGACCGCGTCACGCTCTACACCGGCAACGACGATCACATCGTGCTCGACCTGCTCGTACCGTATGCCGTGCAGCGCGGCGGCGTGCCGGTTGAAGTGCGGATTCGCGGCGGGTTGCTCGGCCATTGGAGCGTCTGGACGCGCAGCGCCGTCTTGCAGCTGCAGCAGATCCACCGCGCCATCGCGGCCGGGCCCATCACCCCCGCGCTGCTCGCGCTCGATTCGCGAGTCACCGACTGCAACGCCGCGTTCTTCGACGTCGCAAACAACTTCGCCGGTTGCATCGCAGGTTGCCACGAAGTGCTGCGGCGCCAAGGCTTGCTCGAAGGCATCTGGTGCCTCGACCCGAAGGAAACGCTGTCGCCAGGCCAGCGCGAAGAAATCGACCGCGTCTGCAGCGAACACGCCGACCTCGCCGACGACGCCTTCGTCGCCGCGGGCCTCGCCCGGTGGCTCGCGTGATGCGCCCGGCTCGCGCGCACGCACGGCCCGCCTGACGCCACGCTCATGGACCGCTCCGGCTCCAAGCTGCGCCACTACACGCTGGGCGTCGCCGCGCACCTGTTGCTGCTGCTCGCCTGGTACCTGTTCGTGCGCTTCGGCAACGTGCCGCGGTTCGTCATGCCCTCGCCCGCCGACACCTGGCGCGCGCTGCTGATTCCCGACTACGGCTGGTGGCCCAACATCGTCGTCACGGCGACGGAGATTTTCGGCGGCTACGCGCTTGCGCTGCTCGTCGGCGTGCTGCTCGCGCTGCTCTTCACCTGGTCGAAGACGCTCGAGTCGCTGATGCTGCCGCTGCTCGTCACGCTGAACATGATTCCCAAGGTGGCGCTGGGGCCGCTCATCATCGTCTGGTTCAAGTACGGCGTGTTGCCGAATTCGATGATGGCGTTCTCCATCGCCGTGTTCCCGATCCTGCTCACCACTGCGCGCGGTTTGCGCGAAATCGAGCCCGACCTGCTCGATCTGGTGCGTTCGCTGCGCGGTTCGCGCTGGCAACTGTTCGCGAAGATCCAGCTGCCGGGTGCCCTGCCCTACGTGTTCTCCGGGATGAAGGTCGCCGCGATCCTCGCCGTCGCCGGCGCGATCGTCGGCGAATTCCTTGGTTCGGACCGGGGCCTGGGCTACCTGATGCTGCAGGTGCAGGTGACGCTGGACACCCCCGCGATGTTCATGGCAGTGGCGCTGATCACGCTGCTCGGCATGCTGCTCTATGGCATCGTGATCCTGCTCGAGCACCTTCTGGTCGTGAAAGACGCGCGCGTGTCATGAACACACCGAATCTCGAACCCGGTCGCGCCGCGGCGCTGCCCTTCATCCACTTGGCCGGCGTGTCCAAGGCGTACCGCAGCGGGCGCAACAAGACGCACCTCGCGATCTCCGACGCGACCTTCGACGTGCTTCCGGGCGAACTCGTCGCGCTCGTCGGGCCGTCGGGTTGCGGCAAGTCGACGCTGCTCAAAATCCTCGCCGGCCTGCACGGCCACGACGCAGGCACGCTGCGCATCGGTTCGGCGACGCACCCGTTCGACCCGGCGCGCGACATCGGCATGGTGTTCCAGGCGCCGCTGCTGCTGAAGTGGCGGCGCATCCTGGACAACGTGTTGCTCCCCGCCGAACTGCTGGGCCTGCCGATGGCGGCAGCGCGCGAGCGCGCGCGCGATTTGCTCGCGCTCGTCGGAATTTCCGGCAGCGAAGACAAGTACCCGTACGAACTTTCGGGCGGCATGCAGCAGCGCGCGGCGATTGCGCGCGCGCTGATCCACGATCCGAAACTCGTGCTGATGGATGAACCCTTTGGCGCGCTGGACGCGCTGACCCGCGAAAAGATGAACCTGGAGTTGCTGCGCATCTGGAAGGAATCGGGCAAGACGATCGTCTTCGTCACGCACGGCATTTCCGAAGCCGTGTTCCTCGGCTCGCGCGTCATCGTCCTCAGCGCCGGCCCGGCGCGCATGGCCGACAACTTCGAGATCGACCTGCCGCACCCGCGGACGCTCGACATGAAGACGCAGGAGCGATTTGGCGCTTACACGCGGCGCATTTACAAGTTGTTGGGGATGGAATGAGTCCACTCGGAAATCTGTCATCCCGGCGCACGCCGGGATCCACCGTTGCCCGGGCGGCGGTATCGGATCAGTGGATCCCGGCGTTCGCCGGGATGACATTGGCTGTGGCATGAGCGCCCCGATGCAACTCATCGTCGAAGACATTCAACTGCGTGAACGCAACGTCGTGCTTCGCATGCCGTTTCGCTTCGGCGTCGTCACGTTGACGCAGGCGCCGCAGGCGTTTGCGCGGGTTCGGATTCGCCTTGCCGATGGCCGCGGCGGCACCGGCATGGCGGCGGAATTGCTCGCGCCGAAGTGGTTCGACAAGAACCCGCTGCTCAGCAACGAAGACAACTTCGAGCAATTGCGCGCCGCGCTGGGCATTGCGCGCGAGTTGTATCTGGACGGCACAAGCAGCACCGCGTTCGGCCATTTCACGCGCCACTATTCGCAACAGGTCGAGCGTGCCGGCGCGTTGGCCCTGAACCCGCTCGTCGCGAACTACGGCCCGGCGCTGCTTGACCGCGCGCTGCTCGACGCACTGTGCCGGGCGCTGCAGCGGCCCTTTCATGAGGTGCTGCGCGCCAACCTGTGCGGCATCGGCGCGACGCCGCTGTGTGCCGACCTGGAGGGCTTCGACTTTTCCGCCTTCCTCGCCGCGCTGCGGCCCGCGCCGCAAATCGCTGCGCGCCACACCGTGGGCCTGGTCGACCCGATCGTGCGTGCCGACCAGGCTGAGCGCGTCGCCGACGGTCTGCCCGAGACGCTCGAAGAAGTCGTGCAGACCTACGGCCACCGCTGGTTCAAGCTGAAGGTCGCCGGCAACGTCGACGCCGACGTGCAGCGGCTGACGCGCATTGCGGCAGTGCTCGACCGCATCGCCGAGGACTACCGCGCGACGCTCGACGGCAACGAACAATACGACAGCGTCGACGGCGTTCTCGAACTCTGGAGCCGCATGCGCAGCGAGCCGCGCTTGGCCCGGCTGTGCAGCGCAATCGTCTTCATCGAGCAGCCGATCAAGCGCCAGGCGGCGCTCCAGCAAAGCGTCGCCACACTGGCTGCGCACAAGCCGGTGATCCTGGACGAGTCCGACGACGCGCTCGACGCTTTCGTTCGCGGCCGGGCGATGGGTTACACCGGCGTGTCGTCCAAGACGTGCAAAGGCCTCTACAAGTCGATCCTGAACGCGGCGCGCTGCGTGCACTGGAACGCGCAAGCCGGGAATGCGCCAACCGGCGCGAACCCGGCCCCTGCGCAGCGCTTTTTCATGAGCGCCGAGGATTTGACGATTCAAGCCGGCCTGGCGCTGCAACAAGACCTGGCGCTGGTGGCACTGCTCGGCATCGCGCATGTCGAGCGCAACGGCCACCACTACGTGAACGGCATGGCCGGCCTGCCCGTCGCCGAGCAACAAGCGTTTCTCACCGCCCACCCGGACCTCTACGAATCCAGCCACGGCGCCGTGCGGGTGCGCATTCGCGACGGCCATCTGGCGATCGGCTCGCTGGGCGGCGCCGGCTTCGCCAGCGGCGCCTTGCCGGATTGGCAGTCCATGCAGCCGATGCAAATGCCTGCGGTCGGCGCGGCGCCACCACGCCTGCCATGAACCCACCCGCAGAAGCGCGCGACCCGTCCGGTGACTCCGGCCTGGGGGCGCGGTTCGCGGCGCGCGCCGGCTACTACGTGCCCAGCGTGCTCGTCATGCTCGCGCTGCTGGCCGCGTGGCAATTCGGCGTGACTGCGCTGGGCGTCAAGGAATACATCCTGCCCACGCCGTGGGCCGCGCTGCGCACCCTCGCCGATCCGAACTTCCAATGGATGTCGAACCTGCTCGTCACGCTTTACGCAGTGCTCGGCGCGTTCGCACTCTCGGCGCTGCTCGGCGTGCTGCTCGCCGTGGTCATCGTCTGGAACGACATGTGGCTGCGCACCGTGATGCCGGTGCTCGTGCTGTTCAACACCTTGCCGAAGATCGCGCTCGCACCGCTGTTCGTGATCTGGCTCGGTTACGGCATCTGGCCGAACATCGTGATCGGCACGACGATCGCGTTTTTCCCGATGGTCGTGAACACCGCCGTCGGCTTGGCGAGTGCCGAACCGGAGATGCTCGACCTGGTGCGAACGCTGCGCGCGAGCCGCTGGCAGGTGCTGACGAAGATCCGCTTCCCCAACGCGGTGCCGTACATCTTCGTCGGACTCAAGCTGAACGCGACGATGAGCGTGATCGGTGCGCTCGTCGGCGAGTTCGTCGCGTCCGAGCGCGGCCTGGGCTCGCTCATCATCACCGGCGGCGTGACGATGGCCACGGCGTCGATCTTCGCCTCGCTGATGTTGATTTCTGCAATGGGCCTGGTGCTCTACGGTCTGGTCGTGGCCGCCGAGCGGATGATTGCGCCCTGGGCGCACCGGGATGCCGCGGCCGGATGACAAGGAGACACTCACATGCAATCGACCCACCCAAGCGCGAAGCCCTGGCACGCGCGCCTGAGCTCAGCCCTGGCCGCGCTGGCCGGCGTGGCGCTGCTGGCCGCCGCACCCGCCGGCGCGCAAGACAAGATCCAGCTGCAACTGAACTGGTTCCACCTCGCCGACCATTCGCCGATCTACCTGGCGCTCAGACGCGGCTACTACAAGGAAGAGGGGCTGGACCTGACGGTGCTGCGCGGCAGCGGCTCGGCCGACAGCGCGAAGAAGGTTGACCTCGGCCAGTCCGACATCGGCATCTCCGACGCGCCCACCGTGATGACGGCGATCAGCAAGGGCGCGAACCTGAAGATGGTCGCGGTCGTCTACGACAAGGCGGGCAACAACCTGTTCTTCCGCAGAAGCGCGAACATCAAGTCGCCGAAAGACCTGATCGGCAAGAAGATCGCCGTGCCGCCGGCCGATTCGCACCGCGTGCTGTGGCCGGCATTCGCCGCGCTGCACGGCATCGACCCGGCGAGCGTGACGCTCGTCAACGTCAAGCCCGAGGGCAAGCAGGCGATCGTCGCCGCCAACGAAGTCGACGCCGCTTTCGACCTGTACACCAGTTATGCGATCTGGGAGAAGGTGCTCGGCAAGGGCGACGTCGGGCATCTGCTGTGGGCCGACTTCGGCCTGCCAATTTACGGCCACACCTACTTCGTCAACAACGACACGATCAAGAAGAACCCCAAGCTCATCGAGCGCTTCCTGCGCGCCACGCACAAGGGCTGGCGCGACGCGAAGGCGGACCCCGCCGCATCGATCGCCGCGATGGCCGAACAGGTGCCCGGCCTGGACGCGGCGACGCTGCTCGCGACGATGCCGCAGATCCTCGACCTGTGCGTCACGGAACGCTCCGCCAAACACGGCATGGGCTGGATCGAGACCGAGCTGATGCAAAAAACGATGGACATCACGTTCGCCAACGCCAAGCCGGAAAAGGCGCTTGCGGTGGCCGACGTGTTCACGAACGCGTTCAGCAGCAGGATCAAGCCTTGAACCCAACCCCGTACCAACCCCACAAGGGAACAGGCTCCGGCGCGAACTGGCAAACAACTGAACCGGCCCGCGCCGAGATCGACGCCGGCAGCGGACCGGTGCTGCTGGAGTTCGGCAGCCCGACCTGCGGCTACTGCCGCACGGCGCAGCCACTCGTCGAGCAGATCCTGCGCGAGCAGGGGCCGGTGACGCAGGGCATGGTGCGGCACCTGAAGATTGCCGACGGGCCCGGACGAGCGCTCGGCCGCTCCTTCGGCGTCAAGCTCTGGCCCACGCTCGTGTTCCTGCGCGACGGCAAGGAAGTGGCACGCGTCGTGCGCCCGCGCGAACTGGTGCCGTTGCGTGCGGCGATGGCGAGCATCGTGGTGGCCGGTTGAGCCCCAGAGAACGTCCGGCACTGTTCAAACGAGTCAGGATCCGGTTGCATCAAGCGGCCCCAATGGCCTCCAGCAACCCGCGCACATAACCGATCGACTGCGCCGCGCAAGCCGGCCCGTCGGGCTGGTAGTCGAAAGGCTCGATCGCCAGCCAACCGGCATAACCCTGGCGCCGCAGCGCCGTCACGATCGCCCCAAAGCGATCGTCGCCCTGCCCCGGGCCGCGCCGATTGCGGTCGTTCAATTGCACATGCGCGAGCAGTCCGGTCGGCCACCAGCGCTCGATCAACTCCGGCAGCGGCTCTTCTTCGGTCGCGCCTGCGGAACAGGTGTCGAGCATGGTGCGCAGGCCCGGCAGCGCCGCCGCCTGGACGATCTCGGCCGCTTGCGCCACCGTGTTCACGACCGACGTCTGGTCGCGGCTGAGCGGTTCGATGCAATAGCGCAAGCCCAATGCACCGGCCTGCTGCCCGGCGATCACCCAGGCCTCGGTGGCGCGCGCCAGCGCGTCGGCGTGGCTTTGCCCGGCCTCTGGGTTGCGCTGCGCGGGCGAGCCGTGCACGAGGTAGCTCGCCGCCGAGTTGCGCGCAGAGTTCGATCAGCCGCGCGATCACACCGAGCGTGCGCCGGCGCACCGCCGCATCCGGGCTGGCGATCGACAAGCCCCGGGGCGCCACCAGCAGCCAGTGCAGGCCGCTGATCGCCAGGCCGTGGTCGCGCGCGATGGCGGCCCACGCCGCGGCCTGTGGGTCGCTGATCGTCATCGGATCCTCGGCGAGCGTGTACGGTGCGACTTCGAGCGCGCGATAACCCAGCTTGGCGGCGTACGCACACTGCTCGGCGAAGCTCCAGGGCGCGAGCACTTCGTTGCACAGCGAGAGTCTGTCGATCATGCGGCCGCTCACCGTGGCGCCCCGAATGCAAAGCGCCGCCGCAGCGCCGGGACTTGCGCGAGCAGCATCGTCAACACGAGCAGCGCGAGCACCGCACTGATGGGACGGGTGAAGAAGGGCACGAGGCTGCCGTCGGACAGCACCAGCCCGCGGCGCAGCGATTTGTCGACGATGTCGCCGAGCACCAGACCGAGCACGAACGGCGCGACCGGAAATCCTCTGCTGGCGCAGCAGAAAGCAAATCACGCCGATGCCCAGCATGACCCAGACGTCGAACAGGCGCTGCGTGATCGAATACGACCCGAGCACGCACAAGACGAAGACGATCGGCATGATGATTTCGCGCGGCACGCGCAGCACCCACAGGATGGGGCGAACCAGCATCAGCCCGAAGAGCAGCATCGCAAGTGTCGCGACGAGCGTGATGCCGACAACGTCGTAGATGAACTGCGGCTGGTTCACCATCAGCATCGGCCCGGGTTGGGCGCCGTGGATGATCATCGCCGCCATCAACACAGCGGCCGGCGCCGAGCCGGGAATCGCGAGCGCGAGCGCCGGGATCAGCGCGCCGGGAATGGCGGCGTTGTCGCCGGTCTCGGCGGCGATCAGGCCTTCGACCGACCCCTTGCCGAACAGCTCGCGCTCGCGGCTCGCGCGTTTCGCCGCCGCGTACGAGGTCCACGCCGCCATGTCTTCGCCCACGCCGGGCAGAATGCCGATGAACACGCCGATCACGCCGGAGCGAATGATGGTGCGCCAGTAGCGCAGCAGGTCCGCGATTTTCGGCAGCACCGAGTCGACCGAAGTCACCATCGCCTTCAGTTGCGGCTGCCCCATGACGGTCAGGATTTCGGCGAAGCCGAACGCGCCGACGAGCGCAGGGATCAAGCCGATGCCGCCCGACATGGCATTCTGCTCGAACGTGAAGCGCGGATGCGCATGGATCGGGTCCAGCCCGACGCTGGCGACGAACAGACCCAGCAAGCCCATCAGCCAACCCTTCAGCGGGTTCGATCCGGTGAGGCTGCCCGACATCATCACGCCCATCATGCCGAGCCAGAAGAATTCGAATGCGCCGAACTTCAGCGCCGTTTCGGCGAGCAGCGGCGTGAACATCGCGAGGCAGATCACGCCGAACAGCGAACCCGCCACCGAACCCGTCGTCGCGATTCCCATCGCCCGGCCTGCCAGACCCTGGCGCGCGAGCGCGTTGCCGTCCAGGCACGCGGCGGCGTTCGCCGCGGTGCCGGGGATGTTGAGCAGGATCGCGGTGCGGCTGCCGCCGTAGATGGCACCGACGTAGACGCAGACGAGCACGAGGATCGCGTCGTTCGGCGCCATCTTGATCGTGAGCGTCGTGAACAGCGCGACGCCGAGCGTCGCCGACAGTCCGGGAAGGAGGCCGATCACGATGCCGGCCAGCGTCGCACCGAGCGCGTACGCAATTTGCCACGGGCCGCACAGCGACAGCAGGGCGACGCCGAGGTGGCTCAGTCCTTCCATGGGCGCGTCATCATCACGGCAGGCGAACCAGGAACACCGATTCGAAGAGCCATGAGATGAATCCACACGCGATCACGGCCACCACCAATGTCTGCGCGAGGCCGCGCGCGATGCGCTGCTGCGCGCGCCAGGTCGACCAGCTGAAGGCTGCGGTGAAAGCGAAGACGAACAGGCTTCCCTCGATGACGAAGGGCAGACCGTGACCGAGGCTGAGGCCGGCGAACAGCACGCACATCAGCACGGCTGCGAACGAGCGGCGCGCCGAGCCGGCCGACGGCGCGGCGCCGGCAACGGCGGACGGATCGGCACCACCTGCGGCGTCGGCTCGCCGGATCAGCATCAGCGCCGTCGCCGTCGTGAAAAGCCTGCCACGCCAGCGCGAGCGCGAACCCGACGATCATGACGCCGATGACTCCCGGGGTGAGCCCGGGCGCGGACCAGGGGTTGATGGCGAGCGTATCGAGCCGGTCCATGCGCCAGGAAGCGACCACGATCGCGCCGCCCGCGGCCGCCCACGCAGCAGCGCTCAGAACCTCGGCGCGGCGCGACATCGGCAAGCTGCGCCTGGCGTGGCGATTCGAAACGCGGGGACTTCTGGCGAGGTCAGCGCTTGATGCCGAGCGATTCCGGCGAGACCTTCGCCATGCCCGCGTCTTGCAGCAAGTAGGCGTCGGTCACCACCGTCGGCCACACCGCGTCGAACGCCGCCTGGCCGTAGAGCGGCGTGAACAGCGCGCCGCGGTCGTTCGCGTACTTGCGCAGCTTCTCCGACGTGACGATGCGCTCGACCCACAGTTTGTCGATCGTCGCGATCACCTCGGCCGGAACGCCCTTGGGAATGAAGATGCCAAAGCCGGTCGTCACCTTGGGAAAATCCTTGACGAACTGGGTGATCGGCGGGATCGTGCCGTAGCCTTCAATCACCAGCGCATGTTCGCCGACGACCGCGAGCGGGCGCAGGCGCTTGCCCTTGATCATTTCCGACTGCTCCGGCGCGAGTTGCGTCGTGACTTCGGTTTCGCCGGCGACGGTCGACACGACCGCCGGGTTGCCGCCGTCGTACGTGACGTGGCGGTATTTCGCGCCGGTGGCCTTGGCGATCGCCTCCATGGCGAAGTGTCCTGACGAGCTGTTGCCCGCAGTCGCCACCGACACCTGCTTCGCCTTCATCGCTTCCAGCAGCTGCGGGAACGTTTGATACGGCGACGCCGGATTCACGCTGACGATCGAGACGTTCGTCACCGCGAGGTAGAGCGAAAAGTCGTCGACCTTGCTGTTGATCATGCCAAGCACCGGGTAGGTGCCGAGCTGCTTCGCCGCGCCCGCGGTCCAGGTGTAGCCGTCTTTCGCGGCGTCCATCGCCGCCTTGGTGCCGATCGAGCCGGCGCCGCCGGGCTGGTTCACGATCACGATCTTCTGCCCGAGACCGGCTTCGAGTTCGGCCGCGGCGATGCGCGTCACCTGGTCGGTCGCGCCGCCGGCCGCCCAGGGCACGATGATCGTGACCGGCTTGGTCGGTTTCCATTGCGCGTGCGCGGCACATGGCACGAGCGAGGCTGCTGCGGCAAACAGAGTCGCCCACAGGGCGTGGCGCAATCGGCGCGGCTGGGTCACTTCGGTCTCCTCGAGTGAAGTTGGGTTCGGGTGCGAGCAGCGGCTCCAGAACCGCAAGCCGCAATGCTGACCCGGATCGGCGCGGCGCGGAATCGGCAATTGCCCTCGGCCGCAGCAGCGGCCGCATTCGCGCCAGGTGACCAGAAAGCGGCGCGAACCGACCGTCTGGAGGTCCGCGTCACCGCGATGCGTTGGGCGACTCCACCTCTGCAAGGTTGAACCGGGTGCCCCGGGCACACTGTTTTCCTCGCGCGCCCCGGTCGATACCGCCCCGGGCGACGCCGGTCATGCATGGCGCGGCAGCCGATGGCTGCATGAAAACAGCTTGGACGGTGGCCTCGATACCCTGCGTCTGCAGCCAGGCAGCGACCTGATTGACGAGGACGGCGCGTACCAGGATCGAGGCCGCAAAGGTGGCTATGCGAAGTGGTGTCGGGCAGTGCATGTGGCTCTCCTGAAGAACCCCCGTCGCGGAAGGCTCCGGGGCTGGGAGAGACTGTCGACCTGAGCACCCTTGCGAGTCTTGAAGGCTCCTGAAGTCAGGCCTTGTCAAGGCTGAAATCCGACCCCGTCGCACGCGCCAGAAACTCACGTACCTGTTGCAGCGCCCCGTCGTAAGTCAGCGCGCGGCCGGCGACCTGCAGCCGGTCGCGCGTCGCCGGGTCCAGCGCCTGGCGCGCACCCTCGAAGCGCTCCACCTGCTGCGGCTCGCGTCGGTCTTCCATGCCGACTCGCCCATACTGCTGCACGCAGGCCGCGTTCAGCAACACTGCGGTCGCGTGCTCGCCGCTGGCAACGGCCCATTCGGCACTCATGCCGATCAGGTGCAGGCCGATGTGCTGCGAGTCGATGCGCGGCAGCAGTGCCAACACCCTTCGCAGATGTGACCCGGCGTCGGACGCATGGCCATGATCGATGGCGTGCTGGGCCAGATTGAGATGGCCGATGGCCTCGCTCCACGGCTGGTTCAGGCGCCGTCGCAGCGCCACTCCTTCCTCAAGCAGCCGTAGCGCCTCCACGGGTTCGTTGTCCAAGTTGTGTACCGCCGCCATCAGAGCCTGGGCATTGCCCAGTTCGTGGCTGTCACCCAGGCGATGGCCTAGCGCCAGCGCCTGCTGCGCTGCGAGGCGCGCCTGCGCGCCTTCGCCGCGGACGATGTGGATGAACCCGGTCGCCACGAGCGCCAGGCACAGGCAGCGTTCGTCGCCCAGCCGGCGCGCCGCTTCCGAGGCCTCCTGCCCGTGGCGCAGCGCCTCGGCCTGATGGCCCATCCACGAATGCAGCTGGGCCGCCGTGGCCTGCACCATGCAGCGCGTGACGCTCGGCACTTCGGCACCCGGGCGCGCCAACGCTTGCAGCGTGGCGTGCAGGCCGCGCTCCAACAGGCCGCGCGATGTCCAGTAATAGCGCATTGCGGCGGCCAGGCGCAAGCCGTGCTGCAACGTCGGGTCTTCATCGGGCCAGGCCAGCGCCAGGAAGAGGTTGTCACGCTCGCGATCGAATTGCGCCAGACCGCGCGCATCACCGACAACCATGCGGGGTTGCGCATCTTCGGCGATCGCCAGGTAGTGCTCGCGATGACGAGTGCGCGCCTGCTTGGCCTCGCCGCTCTCGATCAGGCGCTCAAGCGCGAACAGGCGCATGGTCTCCAGCATCCGATAGCGCGGCTGAGCTTCGCCTTCGGCCACGACCAGCGACTTCTCAACCAGCGCACCAAGGTGTTCAAGGACCTCCCAGCGGTCGATGCCCTGTTCATCCTCGGCCACCTGCTGTGCTGCCTCGAGCGAGAAGCCAGCGGCGAACACGCCCAAGCGGCGCAGAACGGCCTGCTCAGGCGCCTCCAGCAGTTGATGACTCCACTCCAATGCCGCGCGCAGCGTATGGTGTCTGCGCTCCGAACTGCGGTCGCCCGTGGTCAGCACGTTGAAGCGCTGGTCGAGCCGCTCATGCAGCCCTTGCACACCCAGCAACGGCACACGCGCCGCCGCCAGTTCGATGGCGAGCGGAATGCCGTCCAGGCGACGGCAGATGTCCGCGACCAGCGCCCGGTTGTCGGCGCTGAGCACGAAGTGACGGTCAGCGGCTTGGGCACGGGCGAGGAACAGCGCCAGGGCGCCGCTGGCCCCGGCCTGGTCGTCATCGCCAGGCAGCGCCAGCGGCTCAGCGCGGAAGACATGTTCATCAGCGATGCGCAGCGCCTCCTGGCTGGTAACCAGCCAGCGTACGCCTGGCGCCCGCTGACGAAGCTGCGTGACCAGGGCGACGACGCCGTCGAGCAGGTGTTCGGCGTTGTCCAGCACGATCAGCGGCGCGTGCTTGGCCAGGGCAGCCACCAAAGCGTCGGTCGCAGCCTCGCCACCTTTCGGGCACAGACCCAGGGTCAGCGATAGCGCGTCAGGCACCCGCATCGGGTCGGTAATCGGTGCCAGGTCGACCCACCACAAGCCGTCGGGGGTGGCATCCAGGCGCGCGGCGGCTGCGGCCTGCGCCAACCGCGTCTTGCCGACGCCGCCGCTGCCGGTGACCGTGACCAGGGGGTGCCGATCGAGCAGTTCGCCCAGCAAGCGCAGATCGTCGCCTCGGCCGAAAAGCTGGGGCAACCAGGGCGGCAGGTTGTGGCGGGGCGGCGGCTCAGCCGCGGCGGCGGGTGCCGCGACAGCGGCGGCGTCAGGCACCGTGAGTGTGTCGCCCTGCGTCACCACGGGTAGCGTGAAGCGGTAGCCACGCCCGGGCACGGTGGCGATTGCGGGATGGCCGAGCAACTTGCGCAGGGTCACGACCTGCACCTGCAGGTTGTTCTCCTCGACCACGAGGCGTGGCCACACAAGGTCCATCAGCTCGTTCTTGCTGACCACCCGATCGCGTCGTTCAATCAGCGCCAGCAGCATGTCGAACGCGCGACTGCCCAGCTTGACCGGCGCCTCGCCGCACCACAGCGCGCGCTGATCAGGCAGCAGTCGGAAGTTGGCGAACCCGTAGTCCTGTGTCATGGCGATCCCCGATGTGGCGATGCTTGATCGTAGGGACACGCGTCGCTCCACGCACACCGCCTAGCGCAGGTTTCAGGACTCTTAAGGTCGGCTCAGGGTGATCTCGCCGTGAACCACACGGCCGCCGTCCACCCGCAGCTGGATGCCCTGCTTCGACCCCGCACGCAGCTGTAAGCCCTTGGCTGGGTCGCCGGCGCGGCTCAGCCACCATCCTCGTCCAGATTCGGCAACGCGAGTGCGCGGCCGCGGTGCGTTTCGATGCGAATCGCATCGTCGAACACGGCAACCAGTTGCGCGTGCAGCTGCGGATCGTTGTGGTGCGCCTGCGCCTGGACACGCCCCCCGCTGAGCAACACGACGCGGTCCGCCTGCAGCGCCAGCGACACGTCGTGCAGCACGCTCACCACCGTGCGCGTGGCGCTCAAGCGGCGCAGCAGGCGCGCGATCGCCACCTGGTGCGGTGGGTCCAGGTGCGTCGTCGGCTCGTCGAGCAGCAGCACGGGCGCGTCGGTGGCCAGGGCGCGCGCAACGAGCACGCGCTGGCGTTCGCCGCCCGAGAGTTCATGCAAACGGCGCTGCGCCCACGCGCTGCATTCGGTGGCATGCATCGCGGTGTCGATCGCCGCTTCGTCGGCGTGGCTCGGGCTCGCGAACAGGCCCAGGTGCGCCAGGCGCCCCAGGCCGACGGTCTCGCGCGCCGTCAAATCGCCGCTCGCCTCACCCTGTTGCGCGAGCCAGGCGATGCGCGTCGCGCGCTCGCGCGACGACCAGGCATTGAGTGGCCTGGCGTCGAGTTCCACGCTACCGGATTGCGGCGCCAGCAAACCGGCGAGAACCCGCAGCAGCGTCGACTTGCCGGCGCCGTTCGGGCCGACGATCGCCGTCCAGCCCGGCGCAAAACTGCAACTCACGCCTTGCAGCACGCGCTGCTCGCCGAGCTGCACGTGCACATCGCGCGCGCTGACGACGATCATGCGGCAGCCATCCCACGCCGTTGCAGCAACCACAGCAGATAAGCGCCGCCGAGCACGGCCGTCACGACACCGACGGGCAACTCCTGCGGCGCGATCAAGGCGCGCGCGAGCACGTCGGCACCGAGCAGCAGCACGCCGCCGGTGGCGCTGCTCGCCGCCAGCAGGTAGCCATGGGCGCTCGGCGCGTAACGCCGTACCAGGTGCGGAGCGACCAGGCCGACGAACGCGACGAGACCGGCCTGCGATACCGCGAGTCCCGTGCACAGCGCGAGCAACACGACGAGCAACAGGCGCGCGCGCGGCAAGTCGAGGCCCAGGCTCGCGGCGCTGTCTTCGCCGAGCGTCAGCGCGTCGAGCACGCGCGCAAAGCGCAGCGCAAGCGGCACGACGATCATCAACCCGGCGCCCAGCAACACGACGCTGCCCCAGCCGAGGTTGCCGGTGCTGCCGAGCATGAACATCTGCTTGCCGCGCAGCGTTTCCGGCGCAAGCGTCGTCACGAGGTCACTCAGCGCGCCGAGCAGGACGCCGACGACGACGCCGGCGAGCAGCAGGCGCAGCGTGTGCTGCGCGCCGCGCGCAATCGCGAGCGTCAGCGCCACGCCGCCGAGCGCACCGAGAAACGCCGCGAGCACGAGGCCGATGCGCTCGAGCGACGCTGCGTTCGCCGCGCCGATCAGCGCGCCGATGAACGCGCCCGAGAGCGTCGACGCGGCGAGCACGAGAACGACCGCGAGGCCCGCGCCGGCGGCCGAGCCGATCAGGTAAGGGTCAGCGAGCGGATTGCGAAACAGCCCTTGCGCAAGCGCTCCGGCCAGGCCCAGCATGGCGCCGACGCCGAAGGCGCCGAGAGTGCGCGGCGCGCGAATCTGGCCGAGGATCAGGCTTGCCTGATCGCTCTGCACGTCGGCGATGAAGCGACCCCAGCTCCAGCCCTCGCTGCCCGTCATCACGCCCAGTACCGCCAACAACGCGGTGGCAAGCGTGAGCCCGAGCGCAAGGCGCGTCCGGCGCCGACTGTCGTGCGACGCTGCGGCGCCAGCCACGGGCTGCGACGCGCTCACTTCGGCGCACCCTCGCTGCCGGGGATCGCGGCACCGGCCAGGCCTGCCAGGCAGTCGGCCAAGGCGAGCGCGCCTTCACCCATGCGCGGCCCCGGGCGCACGAGCGTGTCGTACGGCGCGACGTCGAAAGCGCAGATTCGCTCGCGCTGCAGCGCCTGCAGCTTCTGCCAACCCGGGCGCAACCGCATGCCTTGCAGTTCGCGGCGCGCGGCGATCACGATGTCGGGCTGGCTGCGCACGACGAACTCGGGGTTCAGGCGCGGGTACCACCCCAGCTCGGCGGGGACGACGTTCGCCATCCCCAGTCGCGCGAGCGTCTGCCCGATGAACGAGCCCGCGCTCGCCGCGTAAGGCGCGGCGCCGACTTCGAAGTAAATCCGCTGGCCGCGCACCGCGCTCGGCACCTGCTGCGCCGCAAGCAGCAGGTCGGCCTCGATGCGGCTCCACGCCTGCTGCGCCTGCTCCGGTGCGCCGAGCAATACGCCGAGCGTCTGCAGCATGCGCTTCACGTCGGCATGCGTCTCGGCCTGGATCACGAGCACGCGCAAGCTCAGGCCTTCGAGACGCGCGACGACGCGCGCCGATTTCGCCGCGAGAACGACGTCGGGCTTGAGCGCAACGATGCGCTCGATCTGCGCGTCGTCCAGGCCGCCGAGCTTGGGCAGGCGCGCAACCTCCGGCGGCCAGTTGGAAAAGCGGTCCACACCGACCAGGCGCGCACACGCACCGAGCGCGCACACGCCCTCGGTGAGCGAAGGCAGCAGGCTCACGATGCGCTGCGGCGGCGCGGCAAAGTGGTGCGGCGTGCCGCGGTCGTCACGCACTTCGACCTGCGCGCACGCCGCGCCGGCCGCGCAGCATGCGAGCGAGCCGCACACGATGCGCCGGCGCAGCGCGCTGACCCAACTCATTTCAGTTGACCCGCCACTGCGGGTCAGGCAGCGCACCGACCCGCAGCGAAGCTGGGGTCCGGCTCGTGGCTCCCATCAATGGCTGCTCCTTCAAGTGCCGCTGTAGCGCAGCACCACAAAACCTTCGCGGCCCGGCTGGTTGTAGCCGAGCACGGTCTGGTAGTTTCGATCCGCGACGTTGTTCAGGCGCAGCCCCAGCGTCCATTGCGGCGCGAACCGCCAGTCGGCGTGCAGGTCGAGCGTGCCGAAGCCGCCCAGGCGCGCCGTGTTCGCCGCGTCGTCGAAGCGTGCGCTGAACGCGGCGAGATTCGCGCCGACGCGCCACGCGCCCCACGCCGTGTCGGCGCCGAGTTTCAGGCTGTTCTTCGCGCGCCGCGCGAGTTGTTTGCCGGCGTTCGCATCGCCGCCGTCGTTGCGCGGGTCGACGTGCTCGGCGTTTGCGCTCACCGCCCAGTCCGCCCACTGCGCCTCGTAGCTCAGGCCGAAGCCGTCGCTGCGCGCGTCGACGTTGCCCGGGTTCGGCCCCGGCGTGATGAAGCCGCGAATGCGATTCCTGAACCACGCCGCGCGCAGCAGCTGCGCCGCACCCGCCCAGCGCAGGCTCAGTTCGGCGTGTTTCCCTTCTTCGGGAAGCAGGTTCGGGTTGCTGAAGCCAGGGAAGTAAAGCAGGTTGAAACTCGGCGCGACAAAACTCGTGCCGGCCGATCCACCGGCGCGCCACTGCGGCGCCACGTCCAAGCCATAACCCAGCGTTCCCGTGGTCTGGCTGCCGAACTGCGAATTCCGGTCGTGGCGCAAGTTCGCCTGCCAGGTGTGTGCGTCGGCACGGCCGTTCAAGCCGGCGGCGACGCCGTTGATCGTGCGCTGCGACACATCGAACGATGGCGCGGGCATGCTGACGCGCTGACGCACGTGTTCGGCGAGCAGCAGCGCCGTGCCGAGCGGCGTGTCGACGCTGTTCTCCCAGCCCAGCTGCTGCTGCACGGAGCGCGTCGCGCCGAGCGGCGTGAAGGGCGACGCGGTGGCGAGCGTGTCGTACGAGTCGAGCGAGCGCGCCATCCGCAGCGCGGTGCGCCAGCCGGACGCGACCTGCCCGCTGACTTGTGCGCCCAGCACCTCGGTGCGCAGGGCCGCGCGCGCGTCGGCGCCGGCGCCGTCGTCGAGCTGCGTCCGGCCGCGCGACTCGAGCGCGTTCGCTTCGACGCGCCAACCTTCGGCGAAACGCCAACCCAGTTTGGCGCTGCCGCTGTTCTGGCGCCAGCCGTCGGCGTCCGGGTTGAAATTGCCGAACGGCTCTTGCGCAGTCGTCGCCGAAAAACCGCGCGACCCAATGTGCGCGAGCTGCATCGCTCCGTCGACATCGCCCGCGCCGAAGCGAACGCTGCCGCCCAGCTGGCGCGTGCGCTGCGAACCCGCGAGCGCCGATCCGTCGACATGCACGCCGGGCGCACCGGCGCGGGTGAAGATCTGCACCACACCGCCGACCGCGTCGCTGCCGTACAGGCCGGAGAGCGGCCCGCGAACGATTTCAATGCGCTCGATCGCGTCCAGCGGGATGTTCTCCCACACCGGAGTGCCGGCGGTCGTCGAGCCGTAGCGAACGCCGTCGATGAGCAGCAGCGTGTGGCGCGAGTCCAGGCCGCGCAGCGAGATGCTGCTGATCTTGCCCATTCCGCCGTAGGCCGAGAACTGGACGCCGCTTTGCCGGCCGAGCAGTTCAACCAGGGTGCGGCCGCTCGCGTCTTCGATTTGCGCGCGGTCGATGAGGGTGACTTCGGCCAGCGCCTGGTCGATTCGCATCGGCAAGCGGCTGCCGGTGACGACGACAGCGTCAAGTCGCGACGGGGCAGCGGCGGCCAGCGTCTGCGCGCGGCTGGGCAAGGCGGCGCCGAGAAGGAAAAGTACCAGCGTCGCGTTCGCGACGTGGCAAAGCAAGCGAGCGCGGTCCTGTGAAGGACATGAAGATCGAGGAACCATGGATGAAAGCGCCAAGACTGTCGTGCGCACCCGCTTCCCCGCAGGCACCCACCTCACAGCGCACCGCTCACGCGGCGCGCCAACCTGTTGGCCGGTATCCGGGCTGGCGGAGACGACCCGTGTTCCCTTCCCAGGCGCCGGCAAAGCGCGCCCAGTGGGCTGTAGACACGAGCGGAGAGCCAAGAAAAAGGCTCACGTCCGCTGACCGTTGCGGGGGCAGCTCAGGCTGGGGTCATGCCGACGTGGCGGCGAAGACCCTCCTGATTCCCGTTGAACTGTGGCTGCCGGAACGGCCGCCACGAGCACCAACGCGGGTGATCATAGCCGAGCGCTTGTGCGCGACCGCGCCTCGCGCCATCGGTTAGGCTGCGCACGCCAAAGCCCATGAGCAACCGATCCCCGCCGCCGCCACTGCAACTCGAGCCGCTGCCCGCGTATCGCGAATACGTGCCGGCCGAGATGGTTGAGCGCGCCCGCGCCTTCCACGCCGACATCGCGCGGCGCCGCACGGTGCGTGACTTCGACACGCGGCCCGTGCCGCGCGAGGTGATCGAACATTGCCTTCTCGCTGCGGGAACTGCGCCGTCGGGCGCGAACCAGCAACCCTGGTTCTTCAGCGTCATCACCGATCCGGCGCAGAAGAAGCGCGTTCGCGAAGCCGCCGAAGCCGAAGAGCGCGCGTTCTACGCAGGGCGCGCGCCGCAGGAGTGGCTCGACGCACTCGCGCCCCTGGGCACGGATCCGAACAAGCCGTTTCTCGAAGAAGCACCGGTATTGATTGCGATCTTTGCGCAGAAGTACGGCGTGCGCGCTCGAGCGGCGAGCGCTACAGCCACTACTACGTTCCCGAATCGGTGGGCATCGCGTCGGGCTTCCTCATCGCGGCGCTGCACCATGCGGGCCTGGCGACGCTGACGCACACGCCGAACCCGATGAGCTTCCTGAACAAGTTGTGCTCGAGGCCGAGTTCCGAAAAGCCCGTGATCCTGCTCGTGATCGGTTACCCCAAACCGGGCTGCCAGGTGCCGGTGCACGGCGGAATCAAGAAGCCGCTGAGCGCCATCGCGCAGTGGCTCGAACCATCCGACACCTGACGAGGACAGCCCCATGAACAACCCCTTCGACCTCACCGGCCGCGGCGCCGTGGTCACCGGCGGCAACGGCGGCATCGGCTACGCCATGGCGCGTGCGCTGCTCGGCGCCGGCGCGTCGGTCGCGATCTGGGGCTCGAAGCCGGACAAGACGCAGCACGCCAAGGCCGCACTCGCCGCGGACTGCGGCGATCCGTCGCGAGTCCACGCCTTCGTCTGCGACGTCGGCGACGAAGCGCAAGTCGACGCTGCGTTCGCCGCCTCGAGCGCCGCGCTCGGCCGCGTCGACGCGTGTTTTGCGAACGCCGGTGTATCGAGCAAGGGCACGCCGATGCTCGAGATGAGCCTCGAGGAATTCCGCCGCGTGCAGCGCATCAACGTCGAAGGCGTGTTCCTCACGTTTCGTGCCGCGGCGCGGCACATGGTCCAGACGGGTCGCGGCGGTTCGCTGATCGCGACCGCGAGCACCGCGGCGATCGAAGGCGCGGCGCGCAACAGCCACTACGGCGCGTCCAAGGGCGCGATCACGTCCTACGTGCGCGCGCTCGGCGTCGAGCTGGCGCGGCACCAGATCCGCGTCAATTCGATCCTGCCGGGCTGGATCGTCACCGACATGACGCAACAGGCGGTCGATAACCCGAAGTTCGCGCAGGTCGTGCTGCCGCGAATTCCGGCGCGGCGCTGGGGAACGGGCGACGACTTCGGCGGCGTCGCCGTCTATCTCGCGAGCGACGCGTCGGCGTACACGACGGGCGAGCAGTTCGTCATCGATGGCGGCTACACCAAGTTCTGATCGACGCGCAACGTTGCTGCTGCGCTGCGCCACGCCATGATCCAAACGTTCGACGTGATCGTGCTCGGCGCCGGAATGGCCGGTGCGTCGATCGCCGCTGAATTCGCGCCGCAGCGCAAAGTGCTGCTGCTCGAAGTCGAAGACCAGCCGGGTCGCCACTCGACAGGCCGATCGGCGGCGATGTTTTTCGAGAGTTATGGCAACGCCACAGTGCGCGCCCTCACCCGCGCGAGCCGTGCCTTCCTGGAGCAGCCGCCCGAAGGCTTTGCCGATGTGCCGCTGATGACGCCGCGCGCAGCGATGTTCGTCGCGAACGAAGAAGCGCTGCCGCGCCTGACCGCGATGTTCACCGCGCCCGACGTCGCGCCCACGCTGCAGCAGCTGACGCCGGCGCAGGCGTTGGCGCGAGTTCCCATTCTGCGAAGCGAGTGGCTCGCCGGCGCGGCGATCGACGAATCGGGCTGCGACATGGACGTCGCGGCGATCCACCAGGGCTACCTGCGAATCGCGCGGCGCGCCGGTGCAAAGCTGATGCTCGGCGCTGCCGAGGTCGGGATCGAACGGCGTGCGGGCGTGTGGCACTTGCGCTCGCGCGCCGGTGACGTCTGCGCGCCGGTCCTCGTGAACGCCACCGGGGCGTGGGCTGACGTCGTCGCGCAGCAGGCCGGCGCAAGACCGGTCGGGCTGCAACCCAAGCGCCGCACGGCGCTCACCTTGCCGAGCCCGCCAGGGCACGGCATGCGCCACTGGCCGCTCACGATCGACGTCGACGAAACCGTCTACTTCAAGCCCGACGCCGGTCAGCTCCTGCTCTCGCCGGCGAACGAAGACCCGATGGATCCCTGCGACGTGGCGCCGGAAGAACTCGACGTCGCGCTCGCCGTGCATCGCTTCGAGACCCTGACGAGCGTGAAGGTCGCGCGAATCAACCGGCGCTGGGCGGGGCTGCGCAGCTTCGTCGCCGACCGGTCGCCAGTGGCCGGGTTCGACCCACAGATCGAAGGCTTCTTCTGGCTCGCCGGCCAGGGCGGTTACGGCATCCAGATGGCGCCGGCGCTGGCGCGCGCAGCGGCTTCGCTGCTGCGCGGGCAAGCCTTGCCCCCTGACGTTGCAGCGTTGGGTGTCACCGCCGAAGCGCTTTCACCGGCCCGGGAGTCGCTCACCGGAGGCTGAAGAAAAATCTACGCGCCGACGCGCTGCCGCACCGCCGCCACATTGCGCACCGGGCGCACCTCGATGCAGCCATAGCGCGTCCACGGAACCACCAGGAAAACGGCCGCCCGTTTCTCTCGCCGAGCCGGTTCGCCTGCATCGGCTTCTCGAACTCCAGGCGCATCGCGACGCGCGCCGGCGCGGCAGCTTGCGCCACGGCGGCTTCAAGGCCCGCCTTCGCCGACCACGACGTAGGGCGCCCAGAAGGCCGGGTGCGAGACCTGCGTTGGCGCATCAGCTCAGAGTATTCGAGCAAACGCAGGCTCTTGGCCTTGCCCAAGGTGGGATCGGCTGCGCGAGCCGTAGGGCGGCGGCGAGCAACTCGTGGCCTCATCAGGTTTCGACAGCCCAGTGAGTGACAAGCAGCTCCTGGTCTCGGCTGTAGAAAACCGCGCGCGAGACCACTCAGCGCCTCTTCGGCCCGGCCGTCGGAGGCAGCGGTATTGCACACACTCACAGCACCGATTCGGCATTCGGCGCACCGCGGCTCTCGTCCAGCTGCAGCAGGCTGCCCAGCAGGCTTGCAGCCTGGGCCGCGGCTGCCTGTGCCGAGAGCGCCAGCGCGGGCTGCTCGAACCCCGGCAGGTCACCCGCGACCAGTCCGTGAGTGGCAAACGCCACTGTCCTCGCGCAGGCGAATTGCCCATCGGCGCTGGCCTGCAGTACGCTCTCGCGCGTGGCTTCACGCCCCAGCCTGAGCACGTGCTGTGCATCCGCCCCCAATGCTGCAGCGATGGCCAGCAATTCGTCGCGCGTTTCAGGCAGCGCCGGAGGACTCTCGGGCGAGGTGTTGGCACCGACATGCGCAACCTTCGCACAGTCGACGACACGCCACGCGATGGCGCCGCCGCTGACGTCATCAACGGGACCGGGACTCGCCGAACGTCGGGTCACCCCAACCGAGTAACGGGTCTCCGCCACTGGAATATGCCGGCAACATTTGCACGCTGAGCATCTGCGCACACCGGGCGTTTGTCATGGAAAGGTCTTCGATCAGCCAGCGTCCGGTGGCATCGGGTTTCCGAGCGGGTGTGAGAATGCCCAGTGCAACTGGCCAGCGGACCTCGGGCCGAGACGATGAGTTCATCGACACCCTTCAACGCCGCGGCGAGAGGCTCGATCAGGCGGGCATGCAGGGTTCGCGCAGCCTCGAAGTCGAACCGCAGCGGCCCGCGCCCTCCGGGAAACGTGACACTGGTGCGGATCCGTTGGGCCAGTGCTTCCATGTCGCGTTTCGTGAGTGGGGTCCTGACGCTGACCACTGGCCCGTTCCACTTGACGAGCCACAGCAGCGTGTCGAGGTCACGGGTGTGCACGTAGACAAGCGCCTCGCCAGGTCGCAGGCGGTTGGCCACTTCTTGCGCAGTGACCCGGCGCGCGCCGGTCAGGTGCGCGTAGTCGGGAAAAGCCAGCACGATCTGCTCGCGCAAGCGACCCAGCTCACTTTCGAGTTCGAGCATGCGCTGGGCCAGCCGCAACGCCGGAGCGCCCGCGATCTTCGGCCCGATCTCGGCCTCGCCGGTGGCGCTGCGGCGTAGCGCCTCGACTTCGCGCCGGGCATCCTGCTCGCGCCGTATCAGTACCTGCATCAGCGCATCGTCGGATGCGATCCTCACGGCCGCGTCGTTCAGCGCGCGCCGCACCGGGCCGTTGTCGGCCCAGTCTGCGATGTCGAAGCCCTGCGCGGGTGCGTCTGCACCCTCTTCGCCCAGCGTGTCCAGATAGGCGTTCAGGATGATGGCGCGGATCAGTTGTCGCAGGCCGGTGTTGTCCGCCCGCTCGATGCCCTGCAGCGCGGCCAGCCCGCGAACCGATTCGACAAGCAGTGCCGCGCCTTCGCGCCGTCCGGCTGCCTCGGCGCGCTGCGCCAACGCTGCACCGTGCAGGCCGACGGCCTCCAGGTACTGATTGCTGCGCACGCCCGCTGATGTCGCCATCTGCTCGGCACGCAATGCGAACATTGCGGCGGCCTGCGCGGCTTGCTGTCGCCCGAGCAAGAGGAGCCCGCGCATCAACGCGAGTCGGGTGATTCCAAGGCCTGTCAACTGGGCATCGACCTCGCGCACCATCAGGTCGTCGAACCGGAGCAATTGGTGCCACGCCTGACCAAGTTCGCCGCGCGCCCACAAGGCGGCCAGCCGGGTTTCAGCGACTTCCAGCCGCGCCAGGTGTGCCGGAGGATGCCCGTGGCGGGCAAGCCGTTGGTCGGCCTGCACGAGCAGCTCCTCAGCGAGTGCGAACTGCTCGCGCGCCATGGCGATGCCAGCCGCAGCCTGCAGCCCTTGGGCATGCACCTCGGCACTGAGCGATTCGCGCTGCGCCGTGGCTTGCCACTCGTTCCAAGACGCTTGGCCGCCGCGGTGTTGCCCGAGGCCAAGCGGGCGAGGGTGAGTCGGCGCAACGCATTGCCCAGATCGTTGCGCACGTGCTGCTGGTCGACTTCCGACGCTCCCGACGGCAGCCGCTGCAGCGCCCTGCGTGCCGCGGCCACAGCATCGGCGGCGGTGGCCACAGCCAGCGTGTCGCGGCCTTGCCGCTCGTACAGGCGCGAAGCCTGCAGCAGTATCACGGCGCGCGAGCGTTCGAGATTGCATGCGCGCCAGCCGATCAAGGGCTCGCGGTACTGCGCGATTTCGGAGAGGCCCGCATCGAGCAGCGCCTGAGCCTCGGAGTCGCGGAACTGCCGGCGCAGGTTCAACGCTTTGTTCGCCAAGTACAGCCCGCGTTGGTCTGCCGTAGCTGCCTGTGCGGCGCGCTCCAGATACGCGTCGGCTTCATCGAACTGGCCGCGGTCGCTCATGCACCCCGGAGAATTCCAGTTCCGCGGCAGTGGCTCCACATTGACGAGCCGGCGCAGCACGCGCCCTGTGGCCCGGCATCACCCTGCGCGAGCGCCGCTTCATACTGGCGTCGATAGTGCGCGGCCATTCTCTGGCGCGGAGGCAGGCTTGGTTCGGGCTCGGCGAGCAAGGCTCCCCATTGCAGGGTTCGCAAGTCAGAGGAGCCCTCGCTCGCTTCATCGTGACGCCGGTCGCACTTGTGGCGCCTGCGGCACTTCGGCCCCTGCGACCAGTGCCAGCCACCCGGCTGCGCGCAGCAACTGGCGGCCAGCACGCACGACGCGAGGCAGCGACGAGGCCAAAGTGCGCCGCAGGCTCAAGGAATGATCGGCGAGGGCACGCCGTCTAGCGTGGATCGGAGCCATTCGAGGGTGGGGGGCGATCGTGACGTCATCAATACGGTGTAGTTGGCACCGTCGGCGCCGACGAATCCTGCGAAGCCGCCATAATTCTTCAGGCGTACTGCGCGTGGGATGGTGCCACCGTTGTCACGGCGCCTGATCTCGGCGCCGTCCGTCGGGGGAACGAAGAAGACTTCAATTCCCGATGAAGTGCCGGACCACACTTTCAAGCGCCCATCGGCCAACTGCGCGACAGTACTTCCGAATGCATCGGAGACGAGGTCGACGACGCCGGTCACGCCACGCACCTGCTCGGGCGGCATCTTCACCACGTCGGTGACGTCGGCAAACCCACCGCCAAAGTTCGAACCCCAACCCCACACCGAACCGTCGGCCTTCAGCGCAAACACCACGTCCGCGGTCGAGGTCACCTTCGTGACCTCCGTGATCAGGCTGAAGAGCGGCGGAGTCGGCTCGTCGACGCGCAAACCTTGCTCGTTCGCGATGCGTCCCCACTGGTAGACGCGGCCATCGGCTCGCAGCGCCGTCGCGGCATCGAAGCCACTTACCGCCTTGATCTTCGACAGACTGGCAATACGTCGAGGCGTGAGGTTCGAAGGTATCGGAGTCACTGGAATGGTATCGAGGTACCCCCACCGGGCAGGGCAAATCACGTCGAACGGACCATCGCCCTGCCCGAGGATGCCCTGATAGCTTTCACCCCAGCTGTAGACAGCGCCTTCGGCCGTGAGCGCAAATGCGGCATGGTTCGCGTTGACCACGCTCACGATCCGCTCCAGGTTAGGCAGGCGCACCGGGGTCTCAACGTAGCCGTCCTCCGCGACCCCATTTCCCAGCCGGCCGCACATTGTCTTGCCCCAGCCCCACACCGATCCGTCGCGGCGGATAGCGAAGAGACTTTCGGGCACGCTTGCGACCGACCAGGAGACGACGTCGGTGAGGAAGCGTATGTCATACGTGCTGAGGATCGGCTCGCCGGTGAAGAAACAAAGGCCAGTTGCGGGGACCAGCAGTTGGACGGTGATGGTCCCGATCTTGGACAGCAGATAGCGACCTTGCCTCGTCGTGCCACCTGGGCAACTGCCGCTCGCGCCGAGCACAACATGGTATTCAAAGACGTAGTCCTCGCCGTCGTTCAGCGTCGTACCCACGCCAAAGCGGTTGCTCATGGTGCCGTAGCCGATCGTCCAGGCTTCGCTGACGGTCTGCTTGTCGAACGTGCGGTCGCCCGGCAGTGCGGCGATGCGGCGGTCCAGGCGCAGCCCGTCGATCCGGCCGTCGGTGAAGTCTTCTGCAAATTGGCGTGAGAACGCCAGGCCCGGCGTGCCGGTGTTGAAGTTGTAGCTGGCGGCGATCTTGGCGAAGCCCCCAGTCAATGCCGCCAGTCTGCCGTTGCGGTTGGCAGGCAGCACGTTGTTCGGGCTGTCTTGTGCCAGCGGCGTCGGCAGGGCCTTCATCGAGCTCTGCTGCAATGTGTCGGTGAAGAAGCGGTTGACCTCGGCCAGGATCGCCGCGTTGGCGCGCCTCACCCCGGCTGCGTCCAGTCCGACCGGGATGCCGGTGGTCACCAGCGGCTGCGTACCCGCAGCGATGGGCGAGGGGTCGTTGGCGACGTTGTTGAGCGCGTACAGATAAGCCGCCTCAGTCAGCGACGAAACGCCGATGTTTTCGTCGAACCGCTCCACCAACACGCGCAGCGACGCTTCCGGCGGGAAGTCGACCAGCGCATTCACCGACTCGTCGAAGTAGCGGGCGCCCGGCGCACCCTTCAGCAACACCACCACGGGTAGGTCGGCGCGGCACCAATTCACCGTGGCCAAGCCGTCTTGGTTGTCGGTCTGACCCTGGGCGAGCAGCGCGCCATCGGACAGGCGATGGATCTCGACGATGGCACCGAGGACCTTTCCTTCGCCACCGCCGATGCCCGCGGCACCGGAATCGTTGCCATCGGCGCTGTCCGCGCCGCCGGCATTTGAGTAGAGCGCGTTGAGATTGCCGGTGAAGCCCAGTTCAACACGCGTCACGCAGGCCGCGGGGGGTTGCAGTGCCTGTGCGGGCGCCAGCGACGACGCCTGATCGCCGCTGCCGCTGCCGCGCCGCAGCCGACGAGGGACATCAAGCTCTTGCCCGAACAGGACGGTCGCTGCACTCGCTGCCGGGTGTTGACGGCCGCGGACTGCTTGCCGGGTTCATTTTGTGCCTGCTTCCTCAGTACCTGCTGCAGTGGCTGACTTTGGGTACTTCTCCGGTGCCTGTCAACCCAACATCTGTGTGCCACTTCATCCAGCGTGGCATGCCGCGGCGCCGCGACCTACCTTCAGCGTCGAAAGGACCGGGATTCCTCTTACTGAGTTCACTACGTGTCCAATCAGCCCAACCTCAACGGCGTGGCCAGGGCAAACAGCAGCGTCGCGGTGGGAACGCTGATCGCCGCGCCCGACCTCGCGTCCAGGCTGCGCAAACCGATGCGCGACGTGATGAGCGCGACGCCGAACCACAGCGAACTCGACACCGCCAGCGCCAAGGCCGCAGTCATGGACACGGCGGCGGCGCGTTCAATCGCGCACCAGGTAACCCAGCACCAGGTCGGTCATGTGCGAGAGCCGCTCGACTTTCGCCTTTGCGCCGAGCAACTGGCGAGGAACAAATCGTCGCGCTGTATGACGCACTCGCGCAGACCCTGCCCTCGCCGATCGTCGAGCTGAACCGCGCCGTCGCGGTGGGCATGGCGTTCGGCGCCGGCGAGGCGCTGCCGCTCGTCGACGCGCTCGTCGCGGCGCGCCAGCTCGAGCGCTACCACTTGCTCTACGCGGTGCGCGCCGATCTGCTCGTCAAGCTCGGCCGGATGGATGAAGCGCGCCAGGACTTCGAGCGCGCCGCAGCGCTGACGGCAGAACGCGCGCGAACGCGAGCAGTTGCTCGAGCGTTCGCGCGCAACCTTGACCTGATGAGCCGCCGCGCGCCGCGTCACCCGCGCTCGGCGAGCATCTTCAGGTTCAGCAGGCCGGCTGAAGGTCGTGAACAGCTTGGAGATGTAGGGCATCGGCCCGCTCATCGCCCAGGTGACCTGGGTTGTCGCGCCTTGCGGCAGGAGCGTGAAGTCGACCCGATTCTTCGCCCGCATCGGCTTCTCGAATTCCAGCCGCATCGCGACGCGGGTCGGCGCGGCGGACTCGACCACTTCCATTCGCCCGACGCCGAGACTCTCGCTCTCCCACGCGTAGGCCGCGCCCGGGCCGCTCGTCGCGCCTTCGTAGCGCAGCTTGACCTGCGGGTCTTTGCGCGCGTAGGGGTTCCAGGTGTTGAATGCTTTCGGCTCGTTGATGAGGCCGAACAATTTGTCGGGCGGCGCGGCGATCACCGCGCTGCGCTGCACGCTGAACGTATCGGGCTTGGTCGCGGCGTAGATCAGGACACCGGCGATGGCGACGCCGAGTACGGCGGCGACGCTGAGCAGGGTCTTGCGCATGAGGCTCTCCTTGGGTTGAAGGGTCAGGCCGCCTGTCCGGGCGCACCGCACTGGGCGCGCATCGCAGCGTCGATTTGCTGCGGCGTCAGCTCGCGCACTTGCGTCGCGACCGACCACGAGTGGCCGAACGGGTCTTCGAGGACGCCGTAGAGCGCGCCCCAGAACATGTCGGTGACGGGCATCTTGACGGTGGCGCCTGCGGCCTTGGCTTTCTCCATCGCCGCGTGAGCGTCGGCGACCGACAGATGGATCGTGACGGGCGAGCCGCCGAGCTGCTTCGGCCCGCGCGCGCCCATCTCAGGGAACAGATCGACGAGCATCAGCATCGAGTCGCCGATGCGAAGCATCGCGTGCATGAGCTTGCCGTCGCCGGCGGCCAGGCGCGTGATCTCGACCGCGCCGAAAGCCTTTTTGTAGAACTCGAGCGCCTTCGCGGCGCCGTCGCAGACGAGGTGCGGTGTCAGCGAATGCATGCCTTCGGGAATGGGTTTGACACTGGTTCGGGTCATCATCATCTCCTTGTTCAACGGGTGGATTGATTGATCGGTTGGTTTCCTGAGGAACTCGAAGCGCACTGCGGCGGCTTCAGCTGGACGACGATTCAGCGCACACCGGATCGACAAATTGCGCGCGCATCCTCTTTTTTCAGGCCGCGCGCTTTGTCAGCACCACATGCGTGGCTGCAGGCGTCGTCACATGCTCCGTGCACCGGTAACCGAGCTGCACCAGATCGAGCCCGGCGAGCAGGTGTTCGCCACTGCCCAGCAGCACCGGCGCAATCGCCAGGTGCATCTGATCGACAAGCCCGGCGCGCAAGTAGTCGCGGATCGTCGCGACGCCGCCGCCCAGGCGAACATCGCGCGCTCCGGCCGCTTCACGGGCGCGCTCGAGCGCGGCGTGGATTCCATCGGTGACGAAGTGGAATGTCGTTCCGCCGGCCATGACAATCGATTCGCGCGGGTGATGTGTGAGCACGAAGACGGGGAAGTGATAAGGCGGGTTGTCGCCCCACCAGCCCTTCCACGCATCGTCGGGCCAGGGCCCGCGGATCGGGCCGAACATGTTGCGCCCGAGGATCCACGCGCCGATGTTGGCGAAGCCGCGCGCAGCGAACTGGTCGTCCACACCGGTCGTCCCGCCGTCGCCGCCGAACATCTGGCGGAACGTGCGCGTCGCAAAAACCCATTCGTGCAGCGCAACGCCGCCTGCGCCGAGCGGGTTCTCGAGGCATTGCCGCGGCCCGGCGCCATAACCGTCGATCGACACCGCGAAGCTGTGCACGCGAAGTTGGCTCATGATGAAGCGCTCCTTGTGATCAATCGATGGCTCTACCGGCACGACGATCGGCGGCGTGGGCAATCGACATCGCATTTGACATCGGTGCGACTGTTACATCTGCGCCGCCGGCCGCCTGCGCAGCTTGGCGTCAGTCGCGGCGCCGGCAAGAGCGTCGCTCGCGGGACGTGAGGCTCAAGTGCCAGCGCGCGACAGCGTCAGGCCAATCACGCCAAGCACCATCGTCGCCGCGCCGGCGACCATTCGCACAGTGAGCGCTTCTTCACGCAGCACGAGCGCGCTGAGCAACACCGTCACCAGCGGGTAGGTCGCGACGACGGGAGCGACGAGCGACACCGGCGCCAGGCTCAGCGCGCCGTACATGAGCAAGACGGCGCCGCCGTTCAGCGCGCCGGTGAGGACGAACCAGGCGAATCCGTGGCGCGTCAACGCCGGGCGCCGCGCCCGGCCGAACGCGTTGGTGCCGATGACCGCCGCCGACGACACGGTGTAGCCGATCAGGCCCGCTGCGAACGGGTTCGGCCAGAGCACGAGACCCGCCTTCGCGCCCGCCTGCGCGAGACCGCGCACCACCGCGCCGGCGACCGGCCAGAGCAGCGCCCACCCGGTGAAGCCGGGCCGCAGCGCGCTTTGCCGCCAAGTGAGGACGATCGCGCCGCCGACGATTCCCAGGCACGCGAGCAGCGCGAACACCGGAACCCTTTCGCCCAGCAGCAGCACCGCAGCGAGCACCGCAAACAGCGGCGTCGTGCTGGAAATCGCGCTCGTGATCGTCGGCCCGAGCTGCTCGTTCGAGCGGAACGTGAGCAGCGTGACGAGCGCCGGGAAGAACACGCCGACGCCGGCAAACCAGAGCGCGGCGCGCAACGTGAACCCCGCGGTGTCGACGCCGAACGGCGCGGCCAGGGCGAACAGCAGCGTCGCGGCAGGGACGCTGATCGCCGCGCCCGACCTCGCGTCCAGGCTGCGCAAGCCGATCCGTGACGTGATCAGCGCAAGCCCGAAACACAGCGAACTGGACACCGCCAGGGCCAACGCCGCGGTCATCGCATCAGCCGCGCGCTAATCGCGCACCAGGTAACCCAAAACCAGGTCGGTCATGTGCGACAGCCGCTCGACTTTCGCCTTCGCGCCGAGCAACTGGCGGTCGAAGATCGTCGACAGCGTGTAGCTGTTGCTGAGGTAGAAGTACGACAGCCCGGCGATCGAGATGTAGAGCTGCACCGGGTCGACGCCGGCGCGGAACAGGCGCAATTTGGCGCCGCGGGCAAGCACCTCGGCGATCGTTGCGATGAGCGGCGAGTTCATCGTCTGCACCTTGTCCGACTGCTTCAGGTGCCGCGCGCGGTGCAGGTTTTCGCTGTTCAGCAGCGTCAGGAACTCGGGGTGCGCGAGGTAGTAGTCCCAGGTGAACGCGATCAGGCGCCGGATCGCTTCGGTCGGCTCGACCGTCGCCAGGTTCAGCTGGCGCTCTTCGCCGCGGATGTTTTCGTAAGCGCGCTCGAGAACGGCGAGGAACAGACTCTCCTTGTTCTCGAAGTAGTAGTAGATGAGGCGCTTGTTGACGCCGGCGCGCTGCGCGATTCGGTCCATGCGCGCGCCGCCCAGGCCAAACTGCGCGAACTCGTCGAGCGCCGCGTCGAGGATGTCTTTCTGCGAGCGGTCCGCGTCGCGCGTTCGCGGCTCGGGGGTGGGGGTGGGCTTCTTCGTCGTCATTCGCGCAGGGACCGGGTTCGGTGAAGTATCGGGTCAGGTGGGGCTGACGCCGACTCGAGCGCAGTGGCGTTGTCCTATACTGAAATCGGCTTCAAGCAGTCGATGGCTGATCAACGCTGTGGGAGGGCTCCGATGATCGAACCGCGCGACCGACTTCGCAACCCCGCGCTCCTGATTGTCGACATGCAAAACGACTTCGTCAGGGTCGGCGCCGCGCTCGAGGTGGTTGACGCGCGCGCGACGATTCCGGCGAACCGGGCGCTGCTCGAGCTGTTCCGGCGCCGCAAGCTCCCCGTCGTGTACACGAAGTTCATCACCTTCCCCGCGCCCGTGCTGCTCTGGGAATGGTCGCCGCAGGCGCTGCCGCCGATCAAGTGCTGTTGGAAGGGCCACAAGCGTTATTACGCCGACGTCGGCCGCGAACAGGAATGCACCGACGTGATCGACGAGCTCGCGCCGCTTCCGGGCGAACACCAGGTCGAAAAGTTCAACTACGGTGCGTTTCATGCGACGCCGCTCGAGCCGATCCTGCGCTCGCTCGGCGTCGAGTCCGTCGTGGTCACGGGCACCGTGACGCAGATCTGCGTCGAAGAAACCGCACGCCAGGCGTTCCACCACGGGTTCCGCACCACGCTCGTGAGCGACGCCGTGTCGTCGTTTGCCCCCGACCTGCACGCCGCAACGCTGAAGAACTTCGCGTCGAAGTTCGGTTGGGTGCAGGACAGCGCCAGCGTGATGCGCCTGCTCGGCTGATGGCGCGTGCGGCTGCGCCGGCCCGCGCAGGTGCCGCGAGCCTGGGCATTTACGCGCTGCTCGGCGGCACGCTGGTGTGCGCGTGGGCCTTCGTTCCCGGCTTCGCGGCAGGCAACAACCTCGCCAACGTCGTGACGCAGTCGGCGGCGCTCGGCCTGGTCGCGATCGGTCAGACCTTCGTCATCATCGGCGGGCTCATCGACCTCTCGGTCGGCCAGTTGCTCGGGCTGACGGTCGTTCTGACTTGCGCGCTGACCGACGGCCGCTCCGACGCGCTGCTGCCGGTGACGCTGGCCATGCTCGCGCTCGGAGCGGCAGTGGGCAGCGTGCACGGATTCCTCCTGAACCGGCTGCGCATCGAGTCGCTGATCCTGACCTTCGGCACGCTGAGCGTGCTGCAAGGGGTGATCTTCACCACCACCGATCGAAGCGTCGGGCGTGCGCCGGCGGAACTCGCGTGGCTCGCGAACGAACGCCTGTTCGGCTTGCCGGTCGCGGGCCTCGTGCTGCTCGGCTTCGCGGCGCTGGCGCATGGCGTCCTGACACGAACGCGTTTTGGCCTGCGCCTTTACGCGAGCGGCAGCGACGCCGAAAGCGCGCGCCGCGCCGGTGTCGACGTGCACCGCGTTCGCCTGCTCGCTTTCGTCTGGTCAGGCGTCGGCGCTGTCCTGGGTGGCTTGTTGATCGCGGGGCGCCTGGGCACCGGCTACCCGAACGCGGGCCAGGGCGTCGAGCTCGACGCGATCGTCGCCGTGGTGCTCGGCGGCGCGTCGCTTGCCGGCGGGCGCGGCCGCATCGCCGGGACGCTGGCCGCGGTGCTGCTGCTCGGCGTGGTCTCGAATGTGCTGAACCTGCTCGAGGTGTCGGCGTTCGTCCAGACCTTCGCGAAGGGCTTGATCGTGGTCGGCGCGATCGTCGCCACCCAGGCGCGCGCGAACCTGCGCGGCGCGGCGCCAGCGCGCTCGGCCGCGCCCTGAAGCGGGTGCAGCAAGCGGCGCACCGCATGCACGCCACCGCTCAGCCCGGCTGGAACCCGTTCGCCGACGCGCTCGCGCGCTGGGCGATTCTGTGGGTGTTGGCGCTGCTCTACCTGATCGCGGTGCTGTTGTCGGATGCGTTCCTCGAGCCGGTCTACGTCGGCAACATCCTGCGCCAGGCGGCGCCCGTGGGCATCGCCGCAATCGGCACGACGCTCGTCATGATCCTGGGTTGCCTGGACCTCTCGATCGGCGCCATCATCTCTTTTTCCGCCGTGTTCTGCGCGGTGCTCATGGCCGGCGAGGCGCAGAACGTGCCGATGGCGGTTGCGCTGACGCTGCTCGCGAGCGCGGCGCTGGGCGCGGTGAACGGGCTGCTGGTCGTGCTGAACCGGTCTTCGTCGTTCATCCTGACGCTGGGGACGGCGCTCGCGATCTACGGCATGACGCAGATCTTCTCCGGTGGAACCGCGCGCGGCATCGTCGCGCCGGGGTTTCGCGAGTTCTTCAACCAGCGCATCGGCGACGTGCTGCCGGTGCTCGCGCTCGTGCTGCTCGGCCTGGCTGCAGCGCTCGAGATGGTGCTGCGCACGACGCGCTTTGGCCGGCACATCTACCTCATCGGCAGCAACCGCGAAGCGGCACGCCTGGCCGGCGTGCCGGTGGCGTGGGTCACGTTCGGCTGTTATGTGTGCTCGGGTCTGTTTGCCGGCCTGGGCGGCATTGCGGTGCTGGCGCGATCCGGCGTATCGAGCACCTTCACCGGCCGCGGCTTCGAATTCGACGCCCTGGCGGCGATCGTTCTCGGCGGCACCCTCTTCAGCGGCGGGCGCGGCAACGTGATCGGCACGGTCGCCGGTGTTCTGGTGCTCTTCATCGCTTTCAATCTGGTCAACATCCTGGGCTTGAACTACAACCTGCAACTCGTGCTCAAGGGTGCGATCATCATCCTGGCCTCGGCGGCGTACGCACGGTTCGGCCGCGACCGCTGATGATCATTGTGTTCGAACCACCACGAAGGAGAGAGACGATGCGTTTCCTGTGTCCATCCCGATTCCAACGTACCGCGGCGCTGCTCGGCGCGGCCTTCCTCGCGACGTCGCTGCTCGCGCCGAGCGCGGCGCAGGCGCAAACCGATCGTGCGCTGCAGAAAAAGCAGATGGCCGAGACGGTCGATACGAAGAAGTTCAAGAAGGCGGGCCCGTACACGATCGGCGTGGCGGCGGGCTACATGAGCAACTCGTGGGTCGTGTTTTGCCTGCAGCACATCCGCTACGAGGCGTCGCTGCACAAGGACGTGAAAGACGTGATCGCCACCGACGCGGCGTTCAACCCGGCGAAGCAGGTGAGCGACATCGAAGACCTGATCGCGAAGAACGTGAGCATGATCATCTACTGGCCGGTTGACGAGAAAGCGATCCAGCCGGCGCTCGAGAAGGCGGTGGCGAAGGGCATCCCGACGATCAACGCCGGCGGCGGGTTCACCTATTCGAACGGCACCGTGTCGAACGCCTTCATCGACCAATGGGCGCTGGGCGAGGCGGTGGCGCGCCAGTTCGTCAAGGACCTGGGTGGCAAGGGCAAGATTTTCGCGATGCTGCCGATCGCCGGAACGACCGCCGCGGTCGACCAACTCGCGGCGCTGAAAGCGGTGCTGAAAGACCACCCGAACGTCGAGTTGCTGTCGGCCGAACACGGCGACTGGAACCGCGCGAAGGCGAAGCAGATCACCGAGAACCTGCTGCAACGGCACCCGAAGATCGACGGCGTGTATTCGCCTGCCGGCCAGATGTCGATGGGCGTGGCCGAGGCGTTCGAAGAGGCCGGCCGCATGAAGGGGCTGGTGATGTCGCCGGGCGATGAATACAACGGCTGGATGAAGTGGGTCGTGAAGAACAAGCGCGGTGGCGCGGTCACGTTCCCGACGCGCGCCGGCCAGGAGGCGACGAAACTCGGACTGAAGATCCTCAAGGGCGAGCCCGTGCCGCGCGGCCTCGTGATTGCGTCGGACTACATCGCCCCGGCCGACGCGGCGAAGTTCGCCGAGCTGAACAAGCCCGACGATTGGTGGGCGAGCAAACTGCCCGAGCAGTTCAAGCCGAAGTGACCCGAGCCTGCGCAACTTGACCGGCGCGCTGCTCGAGGTTCGCGCCTTGAGCAAATCTTTCGGCGCCGTGACGGCGCTCGACGCGGTGGACTTCGACGCGCAGCGCGGCCAGGTGCACGCTTTGACCGGTGCGAACGGCGCCGGCAAGTCGACGCTCATGAACCTGCTCGCTGGCGTGTACGCGCCGAGCTCGGGCGAGATTCGCATCGACGGCGCGCCGCTGCGCTTCAGCTCGCCGGCACAGGCGCGCGCCGCGGGCGTGAGCGCCGTCTACCAGGAACTGACGGTGCTGCCTGAGCTCACGGTGGCCGAGAACGTCTGGCTCGGCCACGAACCGCGCACGCGCTGGCGCCTGCTCGACCGGCGCGCGCTGAACGAGCGCAGCGAACGCCTGTTCGCGGAGTTCGGCCTGCCGCTCGAGGCGACGCGACGCGCCGGGTCGCTGAACGCGGCAACGCGGCAGCTGATCGAAATCGCACGCGCGCTCGCGACGTCGGCGCGAATCCTGACGCTGGATGAGCCGACGGCGGTGCTGTCGGCGCAAGAGCGCCAACGCCTGTTCGACATCGTCGGCGTGCTCAAGCGGCGCGGCCTGTTGATCCTGTTCGTGTCGCACCGCCTCGACGAAGTGTTCGACATCGCCGACGAGGTGACGGTGTTGCGCAACGGCCGGCGGATCGTCAGCGCCTCGACCGCGTCACTCGACCGGAGCGCATTGGTGCGCCACATGGTCGGCCATGACGTCGACGAGCGCGTGCGCGCCGAGCCTTTCAATCCGGCCGGCGCGACGCCGATCACGATCACGCTGCGCAATCCGGAAGAACTGCTGCGCTTGCAACTCCACCGCGGCGAAATCGTCGGGCTGGCGGGTTTGGTGGGCGCAGGCCGGACCCGGCTCGCACGCCGTCTTGCCGGGCTCGAGGACGGCGTCAGCGTCGATATCGCCGTCGGCGAGCAGCGTTTCAGCATCCGCTCGGCGGCGCAGGCGATCCGCCATGGCATCGTCTACCTGACCGAAGACCGCAAGTCTGACGGTCTGTTCGGCGCGCTGTCGGTGCTGCGCAACGCGAGCGCCGCGACGCTTCACGCCCTGTCGCGCTGGGGATGGGTGAACCGCGCCGCAGAGCAGCGCAGCGTCGCGCCGATGCTCGAGCGCTTGAAGCTCGTCGCCGCGTCGCTGCAGATTCCGGTGCGCGCGCTCAGTGGCGGCAATCAGCAGAAGGTGTTGTTCGCGCGCGCCATGCTCGCCAAGCCGGTGCTGCTGATTTGCGATGAGCCGACGCACGGCGTCGACGTTCGCGCGCGGGAAGAAATCTACGCCTTGATCGATTCCTTGGCGCGCGAGGGCACGGCGCTGATTCTGATCTCGTCGGACCTGAAGGAACTGCAGTCGCTGTGCCATCGCCTCTGGGTGGTCCGAAGCGCGCGCATCGTCGCCGAACTGCCGGCAAGCGCGAGCGAGCATGAAATCGTCGACGCGGCAGTGGGATAGGATCGCCGTCCCGCTGGCGCCTCTGCGCAGCGACTCCGAACCCCGATGGACGACCACACCGCCGAACTCCTGACCCGCACCGGCCCGGGCACCGCCATGGGCGCGCTGCTGCGCCGCTATTGGGTGCCGGTGCTCGGCTCGAGTGAGATCGAGCAGCCCGACGGCGCGCAGCAGCGCGTGCAGATCCTCGGCGAAAAGTTGATTGCGTTTCGCGACACGACCGGCGCGCCCGGCCTGATCGACGAGTTCTGCACGCACCGCGGCGCATCGCTGTTTTTCGGGCGCAATGAAGAGTGCGGCATTCGCTGCAGCTACCACGGCCTGAAGTTCGACCGCAGCGGCGCTTGCGTCGACGTGCCGTCTGCCCCGCATGTCGCTGAGCGCATGCGCATCAAGGCCTACCCGTGCATCGAGCGCGGCGGTTTGGTGTGGGCCTACATGGGGCCGCCCGACAAGCAACCCGCGCCGCCTGAAGTCGAGTGGTGCCTGCTGCCCGAAAGCCACGTGTTCGTCTCGAAACGCCTGCAGCAATGCAATTACCTGCAAGCGATGGAAGGCGGCATCGACACCGCGCATGTGTCCTACGTGCACCGGTTTGAGGTCGACATCGACCCGATGCACCGCGGCGTGAAGGCGCTGGACTACATCAAGGCCGACGGCAACGTCGTGTTCGAGATCGAACAGACCGGATTCGGCCTCACGCTCTACGGCCGGCGCAACGGCGAGCCGGGCAGCGACTACTGGCGCATCACGCAGTGGCTCTTCCCCTGGTTCACGCTGATCCCGCCCTTCGGCAGGCACGCCCTGGGCGGCCATGTGTGGGTGCCGATCGACGATGAAAACTGCTGGGCGTGGAGCATCAATTTCCACCCCGACAAGCCGCTCGGCGCCGAAGAGCGCGCGCACATGGCCGCGGGCAAGGGAATCCATGTGGCGTATGAAGAAGGCGTGAATCCGATTTCCTGGCGCCCGCGAGCGAACCAAGACAATGACTATCTCATCGACCGACAGGCGCAGAAAGACAAGCGCAGCTACAGCGGCGTGTTCGGCTTCTCCGAGCAGGACGCATCGCTGCAGGAAAGCATGGGCCCCATTCAAGACCGCACGCGTGAATTGCTGCTGCCCACCGACAAGGGCGTCGTGATGGCGCGGCGCATGTTGGAGAGCGCGGCGTTGGGCCTGCAACAAGGCGTTGACCCGCCGGCACTGAACGCCGCCGAGCAGCACGTGCGCGCTGCGGGCGTGCTGCTGCCCAAGGGCCAGGACCCCAAACCCTGGGCGCGCGACAAGATTCAGCGCGTGCGCGGCAAGCCGGTGTATTCGCTGTGATCACAGATCAAGGACCGCCATGAGACTGAACTCGACGACGCGGTTGCCAAAGTTCCTCGCGGCGGCCCTGTTCGCGGCGCTCGCTGCAACCGGTCAAGCCCAGGAATGGGCGCCGAGCAAACCGGTGCGAATCATCGTTCCCATCGTCGGCAGCACGAACGACGTGATCGCGCGCCTCGTCGCGCCGAAGCTGCAGGAGGCGATCGGCCAGCCCGTCATCGTCGAGAACAAGGCCGGCGCGGGCGGCAACATCGGCGCCGACTTCGTCGCCAAGTCGGCGCCCGACGGCCACACGCTATTGATCGGCTACAACGGGCCGATCGCGGTGAACGTGTCGCTGTTCGACAAGTTGCCCTACGACCCGCTGAAAGACCTGGCGCCGATCACGCTCATGGTGACGACGCCGCAATACCTCGTCGTGCACCCGGCGTTGCCGGTGAAAAACGCCGCCGAATTCGTTGCGCACGCGAAAGCGATGGCGGGCAAGCTGTCGTACGGTTCGATCGCGGTCGGCAGCGCGTCGCACCTGACGATGGAAATGCTCAAGCTCGCCGCGGGGCTGGACATCACGCACATTCCGTACAAGGGCGCCGCGCCTGCGCTCACGGATCTGGTGGGCGGCCAGGTGCAGGCGGCGTTCATGGTGCCGGGCAACGTGTTGCAGTTCGCCAAGGAAGGGCGCTTGCGACTCATCGCGTCGTCGGGAGCGAAGCGCTTTCCGGGAACGCCTGACATTCCCACCTTGATCGAAGCGGGCTACCCCGATCTGGTCGCGGTGGCGTGGATCGGTTTTCTTGCCGCGGGCGGAACGCCACGGCCGATCATTGACCGGTATCACAAGGAGATCGTGAAGATCGTGACCTCGCCAGAAATTCGCGACAAGCTGACGGCGATGGAGTTCGAGGTCGTCGCCGGCACGCCCGAACACTTCGCAGGCTGGATCCGCAGCGAGATTCCGCGCTGGGGCAAAGTCATCAAGGCGACCGGCGCGAAAGCCGAATGAACCGAATGAGCCGCGGCCGCAGCGAATGAACCGACTCGAAGGCAAAGCCGCGCTCATCACCGGCGCTGCGGCGGGCATCGGGGCGGCGGTGGCGCGGCTCTTTTGCAGCCAGGGCGCGGCGCTGACGCTGATCGACCAGGACGCCGAGCTGCTCGCAAGCACCTGCGCAGCGATCCAATCCGAACATCCCGCGGCACGCATCGCTCAGTTCGTGGCCGATGTGGCCGACGCCGATGCGGCACACGCCGCGGTGCAACACGCGCTGGTCGCGCACGGCCGGCTTCAAATCCTGATCAACAACGCCGCGATGCGCAACCCAGCGACGCTCGCCGACGCGACGCCACACGAATGGCACGCGGTGGCCGGCGTCAATTTGCTCGGCCCGGCGAACTACTGCCGCGCCGCACTGCCGGCGTTGCGCCAGAGCGGGCGCGGCGCGATCGTCAACGTCTCGTCGTGTTACGCCGTGACGGGGCGCAAGGGCATGGGCCTCTACGACGCGACCAAGGCCGGCCTGCTCGCACTGACGCGAACCCTCGCCCACGAAGAGGCGGCGCACGGCGTGCGCGCGAACGCGATCTGCCCGGGCCCGACGCTCACCGACTTCCACATCAACAAAGCACGCGCCGCGGGCAAGCCGCTCGAGCAACTCGCGAGCGAACGCGCCGAGGTCACTCTGCTCGGCCGCTGGGCGACACCGCTCGAGATCGCCTGGCCGGCGCTCTGGCTCGCGAGCGACGAAGCCGCGTACATCACCGCCACGACGTTGATGGTCGACGGTGGCTTGCACGCGATGTGATCCACGTCGCAATCACTTGAATCGAAATTCCCTGAACGACGAGGCCCGACCCATGACCCCGAAAGCCGCCGAAGCCACCTGGACCCCCGCGCTGCGCCTGCCCGACCCGGCGGTTGAAGTGCTCGCCCCCGAAGGCGCGAACCTGCGCCTGGCGAGCGCGAGCGTCGAGCGTCTCGCGAGTGGCATGCGCTGGTGCGAAGGGCCGGTCTACCTCGGCGACGCGCGCTGTCTGCTCTGGAACGACATCCCGAACAACAAGACGCATCGCTGGGACGAAGAAACCGGCGCGGTGAGCGTGTTTCGCAGCCCGTCGAACTTCGGCAACGGCTTGACGCGCGACCGGCAGGGGCGCCTGCTCACCTGCGAACATGGTGCGCGGCGCGTCACGCGCACCGAATACGACGGCAGCATCACGGTGCTCGCGAGCCACTTCGAAGGAAAGCGCCTGAACTCGCCGAACGACATCGTCTGCAAGAGCGACGGCTCGATCTGGTTCACCGATCCGCCGTTCGGCATCCTGCATCATTACGAAGGCCACGCCGCGACACCCGAACTGCCGACCGACGTGTACCGCATCGACCCGAATAACGGGCGCTTGAGCGTCGTCGCGCAAGGCATCAACTGCCCGAACGGTCTGGCGTTTTCGCCCGACGAGAGCGTGCTCTACATCGTCGAGTGCCGTTCCACGCCGCGGATCATCCTCGCCTGCGACGTGACGGGCGGCGGCACGGCGCTCGCGAACCGGCGCCAGCTCATCGACGCCGAAAGCGGCACGCCCGACGGCTTTCGCATCGACGTGCACGGCAACCTCTGGTGCGGCTGGGGCATGCGCGAAGGGCTCGACGGGGTGCGCGTGTTCTCGCCGCAAGGCAAGCCGCTGCTGCACATCCACTTGCCCGAGCGTTGCGCCAACGTGTGCTTCGGCGGCCCGGCGCGCAATCGCCTCTTCATGGCGGCGAGCCACTCGGTGTATTCGCTCTACGTCGCGACGCAGGGCGTGGCGGGGGGCTGAAAACAGGCCTCGCAGGGTTTTCGCTCATACCCGTTCGTTCGCTACCGAACGAAAAAGAATCGACAATGCGGGCCGCGCTCATCCGCCCGGCCATTCACTTCGCCCACCCTTCGGAGACCACCATGAATTTCCCAATACGCCGCGCACCCGCGCGGGCGGCGCTTGCCGCCGCAGCGGCTGCAACAGCGTTCGCGCTCGCCGCGCCCCTCGCCCAGGCACAGGAAACCTTCAAGCTCGGCATCGTGAGCTTCCTCTCCGGCCAGGCGGCGGAGAGTTTCGGCATCCCGGCAGTGAACGGCGCCAAAGTCGTGATCGAGGCGTTCAACGCCGGCACCGCGCCCGCGCCTTACAACCAGGCCGGCTTCGGTGGCGTGAAGATCGAGCCGATCTATGTCGACGAGAACGGCGGCGCGACGAAGCAGGTGCAGGAAATGCGCAACCTCTATGACCGCGAAAACGTCGACGCGGTCGTCGGTTACGTCGGCTCGGGAGATTGCCTCGCGGTCGCGCCGGTCGCCGAGGAGATGAAGAAGTTCCTCATCCTCTACGACTGCGGGACGCCGAGAATTTTCGAGGAGGGCAAATACAACTACGTGTTCCGCACCGCGGCGCACGCGACGATGGATAACGTCGCTCTCGCACGCTACCTGAAAGCACGCAACATCAAGGCCGACACGTTCAACATGATCAACCAGGACTACGCCTGGGGCCAGGACTCGCGCAAGGACTTTCTGCTGTCGATGGAAAAGATCTACCCCGGCTCGAAGCCGGGCGAAGACTTGCTGCCCAAGTTCGGCGCGGGCCAGTACGGCACCGAGATTTCGGCGCTGATGGCCAAGTCGGCCGACGTCACGCACTCGAGCCTGTGGGGCGGAGACCTGCAGGCGCTGGTGCTGCAAGGCGCACCGCGCGGCCTGTTCAAGCGCAGCCAGTTCGTCTTCTCGGCGGGCGACCATGTGCTGCCGGGCCTGGGCGACAAGATGCCCGACGGCGTGATCCTCGGCGCGCGCGGTCAGTACGGCTTGCTCTCGCCGAAGTCGGCGTTGAACGACTGGTGGTGGGGCATTTACCAGAAGGCGTACACGATCTATCCCGTGCAGGCGCCGAACCGCATGATCCAGGCGCTGCTGGGTCTGAAGCTCGCGGTGGAAAAAGCGATGGCGGCGAACGGCGGCAAGAAGCCGACGCCCGAGCAGCTCGCCGCGGCGCTGCGCGGCTCCGAATGGGACACGCCCGCCGGCAAGATCCGCATGGCGCTCGGCGGCGGCCATCAGGCGATTCAAGACACGGCGATCGGCAAGACGCGCTACGACGCAGCGAAGAAGCTGGTGATGCTCGACGACATCCAGCGCTTTCCCGCAGACTGCGTGAATCCGCCGGCGAACATGAAGTCGGAAGACTGGATCAAGGCCGGGTTTCCCGGTGCCAAGTGCAATTGAGGCGTGGTGCTGAATCGGCCACCGCGCCCTGATCTTCGCGCCAACCCCCGCACGCCGTCATCCCGACGCAAGTCGGGATCCACCGCTGGCGGACCGAAGTGGATCCCGGCGTTCGCCGGGATGACGCACGGGTTGGGAGCCGCATGAGCACCGCCCTCACCATCTTCATCGACGGCCTGACCTACGCGTCATGGCTGTTCATCGTCGCGCTCGGCCTGACGCTCGTGTTCGGCGTGCTGAAGATCCTGAACATCGCGCACGGCAGTTTCTACGCGCTCGGCGCGTACGCGGCGGCGAGTTTCGTCGGCTGGTTCGCGGCGCTGAAATTTGCGCCGGCGTGGTCGATCGTCGCCCTGCTGCTCGCGGCGGTCGCGGTAGCGGCGCTCGTCGCGCCGCTCGATCGAGCGCGGCCTGTTGCGCTTCTTCTACGGCCGCGACGAAGTGCTGCTCGTGCTCGTCACCTACGCGCTGTTCCTCATCCTGGAAGACGTGACGAAGTTGATCTGGGGCGCGAACCCGTACTACGTGTCGGCGCCGTACGGCCTGTTCGGCAACGTCGAGGTCGGCACGCAGGTCTACGTCGGCTACGACTTCATCCTCGTCGGCCTCGCGGCGATCATCGGCGTGGCGGTGTGGTGGGGCTTGAACCGCACCCGTCAAGGCAAGATCGTCCTCGCCGTGATCCACAGCGAAGAAGTCGCAGCGAGCATGGGCGTGAACGTGTCGCGCGTCTACATGGCGGCGTTTGCGATCGGCATCTTTCTCGCCGCGATCGGCGGCGCGTTCACGGCGCCGATGATCTCGGTGCAGCCGGGCGTGTCGGTCGGCGTGATCATCGTCTCGTTTGCGGTTGTCATCATCGGCGGCCTGGGCAGCATTCCGGGCGCAGCGATCGGCGCGTTGATCGTCGGCCTGGCGCGATCCATGGCAGTGCACTTGTGGCCGGTCGCCGAGCTCTTCTCGATCTACATCGTGATGGCTGCGGTACTGATGTTCCGCCCCGAGGGGCTGTTCCAGCAAGTTCAGGCGCGCAAGATATGACGCGTGCGCCGGGCGCCCGCTTCCTGCTCGCCGGAGCGGCGTTCACGCTGCTGCTCGTGATCGCCGGAGCGTTCATGCCGAAGTGGCTGACGTTCCTGATCACGATGGCCGCGTCGCATGGACTCGTGAGTCTGGGCATCGTGCTGCTGATGCGTGGCGGCGTCGTGTCGTTCGGCCAGGGCCTGGTGTTCGCTGCCGGCGCGTATGCGGCGGCGCTGGGCTTCAACAAACTCGGCATCACGGACGCGGTCGGCCTGGCGCTGCTCGGCGGCGCTGCGGCGACCTTGATTGCTGCGCCGTTCGCACCGCTGCTGTCGCGCTACCGCGGCATCTTCTTTGCGATGTTGACGCTCGCGCTGTCGATGGTCGCCTACGGCGCGCTCGTCAAGACCGAGGCGCTCGGCGGGTCCGACGGCTTCAACATGGGGCGCGCAACGCTCTTCGGCCAAAGCCCTGCCCGACGCACGTGTCGGCTACGTGCTCTACAGCGTGACGGTTGTATTTCGCCGCGCGCTCGCGCTGCTGTCGCGGATCTACTTCGACTCGATGCGCGGCCTCGTGAGCCTGGCGGCGCGCGACAACGAACTGCGCGTCGAATACCTCGGCGGCTCGGTGCGGCGCGTCATGGCAGTGAACTTCATTCTCGCCGCGTTCGCCGGCGGCGCGGGCGGCGCGCTCACCGTCATGTCGCTCGGCCACATCGACCCGAACTTCAGCTACTGGACGACGTCCGGCGAGTTCGTCTTCGTCGCCATCCTCGCCGGCTGGCAAAGCGTTCTCGCCGTGTTCGTCGCGTCCACCGTGCTCGAAGTCGTGCGCTCGTTCTCCAGCCTCTACTTTCCCAACACCTGGCAGTTGTCGCTCGGGCTGTTCCTGCTGTTCGTGATCCGCTTCCTGCCGCGCGGCATCGGCTCGCTGTGGTTCGACCGCGAGTGGTTCAAGCGGCTCGGAGGTGGCAAGTGACGACGCCCTCTGTCTTGCTGCGTGCCTCGGGAATCGAAAAGCGCTTCGGCGCCGTCGTCGCCGCGAGCGAGATTAACGTCGACATCCCCGTCGGCCAGCGCCTCAGCCTGATCGGCAGCAATGGCGCGGGCAAGACGACGTTCGTCAACATGATCACGGGCTACATGAAGCCTGACGCGGGGTCGATCCACTTCGGCGAGCTCGACATCACGCAGCTCTCGCCACGCACGATCACGCGCCTCGGTGTTGCGCGGTCGTTCCAGATTCCGCAGTTGTGCGCCGAACTCAGCGTGCTCGAGAACATGCTCGTCGCGTGCGCGTGCCATGGCGAGAAGCTGTCGTTCTGGCAGCCGGCGCGGCGCCGAGACGCGCTCGCGCGCGCCGACGAACTGCTCGCGCGCTTTCGCCTCACCGAACACCGCGACCGGCGCGCCGCCGAGCTGCCCGGGGGCGTGCGCAAACTGCTCGACATCGCGATGGCGCTCACCGGCGAGGCCAAGTTGCTGCTGCTCGATGAGCCGACGAGCGGCGTTTCCGCCGAAGAAAAATTCCCGATGATGGACATCGTGATGCAGGCGCTCGGTGCGCAGGCGCTGACGGTGCTGTTCGTCGAACACGACATGGACATCGTGCAGCGCTACGCCGACCGCGTGCTCGCGTTCTACAGCGGACGAATCATTGCCGACGACGTTCCCGCAGTCGCCCTCGGCCTCGAGGAAGTGCGGCGCTACGTCACCGGTTCGCCTGAGGTCCGCCATGCTCAGCGTTGACGCGATCCACGTCGGAATCCAGTCGGTGCAGGTGCTGCGTGGGCTGACGCTCGCGGTTCCCGAAGGCCGAATGGTCGGGCTCGTCGGGCGCAACGGCGCGGGCAAGACGACGCTGATCCGCGCCGTGATGGGGCACCTGGGCGTGACACAAGGCCGCATCGCCTTCGACGGGCAGGACCTGAGCCAGCTGCCGCGCCACGCACGCGCCGCGCTTGGCATCGGCTACATGCCCGAAGACCGCGGCCTCGTTCCCGAGCTGTCCGTCGAGGAGAACATCCTCGTTCCGGTGTGGGCGTCAAAGCATCTGCAAGCAGCGCCGCGTCTCGAGTTCGTCTACAGCGTTCTGCCCGAGTTGAAGGAGATGCGCGAGCGGCGCGCGCTGCTGCTCTCGGGCGGCCAGCAAAAGCTCGTTGCCCTGGCGCGAGCGCTTGCCGTCGGAACCAAGCTGCTGCTGCTCGATGAGCCTTTCGAAGGCGTCGCGCCGGCGCTGGCGAACCGCCTCGCCGACGTGATCGGCAGCCTGCGCGACGGCAAGATGGCGGTGCTGATCGCACAGTCCGACCTGAACCATTCGCGCGACCTGGTCGACACCGAGTTCACGATCGAGCGCGGCGCGAACTGGGTCGCGCCGCCGGCGTCGGGTTCGGCGGCGTGAATCGATGAACGACCCCTGGCAGGGTTACCCGGTGCCGGCCATGCGCGTCGAAGCGCCTGCGCCGGACCGCCTCGTGCACGCGTTTGTGCAGCGCCCGCCGAGCGTGAACGCGATGCTGGCGCGCGCGGTGCGCGAACGCGGCGCGCACGAGGCGCTGGTGTGCGAGGCAGAGCGCTGGACATACGCCGAGCTGGACCAATGCGCGTCGCAAATCGCCGCCGGCCTGGCGGCGCGTGGTATCGGCGCGGGCGATCGGGTTGCGCTGTTCATCTCGAACCGTCCTGAATTCGCATTCGTCTTCTTCGCCGTGCAGCGCCTGCACGCGATCGCGGTGCCGATCGGGGTGCGCGAAGTTCGCGCCGGGCTCACCTTCCTGCTCAAGCAATGCAGCGCAAAAGCAATCGTCTTCGACGCCGACCTGGCAGAGCGGATTCCCGATCCGCGCGAAGTTCCGACGCTCGCGCTGCGCATCGCGGTCGGCGCGGGCAGCGGCGGTACCGAAAGTCTGGCCGACGTCACCGCCGCGGCGCCACTCGCGGCGCACCCCGAGGTGAATGTCGCGCCGGTGAACGAACACGCCACGGCGGTGATCCTCTACACCTCGGGAACGACCGGCCACCCGAAGGGCGCGATGCTGACGCACTTCAATCTCGCGCATTCGGTGCTGCACTACGAAGCGTGCATGAAGCTTCGCGCCGACGACCGCTCGGCGCTCGCGGTGCCGGCGAGCCATGTCACCGGTCTGGTCGCGATCCTGCTCGCGATGGTGCACGTCGGCGGCACCGTGATCGTCGTTCCCGCGTTCAAGGCGGGCGACTTCGTGGACCTGATGGCGCGCGAACGCATCACGCACACGCTCATGGTGCCCGCGATGTACACCTTGTGCCTGCTCGCGTCGGGGTTTGCGCAAGCCGATCTGACGCGCTGGCGCATCGGCGGGTACGGCGGCGCGCCGATGCCGGTGGCGACGATCGACGCGCTGCGCGTTGCGGTGCCGAACCTTGTGCTGATCAACGCCTATGGCGCAACTGAGACGACGTCGCCGGTGACGATGATGCCCGCCGGCCTGACGCGCGAGCACGCCGACAGCGTGGGCGTTGCGCTGCCCTGCGCACACATCGTCGTGATGGACGAGCAGGGCGTTGAAGTCGCGCCCGGCGACACCGGCGAACTCTGGATCGGCGGTCCCATGGTGATCCCGGGCTATTGGGACAACGCTTCCGCGACAGCCAGCTCCTTCACTGCCGGCCATTGGCATTCGGGCGATCTGGGCTCGATCGACGCGCAAGGCTTCGTGCGCATCTTCGACCGCAGGAAGGACATGCTGAACCGCGGCGGCTTCAAGGTCTACTCGGTCGAAGTCGAGAACGCGCTGATGGCGCTGCCCGGCGTGATCGAGGCGGCGGTGATCGGCAGGCCCTGTCCTGTGCTCGGCGAGCGTGTACACGCCTTCGTCTACGCCCCCGACATGGCGCACGACGCCGCGGCGGTCCGAGCCCATTGCGCGGCGCGCCTGGCCGACTACAAAGTGCCGGAAACGCTCACCTGGAGCGTTGCGCCGTTGCCGCGAAATGCGAATGGGAAAGTGCTGAAGCGCATGTTGCGCGACTCATTGATCGAGGGGATGGCCATTTCGACGCGTGCGTGATACACCCCCGGGGATCAACATCCCCCTGGGCGCGCGCCATGAAATCGACCCGTCTGCTGGGCTGCTTCTTCAAGCGTTCCGTCCTGTCCACCGGTGCGCTTGCCGCGCTGTTTTCGCTGTGGCCGGTGGACGACAAATCTGCGCAGTTGCTCATGACTGAGTTTTATCAGCGCTGGGCGGCGCAGTCCAAGGCGCTGGCGATGCAGGCGGCGCAGGTCAAAGTCCTGCGTACTCCCAAGTTTTCCACCCCTTTCTTCTGGGCGCCGTTCACCTTGGTTGGTGACCCGGGTTGAAGGCTCGGCGGCGCAACGCGTACCGCTTCAGGCGAATTGACGAAAGATGCTGTGCACTGACTTGTTTCAACGGCACCGCGAGAGCGCGACGCATTGGCACACGAAGACTTGGAGTAGCGTGTTCGCGCAGGTCGCGCTGTTTTTCGTTGTTGGATTTTCGGGCACGCCGCGCCCGCACAAGTGAACGAAGGCGGTGTGCTTGCGATTAAGCAGCTCCCGGAGTCGGAGCGGCTGCAATTGCGTCGAATCTTGGCTGAGCCGGCGCCCAGCAATGCGGCGTTTGCAACGCTGCTCCATATGATCCATTGACCGTTCGCCCATGCCCGCCCAGCTGAGAACGCGCCCTGATATTTCGCCGCGAAAGGCGACGCGGCGGCAGACGCGGGCTGTGCAATGGCTGGTCGCGTCATGTCTCTGGACGTTGGTGGCCGTCCCGGCTGTGCCCGCATCCGACCGCGTAGCGCTGGTCATCGGCAACTCGACCTACCGGGTCTCGCCGCTGGTCAACCCGAAGAACGACGCCAACGCCATGGCCGAGTTGCTTACCCGGGCGGAGTTCCAGGTTGACAAGCAGCTCGACCTCGATCTCGCGGGGCTGCAGGCGGCAGTGGAACGATTCGGCAGGCGCATCCAGAATCCCGCTGTCAAGCTCGGCCTCTTCTACTACGCTGGCCACGGTCTGCAGCAGGACTGGCGCAACTACATTGTCCCGGTGAGCGCCGACATCCGCAGCGCCGCCGACGTGCCCAGGCAGACCGTGGATATCAGCGACTTGTTGCGCCACATGGAGCACGCCAAGGACCGCACCTTTCTCATCATCCTCGACGCCTGCCGCGACGACCCGTTCGAAGGCGCTTTCCGACCGTCGGCCAAGGGACTCAGTCAGTTCGACGCGCCGTCGGGCAGCCTGCTGGCCTATGCCACCGCGCCCGGCGCCGTCGCTCAGGATGGCGCAGGTGCCAATGGCCTGTACACCAGCCATCTGCTGCTCGAGTTGGCGGTGCCGGGCGCGAGGCTGGAAGACGCCTTCAAACGTGTACGCCTGGGCGTGCGCCTGGCCACCAGGGGTGCGCAGGTGCCTTGGGAGAGCACTTCGCTGGAAGAGGATGTCTACATCATGCGGCACGCCAGGCGCCGTCTCTCTGACGCTGAGCTCGATCAGCTGCTGGAGCGCGAGATGACGAGTTGGCGCAAGGTCAAGACGAGCACAGACCCCGAGATGCTGGCTGGCTTCATCCGTGAGTTCCCCAGCGGCAGTGCCAGCGAACTGGCCCAATCGCGGCTGAACCGCCTGCTCGCGGCTGCCATTGCAGAAGAAGCGCAACGCAAGCAACAGCTGGCGATGCTAGAGGCGCGAAAGGCTGCCGAAGCCCTGGCCGCGCGTGAGGCGGAGGCTAGGCGACGTGCCGAGCAAACCGAGCACCAACGCCTGGCAGCGCAGCTCGCCGAAGAAGAACGCGTGCAGCAAGCCCGGCGCGACGCCGAGGCGCAGGAGGCTCTTCAACTTCAGGCGGCTGCGCAAGCCGAGGCATTGGCACAGGCGAACCGCCGTGCGCAAGAACTTGCTCAGGCTACCGCCCAGAAGGAGGCGGTTGGTCGCGCGGCCGCCCATGCGCAGGCAGCGCAGGTCGCTGCCGCCCAGGAAGCTGCGCGACGGGCTGCGGCAGAGCAGGAGGCCGCACGCGTCGCTGCGGCCAAGGCCGAGGCGGCGCAGGCCGAACTGCGGCGCATCCAGGCGCTGCAGGCGCAGGCCTACGCCGCCGACCGTGCCCGCACCGAGAAGGCAGCAGGCGAACGTCTGGCGCTGCAGCGGGAGGCCGAAGAGCAACAGCGAGAGCAGGCCCGCCTGGCGGAGCAGCAGAAGCCCCTGCTGGCCGCCGCGACGCAGCCGTCGCCCAACCCCACTGTGCTGACGTCCACGCCGTACTACCAGGGCTTCAACGAACACCAACGCGAGTACACCGTGGGCGACGAGACGAACATTGCCGTGATCGATGCGTTCACCAAGGCGAGCAAAAGGCTCGTGATGAAGGTGACCGATGTCGACGTCAACGGTGAACGCGTGGTCTACAACGGCGGCGAGTTCGAGTCGGACCTGATGGGCAACACCACCAGCAATCGGGTGGGCACGTTGAGCACGCCGCGGCAGTTCTACCCTGCGGAGCTATTCGCCGGCAAAAAGTGGCAGACACGATTCAAGCAGACGCGACCGAACGGCATCGTCTACACGTATCAATACGACTTGAAGGTGGTGGGCAAGGAACGAGTCACGGTGGCGGCTGGCACGTTCGACACTTACAAGATCGAAGCGCGTGGGTTCAATCTTGAACTCGGCGCCCACATTGAACGTGACATCTGGGTGAGCCCAGGCGTCAATGCCGACATCGTGCAGGAGATCAAGGTTCGGCTGAGGGACGGCCGCTGGGAGCAGAACGACCGGCAGGAACTGGTGTCGTTCACCCAGGCCAAGCGGCCGGCGCAGCTGACCACGCAGCGCTGACCCCTTCACGACCCGGCATCGCCGATCTGAATTGCTCAAAATGACTTCGTCCCACATCTCTGTCCCCAAACGACCAAAGAGGCCAATCATGCGCAGCCGCGTCATCGCAACGAGCGTGTTCGTGGTCACTCTTGCAGCCTGTGGTGGCGGTGGTGGCGGTGATGGCGGTGGCGGTGGCGGCGGTGTCGGTAGCGGCGGCGGTGGTGGCTGCGGTGGTGGGGTGCCGGCGCAACCCCTTGCGCTGATGGTGGACAGCTTGGGCCGGACGATTCCCGATACGGATAGGGACTTCGGTGGCGGGGATTCGGGCGCTGCGGGCGCCGACGGCTCGGCCGGGGATGGTGCACCCATCGCCAATGCCCCGGTGGCGTTGACCGACAGTGCCGGCCGCACTGTCAGTGGGACGACCGATGCCCTTGGGTACTATCGTCTCAGCATCAAGGGCATGACCTCGCCATTCGTCGTCAAGGTTCAACGCCCCGACGGGTCGTTCTGGTACTCGGTATCGACCACACCGGTCACGACCCGCTGCTTCGTGACCATCAATATCACCGGGCTGACGGACAAGATTAGCAACTACGTCGCCGATGCCGCCAGCCTCAGTGGTGGCGCTTCGGCCGTCACGCCGGCCATCCTGGCGGCAAATGCTCCTGCGCTGCCAGCGGCCATCGCCAAGGTGAACACCGGGCTGATGGCTCCCATGGTTTATGCCGGCCTTGACCCCTTTACTTTCAATGCGGTCGCCACCCCGTATCAGGCGGTGCGAGGAGACAAATACGACTTCTTGTTGGATCGCCTGTCGATCGGCAGGGTCACCGGCGACAAGACCGTGGTGGTCGGCACCTTGGCGGGTGTTCAGGAATCATTCATCAACGGTGCGCTGGCAGTCGCGACCTTCGGTCTGCCTTCGGGCGTGGCCTTCGACAGCAGCGGGAACATGTACGTCGCCGATCAGCTGAATCAGGCCATTCGCAAGATCACCGCCGCAGGTGTCGTATCCACTCTTGCGGGCGGCAAGAGGGGATTCAGTGATGGAACGGGCACTGCCGCACAGTTCAACTTCGGCTCGAACGTTCCGATCGGAATCGCGGTCGACAGCGGCGGCAACATCTACGTGCCCGATGGCGGGAATCACACCATCCGCAAGGTTTCGCCCGCGGGGGTTGTGACTACATTTGCAGGCGATCGCAACGGCGGCAGAGCCGACGGGACCGGAACCGCCGCGAGATTCGTCAACCCTACGGCGATCGCGCTGGATGCCAGCGACAACCTCTACGTCGCAGATGCGTCGAATCACCTGATCCGAAAGGTGACGCCGAACGCCGTTGTCACGACGATGGCCGGCAACGGATCACCCGGCTTCACCGACGGCGCGGCCTCGGTCGCTTCATTCAACTTTCCTTGCGGCGTGGCGCTCGACAGCCTCGGCAATGTATTCGTTGTCGATGCGTTCAATTACGCCATAAGAAGGATCGCGCCCAATGGCACGGTGACGACGTTCGCCGGCAGTGGCTCGAACGACAGCGTAAACAACACCGGTCTTGCGGCGTCATTCATGGAACCCCGCGCCATTGCCGCCGACGGCAGCGGAAACCTATATGTCGCCGAACTCACCGCAATTAGGAAAGTCACATCCACTGGCGTGGTGACCACGCTCGCCGGTGGTAAGCAGACTGGCGGATTTGCGGATGGAACAGGAGTCAATGCGAAGTTTCTCTTCCCCCTCGGTGTAAGGCTAGATGGCGGCGGCAACGTCATCGTGGCCGATACCCGCAACAACGCCATCCGGAGCGTCACCGCAGGCGGCGTGACAACCACTCTGGCTGGCAAGGGTGGCTCGTCGGGGTATAGCGAAGGTACCGGCACTGCGGTACGTTTCAATTTTCCGCAGGGGCTAGCCTCGGACGCCAGTCGAAATCTCTACGTTGCGGACGCCGCCAACGACGCCATTCGACGCATCACACCCGCGGGTGTGGTGAGCACATTCAGCGGCGGAAGCGGCTCCTTTGGCGGCGCACAAGGTGTTGCCGTCGATGTGAACAACAACGTCTACGTCGCGGGCAAGTTCAGTCATTCGATCAGCAAGGTCACGCCGGCCGGTGTGGTGACCACCCTGGCGGGTAGCGGCAGCCCAGGATTCAGTAACGGCACGGGACGGGCTGCGACGTTCAACAGTCCCGAAGGCGTTGCAGTGGATGCCTCTGGCAATGTGTACGTGGCCGACACCGACAACAATGCCATTCGCAAGATCACGCCGCTCGGCGTAGTGAGCACGTTGGCGGGAGACGGATCGGCGGGTTTGATCAACGGGCCCGGGGTATCGGCAAGATTCGTCGCGCCCACGAGCCTGGTTGTCGACGGCAGCGGCAACGTGTATGTCGCAGACCACGGCAACCACGCGATTCGGAGGATCACATCGAACGGCAGCGTGTCTACTGTCGCGGGCGGTACCCTCGGATGCGCGGCGGACCTGCCAACGTCGGTGTTGTTTTGTGGACCCTACGCTGTTGCACTGGACGTCGCCGGCAACCTGTATGTCGCTGACAGAGGAAACAATGCAATCCGTGTCATCGATACCACCGGTGCCATCACAGTCCTGGCTGGTGGCAACGACGCGGGCTATGCCAATGGCACGGCCACGGTGGCATCTTTCAATTCTCCGCGCGGAATTGCCGTCGACGGCAACGGCGTGGTGTACGTATCGGACACGGAAAACAACGTCATTCGAATCGTCTTGCCGTAGGCGACGACGCGGACTGAACTGTCGGCCGTAACGCCAGCCAGATGAACGAGACCCATCTTCGGCGCACCGGGTTGCATGCAGCAGCCGCTGCTGACGACTGCGACCTTCGAATACTATGATGCCAACGCTGAAGCTGCAAAGGCCGAAAGTCTTCGCTAGGCCATGCTGAAGCTAGTGAAGCAGCCCCGGTTCACCCTATACGCTGGCGAGTGAACGGGCAGGAAAGCATCCAACCCATCTCGCCACCGAGAACAATACTTTGCGCGCGAGGCTCACCACCCTTTGGAGCGGACTCAACCCGCGAACGAAGCACTGGCTGATCAACATCGGGATCGGCGTGGCGATCATCCTGTTGTTGAACTGGGCGAGCAGCGGCCTGCAGCTGTCGCTCGTGATCAATGCCCAAAACGCCGCCTTCGACCGGATGCTGCGCGCCAGCGCCGCGGTGGCTCCCGAAGGGCACGAAGGCCTGCCGGCGCCGCCGAAGTTGGTTCTGGTCGACATCGACGATCGAACCTGGCGCCACCCCCTGTGGGGTGGCGGCGAGCCGTCGCGCGCGCCGCGCGACCTGCTGGCGTCGCTCATCGAAGGCGCGTTCCAGCGCGGCGCGAGCCAGGTGGTGCTGGACGTCGCAGTCGAGGGGACGAGCGGGCGCGAGCAGGATCTGGCTGAAGACCGCCGCTTTGCCGCGCGACTCGAGGCGCTGCTCGCGGCGCCCTGGTTCGCCGCGGACCGGCAACTTGTGCTGGTGCGAACCCTGCGCCAACCCTTGCCCGAGCAGAGCCGATTGCTCGCCCACGCCGGCACCGAGGCGACGCCGTTTTTCGAAGGCTACTTCGACGAACTGCGCGCCGCGCCCGAGATCGACCGGGTGATTGCCGCGTCGGGTGGCCGCATCGTCGTGGCGGCGCCGTTTTTCTCCGTCTCGCCGGACCGCATCTTGCGCGACTGGCACTTGTTGCAGGTGGTCTGCGAGCGCGGTGCGGTTGCCGGCGAAGGCAAGGTCCGGATCGTGCCTTCGGTGCAGTTGACCGTGGCGGCGCGGCACTTCGGCTTGCCCGTGGGCGCGATGCCCTGGGAGCTCGCCGAGCCCCGCGAAGCTTGCGCGCCGTTTCCGAACCGCCCCGACGCGACGCCCTCGAACCCGCCGCACGCCGCGTCAGCGCTGGACAAACAAGCCGAGGCGCTGATCGGTGCGAGCTGGCGCAACACGCACGCGGCGTTTGCAAAACTCGGCATTCACATGAGCCAGCAGGCGCCCGGGGCCGACGACCTGGGCAACCGGGTCGTGTTCCGCTGGGCCAGGCCGCCCAACGTGCTTCCCGCACTCGAGTTGCTGCAGGGCCAGGCGCGCCACGAGTTGAAGGGGCGCGTCGTGCTGATCGGCCAGACCTTCCCGGAGACCGTCGACTCGCACTTCACGCCGCTCGGCGAGATGCCCGGCGCGGTGCTGTTGCTCAACGCCATCGATTCGATGACGCGGCATCGTGTCGTCGCCCCGCCCAGCATGTGGGTCACTGCGCCACTGGCGCTGGCGATGATCGTCGTCATCGGCTACGCGTTCTCGCGCTGGCGCTCGCTGCTCGGGACGGTGATCGCCACTTGCGCGCTCCTGGCCGTGCTGCCGTGGATCAGCTTCAGCTTGTTCAAGCATGGCGTCTGGCTCGATTTCGCGCTGCCCCTGCTCGGCATCCAGGTGCACAAGGGGATCACCAGCCTGCAGGAGTCTCTGGCGCGGCGCAAGAACCCGCAGACGGGCGCAGAGCCGAAGGGCGATCCTCCTGTCGTGGGATTGCCTGGCGCGGCCCCATCTGGAACCATCGCGGCGAAGAAGGGCGGTTCGGCATGAACAGTGATGCGACATTCCTCGGCGCAGCGCGCGCCATCCTGCTGCTTGTGGCGGCGAGCGCGCTGTGCGCGCACGCTCATGCGCAAGCGGGCGAAGTCGCCGGATGGGTAGAGCCCGATCCGAAAACGCTGGTCGTGCCCACTTCTGCGTTCCGGCTCGACCGCGCCGGCAAGGCGATCGCCTACCCCGAGGCCGGCCTGCAGGCCTGCGACCGGCTCAAGCTGCTCGACGAAAAAGCCGTCGTGCGGATTCGCCTGGCGAGCAATCTGAGAATGCAGCTCGACGCCGAAACCCCGGGCCTGCAACTCGAAATTCCGTGCAGCGAGCGCAGCATTGCCGCGAGTCTGGCGGCAGCGCTGCGCGCCATGATCGGCAGTGCGCAACAGCGCAAGCAGCGGGTCGGCGCGCTGACGCGCGATATCGCACCCCTGGCGCTGCCGGCGCTGTTCGCTGCGCCACAGTCGAGCATCGCAGCGGGCCGGCGCACCTTGTATGTCGCCTGGACTGGCGGTGCCGGGCCCTATTCGATTCAACTGCTGCGCACCAGCGACGGCCGTGAGGTCGTTTCCCGGGCGAACATCAGCGCGCATTCGGTGCTTTTGCCGCCGGCAGACATCGAACCCGGCGAGTACACGCTCTGGGTGCGCAACCGCGCCGGCTACCGCATCGAAGGGATTCGCGAAGACGGCATCGTCGCCGTGGCGCCGGGCGCCGTGCCGGCGATGCCGGAGGTGTTGAAGGCCGCCGGCCTGACCGACGAAGCGCGCGCCCTGTTCTACGCCGACTACCTGGCGGCGCAAGACGACGGCCGCTGGACGCTGGAGGCGCTGCAGCGCGTCGCCGCGTTGCCTTCTCAATCGCCCGCGGTGCGGCAGTGGCTGCTGCGCTACGGCGGGCGCGACTGAGGGAATCGTCGCCGATCGGCGGCCCCCTGCCCTCAACGCACCCCATCGCCCACCAGCACGTAGGGCGCCCAGAACGCCGGGTGCGAATACTCCGGGGTGGCGAGTAGGCGCAGCATCGACTGGCGCAGGCTTTCAGCCTTGCTGGAACGTGCGTTCGACATGTGCAACTCGAACGTGCCGGCGGTGATGCGCTTGGCCGACTCGGTTTCCACGGGCCAATGGGTCACGAGCAGGCTGCGCGCCCCGGCATAGAGGAAGCCGCGCGCCAGACCCGTGAGCGCTTCATGCGCCTTGCCGTCGGCGGCGGCGGTGTTGCAGGCGCTCAGCACCACCCAGTCGGCGTTGAGCTGCAGCGACAGCACATCGTCCAGCCCGATCAGCGCCGCCAAGGGGTTGGGATCGCTGGGCGTTGGAGTCAAGGCCAGGGCCGGCTGTTCGAGCCCCGGCAGGTCGCCGGCCATCAAGCCGTGGGTGGCGAACACGATCACACGCTTCTTCGCCAGCAACCCGCTGCGGTTCGCTTCGAGCACGCTTTCGCGCGTGGCCCGTGCGCCCAGCAGCAGGTCACGCTGATCCGCTTTCAGCGACGCGGCGATCGCGAGGATCTCGGCGCGCGTTTCCGGCAGCGGCGGCAATTCGGTGTACTGGAGCGTCGCCGCGGCCGACGCGCGTGTCAGCCTCAGGTCTCGGGCGTTCGAGCGACTCGCCAGCTCGGCCGCAGCGGCGCGCGAATACGCCGGGTCGCCCCAGGCGATCAAGGGCTCCGCTGCGTTGGGTGCATGCGGCATCTGGCGCAGCGCCAGCCAGGCGCTGACGCTCGGCACGTGGCTGATCGCGATCTGGCGCGCGAGCCACGCCCAGTCGGCGCTGCTGGCCCGTCGGCGGCGCCGCGAGCAGCATGGCGAACGGAATCATCGCCAGTGGCCCGGCCGATGCGACGATCAGGTGGCGGCGCCCTTGCAGGCGTGCCGCCACGGGCGCGAGCACGAGGCGATACAGCTCATGCGCAGCCTGCGCATCGAACACCGGCAGCTGCCCGCGGCCGGGTGCGAACTCGACGCTGCGGCGCAGCCGATTCACCAGCGCGCGCAGCGACGGCAAAGTTGCATCGACGCGCGCAAAAGTCGGCAGCTCGTCGGCCGTCAGGGCCCACACGTAGAGCGCCTTCTCGGTGGGCACGGCGAGCAGAAGCACTTCGTCGCGGCCCAGGCGTTGCGCCACATCCGTGGCGCTCGGCAACGCCGGCCGGACGAGCCTGTCGTAGCCCGGAAAGCGGCCGCGGATGCGCTCTTGGACCTGCTGGCGGGTCAGTTCGAGTTCGCTGATTCGGCGCTTCGCGCGGGCGGCGTCCGGCTCGGCCAGGGCGTCCGGTTCCGAACCACTTTGCAGCACTTGCTGCAGCGCGTGCATCTCGATGCGCAGGTCCTGCTCCTGGCGCACGAGTGCAGCGAGGGCGGTGTTGTGGGTCGACGAGCGCACCGCGGCGTCGGCCATCGCCTGCGCCGTGACGCCGTCGAGCAGCCGATCCGCCACGCCCAGTGCGAGCAGCGCCTGCAGGCCGCCGCGCTGCGCCATCGCTTCGAGGTAGGTCGTGAAGATCAGTTCGCGGGTGAGTTTGCGCAGCGCCACATCGTTCAGGAAATCCGCGTTGCGCGGCAGCTGATGATCGAACACGGCCTGCTTGAGGAGTTCCGCTGCCGCCTCGGACTGCTCGGGCTTGCCGCCCAGCCACAGCGCAACGCCCTGCAACCCACGCGCATTCGCGACGAAGTAGTGCCCCTCGCCGTAGCTCGCGAGATGGCGCCGCGCGACGTCGCTGAACAAGGCCGCGGCCTGCGCCGGCCGCCCCGTCATCAGGTCGACCAGGCCACGTTCATAGGCCAAACGAACCCGCGCCGGCGGGGTCTTGTCACGCCGCGCGTGCTCGTCGAGCGCATCAATCTCGGCGCGAGCCTGCGCGTACAAACCACGCGCCCACAGCGTGAGCACGAGGTCGGCCACCTTGGACACGCGAGTGGGCGCGGTTTTCGGGGTGCCGAGCGAATCGAGCACCTGCAGTGCCAGGCGAAGCTGGCGCTCGGCCTGCGCGAATTCACGCCGCTGCAGGTGCAGCGAGGCCAGCGACTGGTGCGCCCCGGCGGCAAACGTGGCGTCGATGGGATGGCGCTGGATCAACTGCAGGTGTTCGGCGAGCACGGCCTGCATTTCGGCAAATCGACCCAGCCGGCCCAACGCGGCAGCCCTTTCCCTTTGCGCGGCGGCCAGCGCGGAAGCCGCGCGCATGAGGATCGCTGCGCTGGCGTCGGGAAGGGCCTGTGCGGTCTCGAGCGCCTCCCGGTTCCAGCGCTCGCACTCGGCAGCAGCGGCCAGGGCGTCGTTGAACTCGCCGCGGCGCGAATGCACGCTGGCCTCGACTGCCGCTGCCGAGCCCAGCGCACGCAGCACGCTGATGCGTTGGTTCGACGCCTTCAACCCTGGCAACAAGGCTTCGCCGTCGCGGCGCACCTGCGCGGCGCGGGCCACGGCATCGTCGGCGCCGCGCTCCTGCTGCAGGCGCATCAAGTTCGACTCATAGAACAAGCGATCGGCGGGGTGCCGGGCGCGCTCGATCGCCATTTCATGGAACTTGCGGCTTTCGTCCCAGCGCACCTGAGACTTCAGCACGACGGCCAGGTTGTTCGGCCAGCGCGGGTCGCCGGGCAGGTGTTCTATCGCCTCGCGCAGAACTCGCTCACGCTCGCTCTTGTCGCCCAGCCGCTCGGCGGCGATGTCTTTGTCGGTGAAGTGGCGCCCGAGCGCGTCGGCCGTGGCGTTCGGCGGCACCGGTGCGGCCAGCGTGCGACGCAACGCCTCGGCCTCGCGCGGGTTCACGAGCATCAAGGGCTGGTTCGCCGACGCGTCGCCAGCGTCCTGCGCGCGCGTTGAAACGGCGGCGAGCAGCAGGACGAGCCCCATCAGGAGATGCGCGGACATGGCGGGATTCTGCGCCGCAGACGGCGCCGGCGACAACGCTCACCCGCAACTGCCGCTGCGTGCCGGCCTGCGCGGAGTTGAAAACCTGAGTTCACCCCATGGGTCGCTTCCGCGCGTTCAACACCTATCGCAACTCCCATACAGGATCTGATCATGTGGCCACGCAACCTCTCCAACCCGAGCAATTCGACACTCGGCACCGCAACGCTCCGTCGTTGGCGTGGCCGCCTCGCCGCCGCAGCGCTGGCGGCAACGGCGCTGAGCGCGGCGTTCAACGCCAACGCCGTGGGAAAGCTCGTTGACGTGGTGCTCGTGGACCGCGACGCCGCCGGCGTGCTAGAGGTTTATCCGTATCGCGGCCGGCACTACATCGCCGGCCGGCCCGGCGCGCGCTACGCGATCCGCGTCACGAACCGGACCGGCGAGCGGGTATTGGCCGTCATGTCGGTTGACGGCGTGAACATCGTCACCGGCCAGACCGCCGCCTGGAACCAGGGCGGTTATGTGCTGCAGCCCTGGGCGTCGCATGAAATCACCGGCTGGCGCAAGAGCAACCACGAGGTGGCGGCGTTCGAGTTCGCCGCGCTTCCCGATTCCTACGCCGCGTTGACCGGGCGCCCGAACGACGTGGGCGTGATCGGCGTGGCGGTGTTCAACGAGCGCGTCGTCGTTCCACCGCAGCCCATCGCGCCGCAGGTGGGACGGGCGGACAGCCAAGGCACAGCGCCGGCCTCGGGCGCTGCGCGCGAAGCGGAACGCGGTGGGCCCGAGGCGAAGTCGGCGGCAGCGGAAAACTCCGCTGGTGCCGCGGCCGATTCGGCGCGTGCGCCGCTGCGCGAGCGCACCGAGCGCCTCGGCACCGCACACGGCGCGCGCGAAAACTCCTACGCGAGCACGACCACCTTCGTGCGCCGAAGCTCACACCCGGCCGAGCAAGTGAGCCTGTTCTACGACCGCCACGAGAACCTGGCCCGCGCCGGCGTGTTGGCGCCGGCGGCATCGCTCACCAGCCCGACGCCATTTCCGCTCAGCCGCAACGCGGGCTTCGTGCCGGACCCGCCGATGCGCTGAGGCCAGCGCGAGGTGGGCTGTGGCATCTGGCGCTGTTGACCCGTCACTTCGAAGCCATCAAAACGTCTGCGCCTCGCGCCATCGCCGCATAGCGGGTATACGCGCCAGCGTATGGTGCAGCGCTGCACTTGGGCGAGACTGTGCAGTCCCCAGGCCCAGGACGCGAACAGCCGAGAACCCAGGATGCTGCCCACCGAGAGCCCCACACACATCGAAAGACTGCGCTCCTTGCCGAAGGCCGAGGTCCACGCGCACCTCGAAGGCTGCTTTCAGCCCGCTGTTCTCGAACAATGGGCGACCCAGGCGGGTGTGCCCATGCCCAGGCCGCGCGATCGCTTGCTGCAATTCGAGGGCCTTGCCGACTTCCTGCATTTCCTCGATTGGGCCTGTGGGCTCGCTTCGACGCGCGAGCGTCTGGCCGAACTGAGCTACGGCTACTGCCAGCGGCTCGCCGACAGCGGCGCGGGCTATGCGGACGTGATCGTCAATCCGACGCACTGGACCGCGTGGCACGGTCGCCTGCCCGAGATGATCGACGCCATCGACGCTGGCTTCACTGCCGCCGAGCAAGACGGCCTTCCGCGGGTGGGCTTGTGCGTCAGCCTCCTGCGCACTCAATCGTCGGATGCTGCAGCCGAGCTGGTCGATTGGCTGATCGCCTTGCGGCATCCGCGCGTCGTGGCGCTGTCGATCGACGGCAACGAGGCTGCCGCGGGCCGCACCAGTCCGCGATTTGCGCAAGCCTTCCGGCGCGCCGGCGCGGCGGGCCTGCGCCGCACCGTGCATGCCGGCGAGTCGAGCGGCCCTGAGGGCGTGCGCGACGCGATCGAACTGCTCGGCGCCGATCGCATTGACCATGGGGTGCGAGCGATCGAAGACCCGGACCTGGTCGATTTGTTGGCGGATCGACGCATTCCCTTGGGCATCTGCCCCACGTCCAATCTCACGCTGGGCGTTTACCCGAGCGTCGAGCAGCATCCGATCGATCGGCTGCGGCGCGCCGGTGTCATGGTGTCCATCAATACCGATGACCCGGCCTTGCTGGGGGCGAGCCTGGAGGGCGAGTACGCGCTGTGCAGCAAGGCGTTCGGTTGGTCCGATGACGTTCTGCGCGTCCTGGCGCGCAATTCGATCGACGCGAGCTTTGCCAACGCAGACGTCAAGGCGGAGCTGATCCAGGCCTTGTCGCGTTGGTGATCTGCTGCGGCTCGCTGCGTCGAGCCCGCGCGCCGGGCTGGCGGCTGCCGTGGCGCCGTCAACCGAACAAGAAGTCCACAACGTCGTTCTGCCCCAACCGGCTTTGTTTCAGATCCCCAGATGGCGCGCCCAGACGCCGCGGTCCGCGTCCAGCTCCGCCGAGCTGCCGCTCCACACGACGCGGCCTTTCTCCAGGATCACGTGCCGGTCGGCGATCGCGATCAGGCGTTGCACATACTTGTCGATCACCAGCATCGCGTGGCCGGCCTCACGCAGCGCGCCGAGGACGCGCCAGATTTCTTCGCGCACCAGCGGCGCCAGGCCTTCCGTCGCTTCGTCGAGGATGAGCAGCTGCGGGTTCGTGACGAGCGCGCGCGCGATCGCGAGCATTTGCTGCTCGCCGCCCGAGAGCTGGCCGCCCAGGTGGTCGCGCCGCTGCGCGAGGCGCGGGAACAGCTCGAACAGGCGCTGCGGCGTCCACGCGCTGGCGGCGCTGCCCGCGGCGCCGCCGGAACGGCGCGCCGTGCTGCGCACGAACGCGCTCAAGTGCTCTTCAACGCTCAGGTTGCCGAAGATCTGCCGCCCTTCGGGGACGAGGGCGATGCCGCGGTGCGCGATGCGGTGCGTCGGCACGCCAATCGTTGGTGCGCCGTCGAAGTCGATTTCGCCCGCGCTTGGTGCGATGAGACCGAGCACGCAGCGCACGAGCGTCGTCTTGCCCATGCCGTTGCGGCCGAGCAGGCCAACGATTTCGCCGCGGCCGACTTGCAGGTTCACGCCGAACAGCACCGGCGTGCTGCCGTAGCCGGCGCTCACGCCGCGCACGCTGAGCAGCGCTGCCGTCACGTCACTTCCTGCGCGTCGCCGAGGTAGGCGGCGATCGCCGTTGGATTGCGCCGCACCTCGTCCGGCGTTCCGCTCGCGACGATGCGCCCGCCGACGAGCACCGAGACGCGGTCCGCAAGGCGGAACACGGCGTCGACGTCGTGTTCGATGAGCAGCACGGCGCATTCATCGCGCAGGCCCTGGATGAGGCGCCCCATCGCGACCGATTCTTCGGCGCCCATGCCGGCCAGCGGCTCGTCGAGCAGCACGAGCAGCGGCCGGCTCGCGAGCGTCAGCCCCACTTCGAGCGCGCGCTGCTCGCCGTGCGACAGCTGATCGACGCGGCTGTCGCCTTGGGTGCCGAGCCCGAGGCGCGCGAGCAACGCGTCGGCGCGCTCGCGCAGTTCACGGTCGGCGTGCACCGGCCGCCACGCGCTGAAGATCGTGGCCTTGTGTCGCCTGCACGGCAAACGCCAGGTTGTCGCGGACGCTGAGGCTTTTCAGGAGCCGCGTGATCTGGAACGAACGCACCAGGCCGCGCCGTGCGCGCTGGTGTGCGACGAGCTTCGTGATGTCGGCGCCGTTGAAGTTGACGGCTCCCGAATCGCTTTTCAATTGCCCGGCGAGCTGCGCGACGAGTGTCGTCTTGCCCGCGCCGTTCGGGCCGATGAGGGCGTGGATTTCGCCGCGCTGCACCGAGAGGTCCACGCCGTCGGTCGCGATCACGCCGCCGAAGCGCTTACACAGGGCGCGAACGTCCAGGAGTGAGGCGTTCATGCGCGTGTTCCCGAACCGGGCGCCTGTGTCGCGCGTTCGAACCAGGGCGCGACGATCCCCACCAGCCCCTGGCGCGCGAACAGCACGACGGCGAGCAGAATCCAGCCGGTCCAGAAACCCCAGTGCTTCGTGTACGCCGACAGCACCTCCTGCAGCAGCAGCAGCGCCAGCGCGCCGAGCACGCCGCCCCACACCGTGCCGACGCCGCCGAGGATCACCATCACGAGCAGCGTTCCCGACTGCGCCCAGTGCAGCTGGCTCGGGCTCACGTAACCCTGCAGATTCACGTTGATCGCGCCGGCGACACCGGCCAGAACGCCGGCGACGACGAACAGCATCGAGCTTGACGCGGTACGTCGGCAGCCCCAGCGCCTCGGCGCGTTGCTCGTCGTCGCGCAGCGCGAGCACGGCGCGGCCCAGGCGTGAACGCGTGAAGCGCAGCAGCAGCAGCAGCGCCAGCGCGAGCACGGCGAGCGCGGTGAAGTAGAGCGTCACGCCGTCGCGCAAGGTGAGGTCGAACGGCAGAGAGGAACGCACGCGAATCGTCAAGCCTTCGTCGCCGCCGTATTGTTTCACCGAATTCGCGAGGTAGAACAGCATCTGCGCAAACGCGAGCGTGATCATGATGAAGTAGACGCCTCGCGTTCGCAGCGAAACCGCGCCGATCACGAGCGCCGCCAGCCCCACGACGAGTGCGGTGGCGAGCAGTTGTGCGCCCGCGCCGAGCACACCTTCGCTGAGCAGGATGCCGGTCACGTAAGCGCCGAGGCCAAAAAACGCGGTGTGGCCGAGCGACACCATGCCGCCGTAACCGAGCAGCAGGTTCAGGCTCGTCGCGGCGATCGCGAACACGACGATTCGCGTTGCGAAGCTGAGGTAGAACTCGGCGCCGAGCGCACGCAGCAACCAGGGCAAGGCGATCGCGAGTGCGAGCAGGCCGAGCAGCGCCGCCAGACGCGACCGCTTCATCGCCCGCCCTCAGCTGCGCACCGGGAACAGGCCCGACGGCTTGAAGACGAGCACGCCCGCCATCAGCAAGTAAACAGCGATCGACGCGAGCGCGGGGCCGGCGGCGCTCGCCCATTGCGGCGGCAGGAGTTCGCGCAGGCCTTGCTGGAGCACCGTGCGGCCGAGCGTGTCGACGACGCCCACCAGCAGCGCGCCGAGCAGCGCGCCGCGGATCGAGCCGATGCCGCCGATCACGATCACGACGAAGGCGAGGATCAGGATGTTCTCGCCCATGCCGACCTGCACCGCGAGCAGCGGCCCGAGCAACCGCCCGCGACGGCGCACAGCGCCGCGCCGAGGCCGAACACGAGCGTGAAGAGGCGTTCGATGTTCACGCCCATGATCACGCTCATCTCGCGGTTCGACGCACCCGCGCGAACCAGCGCGCCGATGCGCGTTTTCTGCACGAGCAGGTAGAGCAGCAACGCCAATGCTCGAGGCCCACGCCGATGATGACGAGGCGCCACGCCGGGTAGATGAGGCCAGCGCCCAGGTCGACCGGGCCGGAAAGCAGCAAGGGAGCAGCGAGAGTTGCGTCGGTGCCGAAGATCATTTCGACGCTGTCGTTCAGGATCAGGATCAGCGCAAAGGTGGCGAGAACTTGCGACAGGTGATCGCGCGCGTAAAGCGTGCGCAGCAGCGTCGACTCGATCAGCATGCCGAACAGCGCCGTGAGCAGCACCGCGAGCAGCAGTCCGGCGACGAAGCTGCCGCTGAGGCCCACCAGCCACGCGGCAAGAAAAGCGCCGACCATGTAGAACGCACCATGCGCGAGGTTGATCATGTCCATCACGCCGAACACGATCGTCAACCCGGCGGCGAGCAGGAACAGCATCAGGCCGAATTGCAGGCCGTTCAGCGATTGTTCGAGGAACAGGACGCCGGTCATGGCGTCGCCACGTCATCCCGGCGAAAGTGCCACCCCGTGCTCGACACGGGGCCGGGATCCACTGCGGGCATCGCGCCAGGCGAAGGGTGGATCCCGGCTTTCGCCGGGATGACAACGCTTCACTTCGTCATGCCGCACTGCTGCACGTAAGCGTCGCCATGGTCCTTCAGGATCGGCTCGTTGAAGGAGCGGTTGATCAGCCCGCCCTTGCCGTCGCTGACGATGGTGCGAACGTAGTAGTTCTGGATCGGGTACTGGTTCGCATTGAACTTGAACGGGCCGCGCACCGAGTCGAACTTGGCGTTGCGCAGCGCCTTGCGCACCGCTTCCTGATCCTCGATCTTGCCCTTCACGTCGCGCACCGCGGCGTTGATGAGCAGCGCAGCGTCATAACCCTGGGTCGCGAACGTGGTCGGCACGCGGCCGTACTCCTTCTGGAACTCGGCCATGAACTTCTGGCTCGCTGCGTTCGTGAAGTCGGGCGACCAGTGCGCCGTGTTGAACAGGCCCGCCATCGGCGCGCCCACGGCGCTGATGATGTCCTGGTCCGCCGAGAAGCCGGGCAGCACGAGCTGCATGTCTTTGCCCAGGCCCGCGCCGACGAACTGCTTGATGAAGTTCACGCCCATGCCGCCGGGCAGGAAGATGTAGAGCGCCTGCGGCTTGGCGGCGCGAATCTCGGCGAGTTCGGCGGCGTAGTCGAGCTGGCCGAGTTTGGTGTAGTTCTCGCCGACGATCGCGCCCTTGAAGGTGCGCTTGAAGCCGGACAGCGAATCCTTGCCCGCCTGGTAGTTCGGCGCGAGCAGGTAGGCGTTCTTCAGTTCGCGCTGGTTCGCGAACGCGCCCGCCGCCTCGTGGTAGGCGTCGTTCGGCCAGGAGACGGCGAAGAACAGCGGATTGCAGTCCTTGCCTGCCATCGAAGACGGCGCCGCGTTCGGGCTGATGTAGATGACCTTGTTGTCCAGCGCCTCGGGCAACGCGGCGAGCATGATGTTGGAGAACACGACGCCGGTCATGAAGTCGACCTTGTCGCGCTTCACGTTGCGCTCGAACAGTTGGCGCGCGACGTCGGGCTTGAACTGGTCGTCGCTGACGATCACTTCGGCAGGCAGGCCGCCGAGCTTGCCGCCGTTCAGTTTGATCGCAAGCTGGAAGCCGTCTCGGATGTCGATGCCGAGTGCCGACGACGGGCCGGACAGCGTGCTGACGAAGCCGATTCGGACCTTGTCGGCGGCGAGCGCCATGGTCGTGCTGCCGGCGATGAGCCAGGCAGTCAGCAGCCGGGCGAATGGAAAACTGCGGGCGTCGGTCACTTCGGGCTCCGGTGATGAAAAATCATATGGCGTCATCATGCCGCCACGCGCTTGCGTGCAGGGCCTTTCGAGCGCGAAGGGCGCCGCGCAACAGCCACCGCCTGCCCCAACGCACGCAACGCGGTGTTGACGGCAGCGGAGTCGGGGAACAGGGACTGCACGTCCTTGTCGAGCACGACCACGTTGCTGCCTTGCGTCATGCGCGCCGCGTATTTGCCGCGCACCCCGGTCGAAAAGTCGTACTCGGCCAGCAGTTCCTTGTCAGGCGTCTTCTTCATAGCTCTTTCGTTCCTTGCGCGTGGACAAGCGCGCGCTGATGATGCGGATGGTATCGCCTCGTTCGGTGTGGACGATGGCCAACAGCCTGCCACTGCGCGACCTGCCGAGCAACACGAAGCGGAACTCAACACCTGAGTGAAGCGGATCAGGAATGGTGAGTGAGAGGGTGTCGGCGAAAGCGCCGGCAGCCTCCTCGAACGCGACGCCATGCTTGCGCAAGTTGGCGGCGGCCTTTGCTGCATCCCATTCGAACTCGAGATTCATCGACGGCGACGATCGAAGTGCTTCGGGGGTTGTGGCTCCGTTCTGGCGCGCATGAAACACAGTCACGGACCGTGCGCGACCTCATTGTAGGCATGTGACGCCGCCTCCACGCTCGCGAATTCACCCGAAGCGCCGCAGCGGGCGACGCTGAGAGTGGCGTACGCTATGCGGCTGATTTTCGTCTGCACCGATTGCCGATGAACATGATCCCCACGCTCACCACCGCCCGACTGCGGCTGCGCGGATTTCGCGAATCCGACTTCGACGCCTACGCAGCAATGTGCGCCGACGCCGAAGTGATGCGCTACATCGGCGCGGGCGGGCCGGTCGGCGCCGACATGGCGTGGCGCCAGATGGCGATTTTTCTCGGCGCCTGGGCGCTTGCGCGGCCACGGCATGTGGGCGATCGAGGAGCGCGCGAGCGCAAGCTTGATCGGCCGCGCCGGTTTTCTCGACCCGCCCGGCTGGCCCGGCTGCGAGCTCGGCTGGCTGCTCGCGCGCCCCGCGTGGGGCCAGGGTTACGCGTTCGAGGCGGCGCGCGCGGCGCGCGACTACGGGCGCGACGCGCTCGGCCTCACCGGACTCATCAGCCTGATTCGCCCCGACAACTTGCGCTCGATCGCCCTGGCGCAGCGCCTGGGAGCGACTCCGGCGGAGACGATCGAATTCATGGACCAACCCTGCCTGCTCTACCGCCACCCGGCTTAAGGCGACCCGCCATCGAGCCACCAAGCGCCAGGCGAACCCGACACGCGAGACCCCACCGATGAGCGACTCCGCCACCCAGACCATCCGCACGATGTGCCCGATGAACTGCCACCCCACGCTGTGCGGCATGCTCGCGCAGGTGCGCGACGGGCAGTTGCTCGGCGTGAAGGGCGATCCGGACAACCCCGACAGCCGGGGATTCCTCTGCGTTCGCGGCCAGGCGTCGCGCGAAATCATCGGCAATCCGGCGCGGCTGCTGCACCCGCTGCTGCGCGACCGTCGCAGCGACCCGCTGCGCCGCGCGACCTGGGACGAAGCGTATTCGCGCATCGTCGGATCGATCACGAGCGCGCCGCCGCACGCGACCGCGTTCTGGCCCGGCCACGGCATCTTCACGACGAGTTACGGCACGCGCATCGGCCCGCAGCTGATGGCGCGCTTCGCGAACATCCACGGCAGCCAGTTCTGGAACCCGACCATGATCTGCTGGGGCCTGGGGGCGTTCGGCCTCGCGCTGACCGGCGTTCTGGAAACGAACACGAAAGAGGACATGGGCGAGCACTCGCAGCTCATCGTCCTCTGGGCGGCGAACCTCGCGAGCCAGCCGAACACGGCGCGCCATCTGCTCGCGGCCAAGGCGCGCGGTGCGCACATCGTGACGATCGACGTGCGCCACACCGAAGCGGCGGCCAAGTCGGACGAGGTGTTCCTGATTCGCCCCGGAACCGACACGGCGCTTGCGCTCGCGCTCGCGCATGTGATCTGCGCTGAACAGCTGCACGACGCTGCGTTTGTCGCTTCGCACACGCTGGGATTCGACGCGCTCGCCGAGCACGTGAAGGCGTACTCGCCCGCCTGGGCCGAAGGCGTGACGGGAATCGCCGCCGAGCGCATCGTCGGGTTGGCGCGGCGCTATGCGGCTACCCAGCCGGCGATGATCGTTCTGGGCGGCAGCTCGATGCACAAGGGCGCGAACGGCTGGCAGGCGAGCCGGGCGATTGCCTGCCTGCCGGGACTCACCGGCAACCTCGGCGTTCCCGGCAGTGGCTTCGGCCCACGCCACGGCAGCGCCGCGCATGGCCGGGGCCTGGGCAGCATCGCCGCACCGGAACGCCGCGCGCCGGGCAGCGCGTGGCCGAACCAGATGTCGGACGTGCTCGCGGCGTTGCGCGAAGGCCGCGTGCGCACGCTGTTCCAGATGGGCTCGAACATGCTGTCGTCGTTCCCCGACGCACGCGCCGCGGCCGAAGGCCTGGCGCGCACCGGCCTCATCGTCAGCCAGGACCTGTTCCTGAACGACACCGCAGCGCAGTTTGCCGACGTCGTCCTGCCCGGCACGGCGTGGCTCGAAGAACTCGGCTGCAAGGCGACGCACACCCACCTCTACCTGATGCAGCCCGCGCTCGCGCCGCCGGGCGAGACGCGCTCACTCTACCGCGTGCTGACCGAACTCGCGCAACAACTCGGTCTGGTCGACTTTCACCCTTGGGCCGACGAAGAGGCGATGGTCAACGCCGTGCTCGACCACCCGTGCACCGGGCGCGCCAGCGTCGCGTCGCTGCGCGCCGCAGGCGGCTTCGCTGCGATGAACGTCTCGCACGTGGCCTACCCGACCCACGAATTCGACACGTTTTCGCGCAAGCTCGAGTTCGTTTCAGCCAAGGCGCAGGCGTTCGGCCTGCCGGCACTGCCGAGCTTCGACGCGCCGTCGGCTGCGCTGTTGAACGAGGTGGGCGCGCTGCACCCGTTGACGCTTGACGCAAGGCCGCACCCTCAGCCACTTTCACGGCTTCTACAACAACGGGCAGCGAACTGCCGACGCTGGCGCGGCGCGAAACCGAGCCCGCCCTGTGGATCGCGCCGGCCGACGCGCAGCAGCGCGGCTTGCTTGACGGCGCGCCGATCCGCGTCTTCAACCAGCGCGGCGAATTGCAGGCCCGCGCCCACGTCACGCCGAAGATCCCCGCGGGCACGGTGTGGCTGCGCGACGGCTGGCCCGGGCTGAACGACTTGACGAGCGCGGCGCAGGTCTTGCCCGATCACGCGGTCGACGCGTTTGCTTTCTCGGCCGGGCAGGCGACGTTTGAGGCGAAAGTCGAGGTCGCGGCGTTGGCGTAGCCCAGCGGTCCGCGCGCGCGGCGCGGAATTCGCCGCTACACGCCCAGGTAGCGCCGCTGAAGCTCGGCGTCGCCGCACAACTGTGCCGGCGCGCCGCTCCAGACGATGCGGCCTTTTTCCAGGACCAACATGCGGTCGGCGAGCGCCGCCACGTCTTGCAGGTTCTTGTCGACGAGCAGGATCGCAACGCCGCGCGCGTGGTGCTGCTGGACGGCATCGTGCAGGGGGCGTTGACGAAGAAGGCTGCGGCGCGCTGAACGCCGGTCGGCGTGTCGGAGGCTTGTCGGAGGCTTGGCGTGAAGCGCCGTGCGCACGCCCAGCACGCGTCGACTCGGGCGGCTACGGTTTTGTCAGCAAACGCTCGAGCAATTCGAGCGTCGGATATCCGTCCGCCGGAACGCCGATGCTGCGTTGGTAGCGGCGCAGCGCATTGCGCGTCGCGTTGCCCGCCATGCCATCGGGCTCACCCCCGTCAAAGCCGCGCGCGTTCAAGGCGTTCTGCAGCGCCAGCACCTGGCTCCGCGTGAGCGCAGCGAGGTCGCGTGGCCAGGGAGTCTGCACGCCGGGACCGTTGCTCAAGCGTTGCGCGAGCAGACCCACCGCGAGCGCGTAGGTGTTGGAGTTGTTGTAGCGCAGGATGGAGCGAAAGTTCGGGCCCACCAGAAACGCCGGCCCGCGCGCGCCCGCAGGGAGCAGGATCGCGGCGTCGGCAAACTCGGGCAGCGGCGCGCTGGTATCGACGCCGCGCACGCCTTCCTGCGCCCACTGCGATGTGGGCTGGCGCAGCGCAGGATCGGCACGCGCGACGTCGAACTCGGCGGGCAGGCGAACCTCGACACCCCAAGGCTGCCCGGCGCGCCAGCCCGAGCGGCTGAGGAAGTTCGCGGTCGATGCCAGCACGTCGGCGACGCTGCCCCAGATGTCGCGCCGGCCGTCGCCGTCGGCGTCGACGGCGTAGGCTGAGAAAGCTCGCCGGCAGGAACTGCGTCTGCCCCATCGCGCCGGCCCACGAACCGATCATCGCCGCGCGCGTGATGTCGCCGCTTTGCAGAATCTTCAACGCCGCGAGCAACTGTTCGCGCGCCCACGCTTCGCGCCGACCGTCAAAGCCGAGTGTCGCGAGCGCGTCGAGCGTCGACGTGGTGCCGACCTGCTCGCCGTACTTGCTCTCCAAGCCCCAGATCGCGACCAGGATCGCGGCGTCCACGCCATGGCGCGCCGCAGCGGCGTCGATCGGGGCGCGAAACTGCAGCAGCTTCTCCTGCCCTTGTGCAATCCGCTGCGGCGACACCGCCACGTCGAGGTAGTCCCAGATCGCGCGCGTGTGTTCGGGCTGGGCGCGGTCGAGTTCGATCACGCGCGGCAGGTAGCGCGCGCCGTCGAACGCCGCGCGCAGCGTCGCCTCCTTGATGCCCGCCGATCTGGCGCTGGCGCGAAACGCTGTGACCCAGCGTGAGAACGCCTGTTGTTGGGCCTGTTGCAGCGCGGCGTCTTCGGCGTTCGACTGCGCAGCGGCAGAGGCCGGCGGGGCTGGGGCGTCGGTCGCTGACGAGGCGTTGGTTGAGCACGCCGACAAGAGCGCAAGCGTCAGCAGCGGAACGACGCGGCCGGCACAGCGCAGCGAACGCGCGTCGCCAGCTCGCGCTCGCATCACACCCAGATCTGCAACACGTAATCGAACGGCGCCTGGCCGTTGAACAGGTCGACGCGCTGCAGCTTGATGCGCAAGCTGCCGTCGGCGCCACGCAGCAGCGTGTGCTGGTAGCGGCCGCCGAAGTGGCGCACCGTATCGCGCCGCAGCTCCATCATGTGAAAGCGCGAGCGCACGCGGATTTCGCTCGCGCTCACCGCTTCGAGAGCGACATGGCTCACGAGGTGATTCGTCTCCCACATCGGTGCCTGCGACCAGGCGTTCGGGTGGCTGACGCGGCCCTTGCGGATTTCCATCATCAGTTTGTCTTCGGCAAAGATCGACGGCGAGCCTTCCCATTCGGTCTGCTCGGGGGTGACGGGCATCCAGTACACGCCTTGCGCATCGAACAAGTCGATGTACGCCTGCCACGCTTTCGCGTCGAGCAGTTCGGCTTGGTGGTAGAGGAACTGTTCGACTTCGCGTTGCACGTCACCCGCGGTCACGATGCCGGGGCGGGCTACCGAGCGCGCGGGCGCTGGCCGCACCGGCCTGCGGCGCGCGCGGCGAATGGTCGGGTTCGATCGGCCTGCGCGCCGGTGCGCTGCGCGGCTTCGCCGGCTTCGATCACGACCTCTTGCGCCAGCAGGTGTTCGAAATCGGGGCCGGCAGTAGGGATGGTGTTGGGTTTGTTCATGTGGCGACCTCCATCGGAACGTTTGCGCTGTCATCCCGGCGAAAGCCGGGATCCATTGTCAGCATCGCGCCAGGCGGCGGGTAGATCCCGGCTTTCGCCGGGATGACGGGAGACCAGCTCACGCCACCAGGTACTTCGTCCACGCAGCGAACTGATTGCGCATCACCGCTTCCGACGTGCCGTGGTTCGAGTACGTGACGCCGTTCTCGACCCGGTCGTCGCCGAAGTAGCGGTGAAAACTCACCCAGTCGCCGCCGTTCGACATCAAGCCCCATTGGCCCTTCGTCCAGTTCTCCAGGTCGTCGGCGTTGATCATCGTCGCCGGCGAGTTCACGAGGTTGTAGTACCACAGGCTTCTGCGATAGATCGCCTCGGGTGCGCCTTTCAATCGGAAATGCCAGATCTCCGACAGCGTCTTGTCCGCCGAGATGGGGCGCAGACAGCGCAACTGTTGCAGCGGCGACTGCACCGAGAGATACGGATAGACGAGCACATGGTGGATGCTGCGCGACAGGTATTCCTCCATCTTCTCCTTGCCGTGCGCCGCCTCCAACAGCGCTTCGTATTCGAGCGTGTCCGGGTCCTGCGGGCGCAAGCCCATGTAGGCTTTCAGGATGCCGTGGCCGCGCGGGAAGTTGATCGTCTGCACGCTGTCCCAGAGTTCGAAGCTCGACGCGAAAGTGGAGAGGTAGTGGTAATAGAGCGGCGCCGCGCCCGTCTCGGCCTTGATGCGTTTTTCGACGCGCCCGGCGGAGATGCCGGTGGATTGGTGCGTCACCGACGGGTGCAGCGCGTCGAGCTGGTTCTCCATGAAGAACTTCCAGTTCGACTGCTGGATCACGCGGTGGCAGACCGGAATCACTTCGACTTCGCCGACGGGCGAGCGGTCGCACATGTCGTCGAAGGCGATCTTCGCTTCGCCGAGAAATTCGAGCAGCCCCGGGCCCTTCGTCGACGAGGCTCGCGAAGACGAAGCCGCGATAGCTTTCCACCCGCGCAGCACGCTTCATGCCGCAATCCGGGTTGTCGCGCGTCATTCGCGTGCCCTCGTAGCCCTTGGCGAGCGGAATCGCGCGCACGCTGCCGTCGAGGTGAAAACTCCACGCATGGTACGAGCAGACGAATGCGGCGCCGGTGTTGCCGCGCTGGTTGCCGACGAGTTGCACGCCGCGGTGCGGGCAACGGTTGTAGAGCACTTGAACACCGCCGTCGCCTTGGCGCACCATGATCATCGGCTGGCGACCGATCGTCAACGCGTGGTAGTCGCCCGGTGCCTTGACCTGCGACTCGTGGCCGCAATAGACCCAGGTGCGCTCCCAGATGCGCTCCATCTCGAGGTCGAAGATCTCCGGATCCGTGTAAACGCGTTTGTGAACGCGATCCGGTTCGACCAGACTCTGCAGATCCATGGCTCCCTCACTTGCCGACGCGGCTGTTCCGCGGCCGAAAAGTCTAGGGCCCGGGGGCAAACGCCGATACGCCGTCAAACCCTAACGCCGCGCGGTCCCGATTCTGCAGGAGCTTGCGCAGCGGGCGTTCAGAAAAACGCGTGCCACTGCAGAAAAACTTCGCTCGCGTTTTGCGCGTTGTTCTGCGGAATGCCGTCGCTCTTGCGCGCGCCGAGGCGCACTTGCGTGAACTGAAACGGCACGACTTCCCAGATGAGGCTCCAACGCGCGCGCTGGTCTTCGCGCACGTCGACGTTCGGGTCGTAGTACTCGCAGGTGAATTTGACGTTCTGGCCCTTCGCTGCCTCGACGTTGACCTCGAACAGCGACGCCCGATGTTTGAGCCTGCCGATCGGCGTTGCGTCGTCGGTGATGGCGACGGCGCTCGCGAGCAGGCCGATCATTCCCCAGCGCAGCCCGCCGTACAGACTTTGCATGCGGCGGTCCGCGCCGCCGTTGCGGTTCATGCTCGCGCTCGCGCCAAGGCGCCAATCGGGCTGAACGTAAACCGCGTTGGTGTTCACCAGCTTGCCGCGGTTCGTCTCGGCCCCGCCGCCCGCGCCGTTCGTCACCGAAACGCTCGCCGACCAGGGGCCCGTCTCGAGGCCGCCTTCGATACCGTCGTCGGACGAGTTGAAGTTCACTCCCGTGACCTGGCGGATGAACGCGGTGTCGTCTTCGATTCGCAGTCCGAACGGAATGAAGATTCGCCCCGCCTTGACATAGCTGCTCCGCTCGCCGAACCAGAGCAGGCATACGCTTCGCGGCTCGTCGCTGCACCCGGGGCGACGCGCTCGTCGAGGTAGAACGAGAGCCGCTCACCGAGCGGCTTGACCTCGAGATAGAGCTGCGCGCGCGTCGGGCTGAAGGCGAGCGTTTCCTTGCTGCCCGGGACTTTCACGCTCTGTAGCGTCGCGCGCAAATCGGCGCCGATCGCGAACTGGTCGTTCAGCCTGCCGGTCCAGATCGTCGGCGCTGCGCCCGCGGTGGCGGCTTGGCCGGTCGCCGGATCGAGCTGCTCGCGCGCGAGTGCAGTCTGTGCATAGGCCGCGCCGAACTCGGTGCGCTTGCCGCCGCCGCTTGGGTTGACGTGACACGCGGCGCACTTCAAACCGCTGCGAACCGCGAGATAGGGTTCGGCGTGCGCCGAGACGGGCACGAACAGCGCCAACGCCAGCAGTGCAAACCAGGCGCTGAGCGGGGTGCGCGCGACGGTAATTCTCATTGCGGCGCTCCCAGCTGAATCCACTGCCGGATCACGTCGATCGTTGCCTGGGGCAAGTAGGGCCCGAACTGCGGCATGCGGTCTCCCAGGGTCTGCGTTCCTTCGAGCTTCTGAATGATGAAGCTCGCGTTTGGGTTCCCGGGGATGACGCGGATCAGCGCCGCATCGCGCGGGCTCGCGACGTTGATCAGGTTGCCGGCGCTGAAGCCGGGGTCCAGGCGCAAGCCCTGCTGCACCGTGCCGCCGCCGTGGCAGCCCGGAATCGCGCAGTTCACCGAGAAGACTTTCGCCTGAATCGACGCGAGCGTCGGGTCGAGCGCGACAACGGGCGTTGCGGTGCCCGCCACCAGCGGCCGGCCGTTGGCATCAAGGCCTTCGCCGCTGCCGCCGCCGCAGGCGGCGAGCACGCCGAGCACTGCGCCGGCGATGGCGCAGCGCATTTTCAGAGCTACCAGCACGGCGCCGTCGACGCTGCTACTGAACCGCGATTTGGCCGCGGATTTCGCCGGCGCCGCAATTCGCTGCGGGCGGACAAAGGTTGTTGCCGCTGTGAACGTTGAAGTAGGTGTTGCCAGCGGTCAGCGACGTCACACTCGCGGCGCTCAGCGTCGACGGGTTGGGCGCAGTGAAGACGTCGGTCCCCTGCGTCAGCGCGACCACGTCAGGCGGTCCACTGACCCCGACCGCGCCGCTGTGAACATGGGCCACGGTCGGGTTGGCCACGTTGTGCGTCACGTACGCCACGAGCGCGTCGCGCGTCGCCGCGTCGAAGACGATGGTTCCGCGTCCGATGGCCGGCGAGGTATTCGTCAAGCTCTCCTGGGCACCGTCGAGCGCGGCGAGGCCCGCGACAACGCCGCCCTGAACGTTGATCTGGCCGCGAATTTCGCCGCCGGCGTTCGCAATCGTGTGGACGTTGAAATACAGCTCGCCGGCGAGCAGCGCCGCGTATTGGGCGTCGGCTGAGGACGGTACCCGCCGGAACAGTGGCAACGCCGCCGCCCGGGGCCAGCGTGAGCGCGATGATGACGCCACCGTTCTGCGTCGGCTGGCCCGTCGGTGCCTGGTGAATGTGATGCCCACCGGCAGATGGCGTGAGCCCGGTGAATACCATGCCCCCGGTAATCTCCTTCGTGGTCGGGTTCACGACGATCGCCCCGCGTCCCGTGGCGGCCGAAGTCGTCGCGGGGTTTTCCTGGGCCCCGGAGAGCGCCGCTGAGCGAATCACCGTTTGCGTCGTTTGTGCTGCACACGTGATCGCGACATTGCCGACGTTGCTCGTGCCCGTCGTCCCTGCACCGTTCGCGACCGTACACCTCTGGTTCGGCGCAATCACTGTCACGTTGTAGGTTGCGCCATTGGCCAGGCCGGTGCCGAAGTTGAACGCTCCGGGCGCTGCCATCGGAACGTTGCCCGCACCGTTGAGCTGCAACACGACGCTGCCGGTGGACCCAGCGATCGTGCCGCCCACGGTATAAGTCGGCGCTGCGCTCGATCCTCCACCTCCGCCACCGCAAGAAACGATTCCCACCAAGGTGGCAGGCGCGATCAAGCCGATCAAGATATTCCGGATGTTCACTTGCGATCTCCTCTTGGGCGTCACGCAACCGCGGGTACTTACCGAGTCACGTCATGATCCGCGCGCGAAGAACTGGAACGACAAGCGCGCGGCGAATGCTTGTCGCTGCCAGCGCAGACGTGTCATCACATCTGCGGCGGCAGTGCTGTATACATTGGCTCGTGGCGAGTTATTCCGCCGCGAATCAAATGCCGTCAACGTCGGCGCGGCACGTCAATCCGCAGATGGGCGGCGCCAGGTGATACAGGCGTTGTTCGACGGCATGGCGCGGTCGTCGAGCAGCGACAAGCCTGCGGCGCGAGCAAGCGCATCCACCGCTTCAAAATCGCGAATGCCGCGCTTCGGGTCGGCGCGGCGTAACTCGGCGTCGAAGCGCGCGTTGCTCTCACTCGTGAATCGGCCGTCGCGGTTGAACGGGCCGTACACCGTGAGCAGCGCGGCGGGACTGAGCACGCTCGGCAACATCGAAAAGAAGCGCTGCACTTCACTCCAGCCCATGATGTGCAGCGTGTTGGCACTGTAGACGGCGTCGAATCGCGCCGACGGCCACACGCCGTTCACGTCAAGTTCGATCGGCGCCGGCGTATTCGGCAGCGCGGCTTCGGCGAGCCACGTGCGAATGCCGGGCAGGTTCTCGCTGCGGTCCGAGCACTGCCACGTCAGGTGCGGCAGCGCTTGCGCGAAATACACCGCGTGCTGGCCCGTGCCGGTGCCGATTTCGAGCACGCTGCGTACCGCGGCGCAGTGTTCGCGCAGCACGGCCAGGATCGGTTCGCGGTTGCGCTCGCTCGCCGCGGAATAGGGTTTGTCGGCCATCATGCGTCGCGCAGCGCGCGCGTCGCCGCGTCGAAGAAGGCGTAGCTCTCGAGGCGGCTCGAATGATGCATCGGCTCGGGCCAGGCGCTGTGCAGCACGATCACGAGTTGTTCGTCCACGTCGATGTAGATCTGCTGGCCGAAGATGCCCAAAGCCCCGAACACGCGGCGCCCGGCTGGGTACGGGAAACGTCCACCATTGGTGGCCGTAGCCGAGCGGCTCGAAGCCAACGAGCTTGCCCGGCGCGTGAATCGACGCCGGGTCGACGGCGGTCGATTCGGCGATCCAGCCTTCGGGCAAGAGACGCACGCCGTCAACGACACCATCCGCAAGCACGAAAGCGCCAAAGCGCGCGTAGTCTCGCAGGCACGCGCTCAGGCCGCTGCCGGCGAACTCCTGGCCACCTGCGGCTTCGAGTTGCCAATAGGCGCTGGACTCCATGCCGCAGGGGCGCCAGATCTTGTCCGACAGGTAGTCGCTGAGTGGGCGGTGAATCGCACCGGCGAGGATCGCACCGAGCAGGAACGTCTCGGCGGTGTTGTAGTTGAAGTGCGTACCGGGCTCAGCCGCGCGCGGCAGCGTGCGCAGGTATTCGATCACGGCGCCGGGCTGCTCGTGCGCCTGCAACGCCAGCAGCCGGCGCCGGTCCGATCGGGAATCGAGGTAGGTCTCGACCCAGTGCACGCCCGAACTCATCTGCAACACCTGGCGGACCGTCACGCCGTCGTATGCGCGAGCCGCGCAGCGCCGGTACGGTGAGCGTGACGGGGTCGTCGAGGCTCTCGATCAGGCGTTCGTGCAGCGCCGCGCCGATCAACACCGACGTGATCGACTTCGCCATCGAGAACGAGATCCAGCGCGTCTGCGGCGTGTGGCCGAGTGCATAGCGTTCCAGAACGACGCGGCCACGTTTCAGAATCAGCAAACCGGCGCAGCGGCCGCGCTGCATGAAGTCGGCGATGCCCAGGGTTTCGCCGCTGACTTCGATACCGAAAATCCGCCGCTTCGCCGATCGGCAGCTCGCGCGCTGCGGCGCCGCAGGCGATGTCCCGCGTCGGGTAGAAGCGGCGCATGTCGGCAAAGGCGCGCAGCTGGTCTTGCGCCGGCAGCGTGAACAGATCGGCGTAGTTGCCGCTTCGCGGCGCTGAGATTCCGGGCATGCGCGCGAGTGTAGCCAGCGTGCGCTCGCGCGCCGGCTCACCCACCGGCGAAGGGCCGCTGCTGCGCTGCCGCCTGGCGCCGCGCGATCCAGGCGTCGATCGCGTCGTCGAGAACGTCGAAGGGCAGCGCGCCGTGGCGCTGCACCTCGCGGTGGAATTGCTCGAGGTCGAAATCCGAGCCGAGCGCGTCCATGGCCCGGTCGCGCAACCCGAGGATTTTGCGCAGGCCCGCCGGCGCGGCGAGCGCTTCACCCGGATGGGCGACGATGTGGTCGATGGCGCGCAGCGCGGCGTCGGCAGGCAGCGCGCCGTGCGCCAACAAGTAGACGCTTGCCTGCTCGGGGGTCCAGCGCCGGGCGTGGATTCCGCTGTCGACGACGCCGCGCGCCGCGGCTTGCAACGCAGCTCGAAGCGGCGCGCTCGCCGCGGTGCGCGGGTCGGATCCGGCCCCAGCTTGCGCGTCGACCTGCGCTGCGTAGAGCGCGAGGCCATCGCGATACGCCGCGAAATCGGCGCTGCGCGACTAGTGGCCCTGCGCCGCTTCGCGAATCGCGTGCTGCGCCCAGGTCATGCGCTGTGCAGTGGCCGCGTCGGCAAGCGGCGCGGATGGCACGGTGCCGTTCCAGCTGACGCGGTGGATACGCTGCGCGCCGGTGGCGTCGGCGCTTGGCGGCGCGCGCCGGTTCATCACGGCGTCAATCTGCGCCTCAAGGCGCTCGACCTCGGCCACGCCCAGCTCGTGCGCCTGATTCGGCGTCATGTAGGTGGCGGTGTACCAGCGCACGCACCAGTCGTAGTACGCCGGATCGTCGCGCGCCGTGCCGTGCTCGCGCAGTGCGGCGCCTTCGAGCTGCATGCTCAGCACGATGGTCGAGCGTGTCGTAGGCGAGCTGGGCTTCGCGATCCAGGTCGCTGCGGTCGTAGCGCAGCAGCGTCGCGAGGCTGGCGCGGATCAGAGCGGCGTCGTCGTGGGTCCAGCGCAAACTGAGCGAAGGTGCGGGCGTAGAACCAGTCGATTCGCAGCGGCTTGAGATACCAGGTGTGCGCGGCAAGCAGCGCGGCCGACGCGAGCATCAGCGTCGCTGCGCCGATCCAGCGCCGCCACGCTCGGTGGGTTGCGCTCGGCTGCAGGAGTTCGTCAGACATCGGCGTCAAATCACGCGCTGCACGGACTGCACCGAGTTGTCTTGCCAGATGTCGTCGGGGCTGACGAACTGCATCGTGCAGCTTGAAGTTCACGCCGGCACGCTTGAAGCACTCGAAGACGAGCTCGGAGCAGATGTACTTGCGGTCGCGCGTGCGCCGGCTGATGCGCAGCAGGATACGCACCGCGATGCGCACGATCTCGAAGTTGTCGTACGGCTTGGTGAGTTCGTCCATGCCGAAGCTGATCGCGCGCTTCAGCGCCGACGTGTCGACCTCGGGCTGGACCCGCGCAATCACGATCTGGCCGCGGTACGGGCGATTCCGGCCGTGATAGTCCTTCAGGTACTTGGACAAGGGCGCGAGGCGCACGCCGATCATGGTCTCGCTCTCGAGCACAAAGACGCGTTGCAGCGCGTCGTCTTTGTAGACGATGCCGACATGGCTCCACACCGAACCGGTGAAGCGCTGGATCAGGCGCGAGAATAGGTACGAGCCCGAGCAAAACACCAGGTCGCCGGTCTTCAGGCTGTCGCGCAAGCCTGCGTACGGCGCCAGCGCAAGGCGCTCGATCTGCCGCTTGGTGACGGGCTCGGCCACACAGTCTCCTGGTTCTGAAAATTTGTTCGATGATAGGGTTGGCGAGCCCACATTGGTTCCCCCAACCCCTAGGTATGAGCCCTACTCATGAAACCCCGTGACCTGCCCCCCGCCACGCTGAGCGCCGCCTTCTGGCGCGTCATTCCCGCCGATACCGACCCCATTGAAACGCGCGAATGGCTGGACGGTTTTGCGAGCCTGGTGCGCGGCGTCGGCACCGAGCGTGGCACCTACGTCCTGCGGCGCCTGCTCGATGAAGCGCGACGCCTGCGCGTGCCGCTGCCGGCGGTGCTGAACACGCCCTATGTGAACAGCATCGCGCTCGATCAGCAACCGCAGTTTCCCGGCAACCTGGACATCGAGGCACGCCTGTCGGCTGCGGTGCGCTGGAACGCGCTCGCGATGGTGGTGCGCGGCAATAAACTCTCCGGCGATCTTGGCGGCCACATCGCCACTTATGCGTCGATTGCCGATTTGTTCGAGGTCGGCTTCAACCACTTCTTCCGCGCCGGCCAGGGCGGCGACCTGGTGTTTTTTCAGCCGCACGCGTCACCGGGCGTCTACGCACGCGCGTACATCGAAGGGCGCTTGCCCGAAGCGCGCTTGACGCGTTTCCGGCAAGAGACACTCGGCGCGCGCACAGCGCCGGGCGGCGACCTCGCCACACCCACGAACGGCGGCCTGTCGTCCTACTGCCACCCCTGGCTCATGCCCGACTTCTGGCAGTTCCCCACCGGCTCGATGGGCCTCGGGCCGATCACCGCGATCTACCAGGCGCGCTTCATGCGCTACCTGCGCGATCGGGATCTGCTCGACACGCAAGGCAGAAGAGTCTGGGCTTTCGTCGGCGACGGCGAAATGGACGAACCCGAATCGCTCGCCGGGTTGTCGCTCGCTGCGCGCGAAGGGCTGGACAACCTGGTGTTCGTCGTGAATTGCAATTTGCAGCGCCTGGACGGCCCGGTGCGCGGCAACGGCTCGGTGGTTCAGGAACTCGAAGGCCTGTTCGCCGGCGCCGGCTGGAACGTCATCAAGCTCATGTGGGGCAGCGACTGGGATGCGCTGTTCGCGAGGGATGTCGACGGCGTGCTCTTGAGGCGCCTGCACGAAACGGTCGACGGCGAGTTCCAGGCCTACGCCGCGACCGACGGGCGCTTCAACCGCGAGCATTTCTTCAACAAGTACCCGGAGTTGCAGGAGCTCGTTGCGCACCTGTCGGACGACGACATCGACCGCCTGCGCCGCGGCGGCCACGATCCGGTGAAGATCTACGCGGCGTATGACGCAGCGATGAAACACCGCGGCCGCCCGAGCGTGATCCTGGCGCAGACGAAGAAGGGTTACGGCATGGGCCATTGGGGCCAGGGGCGCATGGGTTCGCACCAGCAAAAGAAGCTCGAGGACGACGCGCTGCTCGCGTTTCGGGACCGCTTCGCGCTGCCGCTGAAAGACGACGCCGTCAAGGCGCTCGAGTTTTATCAGCCGGACGCCGACAGCCCCGAAATGCGCTACCTGCACGAGCGGCGCAAGGCCCTCGGGGGCTACCTGCCGGCGCGCAGCAACGTCGCGCCGCGCCTGGCCACACCCGACGCGGCGGCCACCGCGAAACTGATCGAGCGCCTCGCCGGGCGCGAACAATCCAGCACGATGGTGTTCGTTGCGCAGCTCACGCAACTGCTGCGAGACCCGGTGATCGGCAAACGCATCGTCCCGATCGTCGCCGACGAGGCGCGAACCTTCGGCATGCAAAGCCTGTTCCGCGAAGTCGCGATCTATGCCGCGCACGGCCAGCTCTACGAGCCCGAAGACAAGGACGAGTTGCTCTACTACAAGGAATCGCGCAGCGGGCAGATCCTGGAAGAAGGCATCACCGAAGCCGGCGCGCTGAGCAGCTGGATCGCCGCGGCGACGAGCTACAGCACGCATGGCGTGGCGATGTTGCCGTTCTACATCTTCTATTCGTGTTTCGGTTTTCAGCGCGTAGGGGATCTGATCCTCGCCGCCGCCGATTCACGCGCGCGCGGTTTCCTGATCGGCGCGACGTCCGGGCGAACCACCTTGTCGGGCGAAGGCCTGCAGCACCAGGACGGCAGCAGCCTGCTCGCGGCGTCCACCATTGCCAACTGCCGCGCTTACGACCCGGCCTTCGGTTACGAGCTGGCCATCATCGTGGCGCACGGCGTGAAGCGCCTGTTGGACGAGCAGTGTGACGAGTTCTATTACCTCACGGTCACGAATCAGAACCTGCCGCAGCCTGCCCTGCCCACCGGCGTGGCCGGCCTGGAAGACGGCGTCGTGCACGGCCTGTACCGGTGTCGCGAAGCGCCCGGCGCAGCGCCGCAAGTGCGCTTGCTCGGCGCCGGGGCGATCCTGCTCGAGGCGATCGCCGCCGCCGAGTTGCTTGAGCAGGATTTCGGCGTTCGCGCCGAAGTCTGGAGCGCGACCAGCTTCACCGAGCTTGCACGCGATGCGCGCGAGGTGCAGCGCACGAACCGCCTGCAGCCGGGCAAGGCGCTGCGCCAAAGCCATGTCCAGCAATGCCTGGACGGCGCGCTACCGGTGGTCGCGGCGACGGACCATGTGCGCGCCGTGCCGCAGCTCATCGCCGAGTACCTGAACGTGGCGTCGTACACGACGCTCGGCACCGACGGCTTCGGGCGCAGCGATACGCGGATCGCGCTGCGCGCGTTCTTCGAAGTCGACCGGTTTCACATCGCGCTCGCCGCGCTCGAGGCCTTGTCGCGCAGCGGCGCCGTCGAGCGGGGCCTCGTCGCGCAAGCGATCGAACGCTATTCGCTCGACGCGCAGGCGCGCGCACCGTGGAGCGTCTGAAGCGCTGATCTATGCGCGCAACCCGAGCGCACGCAGTGTCGCGCGGCCGGCCTCGCCGTCGGCGACGAGTTGCTGCGAAAGCTGAAACGCATAAACCGCCGCCGCAGTGTGCGGGCCGTAGACGCCGTCGATCGCACCGATCCGGTAACCCCGCAGGTTCAGCTCGGCCTGGAGCCGCGCGATGAGCGCGCCCTTCATGTTCGGCGTCTTCAGGCGCAGCACGAGACCCGCCGGCGCGTAGGGGCGCGGCCAGGTCGGCTCGGCATAGTCGAGCATCGGCGGCAGCACGCCGACATCCCAGCGCCGACCATCGACTTCGGCGCGGATCACACCCTGCTGAGCCGAGTGCGCTTCGACGGTGCCGCCCTCACCATCGCAAATCGCGATGTGGCCGTTCAGCCGCGGCGCCGGGTAGCGCAGCACGAACGCGCCGGGCGTCGACTTCGCGACCACGATCGGCACCGTGCATTCGAGGCGCTTCGCATCGGCACGCCAATGCCCGGTGTAAGCGTCGGCGGTGCTTGGGTTCTTGCCCTGGTCGCAGCCGAAGATCTTGCGGCTCGCCTGGTACACGCACCACGAGGCGAATTCGGCGCAGTCCCACGGGCCCTGCCACGCCGGGTTGTCCTTCGGCACTTTCGCACCGAGCCGGTAGGTTTCGCCGACATGCCGGCGCGCCAGTTCGAGCAAATCAGCGCCGGTGGCCATGGTTGCGCGCTCCTAGATCACGGCGGCGATCGCCGTCTTCACGCCGGCGAAAAGGGCGTCGCGAAACGCGTTCGCGGCACGCTGCGCGATCGCCTTGGTGAGCACGGCCACAGCGCGCAACTCGGCGGCCAGCGTCTTCGCTTCGTCGTCGAGTTCCGACTTGAACGTCGCTTCGTCGATGTCGCCCAGCGCAAACGCTTCGCCGATCTCCTTCAGCGCCATTTCGTGGCCTTTCGCGATCTCGCGCAGGAAGTCTTCGACCTGCGGCGCGTTGGTTTTCACCGCATCGGTCGCCGCGCCGAGCGCTGATCTGAAAATCGATTCCCAGTCGATCGCCATGGCGGGTGCCTCACGGTTCGGCGTCGGGCGCCGCGGGGTTGCTGTCGGCGCTCGCCAGCTGCTTCGCGCGCTCGGCGCGCAGTGCCGCGGCAAACAGGCGCTGGAAGCGGTCGCGGTGAATTCCGAGCAGCCGCGCGTTGTAGTCGTCGCTGCTCAGGTGCGCGCCGCGGTACTTGACCCAGAAGTCGAGAATCGTCTTCGCGATCGCCTCCGAGTCCGTGTTCAGCGGGCGCGACGCTTCGCGAACCAGCATCACGCGGATCTGCGTTTCGACGCGGCCCCAGTCGTCGGCGTAGTCGCGATAGACGAGCAGGTTGGGCCGGGGCTGCGTGGTGCGCGCGGAAATGAGCCGGTCGTAGAAAGTGAACACGGCGGACGCCGTCTCGGCGATGCCACGCGCCGCTTCGGCGTCGTAGTCGGCGATGAGGCGGATTCCCGAGCAGGCGACGAGCCACGCGCCGAGGAGCGCGATCAGCATCGCTCGCGCTGTGCGCCGCGGCGCGCCGTACTCCCTCAGGCGGTCGACATTCATGTCGCTGGTCCTGGTCTGTGCATGCATCTGCGCGCGATTGTCCAACGCCGCGCTCGACTTCGCGCTGGAAAGTACCGAAATTTCATTCCAGGCGCCGCGTGCGGCGCGGCGCGAACACGCGCCTTACCGCTGCTTACGCCTGCGGCGGCGCCCACTCGTTAGCCTGCGCGGCCATGACAGTTGCAACCCACCCCAAGCGCCGCCGCGCCGGCCTCTGGCGCTATCGCCTTGCGCTGCTGCTCGCTCTGGGCGGCTGCGGTGGCGGCGGCGACGCCGGCTCCGCCGCTGCGCCACCCGGCACACCCACCCCACCCTTGGCGACGTCGACCTGTGGCCTGGCCAATTTCCAGTCGACGGCGCTCGCGCGAGTGAATCAATACCGGGCCGGCGGCGCGAGCTGCCGCACCGCGGGCAGCTTCGCGCCGACGACGGCATTGCGCTGGAACGACGCGCTGGCGCAGGCCGCGCAGGTGCACTCGCTCGACATGCAGGCGAACAACATCTTTTCGCACACCGGTTCGAACGGCAGCACGCTCGCGCAGCGCATCAACGCGACGGGCTACGCGTGGAGCGCGATCGCGGAGAACATCGCCGCCGGCCAGACGACGCTGAATGCGGTGGTCGACGGCTGGATGGCGAGCGACGGGCACTGCGCGAACCTGATGAACCCGGGCCTGGTCGACCTCGGGTTGGTCTGCGTCGCCGGCACGGCAAGCAATACTTACCCGACCTACTGGACGATGGACCTGGGCAAGCCGTAGTCAAGGCAGCGCGCCCGCCTCGAGGCGCAGCCAAACTCACGTCGCCGTCTCGATCACCCCGCCGCCCAGGCACACCTCGCCGTCGTACAGCACCGCCGACTGGCCCGGCGTCACCGCCCATTGCGGCGTATCGAAACCGAGTTCGAATTCGGCGCCGTTGCCATTCTCAGGCGCGCTCAACTCGCACGCCGCGTCGGCCTGGCGGTAGCGCGTTTTGGCGCTGCGCCTGGCCGCTGCAGGCGCAACGCCAGCGACCCAGCTCGCATCGAGCGCGCGCAACCGGTGCGTCTGCAGCAGCGGGTGTTCGTGGCCTTGTACGACGATGAGCGTGTTGTTCGCGATGTCCTTGCGCGCGACGAACCAGGGTTCATGGTCGCCGCCGCCGCGCACGCTTCGCCTCGCCTTCACGCCGCCGATTCCCATGCCCTTGCGCTGCCCGAGCGTGTAAAAGCTCAAGCCCACATGCTCGCCGACGGTGCGCCCGCGCTCGTCTTGGATCGGGCCCGGTTGATGGGCGAGGTAGCGCTGCAGAAACTCGCGGAAAGGCCGCTCGCCGATGAAGCAGATGCCGGTCGAGTCGCGCTTGGCGGCGACCGGGATTCGAGCTTCGACGGCCAGGCGTCGCACTTCGGACTTGGGCAGCTCGCCCACCGGGAACAGCGTCTTCGCGAGCTGCGCCTGGTTCAGCCGGTGCAGGAAGTAACTCTGGTCTTTGGTGCGGTCCAGGCCACGCAACAATTCGAAGCGTCCGCCCTGTTCGCGCACGCGGGCGTAGTGGCCGGTCGCGATTCGATCTGCGCCGAGAGCGAGTGCGTGGTCGAGGAAGGCCTTGAACTTGATTTCGGCGTTGCACAACACGTCGGGATTCGGCGTACGACCGGCCTGGTATTCGCGCAGGAACTCGGCGAAGACGCGGTCCTTGTAGTCGGCGGCGAAGTTGACGTGCTCGATTTCGATGCCGAGCACGTCGGCCACCGCCGCGGCGTCGACGAAGTCGACATTCGACGAGCAATACCTGTCGCCGTCGGCGTCGCCATCGTCATCCTCCCAGTTCTTCATGAACACCCCCAGCACTTCGTGGCCGGCGCGTTTCAGCAGCCACGCGCTGACGGCCGAATCCACGCCGCCCGACAGGCCGACGACGATGCGTTGATGTGGGAGTCTCGCTGGCGCATTCACGCTGCGGATTATCCCGGCCGTTAAAGTGCGGTCCTCATGGACATGCAACTCCAAGGGCGCACCGCACTCGTCACCGGGGCCAGCGCCGGAATCGGCCGCGCCGTCGCGAAGGCGCTGGCGCTGGAGGGCGTGCGCCTGGCGATCACGGCGCGGCGCGCAGGCCTGCTCGAGGAACTGTGCACCGAGATCGTGGCTGCGGGAGGCGTGGCGCCGGTGATCATTCAGCACGACATGCTCGCTCCCGACGCCGTGCAGCGCATCGCAGACAGCGCGCTCGCCGCGCTCGGCAGCGTCGACGTTCTGATCAACAACGCCGGCGGCTCGCGCGAGTTCAAGCAGTTGCACGTCGGCGAAGCCGCCTGGGATGAAGCGATGACGCTCAACTTCCACCGCCCGCGCCAGTTGGCCGATGCGCTGATCGACGCGATGATCGCGCGCCGCTGGGGACGCATTGTCAACATCACGGGCAAGAGCGAACCCGACCATGTGAACGGCGCGTTCTGCGCCAAGGCCGGCGTGCACAGCTGGGCGAAGGGCCTGAGCCGCATGGTCGGGCCGCATGGGGTCACGGTGAATTGCGTCGCGCCGGGGCGCATCCACTCGGAGCAGATCTTTCGCAACTACACGCCGCAGCATCGGCAGTGGCAAAGCGAGAACGAGATTCCCGCGGGGCGGTACGGCGAACCGAACGAACTCGCGGACCTGGTCGTGTTCCTCGCCAGCCCGCGCGCGGGCTACATCAGCGGCGCAGTGATCCCTGTCGACGGTGGGCTGCGGCGCTACCAGTTCTGAACCAATGCACCTGTGGATCCGGGAGTTGCGCGAATGAACCCTTTGCAACGACGCACCTTGCTTGCCGCGCTGGCGCTGATGCTGCCGCGGCTTTCTGTGTCGCAAGCCACCTGGCCGAAGCAGTCGGTGCGTTTCGTCGTTCCGTTCGCGCCCGGTGGGACGTCGGAGATCGTCGCCCGAACCGTTGCGAACGAGCTCACGCGCCAACTCGGTCAGACCGTCTATGTGGAGAACAAAGGCGGCGGCGCCGGGATCCCGGCGATGCAGGATGTGGCGAAGGCAGCGCCCGACGGCCACACGATCATCCTCGGCCATGTGGGTTCGCTCGCGGTGAACCCGTACATTTTCCCGAATCAGCCGTACGACGTGAACCGGGACTTCATTCCGGTCACGTTGCTCGCCAAGGTGCCGAACCTGTTCGTCATCCACCCTGATGTTCAGGCGAAAGACTTCAAGGAATTCGTCGCCTATGCGAAAGCGAACCCGGGCAAGCTGAACTACGGCTCGGCCGGCAACGCGAGCGCCGGGCACCTGGCGATGGAGTACCTGAAACTCGTCACCGGCATGTTCATCACGCACATCCCCTACCGCGGCACAGGCCCGCAGCTCACCGACCTGCTCGCCGGGCGGACCCAGGCGTCTTCCGCAGGCTTGCCGGCGCTGCTGCCGCACATCAAGGCCGGCAAACTGCGCGCCATCGCGGTGGGCACGGCGATGCGACTGGCGCAATTGCCCGACGTGCCCACGGTCGCCGAGATGGGCTACAAGGACTTCGAGACCTCGCAGTGGTACGGCATCCTCGCGCCTGCCGGGACGCCGCGCGAGATCGTGAAAGCGCTTCAGGAAGAGTCGCTGAAGGCGTTGAAGTCGAACTCCGTGACGGAGCGCTTTGCGAGCGACAGCGCGGTTGGCGGCGGTGGCCCGCCGGAAGAGTTTGCGGCGTTCATCGCCGCGCAGCAGAAGGTCTGGAAAGAGATCGTGACGCGCGCCGGTATCAAACCCGATTGAGCGCTGCGCCGGCTCAAAGCCGCTTCAGGGTCGCAGCTCCGGCTGCCACAGCGTCGGGTCGGCGTGCAACAGGTCCAGGCCGAAGCGCTTGCCCGCGAGGTGGTCTTCGATGCAGCGCAGCAGCAGCGGGCTGCGATGGCGTGCGGTGCTGGCGCGCACTTCGTCAGGTGTCATCCACAGCGTGCGGACGATGGGGTCGTCGAGGCGCAACGTCGGGTCGACCCCGCCCACCGTTCCGCAAAACGCAATGCGCAAGTAGGTCACGTCTTCGCCGCTGCGTTGACGGCGAAAACGCGACAGGTAGATGCCGAGCACCGCCTGCGCCTCGAAGCGCCGCGCCGTCTCCTCCAGCGTTTCGCGCACCACGCCTTGCAGCGGCGACTCGCCGGGGTCAAGGTGCCCGGCCGGGTTGTTCAGCTTCAATCCTTCGGCGGTGTTTTCCTCGACGAGCAGGTAGCGGCCGTCCTGTTCGATGATCGCCGCGACGGTGACGCTGGGTTTCCAGCGCTCGGCGCTGCCAGCGCCGGCGCGGTTGGGGGACGATGCCATGCGCCATTGTGTCGCGGCGTCGCCGCGTCGGTCTGCGGCCGTGTGGCTGGCCCGGCTAGGGATAAGCACTCTTTCTCGGGTGCCGCGGTCTGGGCAACATGCGGGCACGGCGGGCGCGCATCGCAGCGCAGCCTCCCCCAGCCCTTCCACCCAGTCTTCGAGGAGAAACCATGTCTACCCACCTTGCCCTGCGCCGCACCCTGCTCGCCTTGGCGTGTTCCGTCGCGCTCGCCGCGCCCGGCCTGGCCCTCGCCCAAGCCAAACTCAAAGTCGCCGGCATCTACACCGTGCCCTTCGAGCAGCAATGGGTGAGCCGCATCCACAAGGCGTTGAACGCTGCCGCCGCGCGCGGCGAGATCGAATACAAGGCGAGCGAGAACGTCGCGAACGCCGACTACGAGCGCGTCATGCGCGAGTACGCGACCGGCGGCAACACCTTGATCGTCGGCGAAGTGTTCGGCGTCGAAGCTGCTGGGCGCAAGGTCGCGAAGGACTTCCCCAAGGTCGCATTCCTCATGGGCAGCTCGGGCAAGCCGCAGGCGCCCAACTTCGCCGTGTTCGACAACTACATCCAGGAGCCTGCCTACCTCTCCGGAATGGTCGCCGGCGGAATGACGAAGAGCAACAAGATCGGCATGGTCGGTGGTTTTCCGATCCCCGAAGTGAACCGCCTCATGAACGCGTTCATGGCGGGCGCCAAGGAAGTGAATCCAAAAGTCGAGTTCACGGTGAGCTTCATCAACAGTTGGTTCGACCCGCCCAAGGCCAAGGAGGCGGCGATCGCGATGATGGACAAAGGAGCCGACGTGATGTACGCCGAGCGCTTTGGCGTCAGCGACGCGGCCAAGGAAAAAGGCAAGCTGGCGATCGGCAACGTCATCAATACGCAAGACAAATACCCCGACACCGTCGTCGCCTCGGCACTCTGGCACATGGAGCCGAGCATCGACCGGGCGATCAAGCTGGTGAAGGATGGCAAGTTCGCCGCCGAAGACTACGGCCCCTACTCGATGATGAAGCACAAGGGCTCGGAGCTCGCGCCGCTGGGAACGTTCGAGAAGAAGGTGCCGGCCGATGTGGTGGCGAAAATGCGCGCCAAGGAGAAAGCCATCCTCGCGGGCAGCTTCACGGTGAAGGTGGACGACGAGCAGCCCAAGTCCACGGCCAAGTAGCGGGCTCTGCACCCTTGCCCTTCCGTCATCCCGGCGAAAGCCGGGATCCACGTCCACCCAAACCGGTGGGTTCCGGCTTTCGCCGCGATGACGGGTCACAGGCGAAGCGATGACCGATTGCGTCCTGCGCCTGCAAGGCATCACGAAGCGCTTCGGCTCGCTGCTTGCGAACGATTCGATCTCGCTCGACCTGCAGCGCGGCGAAGTGCTCGCCTTGCTCGGCGAAAACGGCGCCGGCAAGAGCACGCTGGTGGCGATCCTGTTCGGCCATTACGTCGCCGATGCCGGAACGATTGAAGCGTTCGGCGCACCGCTGCCGCCGGGCCAGCCGCGCGCCGCGCTCGCGGCGGGCATCGGCATGGTGCACCAGCATTCGACGCTCGCACACAACCTGACCGTGCTCGACAACGTGATGGTGGGCAGCGAGCCGCTCTGGCGGCCCTGGTCGCGCCGCAGCGCGGCGCGCAAACGCCTGCTCGACGTCGCGCAGCGCTTCGGCCTGTCGGTGCAGCCCGACGCGCGCGTCGCTGACTTGTCGGTGGGCGAACGCCAGCGCGTCGAGATCCTGAAAGCGCTGATGGGCAACGAAGGCGGCAGCGGCGCGCGCATCCTGATCCTGGATGAGCCGACCGCCGTGCTCACGCCGCAGGAGAGCGAGGCGCTGTTCGATACGCTGGGCCAGATGGTCGCGCAGGGTCTGGCGATCATTTTCATCAGCCATAAGCTCGACGAGGTGCTGCGGATCTCGGACCGCATCGCCGTGTTGCGTGCCGGCAAACTCGTCGCCCAAGCAAAGGCCAGCGACGTGAGCGCGGCGCAGCTCGCCCTGTGGATGGTCGGCCACGACGTAGCGCAGCCGCAGCGCGGCGGGGCGCGCCCGTCGGCCGAACCGGTGTGCCGGCTCGACGATGTACACACCGCAGGATCGGCGCGCGATCGCCTGGCCGGGGTTTCGCTCGCGCTGCACGGCGGCGAGATCGTCGCGATCGCCGGTGTCTCGGGCAACGGCCAGGCGGCGCTTGCCGATCTGCTGTGCGGCACTCGCGCCGTCGCTTCAGGCCGCGCCGCGCTGCACGGCCAGGCATTGCGCGCCGATCCGGCGGCGCTGGTCGCGCAAGGCGTGGCGCGCATTCCCGAAGACCGCCAGGGCACGGGGGCGATCGGCGACTTGGCCGTCTGGGAAAACGCTTGCGCCGAACGTTGGAGCAGCGCGACCTTCAGCCGCAGCGCACTCGGATTGAGATGGGTGCGCCGCACCGCAGCGCGCGGCTTCGCGCAACAGCTGCTGGAACGCTTCGGCGTGCGCGGCGCCGGCCTGGACGCGCCGGCGCGCGCCCTGTCGGGCGGCAATCTGCAGAAGTTGATTCTGGCGCGCGCCCTGATCGCTCCGGATGGCCAGCCGGCGCGGTTGATCGTCGCGCACCAGCCGAGCTGGGGCCTCGATGTCGGCGCAGTCGCGTTCGTGCAGCAGCAGTTGCTCGCCGCGCGCGACGCCGGCGCGGCCGTGCTGTTGATCTCCGACGATCTGGACGAAGTGATCGCGCTCGGCGACCGGATCGCGGTGTTGTACCGAGGCCGCCTCAGCGCGGCGCGGCAAGGCCACGAATGGACGCGCGAAAGCCTGGGACTGGCGATGGCCGGCGCAGCGTCGGCAAGCGCCGCGCTCGCCGCTTGAAAGCGCCACTGCAAAGCCCGCCCGGCCATGCGCCTCGAACCGCGCCATCAGTCCTCGAGTGCCGCGCTCCTGCTCGCGCCACTCGCGGCAATATCGTTCACGCTGCTCGTGAGCTCGCTGCTCGTCGCGTGGGCGGGAGCGCCGGTGGGACAAACCTATGCACTGATGCTGCAAGGTGGCTTCGGCTCGGTGTTCGCGTGGAGCGAAACGCTGACGCGCGCCGTGCCGCTGATCCTGACCGGCCTGGCCGCGACGGTCGCGTTCAAGACGCGCCTGTACAACATCGGCGCCGAAGGCCAGCTCTACGCCGGCGCGCTGGCCGCAGTCGCGGTGGGTGGTGTGGCGGCGGGCGGCGAACTCGCGGCGCCGGTGTGGCTCGTGTTTCCGGCGATGCTGCTCGCTGCGGCGCTCGCAGGCGCCATGCTGCTGCTCGTGCCGGCATTGCTGAAGGCACGCCTGGGCGTCGATGAAGTCGTGACGACGCTGTTGCTGAACTTCATCGCGCTGCTCGGCGTGTCGGCGCTGCTCGACGGCGCGATGAAAGACCCGGCGGCACTGGGCTGGCCGCAAAGCCTCGCGCTCGCGAGCGAACTCGAACTCAGCAAACTTGTTCCCGGCACGCGCGTCCACAGCGGCTTGCTGCTCGCCGGGGCGTTGGCGCTGGCGCTGGCGGCGGTTTTCAAGTACACGTTGCTGGGATTTCAGATCCGCGCGACGGGTGCCAATGCACGCGCCGCGGCGTTTGTCGGGGTTCCAGCGCTGCGCACGACTGTGATCGTCGCGCTGCTGTCGGGTGCCCTCGCGGGCCTGGCTGGCGCGGTGGAAGTCGCCGGCCGCACCGGCTACGTGACCCTGGACATGTCGCCGGGCTACGGCTACAGCGGCATCGTGATCGCGATGCTCGCGGCGCTGAACCCGCTGGGTGTGCTGGCCGCCGCGATCTTCATCGCCGGAATTTTGGTCGGCGCGGACAGCATGAGCCGCGCGGTCGGCGTGCCGACTTACCTCGCCGACGTGATCGTTGCGACGTCGTTGCTCGCGGTGCTGGTGGCGACGCTGTTCACGCAGTATCGGGTCCGGGTGTCCGCGAGCCAATCGCCGTGACGGAAGTGCTCGACATCATGACCCACGCCTCGTTCTGGGTCGCGGTGCTGCGCATCGCCACCCCCTTGGTGCTGGGCACGCTCGGCGTGCTGCTTTGCGAGCGCGCGGGTGTGCTGAACCTGGGCATCGAGGGCATCATGGTCGCGGGGGCTTTCAGCGGCTGGCTCGCGGTCTACAGCGGCCTCCCTCTGTGGGGCGGGGTCGCGGTGGCGGCGCTGACCGGTGCGCTGTTCGGCTTGTTGCATGCGCTGTTGACCGTGACGCTTGCGCTGTCGCAGCATGTGTCGGGCCTGGGAATCACCTTGCTCGCGACCGCGCTCAGCTATTACGGCTATCGGGTCGGCTTCCCCAAGGTGAACACGCCGCCGACAGTGCAGCCGTTCAGCGAAATGACCGGGCTGAGCGTTCCCATCCTCGAGCAACAAACGCCGATGACGCTGCTCGCACTCGCGCTCGTGCCGCTGCTCGGCTACTTGCTTTACCGCACGCCGGCGGGACTGGCGCTGCGCATGGTGGGCGAGAACCCGCACGCCGCCGAAGGCCAGGGGGTCTCGGTGGCGGCGGTGCGCACCGGGGCGATCGTCGCCGGGTCGGCATTGATGGGCGTGGCGGGTTCCTTCCTCACGCTCGCCGCGTTCAACGCGTTTTTCTTCAACATGGTGAACGGCCGCGGCTGGGTCTGCGTCGCGCTCGTCGTGTTCGCGTCGTGGCAGCCGGGCAAGGCGCTGCTCGGCGCGCTGCTGTTCGCGATGTTCGACGCGTTGCAACTGCGCTTGCAGCAGTCGGGCGCGGCGACGCTGCCTTATCAGGTGTACCTGATGCTGCCCTACGCGCTGTCGATCGTCGCGCTCGTGCTCGTCGCGCGCAAGGCGGCTTATCCTGCGGCGTTGATGAAGCCGTATCGCAGGGGCGAGCGCTAGCCCGCCAGCGCCACGCCAACAGAACACCGGGAGCCGCAGCCATGCTTGATCTGCTGATTCGCAACGCCAGCCTCGTCGACGGCCGGCGCGACATGTCGGTCGCCGTCAGCGCCGGGCGCATCGTCGAGGTCACGCCCGGCCTGGACGCGCCTGCGCACGAGCGCCTCGACGCAGAGGGCCACCTGCTCAGCGCGCCGTTTGTCGACGCGCACTTCCACATGGATGCGACGCTGAGCTACGGCCTGCCGCGAGTCAACGCGAGCGGCACGCTGCTCGAGGGCATCGCCCTTTGGGGCGAACTCAAGCCGCAGCTCAGCGCCGAGGCGCTGATCGAGCGTGCGCTCGCCTATTGCGACTGGGCCGTCGCGAAGGGACTGCTCGCGATCCGCTCCCATGTCGACATCTGCGATCCGCGCCTGCTCGCCGTGGAGGCGCTGCTCGACGTGAAACGCCGCGTTGCACCGTACCTCGACTTGCAACTCGTCGCTTTCCCCCAAGACGGCGTGCTGCGATGCCCGGGTGCGCTGGAGCAATTGAAGCGTGCGCTGGCGATGGGCGTCGACGTGGTCGGCGGCATTCCGCACTTCGAGCGCACGATGCAGGAGGGCGCGGACAGCGTGCGCCTCCTGTGCGAACTCGCCGCCGAGCAGGGGCGAAGGGTCGACATGCATTGCGACGAGACCGACGACCCGTTGTCGCGCCACGTCGAAACCCTCGCCCATGAAACGCAGCGCCTCGGGCTGCACGGCCGCGTCACGGGCTCGCACCTGACGTCGATGCACTCGATGGACAACTACTATGTGTCCAAGTTGCTGCCGTTGATGGCGGAGGCGCAATTGAACGTGGTGAGCAATCCGCTCATCAACATCACGATTCAGGGCCGCCACGACAGCTACCCGAAGCGGCGCGGCATGACGCGCGTTCCTGAGCTGCTGGCGCATGGTTTGACGGTCGCGTTCGGCCACGATTGCGTGATGGACCCGTGGTACAGCCTCGGCGCCGCGGACATGCTCGAAGTGGCGCACATGGGATTGCACGTCGCGCAGATGACGGGGCAAGAGGCGATGCGCCACTGTTTCGCCGCCGTAACAAGTGCCCCGGCGCGAATTCTTGGCCTCGAAGGTTACGGCATCGCGGCGGGCGCCCATGCCGACTTCGTGCTGCTGCAGGCGCGCGATCCCGTCGAGGCGATCCGCCTGCGCGCGACGCGCCTCGCCGTGTATCGGCGCGGTCAGCGAATTTCGAGCACGCCGGGCCAGACGGCGCAGCTCGAATTGCCCGGGCGCCCGGCGCAGACCGCATTCATGATCGACACCCCGGCCTGAGGCGTTGAGCCGGCGCCGCGCGCGGCGCAACTTCTTGTGTATGCTCGTCGCTCGAAACGCGCCGCAGCGCGGAGGCAACCCGCCTGCGCCGCGGCCTACAAGACGAGGAGCAAGCCATGTTGATCGGAGTGCCGCGCGAAACCGCGGCAGGTGAATCCCGCGTCGCGATGACGCCCGAGACGGCGAAGAAGCTGAAGGCGCTGGGCCACGTGATCCGGGTCGAGTCGGGCGCCGGTGTGGCAGCGAGCAGCACCGACGCCGCGTACCAGGCTGCCGGTGCGGAGATCACCGACAAGTCCGGCGCATTCGGCTGTGACCTCGTCCTCAAGGTGCGCGCGCCGGGCGAGGCCGAGCTGCCCCTCATGAAGAGCGGCGCAGCACTGGTGGGCATGCTGAACCCGTTCGACAAAGAAGGCCTCTCGCGCCTCGCAAGCGCTGGCCTGACGAGCTTCGCCCTGGAGGCCGCGCCGCGCACGACGCGCGCACAAAGCATGGACGTGCTCTCGAGCCAGGCGAACATCGCCGGCTACAAGGCGGTGATGATCGCCGCCGACAAGTACCAGCGCTTCTTCCCGATGTTGATGACCGCCGCCGGAACGGTGAAGGCGGCGCGGGTCGTGATTCTCGGTGTCGGTGTCGCCGGCCTGCAGGCGATCGCGACGGCGAAGCGCCTCGGCGCTGTGATCGAAGCGAGCGACGTGCGGCCGAGCGTCAAGGAGCAGGTCGAATCGCTCGGCGCGAAGTTCATCGACGTGCCGTATGAGACCGCGGAGGAAAAGGAAGCTGCCGAAGGCGTGGGCGGCTACGCAAGACCGATGCCGCAGAGCTGGCTCGATCGGCAGAAAGTCGAAGTCGCGAAGCGCGTCGCTGCCGCCGACATCGTGATCACGACCGCGCTCATTCCCGGCCGCGCCGCGCCGGTGCTCGTCACCGAAGAGATGGTGAAGGCGATGAAACCGGGTTCGGTGATCGTCGACATCGCCGCGCCGGCGGGCGGCAACTGCCCGCTCACCGAGCCGGGCAAGACGGTGATCAAGCACGGCGTCACGCTCGTCGGCGAAACCAATCTGGCGGCGCTCGTCGCGGCAGACGCCAGCAGCCTCTATGCGCGCAACGTGCTCGACTTCCTCAAGCTCGTGCTCACGAAGGAAGGAACGTTCAACGTGCCGATGGACGACGACATCGTTGTCGCCTGTCTGATGACCCAAGCCGGCGAAGTCAAGCGCAAGTAGCCGCAGCGAAGAACAAGGAAGCCCTCATGGACATCGTCTCGCCCACCATCACGAACCTGATCATCTTCGTGCTCGCGATCTACGTCGGCTACCACGTCGTGTGGACCGTCACGCCCGCGCTGCACACGCCGCTGATGGCGGTGACGAACGCTATTTCGGCGATCGTCATCGTCGGCGCGATGCTCGCCGCCGCGCTCACCGAAACGACACTCGGCAAGACGATGGGCGTGCTCGCCGTCGCGCTCGCCGCGGTGAACATCTTCGGCGGCTTTCTCGTCACGCGGCGCATGCTCGAGATGTTCAAGAAGAAAGCGCCCAAGCCCGTCGAGGAGAAGAAGTGATGAGCCTGAACCTCGTCACCCTGCTCTACCTCGTCGCGAGCGTCTGCTTCATCCAGGCGCTGAAAGGCCTGAGCCACCCGACGACGTCGATCCGCGGCAACGTGTTCGGCATGCTCGGCATGGCGATCGCCGGCGTCACGACTGCCGCGCTGATCGTCAGGCTCGCCGGTTCGGCAAGTGGCCTGGGCTGGGTGCTGCTCGGGCTGGTGGTCGGCGGCGGTTACGGCGCGTGGCGCGCGAAGACGGTCGAGATGACGAAGATGCCCGAACTCGTCGCCTTCTTCCACAGCATGATCGGCCTGGCGGCGGTGTTCATCGCCGTCGCCGCAGCGGTCGAGCCCTGGGCGTTCGGCATCACCGCCAAGGGCGGCGCGCTGCCGGCGGGGAACCGGCTCGAACTTGCGCTCGGCGCAGCGATCGGCGCGATCACGTTCAGCGGCTCGGTGATCGCTTTCGGCAAGCTTTCCGGAACCTACAAGTTCCGCCTCTTCCAGGGCGCTCCGGTGACGTTCAAGGGCCAGCACTGGATCAACCTGGTGCTCGGCCTGGCGATGCTGTTTTTCATCGTCGGCTACACGCTCAGCGAATCGAAGCTGGACTTCGCGCTGCTGATCGGAATCGCCTTCGTGCTCGGCGTGCTCATCATCATCCCGATCGGCGGCGCCGACATGCCCGTCGTCGTCAGCATGCTGAACAGCTACTCGGGCTGGGCCGCGGCAGGCATCGGCTTCTCGCTGAACAACTCGATGCTCATCATCGCCGGCTCGCTCGTCGGCTCAAGCGGCGCGATCCTGTCCTACATCATGTGCAAGGCGATGAACCGCTCGTTCTTCAACGTCATCCTCGGTGGCTTCGGCGGCGACGTCGGCCAGGCGGCGGCGGGCGCGCAGGCGCAACGCGCCGTGAAGAGCGGCAGCGCCGACGACGCCGCGTTTGTACTCGGCAACGCCGAGACCGTCATCATCGTGCCCGGCTACGGCCTGGCGGTGGCGCGCGCCCAGCACGCGGTGAAGGAGCTCGCGCAGAAGCTCATCCACAAGGGCGTGACGGTGAAGTACGCGATCCACCCCGTCGCCGGCCGCATGCCGGGGCACATGAACGTGCTGCTCGCCGAGGCCGAAGTGCCGTACGACCAGGTGTTCGAGATGGAAGACATCAACGGCGAGTTCGGCCAGGCCGACGTCGCCATCATCCTCGGCGCGAACGACGTCGTGAACCCTGCAGCGCTGATCAAAGGCAGCGCCATCTACGGCATGCCGATCCTCGAGGCCTACAAGGCGAAGACGGTGATCGTGAACAAGCGCTCCATGGCCGCGGGCTACGCCGGCCTGGACAACGAACTCTTCTACATGGACAAGACGATGATGGTGTTCGGCGACGCGAAGAAGGTCGTGGAGGACATGGTCAAAGCGGTCGAGTGACGCAGCGGCGCAGACCATGGGCGCGGGGCGCGCCGCTTGATCGTGTTCGCGCGCTGTATTACACTGCTTTCCATTGTATTCTTGGCGGAGACTCCTCATGACTTTGACGGTGCGCCTGGACGAGGCCCTCGAATCAGCGCTGGAGCGCCATTGCGCGGAACGCGGGGTCACAAAAAGCCTCGTGGTCCAGGAATGTTTGGCCACCTACCTGTTGGCAGGCCAGACCCAGCCTTCGAAGGCTGCAGCGCTGCGTCCGGCCGGCCCCACCAGCGCGAACTACCGCGCGTTTGCTGAGGCCGGATTGATTGGCGGCGTCGCGCTGGGCGGCGGCGCCGACAAGGCCGCCGTGCGAGCGCGAATTGAGGAAAGTTTCGCTCGACGCAAGGCACGCCGGGGCGGCGTTTGACGGCTCGACGCAAGCTGGCTCCCGGCGCCGGTGAGCCCGTCCTGCTCGACACAGGATTCCTGGTTGCGCTGTTCGACCGGCTCGACACTCACCACGCTGCCGCGGCGGCGTGGATGGCGGCGCACAGCTCCCTGTTGCTGACCGTGGGACCGGTGCTCAGCGAAGCAGCGTTCTTCTTGCCAGCTCGCCTGCGGGTCGAACTCGCGGGCTTGGCCGCACGCGGCGTGCTCGAGGTCAGGCATCCCGATGCCGCTGGCTACGCACGAGTCGCGCAACTGTTCGACAAGTACGCAGGCCAGAACCCCGACTGGGCGGATCTGGAGCTCATCTGGCTCGCCGAATCCACCGGCATCAACCGCATCGCGACGCTGGACGTCGCCGACTTCAGCGTCTACCGCATCCACGGCCGCAAGCGCTTCGAGCTCGAATTGCTGCGCTGAGGCAGCGCGCGTCGCTGCGCGCGGCGGCGACGCAGTGCGGGGTCACGCCATGACCCGCCCGGCGCGCACGACCACCTCGCCGTCGAGCGCGATCGTGCACCCGCGCAGCGGCAAGTCGACATGGCCGAGCGTGAAGCGGCGTGCGACTTCGTTCGCGCCGGTGCTGTACAGAAAATTCCCGGCGCGCGCACGAAGTTCGGCACCGTTCGCGTCGGACGCGTCGTCGGGCCTGCGAAACAGCGCCCTCGAGGTCGCGCGCACCGCGCCGTTCAAGCCGTAGCCGATGTGCCCCACCGCGTAAGCGGCGCGGTCGCGCCAGGCGGCGATGCAGCGCCGCACCGATTCCGCATCCACTCCCGCACCTTCGATGCGCGCAATGTGATCGCGCGAGACGGTCAGGCGAACCGGCTGCTTGACGCTGCGTCCGAGCGCGGGATTGACGTCGCCGACGTCGATCACGAGCGTGCCGTGCACCGTCTGCGCCGCAGGAAACACGAGCGCGATTCCACCCGGCCATTGCGTCAGCGTCCCGGGCCGGGTCGTGATTCCCCAATTGCCGCCGGCAACGCTGCCGGCGAGATCGACCTGCAAGTCGGTGCCGGCCGACGACGCCACGGTCATGCGCCGCGCACCGCGCAGGCGCCGCACCTGGTCGCGCACGCGTTGCTCGAGTGCCTCGTCCGGCACAAGGCGCGCCAGCGTTTGCGGGTCTTCGTTGCCCAGGCACAAGACGCGTGCGCCGCCCTTGAGAATGCTCAGCAGTTCGGGCGCGTGCGTCAGCCCGTCCTGCGTGCAGTCGACGACGAGCGTCGACCCGGCAAGCATCGCGACCGCCGGCGCGAGCGCCGCAATCGGCGTGCTCGCGCTGCGCGCGAGAACCACTGCGGGGCCCGGCGCAGCGGGAGGCGTCAGCTCGAGACCGAAACAGAGTGCGCCGATTCGCATCGCGGCGCGGCGCGCGAGTTCGGGCAAGTCGCGCCGGCCGCGCGATTCGTGCAGGACCGCGACCGTGTCGCCGGTTTGGATCGCGCAGCGGCGCAGCACCGCCTCGAAGGCGTCGATCCACTCGGGTTCGAGCGCGTCGGGCGACATCGGCCAACTCAGCGCAGCGCCGGCGTTGCCCTGCCGCGCCGCAACAGTCGTCGCCCCACCGGCCAGAACCAGATGAGCAGCGTCACCACGCCCAGCGCGCCGGCGATCGGCCGCTCGAAGAAGACGAAGAAGTTGCCGTCGGCCTTCACCAGGCTGGAGAAAAAGTGTTCTTCGAGCATCGTGCCGAGAACGACGCCGAGAATCGTCGGCGCGACCGGGAAGCCCCAGCGCTCCATGAAAAAGCCAAGCACGCCGGCGATGAGCATCACGATCACACCGAACAGGCTGTTGTTGATCGCAAAACTGCCGACGATGCAGAACAGCAGAATCAGCGGCATGAGCACGCTCGCCGGAATGCGCAGAATCTGGCGCGCGGCGCGGATCGCCATCCAGCCCAGCGGCAGCATCAACAGCTGCGCCAGGATGAAGACGATGAACACGGCGTAGATGTTCTGCGGGTTGTTGACGAAGAGCGTCGGCCCCGGGTTCATGCCTTTCAGGTACAGCACGCCGATCGCGATCGCCGTGATCGAATCGCCCGGGATGCCGAACACGAGCGCGGGTATCCACGCGCCGCCGAGCGCCGAATTGTTCGCCGCGCCGGATTCGACGATGCCCTCGATGTGGCCGGTGCCGAACTTCTCCGGCTCCTTGGAGAAGCGTTTCGACATCGCGTACGACATCCACGCCGCAATGTCCGCGCCCGCGCCGGGCAGTGCGCCGACGAGGGTGCCGAGCGCCGAGCCGCGCAGCAGTTGCAGCGGGTACTTCTTCAGCAGCCCCCACATGCCGGCGAAGACGTTGCCGAAGCTCGCCGTCGTCGCCATGATCGGCTTCACGACCTGGACCGAGTAGCGCAGCACCTCCGACACCGCGAACATGCCGATCATGAGCGGGATCAGCGAGATTCCGCCCGTGAGCTCGGCGCTGCCGAAGGTGTAGCGCGGCGCGCCGGCCGGGTTGTCCAGGCCGACGACCGAAATCAGCAGCCCCAGCAGCAGCGACACCAGGCCTTTCAGGGGGTCTTTGCCGGCGATGAAGATGGCGCAAGTGAAACCGAGCATGACGAGCCAGAAGTACTCGAACGAGCTGAACTTGAGCGCCACTTCGGCGAGTGCCGGCGCCGCGACGATCAGGACGAGCACGCCGAAGACGCCGCCGAGCACCGAGAACACGAGCCCCGCGCCAAGCGCGAGTTCGGCCTGGCCCGCCTTCGTGAGCAGGTACGCCTCGTTGGTGTACGCCGCCGACGCCGGAGTACCCGGCATGCGCAGCAGGGCACTCGGGATGTCGCCGGAGAAGATCGCCATCGCTGTAGCGGTAACGATCGCAGCGACCGCCGGCACCGGCGCCATGAAAAACGTGACCGGAACGAGCAGCGCAGTCGCCATCGTCGCCGTCAAGCCGGGGATCGCGCCGACAAACAGGCCGAACAGCGCCGAGAGCAGGATCACGAGCAGCACATAGGGTTCGAAGACGAGCCCGAAGGCCAATGCGAGAGCGTCCATGTCAGTCGCTCGTTGGCACCTTGCGCGCCCCGCGAACAAGAAACCGATCGATGACCCGCCTGCCGCCGAAAGCCGTCCCATCCTGCCCGCTCAAGGAAGTGTGTGGCATCTCAGTAAATGGGCGTCAGCACGCCCCAGGGCAGGGGCACGCGCAGCAGCTTGTAGAACGCGACGTGCACGAGCAGCGTGCCGCCGAGGCTCCAGAGGATCGCCGGGACGATGCGAACGCGCTGGGCGAGAAAGGTCGCGAACAGGCAGAGCGGCGCGAGCAGCAGGAAGCCCACCGCGTCGGAGGCGAGGATGTAGACGACGACGGCACCGATCGTGAGTGCCGAGCTGCCGAAATGTTCTTCGCCGGGCGGCGCCGATTCGGCAGCGGCGTCGCCCGCGGCGTGCTTGCGCAGCAGCAGGCCGATCGCGCAGAGCAGCAGCCCGGCGCCGATCAGCATCGGCAGGAACGCCGCGCCGAGCTTTTGCCCGGGCACGTTCGGGAAATTGCGCGCCGACCAGAGCACGAGCAGCGCCAGCGCGGCGATGCCGATACCGACATTGCGGTCGGTCTGCCTCACGCCGGCGCTGCCGTGCCAGGCCGTGTCGACACGGCGGCGCCGGGCTTCACTTGGCGATTCCCACCGCCGTCATCACCGCCTTCATGTCGGTGTCGCCCTTGGCCATGAAGCGCGCGAACTCGTCGGCGTTGCCCCACAGCGTGCCGAAGCCGCGCTGCGCCATGAAGTCCTTGTAGTCCTTGCTGTCGTACGCCTTTTTCACCGAAGCTTCGAGCTTGGCTGCGATGTCTTTGGGCAAGCCCTTCGGCGCAGCGATGCCGCGCCACGCGCCCGTCGCCCAGCTCGAGCCGGTGGCCTCCTTGAGCGTGGGAACGTTCGGGAACAGCGAGGCGCGCTGGCTGTCCATCACAACGAGCGCCCGCACTTTGCCGGCTTCGATGAGGGAGCGCCCTTCCGGCAGCGAGACTGGAACGAACTCGACCCCACCTGCAGCGAGGTCTTGCAGGCCCGGCGCCGCGCCATTCGAGGGAACCCAGGGCACAGCCGCCGGGTCGATCTTTACGTCACTCAGCATTCCCGCGAGAGCCAAATGCCAAATGCCGCCCTGGCCAGTCCCCGACGCCTTGAATTTCCCCGGGTTGGCCTTCACGGCGGCAAACACATCGCTCATCGACTTGTACGGCGAATCGGCGCGCACGAGAAAGCCCGCCGGGTCGAGATTCACGAGCGCGATCGGCGTGTAGCTGGCGTGGTTCAGCTCGGTGAGTTTCTGGTGGTGCATCATCGTGATTTCCACCGTGATCATGCCGATCGTGTAGCCGTCGGGGGCTGCGCTCGCGATCGCCGAATGGCCGACAACGCCCGAGCCGCCGGTGCGGTTCACGACGTTGACGGGCTGGCCGAGATCTCTTTCCATGAGGTTGCCGATGAAACGCGCCACCGCGTCGGTGCCGCCTCCGGCGCCCCACGGCACGACGAGGGTGATCGGGCGATTCGGGTATTGGGCGAATGCAGAGAGGCAAGCGCCCAGCCCGAGGGCGAGCAATGCAAGGCGAATGAATCGATTGAAGCGCATCTTTGATTTCTCCTGTGTCAGAGCGGGTGAGCCGGCGCCGGCCGATTCGAATCTTGCATCGCGCGCCGGCATCATCGAGCGGGGGTTAACCCACACCTTGCGCCGCCGCGCCACACCCGCGTCGCGGGTTGCGAGGGTCGCAAAGAGTTTCATTCGCAGCCCGATGCGCGCCGCGGGTATTCCCTCAAAATTGACTGCGGTCAATGGCTTTTCGCGGCAAGCGAATCACCATTCGCGCAGAGCCGAACACCGCGCTTGCGGTCATCCCATTCAGTCCCAAGACACCCAAGGAGTGACGATCATGAATCACGCGAACTTCAGGCGCCGCGCCAGGCTGGCACACACACTCGGCGCTGCGGCCATGCTCGCCGCAGCAGGCATCGCCGCGCCCGCCCTGGCGTGGGAACCGAGCAAGCCGGTCGAGTTCGTCGTCCCGGCGGGAACCGGCGGCGGCGCGGATCAGATGGCGCGCCTCATCCAGGGCATCGTCGTCAAGCACAAGCTGATGAAGGAGTCGATGGTTGTCGTCAACAAGTCGGGCGGCGCCGGCGCCGAGGGTTTTCTCGCCGTGAAAGAGGCGAAAGCCGATCCGCACAAGCTGATCATCACGCTGTCGAATCTGTTCACGACGCCGATGGCCACCGGGGTTCCGTTCAACTGGAAAGACATGACACCGGTGTCGATGATGGCGCTGGACCAGTTCGTGCTCTGGGTCAACGCCGAGACGCCGTACAAGACGGCGAAGGATTACGTCGCCGCCGTGAAGGCGGCGGGGCCGAACAAGTTCAAGATGGGCGGCACGGGCTCGAAGCAGGAAGACCAGATCCTCACCGTCGGCCTGGAAAAGGCCACCGGAACCAAGTTCATCTACATCCCCTACAAGGGCGGCGGCGAAGTCGCGGTGCAGCTGGTGGGCAAACATGTCGACTCGTCGGTGAACAACCCGATCGAAGCCGTCGCCCAGTGGCGCGCCGGCGCGCTGCGGCCGCTCTGCGTGTTCGACGACGAACGCATGCCGTACAAGGCGAAGGTCACCGAAACCATGTCCTGGTACGACATCCCGACCTGCAAGGAAGCCGGCGTCCCCACCGACTACGTGATGCTGCGCGGCATCTTCATGGCGCCCGGCGTCACCCCCGAACAGACGGGTTATTACGTCGACCTGATGAAGAAGGTCCGCGAGACGCCGGACTGGAAAGACTTCATCGAGAAGGGCGCGTTCAACACCACGGCGCTGGCCGGCGCCGATTACCGCAAGTGGCTCGAAGGCGCGGAAAAACTGCACTTGCAGCTGATGACGGAAGCCGGCTTCCTCGCCAAATAAGCGTCCATGACCGATCGCACCGGCGTCGCGACAGACGACGCTCCCAGCCCCGCGGTTGCGCGCAACCACAGCGTCGACGCCGTCGTCGCCGGCGTGCTGTTCGTGATCGGCGCGGTGGTCATGTTCGAGGCCTGGCGTCTCGGTTCGCGCTGGATGAGCGACGGCCCCGGTGCGGGCTACTTTCCGTTCTACATCGGCGCCATTCTGTGCGTCTCGAGTGCCGGCATCCTGGTGCAGACGCTGCGGGCGAAAACGCGCGACCGCGGCGTGTTCGTCGACCGCGTGCAGCTGGGTCGCGTCTGGTCGGTGCTCTGGCCCGCGACCGTCTACGTGTTCGCGATCGGTTTTCTCGGCGTGTACATCGCCTCGGGGATCTACATCGCGCTGTTCATGGTCGTGCTCGGCAAGTACCCGCCGCTGAAAAGCGTGCTGCTCGGGGTGATCGTCAGCGCCGTGTTCTTCGTCATGTTCGAAGTCTGGTTCAAGGTGCCGCTGTTCAAGGGCAGGCTCGACCCGCTTCATTTCCTCGGTTACTGAGCGGCGCCGCGCCTGCAGCCTCGCGCCAGCCGCTGCCGAGGACGCATGGGAATCTCGGCGCGGTTTTCTGATTTCCCTGTGAGCGCCGCTTCATGCAAGAACTGAGTTCGTTGATGCAAGGTTTCGCCGTCGTGCTGACGCCGGTGAACCTCGGCCTGATGTTCGTCGGCATCATCCTGGGCGTGCTGATCGGCGTCTTGCCGGGCCTCGGTGGCGCGAACGGTGTGGCGATCCTGTTGCCGCTCACGTTCACCATGTCGCCGACTTCGGCGATCGTGATGCTCTCCTGCATCTACTGGGGCGCGCTGTTCGGCGGCGCGATCACGTCGATCCTGTTCAACATCCCAGGCGAGCCCTGGTCGGTCGCGACCACCTTCGACGGCTACCCGCTCGCGCAACAAGGCCAGGCCGGGCAGGCGCTGACGGCGGCGTTCACGTCGTCGTTCGTCGGCGCGCTGATCGCCGTCATCATGATCACGTTCCTCGCGCCGCTCGTCGCCAAGTTCGCGCTCAAGTTCGGTGCGCCCGAGTACTTCGCCGTCTACCTGTTGACGTTCTGCAGTTTTGTCGGCATGGGCAAGGGCTCGCCGTTCAAGATCCTGGTCGCGATGGCGCTCGGCTTTGCGCTCGCTGCGGTAGGCATGGACACAGTGACCGGCCAGTTGCGGCTCACCTTCGGCCAGCCCGAACTGATGCGCGGCTTCGACTTCCTGATCGCCGTGATCGGGCTGTTCGGCATCGGCGAAATCCTGCTGTCGATGGAAGAGGGCCTGCAGTTTTCCGGCAAGTCGGCGCGCATCAACCCGAAAGTCGTGTGGGAGACCTGGAAGACCTTGCCGAAGTACTGGGTGACGTCGCTGCGCAGCTCGCTCGTCGGCATCTGGATGGGCATCACGCCGGGCGGCGCGACGCCGGCGTCGTTCATGAGTTACGGCCTGGCGAAGAAGATGTCGAAGAACGGCGCGAATTTCGGCAAAGGCGAAATCGAAGGCGTGATCGCTCCCGAGACCGCCGCCCACGCCGCCGGAACGAGCGCGCTGCTGCCGATGCTCGCGCTCGGAATTCCCGGCTCGCCCACCGCCGCGGTGTTGCTCGGCGGCCTGCTCATCTGGGGCCTGCAGCCCGGGCCGCTGCTCTTCGTCGAACAAAAAGATTTCGTCTGGGGGCTGATTGCCAGCATGTACCTGGGCAACCTGGTCGGCCTGATCGTCGTGCTCACCACCGTGCCGCTGTTCGCGTCGATCCTGCGAATTCCGTTTTCCATCATCGCGCCCGTCATCATCGTGATCTGCGCGATCGGCGCCTACACCGTGCACAGCGCCCTGCTCGACGTCTGGTTCATGCTCGGCTTCGGTGTCATCGGCTATGTCTTCAAGAAGCTCGACTACCCGCTCGCACCGCTCGTCCTCGCGCTCGTTCTCGGCGACAAGGCGGAGGATTCATTCCGCCAGGCGATGCTCGTCTCGCAAGGCGAGGTCGGGATCATGTGGTCGAACCCGCTCGTCGGAACGATCACGACGCTCGCGCTGCTGCTGCTGTGCTGGCCGTTGATCGGCAAGGCGATCCACGCGTTGAAGCCGCGCAAGATCGACCCGCATGCGGCGCAAAGGCCGGTGGACTGATCAGAGCTCTGCTGCCTTTCAGATCTTGCCGCGCTGTTTCAGCCGACTCAGCGTTTCGGCTGACAGGTTGAGGTAGGCCGCGAGTTCCTTCTTCGGGATCCGCTCTGCCAATTCGGGGTGCTTGCGCTCGAAGCGGTGCACGCGCCCCGGCGCGTCGAGCAAATGCAGCGTGATCGTGTGCGCCATGATTTCGCTCATCAGGTGCATCACCTCGTATTCGAAGGCCTGCTTGAACTTGGGGTGCTGGTCCATGAAAGCCACCCAGGTCGGCATCGGCAGTTTCACCACCCTTGCTTTCGTGACGCAGACGATCGAGTACGGCGTGGGCGTGTTCAGGCGCCAGGCGGCGTAGCTCGTTTCCATGTCGCGCTGATCGGCGAAGCGCAGGATCATTTCCTTCGCGTCGCTGCTCGTCACGACGCGCTTGAGCAGGCCGTCGAGAACGAAGTACTGCTCCATGTCGTGCACGCCCTGGTGCAACAGCGCGTCGCCCTTGTTGCATTCGACGACGAGCAGGTGCGGCTCGAGCGCGCTGCGCTCGGCGTCGGTCATCTCCTTGAGGACGATGTTCTGCTTCAGCTGAACGCGAATGACATTGCGTTCGGAGTGGTTGTCTACGGAGGTGCAAATCATGTCGGCTGGCGCTGCAGGGTCCGAGAGGTGCCGGTTTCAAATCCTGAAACTTGACCGCGGTCAACGGCAATTCGGCCCTTCGCTTCCTATGATAAGTCCGACGCCCGCCGTGCCTACTCCACCAAGGCAAGCCACGCGCGGCCCCTGCGAGCCGTGCGGCGCGCAACCAGTGCAACCGGAAAGACCTCGACATGACCACCGACACCTCATCCCCGGCAAGCATCGACGGGTTTCACCTCGTCATCGACGCGCTGAAGCTCAACGGCCTGGACACGATCTTCGGCCTGCCCGGCATCCCGATCACCGACTTCGCGCGCAAGGCGCAAGCCGAGGGCATGCGCGTGATCTCGTTCCGCCACGAGCAGCACGCCGGCAACGCGGCGGCTGCGGCGGGTTTCCTCACGCAAAAACCCGGCATCTGCCTGACGGTCTCGGCGCCAGGTTTTTTGAACGGCTTGACGGCGCTCGCCAACGCGACGGTGAACTGCTTCCCGATGATCCTCATCAGCGGCTCGAGCGAGCGCGAGATCGTCGACCTGGCGCAAGGCGACTATGAAGAGATGGACCAGCTCGCCATCGCCAAACCGCTGTGCAAGGCGGCGTTTCGCGTCCTGCATGCGCAAGACATCGGCGTCGGCATCGCGCGTGCGATTCGCTCGGCCGTGTCGGGGCGGCCCGGCGGCGTGTACCTTGACCTGCCGGCCAAGCTGTTCGGCCAGACGATGGACGCTGCCGCGGGCAAGGCGTCGCTCATCAAGGTCGTCGATCCGGCGCCGCGCCAGATTCCCGCGCCCGACGCCGTGAAGCGCGCGCTCGAATTGTTGAAGGGCGCGAAACGCCCGCTGATTCTGCTCGGCAAGGGCGCTGCCTATGCGCAGGCTGACGCGGACATCCGCGCCCTCGTCGAGAAGTCCGGCATCCCCTACCTGCCGATGTCGATGGCCAAAGGCCTGCTGCCCGACAACCACGCGCAGTCGGCTTCGGCGTGCCGTTCTTTCGTGCTCGAGCAGGCCGACGTCGTGATGCTGATCGGCGCGCGCCTGAACTGGCTGCTCTCGCACGGCAAGGGCAAGACCTGGGGCGCAGCGGCCGGTCCGAAACAGTTCATCCAGATCGACATCGCGCCCACCGAAATCGACAGCAACGTCGCGATCGCCGCGCCGCTCATCGGCGACATCGGCTCGTGCGTGTCGGCGCTGGTCTCCAGCATGGGCGCGAACTGGGCCAAGCCGCCGTCCGACTGGACGGGAGCGATCGCCGAGCGCAAGGACAAGAACCTGTCGAAGATGGCGGCGACACTCGCGCTGAACCCGTCGCCGATGAACTTCCACAGCGCACTGAACGTGGTCCGCGAACAGGTCAAGGCGCGGCCCGACATGATCGTCGTCAACGAAGGCGCGAACGCACTCGACTTCACGCGCTCGATCGTCGACATGTTCGAGCCGCGCAAGCGCCTGGACGTGGGCACCTGGGGCATCATGGGCATCGGCATGGGTTTTGCCATCGGCGCTGCAGTCGTGACCGGCAAGCCGGTGCTCGCCATCGAGGGCGACAGCGCGTTCGGCTTTTCCGGAATGGAAGTCGAAACGATTTGCCGCTACAACTTGCCGGTGTGCGTGGTCGTGATGAACAACAACGGCGTCTATGCCGGCACCGACAAGAACCCGACCGGTGGCCCGGACGTCGCGCCCACCGTATTCGTGAAAGACGCGCGCTACGAAATGATGATGCAGGCTTTCGGCGGCAAGGGCTACTACGCGACCACGCCGGAGCAGTTGCGCGCCGCGATCGTCGAGGCCCTCGCCTCGGGCAAACCGAGCCTCGTGAACGCGATCATCGACGAGACCGCGGGCACCGAAAGCGGCCGCATCACGAGCCTGAACCCGCAAAGCGCGAAGAAGAAGTCGTGACACCGACCGCGCGCCAAGACCTGACCCTCGACGAGACCCACCCATGAGCAAAGCATTAGACGGCGTTCGAATTCTCGACTTCACGCATGTGCAGTCCGGCCCCACCTGCACCCAACTGCTGGCGTGGTTCGGCGCCGACGTCATCAAGGTCGAAAAGGCCGGTGAAGGCGACGCGACGCGTGGCCAGTTGCGCGACATCCCCGGCGTGGACAGCCTCTACTTCACGATGCTGAACCACAACAAACGCTCCATCACGGTGAACACGAAAGACCCGAAGGGCAAGGAGGTGCTGGACCGCCTCATCAAGACCTGCGACGTGCTCGTCGAGAACTTCGCGCCGGGTGCTTTGGACCGCATGGGCTTCACGTGGGAGCGGATTCAGGAGCTGAACCCGCGCATGATCGTCGCCTCGGTCAAGGGCTTCGGCCCGGGGCCGTATGAAGACTGCAAGGTCTACGAGAACGTCGCGCAATGTGCAGGCGGGTCGGCGTCAACGACGGGGTTCGATGACGGCCCGCCACTCGTCACCGGCGCGCAGATCGGCGACTCGGGAACGGGGCTGCACCTGGCACTCGGCATCGTCGCCGCGCTCTACCAGCGCAATACGACGGGCCGCGGCCAGAAGGTTCTTGCGGCGATGCAAGACGGCGTGCTCAATCTGTGCCGCGTCAAGCTGCGCGACCAGCAACGGCTCGAGCGCACCGGCACGATGCACGAGTACCCGCAATACCCCGACAGCCAATTCGGCGAAGCCGTGCCGCGCGCCGGCAATGCGTCGGGCGGCGGCCAGCCGGGCTGGATTCTGAAGTGCAAGGGTTGGGAGACCGATCCCAATGCCTACATCTACTTCATCACGCAGGCCGCGGTCTGGCCTGCCGTGTGCAAAGTGATCGGCGAGGAAAGCTGGATCACCGACGAGGCCTACGCCACGCCGGGGGCGCGGCTGCTGCACTTGAAGCCGATCTTCGCGCGCATCGAACAATGGACGATGACGAAGACCAAGTTCGAGGCGATGGACATCCTGAACAAGTTCGACATTCCCTGCGGGCCCATCCTGTCGATGAAGGAAATCGCCGAAGAGCCTTCGCTGCGCGCGACCGGAACGATCGTCGAAGTCGACCACCCGAAGCGCGGCAAGTACCTGACGGTGGGCAATCCGATCAAGATGTCGGACAGCCCGACCGACGTGACGCGCTCGCCGCTTGCTGGGCGAACACACCGACGAGGTGCTCGCGCAACTCGGTTACGGGCCTTAAGGAAATCGCCGCGCTGCGCGAGGCGCGCGTGATCTGACACCTGAGTTTCGCGCGCGACGACAGCGCCTTTCCCATCGAACTTCGAAGAGGACATCATGAGCACAGACAAAGCCAAGGTTCGCAAACTTCTCGACGCCGTCAAAGCCGAAGGCCGCACGTCGCTCACCGCGCCTGAGGGCAAGCAGGTCTGCGACGCTTACGGCATCACGGTGCCGCAGGAAGGCCTGGCCGTCAGCAGCGCCGAGGCGTCGAAGCTCGCCGCGGGAATGGGATTCCCAGTCGTGATGAAAATCGTTTCGCCCGACATCCTGCACAAGACCGAAGCGGGCGGCGTGATCGTCGGCGTGAGCGACGCGGACGCAGCAGCAAAAGCGTATGACACGATCCTGAAGAACGCGAAGGCGTACAACGCGAGCGCGAAGATCGTCGGCGTGCAAGTGCAGCAGATGATCAAGGGCGGGCAGGAAGTGATCGTCGGCGCCGTCACGGATCCGAGCTTCGGCAAGCTCGTCGCGTTCGGTCTGGGCGGTGTGCTCGTCGAAGTGCTGAAAGACATCACGTTCCGCCTGGCTCCGGCGACGAACGCCGACGCGCTGTCGATGCTCGACGGCATCCAGGCCGCCGAGATGCTGAAGGGTGTGCGTGGCAGCGACCCGGTGAACCGCGAGGCGCTCGCCAAGCTCATCGTCGGCGTGAGCCAGTTGGTCGCCGACTTCCCGGAAATCTCCGAGATGGACCTGAACCCGGTGTTCGCGAGCAAGACCGGCGCGATCGCCGCCGACGTTCGCATCGTCGTCGACTTCGCGCAAAAGCCGGCGCGTTATCGCCCGCCGGAGGCGGAGGTCGTGAAGTCGATGAACCGCATCATGATGCCCAAGTCGGTCGCCGTGATCGGCGCGTCCGATGAAGCCGGCAAGATCGGCAACTCGGTGATGAAGAACCTGATCAACGGCGGCTACAAGGGCAGCATCATCCCGATCCACCCGAAGTCGCCCGAGATCATGGGCTACAAGGCGTACAAGAGCGTGAAAGACGTTCCCGGCGAGATCGACACGGCGGTGTTCGCGATCCCCGCCAAGTTCGTCGCCGGCGCGCTCACCGAATGCGGCGAGAAGGGAATCGCCGGCGCCGTGCTCATTCCTTCGGGTTTTGCCGAAACCGGCAACATGGAAGGCCAGCTCGAGCTGATCGAGATCGGGCGCAAGTACAACATCCGCCTCATGGGGCCGAACATCTACGGCTTCTACTACACGCCGGCAAACCTGTGCGCGACCTTCTGCACCGCCTACGACGTGAAAGGCTCGGCGGCGCTGTCGTCGCAATCGGGCGGCATCGGCATGGCGATCATCGGTTTTTCGAGATCCGCGAAGATGGGCGTCTCGGCGATCGTCGGCTTGGGCAACAAGAGCGACATCGACGAAGACGACCTGCTCCTGTTCTTCGAGCAGGACCCGAACACGAAGGTGATCGCGCAGCATTGCGAAGACCTGAAAGACGGCCGCGCGTTTGCCGAAGTCGCGAAGCGCGTCTCGAAGAAGAAGCCCGTCATCATGCTGAAAGCCGGCCGCACTTCGGCAGGCGCCGCGGCAGCGAGTTCGCACACCGGAGCGCTGGCCGGCAACGACAAGATCTACGACGACGTGTTGCGCCAAAGTGGCGTGATTCGCGCCCGCTCCTTGCGCGACCTGCTCGACTTCGCGCGCGGCGTGCCGATCCTGCCCACGCCCAAGGGCGAGAACATCGTCATCATCACCGGTGCCGGCGGTTCGGGCGTGCTGCTGTCGGACGCCTGCGTCGACAACGGTTTGACGCTGCTCAAGCCCATGCCCGCGGATCTGGACGCGGCGTTCCGCAAGTTCATCCCACCGTTCGGCGCGGCCGGCAATCCGGTGGACATCACCGGCGGCGAGCCGCCGATCACCTACATGAACACGGTGCGCCTGGGCCTGCAGGACGACCGCATCCACGCGCTCATCCTGGGCTACTGGCACACCATCGTCACGCCGCCGATGGTGTTTGCGCGCAACATGGTCGAGGTGGTTGAAGAGATGCGCGCCAAGGGCATCGTCAAGCCGGTGGTCGTCTCGCTCGCCGGCGACGTGCAGGTCGAAGAAGCGGCGCAGTACCTGTACGAAAACGGCATTCCGGCGTATGCGTATTCGACCGAGATTCCGGTCGCCGTGCTCGCCGCGAAGTACCAGTGGGCGCGTGGGGCGGGTCTGCTCTGATTCCGGACGATTCGCCGCGGCATGACGACGACTTCCAAGACCATCATCCCGATCGCCGCGGCGCCGTCGACACGGCAGAAGAAGCGCGAAGCGCCCAAGGGGCGGGTCGTCGACCCGGCGGCGCTGGACGAGGTGCGGCGCCTCCTCGGTGATGCGCCGCGCGCGCACGATCAGCTGATCGAACATCTGCATCGCCTGCAAGACCGCTACGGACACTTGTCGGCGCGCCATCTTGCGGCACTGGCACGCGATATGGGACTCGCGCAGACGGAAGTCTATGAGGTCGCGTCGTTCTATCACCACTTCGACATCATCAAAGAGGGGCAAAGCGCTCCGCCAGGGCTGACGGTTCGTGTCTGCGACAGCCTGTCTTGCGAAATGGCAGGAGCGCAGGACCTGCTCGCGCGCCTGCCGCATTTGCTCGGCAAGAACGTGCGTGTGATCGCCGCGCCGTGCATCGGCCGCTGCGAGCAAGCGCCTGCCGTTGCGGTGGGCCAGCACCCGGTGGCCAATGCAACGTGCGAGGCTGTCGTCAGGGCAGTCAAAGCGGGCGAGGTGACGCACCGGCCCGAGGGCTTCATCGACCTTGCGCAATACCAGGCACAGGGCGGATATCGGCTGCTGAAGCAGTGCATCGCCGCGGAAATCGAAGTCGAATCGGTCATCAAGACGATGGAAGACTCAGGCCTGCGCGGCCTCGGCGGCGCGGGCTTTCCCGCCGGGCGCAAGTGGCGCATCGTTCGCAATGAAGCCGCGCCACGGCTCATGGCGGTGAACATCGACGAAGGCGAGCCCGGAACGTTCAAGGACCGCGTCTATCTCGAGCGCGACCCGCACCGCTTCATCGAGGGCATGCTCATCGCGGCGTGGGCGGTGGGCATCGCGAAGATCTACGTCTACCTGCGCGACGAGTACCACGGCTGCCGCGCGTTGCTCGAGGCCGAACTCGCCAAGTTGCGCGCGACTCCGCCGTATCCGGGAATGCCCGAGATCATCTTGCGGCGCGGCGCGGGCGCGTACATCTGCGGCGAAGAGTCGGCGATGATCGAATCGATCGAAGGCAAGCGCGGCATGCCGCGGCTGCGCCCGCCGTATGTCGCGCAAGTCGGCCTGTTCGGCAGGCCGACGCTCGAACACAACTTCGAGACGCTCTATTGGGTGCGCGAGATTCTGGAGAAGGGCGGCGCCTGGTTTGCCTCGCACGGGCGCAACGGGCGCAAGGGCCTGCGTTCGTTCTCCGTGTCGGGGCGAGTGAAGAGCCCGGGCGTGAAGCTCGCGCCTGCAGGAATCACGATCCGCGAACTGATCGACGAATTCTGCGGCGGCATGCTGCCCGGCCACTTGTTCTACGCCTACCTGCCGGGAGGCGCGTCGGGCGGAATCCTGCCCGCGTCTCTGGGCGACATTCCGCTCGACTTCGATACGCTGCAACCCTACGGCTGCTTCATCGGCTCGGCGGCGGTGATGGTGCTGTCGGACAAGGACACTGCGGCCGGCGCAGCGCGGAATCTGATGCGCTTCTTCGAACACGAATCGTGCGGTCAGTGCACCCCGTGCCGGAACGGCACGGCAAAGGCGTCCCTGCTGATCGCAAAACCGAAGTGGGATGTACCGCTGCTCGAAGACCTGTCGGCCGTGATGCGCGACGCGTCGATCTGCGGCCTGGGCCAGGCGGCGCCGAACCCGGTCGATTGCGTCATCAAGTATTTTCCGCAGGAACTCGGCCTGAAGGGAGCGCCATGAACGCGGTCACGCGCAGGGAAGCGGCGGCGCTCGATGCACCGTCGGTCACCTTCAAGCTCAACGGCCGCGACGTGAGCGGCCGCGCGTCTGAAAATCTGATCGAAATCGCGAAGCGCGAGGGCGTGGACATCCCACACCTTTGCTACAAGACGGGCCTGGAGCAGGTCGGCAATTGCCGCGCCTGCGTCGTCGAAATCGGCGGCGAACGCGTGCTCGCGCCCTCGTGCTGCCGCGCGCCGGCCGCGGGCATGGTGGTCACGACCGACAGCGAACGCGCCGTGCGTTCGCAAAAGCTCGTGCTCGAATTGCTGCTCGCCGACATGCCCGAGAAGGCGTTCACGCGGCATAACGAAGTGGATGAGTGGGCGGTCAAGCTGGGTGTGGGCAAACCGCGCTTCGACGCGCGCGCCAAAGTCGCGCCGGATTTGTCCCACCCCGCGATTGCCGTGAACCTGGACGCGTGCATCCAGTGCACACGTTGCCTGCGCGCGTGCCGCGACGAACAGGTGAACGACGTGATCGGCCTGGCATTCCGCGGCGAACAGGCGAAGATCGTGTTCGACATGGACGATCCGATGGGCGCGTCGACCTGTGTCGCTTGCGGCGAATGCGTGCAAGCCTGCCCGACGGGCGCGCTCATGCCGGCGCGCGAGGCAGCACTCGCTGTTCCTGACCGTCAAGTCGAATCGGTGTGCCCGTACTGCGGTGTCGGCTGCCAGCTCACCTACAACGTGAAGGACGACAAGATTCTGTTCGTCGAGGGGCGTGACGGCCCGGCGAACCATGGGCGCCTGTGCGTGAAGGGTCGTTACGGCTTCGACTACGCGCACCACCCGCAACGCCTGACGAAACCGCTGATTCGCCGCAAAGACGCTCCCCCGAAGCGTGGCGACTTCGTGATGGACCCGGAGCGCGTGATGGACGTGTTCCGCGAAGCAAGCTGGGAAGAGGCGCTCGAGTTCGCCGGCGGCAAGCTCAAGGCGATTCGCGATGCACACGGAAAAAAGTCGCTCGCCGGTTTCGGCTCGGCGAAAGGCAGCAACGAAGAGGCGTACCTGTTCCAGAAACTCGTTCGCACGGGTTTCGGCAGCAACAATGTCGACCACTGCACCCGGCTGTGCCATGCGTCGTCCGTCGTCGCTTTGCTGGAAGGCATCGGCTCGGGCGCGGTGAGCAACCCGGTGATGGACGTGATGCAGGCGGAGGTCGTGTTCCTGATCGGTGCGAACCCGACCGTGAACCACCCCGTCGCCGCGACGTGGATGAAAAACGCGGCGAAGGCCGGCACCAAGCTGATCGTCCTCGACCCGCGCCGCTCGGAGCTTTCGCGCGTGGCGCACCGCTTCCTGCAGTTCAAGCCCGACACCGACGTCGCGATGCTCAACGCGATGATGAACGTGATCGTCACCGAGGGCCTCGTCGATGAGAAGTTCATCGCGGCGCGCACCGTCGGCTATGAAGAGCTTCGCAAGAACGTCGCGGGCTACACGCCCGAGCTGATGGCGCCGATCTGCGGCATCGACGCCGCGACGCTGCGTTATGTTGCGCGGCTGTACGCCACGTCCAAGGCGTCGATGATTCTGTGGGGCATGGGCATCAGCCAACACGTGCACGGCACCGACAACGCGCGCTGCCTGATTGCGCTGTCGCTCATGACGGGCCAGATCGGACGCCCCGGCACCGGCTTGCACCCCTTGCGTGGCCAGAACAATGTGCAGGGTGCGTCGGACGCGGGCCTGATCCCGATGATGCTGCCCGACTACCAGCGCGTCATCGAAGCACCGGTGCGCGCGCGCTTCGAAGCGGCGTGGAAGCTCGCACCCGGAACGCTTGACGCCAAGGTGGGCTTGACGGTCGTCGAAGTGATGCACGCGATCAAAGAGGGAACGATCCGCGGCATGTACGTGATGGGCGAGAACCCCGCCATGTCCGACCCCGACGCGAACCACGCGCGCGAGTCGCTCGCGGCACTCGAACACCTCGTCGTTCAAGACATTTTCCTGACTGAAACCGCCTACCTCGCCGACGTGATCCTGCCCGCGAGTGCTTTCCCCGAAAAGACCGGCACGTTCACGAACACGGATCGCCTCGTGCAGCTCGGCCGCCAGGCGATTCCGCCACCCGGCGACGCGCGCCAGGACCTGTGGATCATCGAACAGATTGCGAACCAACTCGGCTGCGGCTGGGACTACGGCCATGTGTCGGAAGTGTTCGACGAAATGCGCCACACCATGCCGAGCATCGGCGGCATCACCTGGGAGCGGCTCGAGCGCGAACACGCCGTCACCTACCCTTGCGTGAAAGAAGGCGACCCGGGAACGTCGGTCGTGTTCGACCACGACTTTCCGCGCGAAGGCGGCAAGGCGCGCTTCGTTCCGGCGGACATCATCCCGGCCGACGAGCGGCCCGACGCCGATTACCCGCTGGTGCTGATCACGGGCCGCCAGCTCGAGCACTGGCACACCGGCAGCATGACGCGGCGCACGACGGTGCTCGACGCGCTCGAGCCGGATCCGACAGCGTTGCTGCACCCGCTCGATCTGGCCGGGCTCGGCGCAAAGCCCGGCGACGTGGTCACGATCGCTTCACGCCGCGGCGAGGTGTCGCTTTACGCCAGAGCCGACGACGGCACGCCGCGCGGCGCCGTGTTCGTGCCGTTCTGCTATTACGAAGCGGCGATCAACAAGCTCACCAACGCCGCGCTGGACCCGTTCGCGAAGATTCCCGAATTCAAGTACTGCGCAATCAAGGTGACTCGCGGCGGGCCCGCCCCGGTGCAGAGCAGTTTTGGCGGCGGGCAGGTGTTGGAGCGGCTGCGCTTCCCGGACCTGTGACGATGGCCGCGTTGCCGCCGCTCGACGCCGCAACCCGGATGATCGTCAACGCCCGTCGCACAGGGCAACCGGCACCGGCTGGCGGCGCCACGCTGCCCGACGCGGCGGCGGCGTATGCCGTGCAGGACGCCGTGGCACAGCACTTCGCCTGGTTTGGCGACGGCTCGCCGCGCCACTGGAAATCGGGCGGGCCGTCGCGCGACGCGGTCCTCACGCACGCCCCCCTGCCGCCCGCAGGCGTGTGGGCCAGCCCGGCCGATGCGGGCGCGTGGCCGTTACACCATCGCGGCATCGAAGCCGAGGTCGCACTGCGTCTGGCACGAGACGTCGATGCCGCAACGGCGAGGGGCCTGAACCGCGCCGAAGCCGACTCGCTGGTGGATGCGATGTGCGTGTCGATCGAAATCGTCGATTCGCGCTGGGCCGAAGGTCTGGACGCACCGGCACTGGCCAAACTCGCCGACCTGCAGTCGCACGGCGCACTGGTGCTCGGTGCCTGGGTGCCTTGTCGACCGCGCGATTGGAGCGCACAGGCCTGTCGCGTTCGCATCGGCGCGCAGCCGCCGATCGAGCGCCGCGGTAGCCACCCCTTGGCCGACCCGCTGTTCGTACTGCCGGCGTGGCTGCGCCACGCGACACGAGACGGCCGCAGCGTGCCGGCCGGCAGCGTCGTCACCACCGGGAGCTGGGTCGGCATGCTTCACGCGGCTGCCGGCGATCTCGTGAGCGCCGAGTTTTCCGGCATCGGCCAGGCGTCGGTGCAGCTGTAGGCCCGCCTTCGTGCCCCAGTCTGCCCGGCATTGGCGGCAGGCTTCGAACGACCTTGAAATTCAGAACCCGGTTTCACCCCAGCGTGTGTCGGACCAATTGCAACTCGGCATGGCGCGCGGCGCGCTGTTCGCCATCGATTCGTGGCAACGCTGCTTCGCCTTGAGGATCGCGTCGGTCAGGAACTCGGCGTCGTAAGCGCGCAGCATGTGCGCCTGTTCGCCTTCGAGGTAGCTGCGGATCCGCTCGCGCTCGCACGCTGTCGATGCGAGTTCGCGGTACGTGTCGCTGTCCCAGTACCAGCGCAACCCCAGCTCGTAGAACGCGGCGTTGAAAGCGCCGCGGTCGATCTCGGTCCCGGCGTCGCCGACGGTGGGTGCAATGCGAGTGGCGGTCATGGCAAGTCTCCTGCGGGTGACGACGAAGCGACAACAACTCGTCGTCGATGGCCGCATCCTAGGACTCGCCGTCGATAAATGACAATTAAACTAAATGATGCTTTGCATAACTCGAAGGCTATGGATGGTTGAACTCGCACGCGCTAACCAACGACGGAGCGCAACGCGGTGAAAAACGCGACGCTGCGCCAATTGAAAGTGTTCGACGCGGTCGCGCGCCTGTCGAGCTATTCGCGCGCCGCCGAGGAGCTGCACTTGACGCAGCCTGCGGTGTCGACGCAAGTGCGCAAGCTCGAAGAGCACGCCGGCCTGCCGCTCTTCGAGCAGCTCGGCAAGAAGATCTATCTCACGGCGGCGGGCACCGAGCTGCTGCAACACGGCCGCGAGATCATCGCCAAGTTCGATGAAGCGCAGAACGCGATGGCGCAGTTCAAGGGCGTTGCCGGTGGCAAGCTGAATGTGGCCGTGATCAGCGCGGGAGACTATTTCTTTCCGCGCCTGCTCGTCGAATTCGCGCGCCGCCACCAGGGCGTGACGCTGAACCTGGCGGTGCGCAATCGCGACGAACTGCTCGCTGACCTGGCCGAGAACCGCACCGACCTGGCGGTGATGGTGCGCCCGCCCGAAGGCGCGGATACGCTCAACGAGGCCTTCGCGCCGCACCCCTATGTGATTGTCGCGGCGCGCAAACATCCCCTCACAAGCGAGGCGCGTATCCCGATGGCGCGCGTGTTGCGCGAACTGTTCATCGTGCGCGAAGCGGGCTCGGACACCTGGCAGTCGATGGCCGACGGATTCGGCGCACACATGGCCAAGCTCAACATCGCGATGCAGATCAAGAGCACGGAGACGATCAAGCAGGCCGTGATCGCCGGCATGGGCATCAGCTTCCTCTCGGCGCACACGGTGAGTCGCGAGTTGCGCGCGCGCAGTCTGGCGATCCTGGACGTGCAAGGATTTCCGCTGATGCTCAACTGGTACGTCGTGCACCGGCGCAACAAGCGCTTGGCACCGGTCGCTCAAGCGTTCAAGCAGTTCCTGTTGAGCGATGGCCGGGAGTTGATTGACCAAGCCGTTCCGGTGCCGGCGCTGGGTTTGCGCCGCCAGGCCGGGCGCAAGTCGCGCGCCCCACGCTGACTTCGCACGCCTGCTACGGGTGCGGCCCCCAAGGCGCCGCGGTGAGCAGCTTCACTTCCTGTGTCATGACGAGCGGCCGGAATTTCACCGCGAAGCCTTCCATGAAGTCGGGATTGCTGAACACCGCGGCCCAGTGCGCGCGCCGATCCTGGTCGTCGTCGAACTTCCACAGGTGCACGAGCTGGTTGATGGCACCGGTGTCGGCCTGGAAGTAGCCGATGAGCTTCTTGTCGTGCCCGCCGCGCTGCAGCGCCGGGTAGCCGAACTGGCTGTACAGCTTCACCGCCTCGCCCATCTTGCCGACGTAAAGCGAGTAGGTGCGCAATTCATAGATGTTCATCGACTTTCTTGCTCCTGAGGTCACCAGTTCCACAAGGTACCGTCGTGCTGCAGGCGGTTCACCGGCAGGTAGGCGCGCCGGTACGGGTATTTCGCGGCGAGTTCTTCGTCGATCACCACACCATGGCCGGGCGTCTCGCCGGGGTGCATCATGCCGTCCGCGAACGTGTAGGCGTGCGGGAACACGGCGTCGGTCTCGCTCGTGTGCGGCATGACTTCCTGAATGCCGAAGTTCGGCACCCACAAGTCGAAGTGCAGCGCAGCGCCCATGCACACCGGCGACAGGTCGGTCGCGCCGTGGCAACCGGTTCGCACCTGATAAAGCGCCGCGAGATCGGCGATGCGCCGCAAGTGCGTGATGCCGCCGGCGTGCGTGACCGTGGCGCGGATGTAATCGATGAGCTGGTTTTCGATCAGCGCCTTGCAGTCCCAGATGCTGTTGAAGACTTCGCCCACCGCGAGCGGCGTCGTCGTGTGCTGTCTGATGAGGCGAAATGCGTCCTGGTTCTCCGCGGCCGTAGGATCTTCCATCCAGAACAGGGAATGCGGTTCCAGGTCTTTGCCCAGGCGCGCTGCTTCGATCGGCGTGAGACGGTGGTGCACGTCGTGCAGCAAGTGCACGTCAGCGCCGACCGCCGCGCGCACCGCGTCGAAGAGTTTCGGCGTGTGCGCGAGGTATTTGTCACTTGCCCAATCGTGCTCGCTCGGCAGGCTCGCGTCGGCCGGTTCGTAGTTGCTCGAACCCTTCGCCACGCCATAGACCTTGGCGAGGCCCGGCACGCCGCTTTGCGCGCGGATCGCCCTGAACCCCAATTCGCGCTGGCGCAGCACTTCATCGACGGTGTGTTCGATGTCGCTGCCGTTCGCATGGCCGTAGACAAGCACGCCGCTGCGACTTTTGCCACCGAGCAATTGGTAGAGCGGCATTCCGGCGGCCTTGGCCTTGATGTCCCACAGCGCCGTGTCGACCGCAGCGATGGCACTCATCGTCACCGGGCCGCGGCGCCAATACGCGCCCTTGTAGAGGTACTGCCAGGTGTCTTCGATTTGCTGCGCATCGCGGCCGATCAGGCACGGGATGACGTGATCGGTGAGGTAACTCGCGACCGCGAGTTCGCGGCCGTTCAGCGTCGCGTCGCCGATTCCGGTGAGGCCTTGATCGGTCTCGATCTTCAGCGTGACGAAGTTGCGCCCGGGCGAACAGACGATGACCCGCGCGGCGGCGATCTTCATTCTCAATGGGAGGCGGCGTCGCTTCACGGGGATCGGTGACACAACTAAAGCTAGTCTGCCGACCCCTGACCTGAACCAGCATCGAAGGCGAACCCGAGTTGAGGCGACACGGCAGGAAGCGGTAAGTCGTCGAGACGTATGGACGTGACACCCGCGTGTTTGCTGCATCTGACGATATCGTCATCCCCGGTATAGAGACAAGATGCGTCAAGGGCTCTCGCCGTTGCAACGATCATCCAATCAAACTTGAGCTTGGTTTTGGTGACTGCGCGCTTCTCCGACTTCGAGAAAACGTCCGACAGAAGAATGGCGCACTCCATGGCGACCTTTTTTGAGTACGGTTCTACCCGGAAAATACTGCTCTTCTCGATTCTCGCTTGGTAAGCGTCGCGCGCCCTGTCTGCGCCGACAAGAAACTCTGTATAGGCGGGCGCGGGTACGACGACTTTCTCCCTCTGCTTCTCGAAGCGTCGAAACCAGCAGATCAAGCCGGCGTCGCCGATCGCCGGTAGCCTTCGGGTTGAATAGATCGATCAAAACTGTCGCGTCGAACACGACCATCAGTCTTGTCTCATTTTTTCGAGTTCCGACTGCGGATCAGTCAGGCTGTTCCACTGACTGCCTTCTACAGATTGCATCTCTTTGACAAAAGTCGAAAGCACCACGTTGTCAAGCGGCTCGAAATCAGCGATATCGAACGACTGCAACCTCCAGTTCCCATCTGCACCTCGAAGCCATTTCCCCTTGCCGGACACTCGAACTTCTCCTTCGAACAAATGGCTTGCGAGCCTCTTGGCAACAGCTCTCGATGCACTGCACTTGTGGTAGACACTACCCCCAGCATCAAGTGTGACCGGGACGCTTGCATCGCGCCCACCGATGCGAATGACCATGCCTTCAAGATCGCCGGTCTCGTGCATCACCACCTCTTCCGAAATAGGTGTCTTTCGACCTTGAAAAACGATCACCTTCGGTCCGTGCGCGACGCGCAAATAGCCAGTGCAGTCATCTTCAATGAGCATGCGATTGAGGTCCTGTCGCGCTGCGACCGCATCAGCCAGGGTTCCGTCGTTGGCAGCCTGAATCCGTTCCCACACCTGAATTGCAGCAGCCGGTGCGACTTCAAAGCTCGGCTGCGCGCTACCCTGTTTGATCTTGACGAAGTGGACACGATCAGCCTCGCCAAAGAGCGCGGCAAGTCTTTCGATGTACTGGGCCAAGCGCTTCGCCGGCAGTGTGGTGGGGAGCCACCTGTCCATCGAGAAAATGTACGTGGTCGGAGCGTGCGTCAGTTCCATTTGAGGTTCACGCGACTATCGCGAAGCTCGCAGACGTTGAGACTGCGGCAATGATGACACCGTTCAGACGGCGGCGCCAGCCAGAGCTTTCACGACCCCTGACCGAATGTGCATCGCGGCTACATCGTCGCGCCGAGCTGCCACGGCACGAATTCGTTTTGCCCGTAGCCGTGAACTTCGCTTTTGGTCTTGGTTCCCGACGCGGTCTGCAACATGAGCTGAAAAATCTGCTCGCCGAGTTCATCGATGCTCGCCGTGCCGTCGATCACGCTGCCGCAGTTGATGTCGATGTCGTCTTCCTGTTTGCGCCACAGTTCGCTGTTCGTGCTGAGTTTCAGCGACGGCGACGGCGCGCAACCGTACGCCGAGCCGCGGCCGGTCGTGAAGCAGATCAGGTTCGCACCACCCGCCACCTGGCCCGTCGCTGAGACTGGGTCGTAGCCCGGCGTGTCCATGAAGACGAGGCCTTTGGCCGTCACGGGTTGCGCGTATTCATAAACATCGACGAGGTTCGTCGTGCCGCTCTTCGCGATCGCGCCGAGCGACTTCTCCAGAATCGTCGTCAGGCCGCCCGCCTTGTTGCCCGCGGAAGGGTTGTTGTCCATTTCGGCGTCATTGCGCTCACAGTGGTTCTCCCACCACTTGATTCGGGCGAGCAACTTGTCGGCCACCGCCGCGGACACGGCTCGGCGCGTCAGCAGGTGTTCACCGCCGTAGATCTCGGGCGTTTCCGACAAGATCGCCGTGCCGCCGTGGCGCACGAGCCGGTCCACTGCGGCGCCGAGAGCGGGGTTCGCGCTGATGCCGGAATAGCCGTCCGAACCGCCGCATTGCAACCCGACCGTGATGTGGCCCGCGCTCACCGGCTCGCGTTTCACCTTGTTCGCTTCTTCCAAGAGCCAGGTGATCAGCTCGACGCCATGCGCCACCGTCTTCTTCGTTCCGCCCGTCTCCTGGATGTTGAAGGTGTGCAGCGCGGTGCCTGCGCTCAACCCTTCCTGCTCCATCAATCCGGCGATCTGGTTCGTCTCGCAGCCGAGACCCACGACAAGGATCGCCGAGAAGTTGGCGTGGCGCGCATAACCGCCGAGCGTTCGCCGCAGCAGTTGCAGCGGCTCGCCGTCGCTCGCCGTCGCGCAGCCGCCGCCGTGCGTGAGCGCGATCACGCCGTCGACATTGGGGAACGCGGCAAGCGCTTCGGGGTGGATGTCCCGCCGAAAATGATCGGCGATCGCGCGTGCCACGGTCGCCGAGCAATTCACCGATGTCAGTACGCCAACATAGTTGCGCGTCGCGATGCGGCCGTCGGCGCGGCGGATTCCCTGGAACGTCGCGGGTTGATCCACATACGCCGTGGGCATCGCACCCAGGCCTGCGGCGTAGTTGCGCGCGAAGTGGCTGAACTCCAGGTTGTGCGTGTGCACATGCTGTCCCGGTGCGATCACAACCTTGGCCATGCCGATGATCTGGTTGTAGCGCCGCACCGCTTCGCCCTGCGCAATCGCCCGCACTGCCACCTTGTGCCCGGGCGGAATCAGCCCGCTGACCCGGACGCCCTCGCCCGGCAGCAGCGTGCCACCGAGCAGTTGATGGCGCGCGATGACGACGTTGTCGGCGGCGTGGATGCGGATGACGGGCGACAGCGCGGTTGCAGCGGTCATGGCTCGTGGCTCGGGGCTATTGCGTCGCCGTCCTCAGCCGTCGATCAGCGCCGCGTCCCAGGCGTAGACCTTCTGCTGCTGCTCGCCGAGGCCCTGGATCGAGAGCCGCATCGTGTCGCCGGGTTTGAGGAACACGGGCGGCTTCATGCCCAGGCCCACGCCCGGCGGCGTTCCGGTCGTGATCAGGTCACCGGGATACAGCGTCATGAACTCGCTGATGTAGCTCACGAGATGCGCCACGCCGAAGATCATCGTGCGCGTGCTGCCGTTCTGGCAGCGCTTGCCGTTCACGTCCAGCCACATCGTCAGGTTCTGCGGGTCGGGCACTTCGTCGGCGCTCACCATCCACGGGCCGATGGGGCCGAAGGTGTCGCAGCCCTTGCCCTTGTCCCACTGGCCGCCGCGCTCGATCTGGTATTCGCGCTCCGACACATCGTTCACGACGCAATAGCCGGCGACATACTTCAACGCGTCAGCCTTGGCCACATAGCGCGCCTTCGAGCCGATGACGATCCCGAGTTCCACTTCCCAGTCGCCCTTCACCGAGCCCTTGGGCAGGACGACGGCGTCGTTGCAGCCGACGATGCAGCTCGTCGTCTTCATGAACAGCACCGGCTCTTTCGGGATCGGATTCCCCGTTTCCGCGGCGTGGTCGGAATAGTTCAGCCCGACAGCGACGAACTTGCCGCAGCCACTCCACGGCGGCGCGATGCGCCCGGGGTTGCTCACGACCGGCAGGCTCGCCACGTCGAGCTCACGGAGTCGCTTCAGGCTTCCCGGTGTGAGCGTTTCGGCGGTGATGTCGGGCAGCACGTCGGAGAGGTCGCGCACCTTGCCCTGGGCGTCAATGAGTGCCGGTTTTTCCGCCCCCTTGGGGCCGTAGCGCATCAGCTTCATGAAAAATCAGTCCTTGGTTGAGGGAGGTGAAAGATTCGATCCAGTTCGATTCAGCGTGCAGGTTCGGTCAAAGCGCAAAGCCGCCGTCGACGAGCGGCGTCGTGCCGGTCGTGAACGCCGATTCGTCGGAGCCAAGGTAGACGGCGAGCATCGCCACTTCTTCCGTCGTCCCGAGGCGCCCCATCGGCTGGCGCGCGATGAACGCGGCTTCGACTTGTGCGAGCGTCTGGCCGCTGGTCTTGGCCTGCGCCGCGATGCGTTCGCGCAGCGACGGCGACTCGATCGTCCCGGGGCAGATCGCGTTGCAGCGGATGCCCTGCTTGATGTAGTCCGCAGCGATCGCTTTGGTGAGGCCGATCACCGCCGCCTTGGTCGTGCCGTAGACAAAGCGGTTCGGGATGCCGCGCACGCTCGACGCGCCCGAGGCGACGTTGATGATCGATCCGCCGACGTTGGCTTGTTTGTAGTGCGCGAGCATTGCCGGCAGCAGCGCGCGGCTGAGGCGGTACATGGAGCGCACGTTGAGGTTGAACGAAAAGTCCCACGCCGCTTCGTCGCATTCGAGAATCGTTCCGGCGTGCACGAAGCCCGCCGCGTTGAACAGCACCTGCACCGCGCCGAGCTCGGCGGCGAGCGCGCTCACCGCGTGCGCATCGGTCACGTCCAGGCGCCGCGTCTTCACGCCCGTCGTGCGCCCGACTTCGGCGAGCAGATCGGTGTTGACGTCGGTCGCGATGACGCGTGCGCCTTCGCGCGCGAACGCGAGCGCGGTGGCGCGGCCGATGCCTTGGCCGGCGGCGGTGACGAGGGCGGTCTTGCCGGCGAGTCGTTGGGTCATGGGGTGTTCCGACGGGCGCTGCGCCCAGGTGGCCGAAGGCGCCGATTCTAGGAGCTTGTCACGCCTCGCGGTCGCGACGCGGCGCGCTCAGCCTCATGCGCCGAACCCAAACGTGCGGGGCAGCCACAGCGAAATCGCCGGGATGTAGGTCAGGATCACCAGGCTCACGAGCAAGGGCACGAGCCAGGGCAGGATCGCCATCGTCGTGCGCTCGACGCTCAACTTGGCGACTCGCGCCAGAACGAACAGCACCATTCCCATCGGCGGGTGCAGCAGGCCGATCATCAGGTTCAGCACCATCACGAGGCCGAAGTGCACCGGGTCCACGCCGAGCTTGTGCGCGATCGGCAGCAGGATCGGAACCAGGATCGTGATCGCCGCAGTCGGCTCGAGGAAACAGCCGACAAACAGCATCAGAAGATTCGCCATCAGCAGGAACAGCCACGGCTGCTTCGTCACCGCGAGCACCCATTCGGCGATCGCCGCGGTGACGCCGGTGGCGGTGAGCATCCAGCCGAAGATCGACGCCGCGGCGACGATGAACATCACCGTCGCTGTCGTCTCGACCGTGTCCAGGCTCACCTTGACGAACATCTTCCACGTCATCGTGCGGTACCACACGAGGCCGAGCACCATCGCCCACGCGCTCGCAGCGATCGCGCCTTCGGTGGGCGTGAAGAGGCCCGTCGTCATGCCGCCGATGAGCAGCACCGGCGTCATGATCGGCAGCACCGCCTGGAAGCGGAACATCCGGTCCAGCGCAAACAGCGACACGATCGCGCCGAACACGACCGGCTGCGCCGGCAGGTCCAGCTTGTTCACGAGAACCCAGGTGCCGACCGGCCAGACGATGACAAGCGCCAGCTCGATCAGCGCCCGGCCGATGCGGCTCCAGGAGAACGTGACGTCCGCCCCCCAGTTGTTCTTGTGCGCGTAGTACGCGACCGTGAGCATCATCAGAAACGCCATCAGCACACCGGGCAGGATGCCGGCGAGGAACAGCGCGCCCACTGAGACGTTGGCCATCATCGCGTAGATGACGAACGGCAGGCTCGGCGGAATGATGGGTCCGAGCGTCGCCGACGCAGCCGTCACGCCGACCGCAAACTCGAGGTCGTAGCCATGGTCCTTCATCGCCTTGATTTCGACCGTGCCCAGGCCCGCAGCGTCGGCGACCGCGGTGCCGCTCATGCCGGCGAAGATCACCGAGCCGACGACGTTGACGTGGCCCAGGCCCCCTTTGAGCCAGCCGACGAGCGCGAGCGCGAAGTTGTAGATGCGGTTCGTGATGCCGGCGTTGTTCATCAGATTCCCGGCGAGGATGAAAAACGGCACCGCGAGCAGCGGAAACGAATCGATGCCGCCGATCATGCGGTGCACGACCGTGAGCGGCGGCTGATTGCCGCTGATCCAGATGTAGACCAGGCACGAACCGGCCATGGCGATGGCCACCGGCAGGCCGCTCGCCATGAGGAACAGAAAAATGATCTTCAGCATGAGGGTTTCTGATCGACCTTGTTCTCAGCGATCGGTCATGTGCGATTCAGGCCGCTCGAGCACGGAGTAACCACGCTTCAGGTGCACACGCAGGACCCAGACCGAGCGCAGCGCCATCGCCAGAAAACCGAACAGCACGACGCTGTAGACGATGTTCATCGGCAGGTCGACGATCGTCATCTGGTACGAGCCCATCTTCTGCATCATCTGTACCGTCGTCGCGACCATCGCAACGAAGAAGCCGATGCGCAGCACGTCGACGAGCAGCGCGAGCGCGCGGCACATGCGCGCCGGCAGGTAGCGGTAGAGCAGGTCGACCTGGATGTGGTTGTTCTTCGCCACGCCGATCGACGCGCCCACAAAAACCACGCCGATCAGCAGGTAGCGCGCGATCTCCTCGGTCCACGCCGCCGAGTTGTTCAGCGCGTAGCGCGTGAAGAACTGGGTGAATACGACGCCGGCGAGCGCCCAGAACAGGAGCAGCGCGGCCCAGGCTTCGAGCGGCGTGGCTGAGAGGTCCACGGCTTCGTCGGTGGCGTGGAACTCGCCGTCATCGCCCATCACTTTCGGGCCGGAGTCGATGTCCATGCTTCAGGGTTCCAGTTGTCATCCCGACGAACGTCGGGATCCACGCAGGCCATGGACCCCGACTTGCGTCGGGGTGACATGCTGCGTGAGCGTCGTGGCGTCTCGGCTGCCTACTTCAAGGACACGATGCGGTCGTAGTCCTTCTTGTCGAATCCCATCGACTCGACGCTCTTGTTCTTCAGCACCGCGTCGACAAAACTCTGCCGGTTCACGACGTTGATTCCCAAGCCCTTCTTCTTGAATTCGTCGACGAGCTCCGATTCGCGCTTCTTGATCTGCGCCGTCGCGCGCGCTGCGGCCTCGAGCGCAACTTCGGTGAACATCGCCTTCTCCGCGTCGGACAGCGTCTTCCACAGATGCGGCGCGACCTGCGTCGTCAAGCCGTCGACGATGTGGCCGGTGAGCATGATGTGCTTTTGCACTTCGTAGAACTTCTTCGCTTCGATCGTCGTGAGCGGGTTTTCCTGCGCGTCGACGGTGCCGTTCTGCAGCGCGAGGTAGACCTCGGCGAAGGCGATCGGCGTCGGGTTCGCGCCGCACGATTCGGGCGTCGCGCGGTACGCGGGCACATCGGGAACGCGGATCTTCAGGCCTTTCATTCCGGCGCAGTCGGTGAACGCCTTCTGGCTCGTCGTGTGGCGCGCGCCGTAGTAGGTGTAGGCGAGGATCTGGATTCCGGTCTTGTCGCGAAAGCCGTCGATCATTTCCTTGAACACGGCGCTCTTGCTGTAGGCGAGCAGGTGGTCGCCGTCGCGGAAGATGAACGGGTAGTAGGCGATCCCCAGCCGCGGGTAGCTGCGCGCGGCAAAACTCGGGCCGCTGATGATCATGTCCACCGTGCCGAGCTGCATGCCCTGGTTGATGTCGGTCTCTTTGCCGAGGCTCGACGCCGGGAACACCTGGATGTCGAACTTGCCGTTCGAACGCTTCTTGATTTCGGCCGCCGCCCACACCGATTCGGTGTGATACGGCTCCGAGGTCTCGTAGACATGCGCCCACTTGAGTTTCGTCTGCGCGCCGGCGCTGAGGCTCGCCAGCGTGGCGATGACGATGGCCAGGCTCTTCATGAATGTCTTCATCACATCTCCTTTGAACAATCGACTCGAAAAATAATCACCGCGCGAATTGACCTCACGCGCCCATCACTTGCACCTTGGTACTGCGGCTGCGGTCCGCAGCGAGCTCGAACGCCTCGAGCGCGCGCGCCAGCGGCAGTTGCGCGCTCAGCAGCGGCCGCACGTCGACGCGCTTGCTGCGCAGCGCCTGCACCGCCCAGTCGAAGGCGTGCGCAGCGCGGAACGCGCCCACGTAGTCGAGCTCGCGCGCCATCACGCTGTTCGCCGGGAAGTGCACACCTTCAGCCGGCAGCGTGCCCACCTGCACGATGCGCCCGCCGCGCCGCGCCGCTTGCAGGCACGTCGCGAGCGCTGCGGGCTGGCCCGCGGCTTCGATGCAGATGTCGGCGATGTCGGCCAGGTCCGTGCTGCTGGCCTGATCGGAGCGAATCACTTCGTCGGCGCCAATGCGGCACGCCACGTCCAACGGGCGCGCCGCGACATCGGCGACGATCACGTGCGCGGCGCCGGCGAGTTTCGCGGCGATCGCGCTCATGCAGCCGATCGTTCCGCCACCCGTGACCAGCACCGTCTTGCCGAGCAGATCACCCGCCCGATGCACGGCGTGCAGGCCGATCGAAAGCGGCTCGGCGCAGGCGATCTCGCCGAGCGAGATGTCCTCCGGGATCGGCGTGAGCTGACGCTCGCCCATCACGAAGCGCTCGCTGAACATGCCTTGCACGTGCGGGAACACGCTCGCGCTGCCGAGGAACCGCATGTGGCGGCACAAATTGAAGCGCCCGCCCAGGCAGTAATTGCACTGGCCGCAAGCGTGCGACGGATTGATCGCGACCTTGTCGCCGACCTGGACGCGCGTCACCTTCGACCCGATCCGCGCGACGACGCCCGACGCTTCGTGCCCGGGGATGAGCGGCTCGCGCATCACGAAGGCGCCAACGCGGCCATGCTGGTAGTAGTGCAGGTCGGAGCCGCAAATGCCTCCCGCGCCCAGGCGCAGTTCGACATCTGTCGCCCCCAGTTCGGCCGCCGCGTCGTCTTCGAGCCGCAGGTCGTGCGCGCCGTAAATCCGGCAGGTCAGGGTCATGGGTTTCCTTCGAGCGTTCGGCCGCGCCACTCTGCGCTTGGCGAGTCGCGATTTTCAGGGCTCGCTCCGAGCGCCCAGGTCGGGATAACCCTCGCGTTGGGGTGCGCGGCGCCGTGCTTGGCGGGCTATCGAAACACCCTAGGGCCGGCGCCGGGGTGCGGGATCAGAATCGAGTGCGTTTCCGCACTGCAACCCGCAGGGGACACAAAAAAGAACATCGACGGCAAGACCGGAGTGCGTGATGGAAAAGACCTGGCTCAAACAATATCCGCAGGGCGTGCCGGCGGAAATCAACGTCGAACAATATTCCTCGCTCGTCGCCTTGCTCGACGCGAGCTTCGCCAAGTTCGCCGCGCTGCCCGCGTACCGCTTCATGGGCAAGGCGTTTGCGTTCTCGCAAATTGACGAAACCTCGCGCGCGCTCGCCGCGTACCTGCAGTCGCTCGGCCTGGCCAAGGGCGATCGGGTCGCCGTGATGATGCCCAACGTGCCGCAGTACCCGGTGGCAGTGGCGGCGATCCTGCGCGCGGGTTACGTCGTCGTCAACGTGAACCCGCTCTACACGCCGCGCGAACTCGAACATCAACTCAAGGACTCGGGCGCGAAAGCGATCCTGATCGTCGAGAACTTCGCGCATGTGCTGCAGCAGGTGCTGCCCGCCGTGCCGACGAAGCACATCATCACGACCGCCTTGGGCGACATGCTCGGCTTCCCGAAGCGCCTGATCGTCAACTACGTCGTGCGCAACGTGAAGAAGATGGTGCCGGCGTACCAGCTGCCGGGCGCGGTCGATTTCAACGCGGCGCTGGCGCGCGGCGCGACCCTGGCGTTCACGCCGGCGAGCGTCGGCCTGGATGACATCGCGGTGCTGCAATACACCGGCGGAACGACGGGCGTGAGCAAGGGCGCGGTGCTGTTGCACCGCAATCTCGTCGCGAACATCCTGCAGGCCGAAGCCTGGTACCAACCGGCGCTGAAGAAGATTCCGCCCGGCGAACAGGTCGTCACGGTGTGCGCGCTACCGCTGTACCACATCTTCGGCTTCAACACGAACATGATGCTCGGCATGCGCATGGGTGGCTGCAACATCCTGGTCGCGAACCCGCGCGATTTGCCGAGCGTGTTCAAGGAGCTCGCGGGAATCAGGTTCCACAGCTTTCCCGCCGTGAACACGCTTTTCAACGCGATGGCGCACCACCCCGACTTCGGCAAGGTGGACTGGAGCCACCTCGTGATTTCGGTCGGCGGCGGCATGGCGGTGCAAAGCGCGACGGCCAAGCTCTGGCTGGAAAAAACCGGCTGCCCGATCGTCGAAGGCTACGGCCTGTCGGAGACGTCGCCCTCAGCGACGTGCAACCCCGTCGACAGCACCGCGTACAGCGGCAACATCGGTTTGCCGATGCCCAACACCGACGTCACGCTGCTCGACGACGACGGCGTTGAGGTGGCTGTCGGCACGCCCGGCGAAATCTGCATCCGCGGCCCGCAGGTCATGGCGGGCTACTGGAAGCGCGACGACGAAACCGCAAAGGTGATGACGGCCGACGGCTTCTTCCGCAGCGGCGACATCGGCGTCGTCGACGAGCGCGGTTACTTCAAGATCGTCGATCGCAAGAAAGACATGATCCTGGTGAGCGGCTTCAACGTCTACCCGAACGAGGTCGAAGACGTCGTGACGCAGATGGACGGCATCCTCGAGTGCGCCGCCGTCGGCGTCCCCGACGCGAAGGCCGGCGAAGCGGTGAAGCTCGTCATCGTGCGCAGCAACCCCGCGGTGACCGAAGCCGACGTGCGCAAGTACTGCGAGACGCAGCTCACCGGCTACAAGCGGCCGAAGGTGATCGAGTTCCGCACCGAACTGCCGAAGACGCCGGTGGGCAAGATTCTGCGGCGTGAGCTTCGCGACAAAGTCGCCGCGCCCTGAGTCCGCGCCGCGGCGGCTGCGGCGTCGCGAGCCGGTGCGGCCGCTCGCGATCCTCAGCGCGATGCAAGAGGAGTTGCACGCGCTGCTGCCGCTGCTCGGCGCGGCGCAACGGGTCAGCGTCGGCGGCCGGATGTTCCACCGCGGGCGCATCGAAGGTCAGGGCGTGGTGCTCGCGCTCACCGGAATCGGCAAAGTCGCCGCGGCGATCAGCACCACGCTCGCGATCCAGCACTTCGACGCGCACGCGCTCGTCTTCACCGGCGTCGCCGGAGGCCTTCGCGACGAAGCCCGGATCGGCGACCTCGTCCTCGCGCGCGAGCTGCTGCAGCACGACATGAATGCGTCGCCGCTGTTTCCACGCTTCGAAGTGCCGCTCACGGGGCGTTCGCGGTTTGCTGCCGACGCTTCGTTGTCCGACACGCTGTACGCTGCTGCCGCGCGTTGCCTCGAGCGCAGCGGATTCGCCGCCAAGGGCACGCCGCGCCTGCACGAAGGTCTGGTGATCAGCGGCGACCAGTTCATTGCCACCGCCGCGCAAGGCGCTGCGCTTCGCGCGACCCTGCCCGACGCGCTCGCGGTCGAGATGGAAGGCGCCGCCGTGGCGCAGGTCTGCGCTGCGTTCGGCACGCCGTTTGCCGTGCTGCGAATCATTTCCGACCGCGCCGACGACGCCGCGCACGGCGACTTTGCGGCGTTCCTGGCCGAAGTCGCGAGCCCCGTGACACGCCGCGTGATTCAGGAGTGGCTCGGCGGATTGCCGCTGCAGTGAGACGCGGCAGGTGCGCGCGCGGGCCAGGCTCGGCGCGGCGGCGCACGGCGCTGCCCTATGATGCCCTGGCCGCGCAATCGGTGAGGCAACTCTTCGCTCCGGCGGCGCGCGGCCGCGGAGCCTGGAGGTCGACCATGACGAAGGACATCTACAGCCGGGACATCGACGGCCATCCCCTGCACAAGCAGACGCTCATGATGGGCTATGGCTTCGACCCGCGGCTCTCTGAAGGCGCGGTCAAACCGCCGGTTTTTCTCACGTCCACCTTCGTTTTTCCGAGCGCCCAGGCGGGTGCGCACTTTTTCGATCAGACCGCCGGGCGCGTGCCGCTCGACAAAGGCCAGGAGTCGGCCGGCCTGGTCTACAGCCGCTTCAACCATCCCAACATGGAGATCTTCGAGCGGCGCTTCGCCTTGTACGACGGCGGCGAGGCGGCCGCGGCGTTCTCGAGCGGCATGGCGGCGATCTCCGCCAGCTTGTGGGCGTTATGCCGGCCCGGCGACGTCGTGCTGCACAGCATGCCGCTCTACGGCGGCACCGAGACGCTGCTGCGCAAGCTCCTGTCGCAATGGGGCATCAAGCTCTACGAGCTGCCGCACAAGGCCTCGCTCGAGCAGACGCGGCATTGCCTCAGCGAAGCCGCCAAGCTGGGCCGGGTGGCGATGGTCTACCTCGAGTCGCCGAGCAACCCGACAAACGACCTGGTCGACTTCGAAGCCGTGCACCGCGCCGTCCATCTGCACGCCGCCAAAGCGCTGCTGCGCCCGCTCGTCGTGTGCGACAACACGATGCTCGGGCCGGTGTTCTGCCAGCCTTGCCTGCACGGCGTCGACCTGAGCGTCTACTCCCTGACGAAATACGTCGGCGGCCACAGCGACCTCGTCGCCGGCGCCGTGGCGGGCGTGAAGTCGATCGTCGACCAGGTCCGCGCCGTGCGCAGCGCCACCGGCTCGCAGCTCGACCCGCACACTTGCTGGATGCTCGCGCGCTCGCTCGAAACGCTGGAGCTGCGCATGCGTTACGCCGCCGATTCGGCGAGCAAAATCGCGCATTGGCTGGCCGCCCATGAGCAGCCGGCGATCCAGGTGAACCATCCCGAGCTGATCACCGACAAGCAGGTTCAGCACACCTACCAGCGTTTCTGTTCCGGGGCGGGTTCGACCTTCTCGTTCACCGTCCCCGGCGGTCGCGAAGCGGCGTTCCGCGTCATCGACGCGCTGCAGTTGATGAAGTCCGCGGTCAGCCTGGGCGGCACGGAGTCCCTCGTCTGCCACCCCGCTTCGACGACGCATTCCGGCGTCACGCCACAAATGCGCCAGCGTTTCGGCATCGACGAAGGCCTGATTCGGCTCTCGGTGGGCCTGGAGCATCCCGACGACCTGATGGCCGACCTGCGGCAGGCGCTGCGCCAGGCCAGCGGCTAACACGGACCGCCGCGCCGCACATCTTCGAAGCCGCGCTGCGGGTCACGCGAGGTCCAGGCATCTTCGGCCAGGCACACCTTGTGCACCGCGGACTCGCGCGTAAAGGGCGGCAAGGGTGGACGTGATTCGGTGGCGCTGGACATGGTGGCCTCGCGGGTTGGAAGGGGCGGGTGACGCGTTCAGGCATGGCGTGATGGCGTCGGCGCCGCCGCGCCACCACGTGGCGTCGTCGCCAAGGTCCTGGGGTACTTCGGTAAAGAACGGGGCGGGCAACATGGGTGCAGTCCGGCGGGTTTGATTTCGGTGCCGGCAAGGTGCTCGGCCCCACGCCGCCCGGAGTCCATCAGGCGGCGCGAGTTCAGTGCAATGGCGTCGGCGAGTCGATTCCTTGGCGGCCGACGCGATCACGCGGCCTGCCTGGCGCAGACCTTCGGAAAATCGACGTCGGTCTGCGCCACGTTGTTGACGTAGTTCGTCAGCACGTTGAGCGCGACGTTGACGACGATCTCGATCACGCCGGCTTCGTCAAAGCCCGCTGCGCGCAGCGTCGCCAGCTCGTCGTTCGAGACACGGCCGTGCGACTCGGCGACACGGCGTGCGAAGCGCAGCGCCGCATCGGCACGTGCATCTTCGGAGCGGAAGTCGCGTGCCGCGTCGAGTTCGGTTTGGTTCAGCTTGGCCACGTTGGCGCCCAGGTAGCTGTGCGCCGCCAGGCAGTAGTCGCAGCGGTTGAATTCGGCCACGCCCAGCGCGATGCGCTCGCGCAGCTTGGTGTCGAGCTTGCCCTTCGCGAGCGCGCCGTTGAGCGACAAGTAACCTTCGAGCGCAGCCGGGCTGTGCGCCACCAGCTTCATCAGGTTGGGTACGACGCCGAGCTGTTTGTTGACGGCGGCGAGCAGCGGCTTCGAAGCTTCGGGGGCGGTGTCGACGCTGGGGATGGTGAGACGGGACATGAGGGGTTTCCTTCGTGGTTGCCCGGTCCGGTTGACGCGGGCGGCATCGCATTCGCAGCGAGTGGGTGGACTGTCCGCGAAGCTGAGCCAAAGCGGAATCCATGCAGAATCGAAGACACCCTTACGCGCAAAGGAACAATGTGGACCGCCTGCACCTGATCAACGTCTTCGTCGCGGTGGTGGACGCAGCCGGATTCGCAGGCGCGGCGCGCAAGCTCAACATCTCGCCGCCCGCCGTCACGCGCGCGATCAACGAGCTGGAGACCCACCTCGGCGTGCGCCTGCTGACGCGCACGACGCGCGTCGTGCGCGTCACCGAAGACGGCGCGCGCTATGCCGACGACTGCCGGCGCATCCTGGCCGAGCTCGCCGAGGCCGACGATGCGGTGAGCGGCAAACACGGCTCGCCGCACGGCCGGCTCACCCTCACCGCGCCGGTGCTGTTCGGCGCCAAGTTCGTGACGCCGATCGTCACCGAGTACCTGACGCGCTACCCGCAGGTGAGCGCGTCATGCTGGTTCATGGACCGCATCGTGAACATGATGGACGAGGGCGTCGATGTCGCGGTGCGCATCGGCGAGTTGCCCGACTCGTCGATGCAGGCGGTGCGTGTCGGCCGCGTGCGGCGCGTGATCTGCGCTGCGCCCAGCTACCTCGAAAAGCACGGCATCCCGCAGACGCCCGATGAGCTGGCCGCGCACTGCATTGTGTCGGCCAGCGGCGTGACGCCGACCGCCGAGTGGCGGCTGATGGACCAGCGGCGAGCCGCGCGTCGTCAAGCTGCAGCCGCGCTTGATCACCACCAGCAACGACTCTGCCGTGGCCGCCGCCGTGAGCGGCTTCGGCCTCACGCGCCTGCTGTCCTACCAGGTGGCCGACGCATTGCGCGATGGTCTGCTCAAGACCGTGTTGACCGAGTACGAACCTGCCGCGCTGCCGGTGCACCTGGTGCACCGCGAAGGCCGGCACGCATCGCAGAAGGCGCGCGCCTTTCTCGACCTGGCGCTTGAGCGGCTGCGTGCCAATCCGGCATTGGGCTGAAGGTAGGCCCGGCAGACCTATGGCGGGCCGAGCAGTGCCGATCGCAGCCCGGTGTCCACGCTGTTCGGCCCCAGCCATACGGAAAAGAGTGCGAGTGCAAAGCCGTCGCCCGGAATCACGCGCTTCAACTCGCCTCGCAACGACATGTGCAGGCCAACGCCGGGGATCGCGTCAAAGCTCAGTTGCTCGCCGTGCGAGAGCGTTTCGAAAGTGCCGAGAAACATCTCGATCTCGCGAGCCAGTGACTGGCGCACGGGCGCGCTCAGGGCTTGATCGAACTGTTCGCGCCGCCGCACACCAACGAATTCAAGATGTTCATCACAGTTCCAGTTCGATGCTGGCTCCGCCTTCGCGCGCGGGTACGGCGCAGCACAGCAGCACTTCACCATCCGCAGGCCGCCACGCGGTGGGCTCAGCGTAGGTCACGCTGCCGGACTTCAGCGTGGTGACACAAGAACCACAATGGCCGGCACGGCACGAATACGGCGGCGACAGGCCTTGCGCTTCGGCCAGTTCCAGCAGCGTTCCCTGCTCCGGTGTCCACGCGGCTTGTTTGCCGCTGCGCGTGAAGCGCACGTCGGCCTGCGTGGCGGCGGGTACCGGCGGCGCGGGCGCAGGCGCGTTGCCGTCGCCGCGGCGGCGCAACGACGCCGGGCCGAAGGCCTCGGCATGGATGCGCTCGTCGCGCACGCCCAGCTCGCGCAAGCCGTCGTAGATCGCCTGCATGAAGCCACCCGGGCCGCAAAGATAGAACTCGTGGTCGTCGAAGGGCAGCCAGCGTTTCAGATGCTCCATCGTCAACGGGCCGCGCTGCGCCTCGTCGCCGCCCTCGCCGAGCACCAGATGCGTGCGCACGGCGCCCTTGGCGCGCGCCACCAGTTCATCCAGCTCGGCCGCGAAGGCGCGCACGTGGCTGTCGTGCGCGACTTGAATCAGATGCACCGGCCGCGTGCGGCGGTGGCGAAAGCCCTCGGCGACGATGTGGCGCAGGAAGGCCAGCATCGGCGTGATGCCGACACCCGCGCCGATCAGCACCGCCGGGCGCCGGCTCTGCGCATCGATGACGAAGTGCCCGCGTGGGCCGAGCGCTTCGATCACGTCACCCACCGCAACGTGGTCGTGCAGATGCGTGGACGCCGCGCCCTCGCGTTTGACCGACAGGCGCAGGCCCGCATCGCCCGGCGCAGAAGAGATCGTGTAGGTGCGCTGCAAGGGCTTGGCGTCACCGCCCGGGGCCAGGCGGATCGGCAGGTACTGCCCGGCTTCGAACGCCGGCACCGCCAAACCGTCGGCGGGTTCGAGGTGAAAGGAGCGGATCACGCTGCTCTCGTCGACAGTGCGGGCGACGCGGTAGGGGCGCCAGGTTTGCGCGAGTTGTCGTGCCTGCAGCTTGGCCGCCGCTTCGTCCCAGTTGCCGGTGATCAACGAGTTCGGCGACCAGTCGCGAAAGCGCCAGCGCAGCGGCAGCGCGTCGCGCAGCCAGTGCGCTGCGTCGACGTGAAATCGCCACGCGCGTTCGGCGCCGTCGAAGGCGTTCAATAATTCTTCGCCGTCCCACACCAGCTCGGCGCGGCCGGTGAGGCTGAGCAAGTCACCGCGCTCGAAGTCGATGAACAGCACGCCGGCGCGCGCATCGAGCTGCAGGTTGCCCAGCGTCATGAACATGTTGTTGCCGGCAAAGTCGGGCACGAGCAGCGTCGAGTTGCTTTCGATCTTCACGAAGCCGGCGCGGCCGCCGCGGTGCGAGACATCGGCGCCGCGTGCCGGCTCATCCGCCGCGGCCGGTGCCTGCGTGGCGACGAACAGCGTGTCGGCCTGGCCGATCAGCCGCAGCGCATCGGCGTCGAGCGTGGTGCCTTGCTGCGTCGAGCGCGGGCGGTTGTCGCCGGCATCGCGCACCCACTCGAGATCGCGGCCCTGGATGTACTGCGGGCAGTTGCCGACGGTCTGCTCCACCGCGAGCGACAGGCCCGCGTCGCCGATCGCCCGCAAGCGCCCGTTGACCCGGTTGCGCCGGCGCGTCGGCAGCTCGATGCCCAGAAATCCGAGCGGCGCGCCGATGCGCAGCCGCATCGACGATGGGGTCACCGGGGATCGCGCGCGCGGCGATGTCGAGCTGGCGGTCATGGGGCGAGCGCATGAAGCCGGGCTCGCCCACCAGTATCGACGCCCAGGGCCGGCCCGCCGTGTCGACGGCGCCGACCAGGATGAAGGGCAACTGGGCAAAGAAGTCCCGGTGCTGATCGGGCATGAAAGGGCGGATCACGCGCTGCCCCACGCCGCGCATGCGCTCGGCCAGGCCGAGGCGCTCTTGCAGCGCGCGCTCGCCGGCGTGGAAGGGTTCGCTCGCGGGCGTCTCGGGCGTCGGGGGCGTGCTCACGGGGTGCTCCGAATGCAGGCTGATTCAGGCGGCCAGGCCGACCGGCGTCTTCTGGAACGCCACGAAACCCGGCAAGGCTTCGATGCGCGCCAGCCAGGCACGAACCTTCGGATAAGCGCCGAGGTCGACATTGCCTTCCGGTGCTGCGCTGACGTAGCTGTAGGCCGCCACGTCGGCCAGTGTGGCGCTGCCGCCGACGAGGAAATCGCGCTGCGACAGTTGCGCCTCCATCACTTTGAGCAGCGCGTGGGCGCGGGTGATCACGTCGTCGGCGTTGTACTTGGCGCCGAACACCGTGATCAGGCGCGCCGCGGCCGGGCCGAAGGCGATCTGCCCGGCGGCGACCGAGAACCACTGCTGCACCGCGGCCTGGCCTTTGGCGTCGCGCGGTATCCAGCGGCCTGCGGTGTCGAACTTCGCGGCCAGGTAGACCAGGATGGCGTTGGAGTCGGCCACCACCGTACCGTCGTCGTCGAGCACCGGCACCTGGCCGAAGGGGTTGAGCTTGAGGAACTCGGGCGCCTTGTGCGCGCCCTTCATCAGGTCGACATCGATCATCTCGTGCGCCAGCCCCATCAGCGACAACGCAAGTTGCACGCGGTGCGAATGGCCGGACAGCGGATGGCGGTAGAGCTTGAGGGGGCGGTTCGGGGTCATGGGATCTCCAGGGTGGTTAAAGGGATGGGCGTCAGGCCGCAGGTGGCAGAGGCTCTTCGCCTTGAGTTGTTGTTCGAGCGCGGCGATGCGTGCATCGCGCTCGTCCAGCGCTGCTTGCACGTCTTCGGCGTCGATGCGAACGGGAATGTGCTGCGGGCAGTTCCAGTCGAAGCCGGCAACGCGGATCGTCATCGCGCGCTGCGGCCGCGCCTTGTAGTCGGCGCTGTGCAGCTTGCGCGCCAGTGCGTCGTCGCCGGCCAGGTCGTGAACTTGCAGACGGCCGAGGATCTTCAAACGCACGCGATGGGCATAGTCGACCAGGATCAGCGCCACGCGGTCATTGCCGGCGCTGTTGCCGACGCTGATGAGCTGGCGGTTGCCGGCGAAATCGGCGAAGGCCAGGGTCTCGTCGTTCAGCACCTTGAGGAAGCCGCGCGGCCCGCCGCGGTGCTGCACATAGGGCCAGCCGGTCTCGGACACGGTGGCCATGTAGAAGCTGCGCTGCTGGGCAATGAAATGGGCCTCGTCGTCACCGAGACGCTGGTTCAGGGTTTCGCCGCCAGCATTCGAAATTGCGCGCATAGGCAGCGCGGCTGCCGTCGAGCTGCTGGGCGGCCTTGACGGCGGGGGTGAAGGCGATGTCGGCGAAGGCGTTGGACATGGGGAGCTCCGTGCTGGCGTCGCCGACTCCAACGGAGTGGCTGGCGCGTTCCGAACTGTGGCGCAGCGCGCCGGCAAAGAGAATCACCGGCGCTGCGAAGGCACCGTTTCAGGAACTGGAATAGTGGGCCGGTCTGCCGTGGCGGCGGGGTCGCGGCAAAACCTGATGCACACTCTGCGCGGACCCCTTCGCTCATGCCACCCCGCTTCTACACCGACACGGCGCTTCACGCCGGTGGCGAATTCGCCTTGCCCGCCGGCGCCGCGCGCCATGCGCAGGTGCTGCGCCTGCAACCCGGGGCGGCGATCGTCTTGTTCGACGGCCGCGGCGGCGAGTGGTCGGCGCGGATCGTGCACATGGGCCGCTCCGACGTGCAGGTTCGCGTCGACGCGTTCGATCCCGTCGAACGCGAGCTGCCCGTCAACGTGACGCTTGCCGTGGGCATGCCGGCGAACGAGCGCATGGACGGGCTGATCGAAAAGGCGACCGAGCTCGGCGCCGCGACGATCCAGCCGCTGCTCTGCGAGCGCTCCGTGTTGCGCCTGTCGGGCGAACGCGCGCTGAAGAAAGTCGCGCATTGGCAGGCGGTCGCGGTGGCGGCTTGCGAACAAAGCGGGCGCACGCGCGTGCCGCAGGTGGCGCCGGTTCGCGCCTTGCTGGATTGGCTCGCCGAGTTGCCCAAGAGCAGCGGCACGCCATCGTCGCGGCGCGTGCTGCTGAGTCTGCGTGAGACGGCGGCAAGCGGCGACGCACTCGGCGCGCACTGCACCGCGATCGTCTGCCTCAGCGGCCCGGAAGGCGGCCTCACGCCAGCCGAAGAACAAGCCGCGTTGCTGCGCAGCTTCACGCCCATCCGCCTCGGCCCACGCACGCTGCGCGCCGACACCGCGCCGCTCGCGCTGCTCGCCCACCTGGCGTTGTCGACCCAACGACAAGCCGAAAGCCCCGAATGAATCTGCAATTGCTGATGCTGGCGTTGTGCCAGGGCTTTTTCATGACGAACAACGTCGTCTTCATCGCGATCAATGGCCTCGTCGGTCTGAGCCTCGCGCCCACGCCGTGGATGGCGACGCTGCCCGTCATGGGCTATGTGGTCGGCGGCGCGCTCTGCGCCGGACTCGTCGGCCGGCACCAGCGCGCCTGGGGGCGCAAGCGCGCGTTTCAGTTCGGCCTGTGCGTCGCGATCCTGTCGACTGCGCTTTGCGCCTACGCGGCGTGGTCGCACAACTTCGGGTTGCTGCTCGTCGCCACCGTGATCGCCGGCTACTACAACGCGAACGCCGCGCTGTACCGCTTCGCCGCGGTCGAACTCGCGACTCCGCAGTACCAGCAGCGCGCGATTTCGTGGGTGCTCGCCGGTGGCGTACTCGGCGCAATCGTCGGCCCGAACCTGGCCGTGGCGACGCGCGACATCCTGCCGACCGCCTTTGCCGGCGCCTACGCCGCGCTCTCCGTTTTCGCGTGCTGCGTCGCTCGCGCTGCTGTCGTTGATTCGCTTTCCCGCGCTCGCAAACCCAGCGCCACGCACCCCGGGCGGCCCTTGCGCGAAGTCGCGCGCCAGCCGGTGTTCGTGATCGCGGTGCTGAGCTGCGCGCTCGGCTACGGCGTGATGAACCTGTTGATGGCGGCGACGCCGATCGCGATGGCGCAGCATCAGCACCCGTTCAAGAGCGCTGCGCTTGTCATCGAGTGGCATGTGCTCGCCATGTTCGTGCCGAGCTTTTTCACCGGCTCGCTCATCAAGCGCTTCGGCTGCCTGCCGGTGATGGGCGTGGGCGTATTGCTCGAGGGCGCGTGCATCGCGGTGGCGCTGTCCGGCGTCGACCTGATGCACTTCATGGTCGCGCTGATGGCCCTGGGCGTCGGCTGGAATTTCCTCTACATCGGCGGCACGACGCTGTTCACCCAGACCTACCGGCCGGAAGAAAAGACGGGCGCGCAGGCGACGATGGACACCTGGGTCTACTCGACGATGGCGCTGACCTCGTTTGCCTCGGGCGCGTTGATCACGACGCAGGGCTGGACCTGGCTCAACGTCGGCTCGCTGTTGCCGCTCGCGGTGCTGGGCGCCGGAATCGCCTGGCTGGCGCTGTCCAAATTCAGCGTCGCGCCTTCGCGAGGGCCTTGACGCCGACGTTGGCGGCAATCAGGATCGGATCCATCACCGGCGAAAACGGCGGCGCGCAGGCCACGTCGAGCGACAATGGAGTTGCTACGGAACAAATCTCTCCCCGACGCATGAAAACCACGGGTCTGCTCACCATCGACGAAGCGGCGCGCTACCTCAGCGTCAGCAAAAGTTCGCTGCGCCGCTGGACGCGCCTCGAAACGCTGGCGTGCGTGCGCGTCGGCGCACGCCGCGAAAGGCGCTTTCGGCGCGAAGACCTGGACCGCTTTCTGGATCCGAACACACCCCGCACGACGCCTGCGCCCGAGGCTGCGCCGACACTGCGGCCCGCAGACCCGTTGCTGGCCCTGGACGCCGCCGCGCTAGGAGGGCGTGCCGCGCCATGTCTGCCTGCACTTCCGCGGCCGCGATGAACTGTGGCAACTGTTCCGGCCCTACGTGCTCGAGCACGCGAAGCAACAGCAGGCGATCGTCTACATCCACGAAGAGAACTCGCGCGCCGACGTGCTGGCGCGGCTGCGCGGCGAAGGGCTGGATCCGAAGCGCATGCTCGCCGACGGCCTGCTGCGCCTGCTCGTTCCGTCGGAAGCGTATCTGCGCACCGGCAGCTTCGCCCCCGAACGCATGATCGATTTTGTCGAAGGCGCAATCCTCGATCGCCGCGCCGCAGGGCACGAGGCGATGTTGGTGTCCGGCGAAATGATCTGGCGCCTCTCCGGCGCGCCGGGTGTGGAAGGCATGGACGAGTACGAGATGCGGCTCAATGACTTGCTGCTGCGCTACCCGAAAGTCACCATCGTCTGCCACTACGACATGCAGCGCCTGAGCGGCGAAGTCGTGCTCGGCGCGCTGTGCACGCATCCGCATGTGCACTTGCCCGGCGGCATGTTGCCAGGATATTTCGGCAGGGCGCAAGCGCCTGTGTGAGCCCGCGAGCGCCACGGGTGGGGTGCTGGCCTCGCTTGCACACATCGTGACGCAAGGGCATGCCGCGCGCGCTTGCAGGGCGTGGAGGGTGCACCCACAATGCTAGCCTGTTGATCTCACTTGGAGAATGTCATGGGTTTGCTCGATTCCGTCGTCGGCATGTTGGGTGGCAGTGGCCAGGGTGGCGGCAACGCCGCGCTCTTGAATGCCGTCGTCGGCATGCTCGGCAACGACGCGAAAGGCGGTGGCCTCGGTGCCCTGCTCGGCAAGGCGCAGCAAAGCGGCCTGGGCGACGTCGTCAGTTCCTGGATCGGCCATGGGCAGAACTTGCCGATCTCGGCGGATCAGTTGCACAACATCCTCGGCTCGGACACGGTGGCGAATCTGGCGCGCCAGCTCGGCATGTCGCACGGCGACACGGCATCGCAAATCTCGCAGATGCTGCCCGACGTCGTTGACAAGCTCACCCCCCAGGGCGCGTTGCCGCAAGGGGGCCTGGGCAACGTGGCCGATCTGCTCGGGCAATTGATGCGCCGTTGAGGCGCGCGCGGCGCGAAAGACACCGCCCGCGCTCGGCCTACTTGGTGGCGCTTCGGGCGGCGTCGGATTGACGCTTGTAGTCCTCATACGACGTGTTCGTGCTCGCCATGCACCGGCCACGCTCCTGCACGTCCTGAATCTTGTTGCACTCCTGGCGCTGCCACGCCTGGCCCGCGTGGTACGCCTGTTGCGTCGAGCAGCCCGGGCCGGCGCCGGCCAGGAGCAGCAAGAATCCGAGTGCAATCCTGCGCATCGCTGCCGTTACCATTTCGGCTCGTACTTGCGGATCGCCGCTTTCACGGCGTCGCTCAAGGCAAACCCGTCGCCGTGGCGTTGCGCCAGTTCGGTGCTGCGCTTCTCGAACGCGTCGACCCCCATGCCGTAAATGAACTGCATCGCCCCACCCGTCCACCCGGGAAAACCGATGCCGAAGATCGAGCCGACGTTCGCGTCGGCGACGCTCGTCAGCACGTTTTCGCTCAGGCAGCGCGCCGTTTCCACCGCTTGCCGATAGAGCAAGCGCAACTTCACTTCGTTGATGTCCCAGCCCGAAGCCGGCGGGGCCTTTTCGAACAAGGGCTTGAGTTGGCCCCAGAGCTGCTTCTTGCCACCCGCGGGGTAGTCGTAAAAACCGCCACCCGCCGCGCGCCCACCGCGCTTGTGCTCCTTGACCAAACGCTCGACGAGCAACTCGCCGGGTTTGGCGACGTAACCCTTGCCTTCGGCGGCGAAGTCGGCGCGCGTCTGGTCGAGCACGTGCACGCTCAAGGCGAGCGACGTTTCGTCCATCACCGCCAGGGGCCCGACCGGCATGCCGATCTGCATCCCGCCATGTTCGATCACGGGCGCCGGGATGCCCTCGCCGAGCATCGCCGCGCCTTCCATGACGAAGGTGCCGAAGACGCGGCTCGTGAAGAAACCGCGCGAGTCGTTGACGACGATCGGGATCTTGCCCAGCGCCTGCACGTAGTCGAAGGCGCGCGCGACGGTTTCATCGTCGGTCGCCTTGCCGCGGATGATTTCCACGAGCTGCATCTTGTCCACCGGGCTGAAGAAGTGGATGCCGATGAACTTCTCGGGTTTGGTGCTCGCCTGCGCCAGCCCGCTGATCGGCAGCGTCGACGTATTGCTCGCGAAGAATCCGCCGGGCGCGAGCATCGGCTCGGCCTCTTTCGTCACCTGCGCCTTCAGGTCGCGGTTCTCGAACACGGCTTCGATGATCAGGTCGCAGCCCTGCAAGTCGCTCGCCTTGTCGGTGGCCGTGATGCGTGCCAGCAGCGCGGCCTGTTCGGGTGCGGACATGCGCCCTTTGTCGACACGGCCTTGGCTGATTTTTGCGCTGTACGCCTTGCCGGCTTGGGCGCGCTCGAGCGACACGTCTTTCAGCACCGTGGCGATGCCGCGGCTCGCCTGGGCCCAGGCGATTCCCGCGCCCATCATTCCGGCACCCAACAGCCCCACGCGCGCCGGCTTGTAGCGCGGCGCTTTGCCCGGCCGCGACTCGCCGCTCTTGATCGAATTCAGGTTGAAGAAGAACGTATTGATCATCGCCTTCGCGTTGACGCCGACCGCGAGCTTGGAGAGATAGCGGCTTTCCAGGCGCAACGCGGTATCGAAGTCGACGAGCGAGCCTTCGACCATGCACGCCAGCGCCGCCTCGGGCGCGGGCAGCAGGCCGCGCGTCTGCTTGCGCAGCAGCGCCGGCGCAGCGGCCAAAAGCGGTGCGAGCTTTGGATTCGCCGCCGTGCCGCCGGGAATGCGGTAGTCCTTGGTGTCCCACGGGTGAACCGCGGCGCCGGGGTCACCTCTGTGCGCGTCGATCCACGCCAGCGCGGCTTCGCGCAACTTGCCGGGGTCGCCGATCAGTTCGTGCACGAGGCCGAGTTCGAGCGCCTCGCGCGGCCCGAAGGTCTTGCCTTCCACGAGATAAGGCTGGGCTGCGAGCAGGCCCAGCAGGCGCGTCATCTTCGGTGATTCCGGAGGCCCCCGGGATCAGCCCGAGCGTGACTTCGGGCGTGCCGAACAAGGTTCGCGGGTCGTTCAGCGCGATCCGGTGGTGCGCCACCAGGGCCAGCTCCCAGCCGCCGCCGAGCGCTGTGCCGTTCAGGCACGCGACGACCGGTTTGCCCAGGGTCTCCAAAGTGCGGAAGTTTTTCTTGATCACCTCCACGCCGAAGTAGAACCTTGCCGCGTCGGCACGCTGCGCGCGCATCACTGCCTTCAGGTCGGCGCCGGCGAAAAACGTGGTCTTGGCCGAGGCGAGGACGATGCCTTGGATCTGCGCCTTGTCGGCGACCACTTTCGCCACCGCCTGCGTCAGGTCGCTCTGCCACTGCTCGCACATCGTGTTCACGGGCGAGCCGGGCTCGTCGAACGTGAGGGTGGCGACTCCCGCGTCGAGTTCGTAGCGAATCGTCTGCATTGCCTCAGATCCTCTCGACGATGGTGGCAATTCCCATGCCGCCGCCGACGCACAGCGTCGCCAGGCCGTAGCGGAGTTTGCGCCGGTGCAGCTCGTCGACGAGCGTGTTCAGGATCATCGCGCCGGTCGCGCCGAGCGGGTGCCCCATCGCGATCGCGCCGCCGTTCACGTTCACTTTTTCGCGCGGCACGCCCATCTCTTTCATGAAGCGCATCGGCACCGCGGCAAAGGCTTCGTTGACTTCGAACAGGTCGATGTCGTCGATCGTCAGGCCGGCCTTGGCGAGCGCTTTGCGCGCCGCCGGCATCGGGCCGGTGAGCATGATCGTCGGGTCGTCGCCGGACAGCGCCGCGCTGACGATGCGTGCGCGCGGCGTGAAGCCGTGCGTCTTGCCTGCGGCCTCCGAGCCGATCAGGATCGCTGCCGCGCCGTCGACGATTCCCGACGAATTGCCGGCGTGGTGCACATGGTGGATGCGCTCGACCTGCGGGTAACGCGACAACGCGACGGCGTCAAAGCCCATCGCGCCCATCTGTTCGAAGGAGGCGCGCAGCGCACCCAGGCCGGCGAGCGTCGTGTGCGGCTTGATGAATTCATCGAAGTCCAGAATGATCTGGTCCAGGCCGTCTTTCACCGGGACCACCGAGCCCGCAAAGTAGCCGCCCTCGCGCGCTTTCGCGGCGCGCTTTTGCGATTCGAGCGCGAAGCTGTCGACGTCTTCGCGGGCAAAGCCGTCGATCGTTGCAATCAAATCCGCGCCGATGCCTTGCGGAACGAAGTTCGTCGCCGAGCTCGTTTCCGGGTCCTGCGACCAGGCACCGCCGTCCGAGCCGATCGGCACCCGGCTCATGCTCTCGACGCCACCGGCGACGACCAGGTCTTCCCAGCCGGAACGCACTTTTTGCGCCGCCAGGTTCACCGCTTCCAGGCCCGACGCGCAAAAGCGGTTGATCTGCACCCCCGAACAACGCCAGTCCCAGCCGGCGCGCAGCGCAGCGACCTTGGCGATCACCGAACCCTGCTCGCCGATCGGCGAGACGACGCCCATCACGACGTCGTCGACCTGGCCCGTGTCGAAATCGTTGCGCCGCTGCAGTTCGCTCAGCACGCCGGCGAGCAGGTTCACCGGTTTCACTTCGTGCAGGCTGCCGTCTTTTTTGCCCTTGCCGCGCGGCGTGCGGATCGCGTCGTAGATGAAGGCTTGGGTCATGGTCTCGCTCCAGAGGGTGAGGGGGTCGAAGTGCAGCGTTCCAGTATAGGAGACGCCATCCGGGCAGGGCTCGGGCGCTGGCCATAATGCGGTACCGCTGCTTCGCACCCCAGCCCCATGATTGAACGCACTCTTTTCAGCGCCGAACACGAGACGTTTCGCGACAGCTTCCGGCGCTTCATGGACAAGGAAATTGCACCCTTCCACGAGCAATGGGAGGAGCAGGGTTATGTCGATCGCGAGGTCTGGCTCAAGGCCGGTGCGAATGGGTTTCTGTGCATGACGATTCCCGAGGCTTACGGCGGCGGCGGCGCCGACAAGCTGTATTCGGTGGTGCAGATGGAAGAACTGAGCCGCGCCGGATTCAGCGGCATCGGCTTCGGCCTGCACAGCGAAATCGTCGCGCCGTACCTCCTGCACTACGGCAGCGAGCTGCAAAAGCGCAAGTACCTGCCGATGCTCGCGAGCGGCGCGACGATCGGCGCGATCGCGATGAGCGAGCCCGCCGCGGGCTCCGACCTGCAAGGCGTGAAGAGCACGGCGATTCGCCACCGCGACGACGCTGCCGGCACGCGTGGCGAGCACTATCTGCTGAACGGCTCGAAAACCTTCATCACGAACGGCTGGCACGCGGACCTGGTGATCGTCGTCGCCAAGACGGATCCGGCCGCCGGCGCGAAAGGAACGAGCCTGCTGCTCGTCGAGCGCGGCATGGTGGGGTTTGAGACGGGCAAGCGCCTGAAGAAGATCGGCCTGAAAGCGCAGGACACGGCGGAACTGTTCTTCCACGACGTTCGCGTTCCGGTCGAAAACCTGCTCGGGCCAGAGAACCGCGGCTTCATCAGCCTGATGGAGCAATTGCCGTGGGAGCGCATGCAGATCGCCGTTTCGGCCGTGGCGAAGGCGCAGGCGGCGATCGACTGGACGATCGAGTACGTGAAAGAGCGCAAGGTGTTCGGCCAGGCGGTCGCGAATTACCAGAACACACGCTTCAAGCTCGCCGAGATGCAGACCGAAGTGCAAGTGGCGCAGGTCTTCGTCGACAAGTGCCTGGCGCTGCTGCTCGAAGACAAACTCGACACCGCGACCGCGTCGATGGCGAAGTACTGGGTCAGCGACCTGGAGAACAAGGTCATCGACCAATGCCTGCAGCTCTTCGGCGGCTACGGCTACATGTGGGAGTTCCCGATCGCGCGCGCTTTTGTCGACGCGCGCGTGCAGCGAATTTACGGCGGCACGAACGAGATCATGAAAGAGGTGATCAGCCGGGCGATGGGGCTCGGTGGGCGCTGAGTTCGGGGAAACGACATACTTCCGAGTTCCCAGCGATATTCATTCAGGGTCCGCAGGCGAACGTCCTTGTTGCTGAGAGATTCGAAGAGGAGATGAAGAAGTCCAAAACGTTGACCGGGCCCGCCAATAGCGTTCGATTGGCGCGGAAGCGATTGGTCGTGAAGTAGCCGTAGAACAACCCGTCGCCGCCGTAGATTGCTGGCCCCTGTGATGAAAATTGATTCCAAGGGCTGTAGCTGCTGAATTGCGATCCATAAGTACCAAAGGCGTTCCAGATGCTGCTGCTCGAGAATTCGGATCCGTACGTTCCGAACCCGTTGCAGACGGATTCGGCTGAGAAACTGTTGCAGTTCAGGCAGCCGAGATAAGTCGTAGTGCTGGGCCCGCCGAACAGGAACAGCGAGACAACCGTTGGCGGTGCAGCGTCAGTGGCCGTGACAACCACGGTATGTGGAAGGCTGCTTGCCTGGCCGTCATTCACGACGAGCGCGAATACGTACGTCCCGGCGATCGGCGGTACGAACGTAGTAACGACGTTCAGGGGGCTTGAGAGCGGCACAACCCCGCTCCCTGCTGGCTGAGAGATCAACGACCACGAAAACGAGAGCGTGTCGCCGTTCGCGTCTGAGCTACCCGATCCATTGAGTGTGACCGTACCGTTGGTGAAAACGGATTGGTTCGCTCCGGCAAATGCTACGGGCGCGGCGTTTGCGCTGGTAGCAACAACACTGGCAAATACAGGCAGACTCGAAAGCGCGCCGTCGTTAACTACCAGTGAGATGACGTAGGTGCCGTCGACATCTGGCGTGAACGTCGCCGTCTGGGTTGTGGCCTGCCCGCCGACCGTGCTGCCTGATGGTTTGGAACTGATTGTCCATAGGTAGGTCAATGCGTCCCCGTTTGCATCGGTGCTGCCTGCGCCACTGAGTGTCACAGTGCTACCGGTCAGGACATTTTGGTTGGCACCAGCATTTGCGACTGGGGCGACGTTGGCTGTTGCCGCAGCAATCGTTACCGTCGCGGGCGTACTGCTGAGTTGGCCGTCACCGACCACCAAGGCGACTGAATATGTACCGTCGGTATCGGCAGTGAACGTGGGACGGGCCGAGTTGCCACCGACCAAGGTTGCCAAACTTCCCGTTGGCTTGGATGTGATGCTCCACGAGTAGGTCAGCGCGTCGCCATTTGCATCGGTGCTCAAGCTTCCGTCAAGAGTGACAAGGGAGCCTGTCAATACGTTCTGGGGCAAACCGGCGTTGGCGGCTGGCGCGGTATTGGTGGTTGTCGCGTTGACGGCGACCGTCACTGAGCTACTTGTAAGCGATCCGTCACTCACGCTGAGTTGAACGACATAGAGCCCTGACAGGTCAGGAACAAAGGTCGGGGTACTGCTCGTGGAAGCTCCAAGGGTTGCCGTGCTGCCGGTTGGTAGCGAGGTAAACGCCCAAGAGTATGTGAGCGCATCACCGTTGGCGTCTGTACTGCCACTGCCGTTGAGCGTCACCAGTGACCCGGTGACGACGTTCTGTCCAGCACCAGCATTCGCGACTGGAGCGACGTTGGTCGGCGAAGGGGTACCTGGGCCTGGCGATGGACCGCTGCCACCTCCGCAAGCAGCGATGAGCAGCGTCAGAATTGCGAGGCCAGTCGTTCTGAGCAGGTTGTCAATCACGCCGCGCTCCCTGATGGCCCGATAAGGCCAATCGAAAGCGGGTCGTCGGCGAATTGCCAGCGGTTCCCGGGTTCGGGTCTGGGTATCATATCCAGTGGTATCGGAGGCTGCGAGTCGAGAACATCGGCTCGTGCCCAAGAAATCACAGCATGCGGGCGATCCCGTGCTGGTCGCACTTGGACGCGCGATCCGCCTCTACCGATCGCAGCGCGGTATCTCCCAAGAGGTGTTGGCGTACGACGCCGGAGTGGATCGCGCCTACCTCGGTGGAATTGAGCGCGGCGAGCATAACGTGGCCCTCATCAATCTACACAAGATCAGCGCCTGCCTTGGTATCACCGTAGCCGATTTGATGCGCATGGCTCGTCTGTAAGCTGCAGCTCCTCGCCAAAGGCTTGTGCATAGATCTCTGTTGATCTATCGTCCGTGACGTGACAGGCAAGGAAGTCATCGCGAAGTTGAAGGCCGCTGGATGGTCGCTCGACCGCATCCATGGCAGCCACCACATCATGATCAAAGGTGGTCTGGCGGTACCGGTTCCGGTTCATGGCTCGCGCGATCTCGGTGCCGGTCTACTCGCGGCTTTGCGGCGCCAGACCGGCGTCGAGCTGAAATAGGGTGGCATCATGGAAATTCGATATCCCGCAACCGTCGAAGCACAGAAGGACGGAACCTTCTTTGTGCAGTTTGTCGATTTGCCGGACACCTTCACCGAAGGTCGGACAAAGGAAGAGGCGCTGTTCAACGCCGCCGAGGTTCTGTCGGCCATGTTGGCGTGGCGCCTGGATGAAGCGAAAGACGTTCCGGCGCCGAGCCAGAAAGTCAGGGGCGCCCTCTACATTGCCCCTGACGCGAAAACGCAGGCCGCCATGCTGCTGCGTCTGGCACGAGGCGAGCGCACCCTTTCCGACTTGGCTCGCGCCCTGGAAACGTCATGGCCCGCGGTCAAGCGCCTGGAAGACCCAACTCACTGGCCGTCCCTCAAGACTCTTGACCGCGCCGCCGCTGCACTCGGAAAACGCCTTGTGCTCACCCTTGAGTAGCCCAACGCCCGGCGGCGCAAGTCCACAGACTGACACCGGTTCCGACATTGGGCACCAGTCTCATGCCTTGGGGCGCGGCCGCCTCAGCAGCGGGCTGAGCCGGCTCACTTCATGTCACGGCTTGGAGCTGGCGATGTAGGCCGAAGATATTGAGCACATCCTGCGCGCCCAGGCTCGCCGCCACTCCCTGCATGGCTGCCGACGCTCTTCAGCACCGCGGCCAGGCCGGTCGCTGTCTTGGCGGCCGACGCGTTCGCCTTGCCGGTGCCGTGGCAGCCGCTGCAGTTGCCGTTGTAGAGCGCCAGGCCGGCCGCGACGTCGCCTGCAGGTGCAGGTGCCGGCGGGGGCGGCGTGGCGGCGTCGTGGGGCAACGACGACGGTGGCACACACCGGGCTCGCCAATCCGACTGCGCCGTTGTTGCAGCTCGCCGTCACGGAGCCCGTCGTGCCACTCAGCAGGTTCGTCAATTTCGCGCTGCTGCCACTTGCGCCGCCGGCAAAACTCGCCGAGCAATTCGCACCGCTGACGCTCCAGGTGACGGTCCGCGCGGCGCAGTCGCTGGCCGGGGCCACCGGGGGCGGCGTGACCGGCGGCAGGGGCACCGGGGGAACCGTGCTCGGCGATGACGTTGCCGTCCACTCGCCGGTTGCCGCGGCGCCGTTGAGCGTCGTTGCCACCGTGCCGGCGAAGCCAGTGTCCAGGGTGCCGGTGCCCGTCAGCACGATGTCGGCCTGGCCGCGCTGGCGCACCGTCAGCGTCACGGTCTTGTTAGCGGCGTCGAAGCTTCCCTTCACCTTGGTGCCGTCATGATTTCCTGAATCGCCGCGCCCGGCGAGCGACACACCCGCGTCGGCGGCCGCCTTCGCCAGGCCGGTCCGATAGGTGTCCAAGGCCAGCGCCACCGCCGTCTTGAACGCCGTGCGGGCGGCGGCCTTGGCGGCGGGGTCTGCCGCGACAGCGGTGGTGTAAACGCTTCGCGCTTGTTCGACGGCCGCCTGCAGAGTCGCCTTGAGGGCATCCTTGGTCGTCTTGAACAATGCCAGCGCGTCGGCAGTTGGCGCTGCCACTGGCGCGGTCGAGGCCGCAGCAGGAACAAAGCGGCCCTCCAATTCAGTCGCGCCGCTGTCCTCGGTTTCGGCACGCAACGCCAGCGTGCCCTGCAGCAGGGTCGCGGCGTTGGACGTTGCGGTCAGCGTGAACTGCGCGGCCTGAGTCACGCTGCTGGATTCGTTCGACGACTCGGTTTCGGTTTCGTTGCCCGCCGCAGACGACGCTGCCGCGCTCGACGTTGTCGCGGCGCGCGGAGTTGCCGACAGCGCCGTCTTGATCGACAAGCCCGAGCTGGTGTCGTTGATCTGCACGGCAGCGGGTTGGTCTGTGGTGGACGCCCCGGGCGAGTTCGGGTCGCTGCCGCCGCAACCCACGAGGGCGGAGCCGACCAGGCTCAGCGACAGCAACCAGCGCAGCGGAATCACAAGGGTAGAACGAAGTGCTTTCATCGGGCCTCCTAGGCATTGAAAGAAGCTGGGCCGAGCAGGGGCGTGTCGTCGTGACCGGTGCGTTGCCGCCCGGCCCATCCCTGTTCAGATGCAGACTCGGTGAAACGCGCATGGCCATCGGCCCGTTCATCGAGAGGGCGCAATGTAGGTCGATGACTTGCATCGCGCACCCCTTCGCAACCAGCGCTTACCTCCGACACAGGCGACTCGCCATGCGATTTCGCACAATCCAGGTGGGGAGTCCGGCGCGACTTAATTCCTGCCAAGTTACGAAAGCATTTGCGTCAACGGCCAAAGCGCCGGCGAAAAGGACTCTTGCTGCGACGTCGTAAAGTCGCATGCCGCTCGATCCCCGGTTCTTCACCCGTCGACAACAAACCACGAGACTCGCCCATGGGCCCGCTGCACGGACTGCGCATCATTGAGTTAGAGGGCATCGGCCCGGTGCCGATGTGCGCCATGCTGCTCGCCGACCTCGGCGCCGATGTGGTGCGAATCGACCGGCGCGAACCGAGCGGCCTCGGGCTGGCGCTGGAGCGGCGCTTTGCCGTGAATTCGCGCAATCGCCGCTCGGTCGCGCTCGATTTGAAGTCTGCTGCCGGCCGCGACGCCGCGCTGCACCTGATCGCGCGCGCCGACGTGCTGTTGGAGGGCTTTCGCCCCGGCGTCGCGGAGCGGCTCGGTCTCGGCCCCGAGGCCTGCCACGCGCTGAACCCGGCACTGATCTACGGCCGCATGACGGGCTTCGGCCAGACCGGCCCGCTCGCGCAGGCCGCCGGGCACGACTTGAACTACATCGCGCTCACCGGCGCGCTGCACGCCATCGGCCCGCGCGGCGGCAAGCCGGTGCCGCCGCTGAACCTGGTGGGCGACTACGGCGGCGGGTCGATGTTCCTCGCACTCGGCGTTCTCGCGGCGTTGCACGAGCGCAAGACTTCAGGCCGCGGCCAGGTGGTCGACGCGGCGATGGTCGACGGTGCGGCGTCGCTCGCGTCGATGTTCTACGGCCTGGCCGCCGCCGGCGCGTGGGGCGGCGGGCGCGGCGAGAACCTGCTCGACGGTGGCGCGCCCTATTACGACACCTACGAGACCTCGGACGCCAAGTACGTATCGGTCGGCGCGATCGAACCGAAGTTCTTTGCCGAACTCGCGCAGCGCATCGGCTTGCCCGAGCGCTTCGCCAAGCGCCAGAACGACCGCAAGCTGTGGCCACAGATGCGCGAGGCGTTCGCCGCGATTTTCGCCAAGCGCACGCGCGACGAATGGTGCGCGCTGCTGGAAGGCAGCGACGCGTGTTTTGCGCCCGTGCTGTCGATGGCCGAGGCGCCGTTGCACGCGCACGCCAAGGCGCGGGAAGGATTCATCGAAGTCGACGGCGTCGTGCAGCCCGCTCCCGCACCGCGCTTCGAGCGCAGCGTGCCGGGCACGCCGAAACCCGCACCGCGCGTGGGTGAGCACACCGACGAGGTGTTGCGCGAAGCCGGGTTCAGCGCGGCGGAGATCGAGGCCTTGCGCGGGTAGCGCCTGGACCGCGGCGTTGCGTCTTCTTCAGGCCTCGCAAATGGCAGGCAGCAATTCGCCGATCGCGCCGCGCAGGACCATGTCGGCCACGTCGTCGAGCGGCGTCTCCTGGTCGTTCATGATCACGACCCTGGCCCCTTTTTCCTTGGCGAGCGGTACGACGCCGGCGACCGGATAGACCTGCAGCGTCGAGCCGATCGCGAGCAGCAGGTCGGCCTCTTGCGCGACCTGCATCGCGCGCGCGATCACCCCCGGGACCAACGCCTGGCCGAACGAGATCGTGTCGCTTTTCAGGATGCCGCCGCAACCTGTGCAGCTCGGATCCGTCTCGCCGGCGCGCACACGGTCGAGCGCGTCCTGCATCGGCGCGCGCGCGCCGCAAACCCAGCACATCACGCGCCGCATCGTGCCGTGCACTTCGATCACACGCTCGCGCGAGTTGCCTGCGATCTGGTGCAGCTCGTCGATGTTTTGCGTGATCAGCGCGTGCAGCTTGTTCCTGCGCTCCAGCGTGACGAGCGCGAGGTGGCCGCGGTTCGGCTGCGCTGTCCACGCCGCGTGGTCCAGGCGCGAGCGCCACGCCGCTTTGCGCACTTCGGGGTCGGCCAGGTAGTTTTGCAGCGTCGACTGTTTTTCCGCCGCCGGGTTGCGCGTCCACACGCCCTTCGGGCCGCGGAAGTCGGGGATTCCCGAGTCGGTGGAAATGCCTGCGCCGGTGAGAACGACGATGCGCTGCGCGGCTGTCGACCCAGCGGCGCACGGTGGCGAGGGTGGCGGTGTCGGGCATGGCGGGATTCATGCTAGATTGAACCCGCAATGATGCTGCACTCCGCGCGATTCGAGCAACCGCAGACCGTCGCCGAAGCGCTGCGATGCTTGGCGCTCGGGGTCCATCGACCCCTTGCCGGCGGCACCGATCTGTACCCGGCGTTTGTCGGGCGCGCCGTCGACCAGCCCTTGCTCGACCTGACGCGAATCCCGGCGCTGCGCGGAATTCGGCGTGAGCCGCAGGGCTGGTGGTTCGGCGCGACGACGACTTGGAGCGACGTCGTGCGTGCTACGTTGCCGCCACTCTTCACCGCTTTGCAACAGGCGGCGCACGAAATCGGCGGCGAGCAGATCCAGAACAGCGCCACGCTCGGCGGCAACCTGTGCAACGCATCGCCCGCCGCCGACGGAACGCCCGTCTGGTTCGCGCTCGACGCTGACGTCGCGCTGCAATCGGCGCGCGGCGAGCGGCGCATTCCGGTCGCCGACTTCGTGCTGGGAAATCGGCGCACGCTGCTCGCGAGCGATGAATTGCTCACCGGCATCTGGGTGCCGCCGCGCAGCGCAAGCGCGCGCTCCGTCTTTGCCAAGCTCGGCAGCCGGCGCTACCTGGTGATCGCGATCACGATGGTTGCGCTCGTCATCGAATTCGACGCCGCCGGCAACGTCGAATGGGCCGGCACCGCGGTCGGCAGTTGCGCGGCGTGCGCGAAGCGCCTGCGCTCGCTCGAAGCGCGCCTGGTCGGGCTCCCGGGCGCCGACTTGCAGCGCGTGCGGATCACCTCGGCCGACCTGGCGCCGCTGCAACCGATTGATGACGTTCGCGCGACCGCCGCGTATCGCCTGGACGCGACGGCGACGCTGCTGCAGCGAGCGTTCCAGGAGCTCGCGCCATGACGGCGCGCGACGCCGCTGCGGTGCAGGTCGTGCGCCTGCACGTGAACCGGATCGCGCTGCAGATCGAGGGCGACCCGGCGCGGCGCCTGTCCGACGTGCTGCGCGATCATCTGCACCTCACCGGAACCAAGATCGGCTGCCACGCCGGCGACTGCGGCGCGTGCACCGTGCTGCTCGACGGCGAACAGGTCTGCTCGTGCATCGTCGCGCTCGGCCAGTGCGAGGGGCGCAGCGTGGTCAGCGTCGAAGGGCTGGCCCAGGCCGACGGCGCGCTCTCGCCTTTGCAGCGCGCGTTTGTCGAATTCGGCGCTGCGCAATGCGGCATCTGCACGCCCGGCATGCTGATGAGCGCCGAAGCGCTTGCTGCGGCGCAAACCCCAGCCGAGCGAGGCCGAAGTGCTCGATGCACTCGGCGGCGTGCTCTGCCGCTGCACCGGCTACCGCAAGATCGTCGAGGCGGTGCTCGCGGCGAGCCGCGCCGTTCTCGCCGCGCCGGGCGCTGCTGCCGACGCGGCGGCAGACGTCGACGCGAGCCTACTGGCCGCGGGCCAGGCGGTGGGCGCGCGCGTCGCGCGGCTCGACGCGCCGGACAAGGTGCGCGGCGCGGCGCGCTACGGCGCCGACGCGCAGCCCGCGTCTGCGCCACACCCCGTGCTCGCGATGCGCGTCGTGCGCTCGCCGCATGCACACGCGAGCTTCACGCTCGGCGACGTCGCCGCGTTTCGGCAGCGCTGGCCGGGTGTTGTTGACGTTCTCACTGCGGCCGACGTTCCGCACAACGCGTTTGCGATCTTCCCCGACCTGCGCGACCAGCCTGTGCTCGCCGACGGCTTGTCGCGCTTTCGTGGCGAAGCGGTGCTGGCGCTGCTCGGCGACGAAGCGACGCTGCAGGCGATTCGCGACGCCGACCTGCCGCTGCACTACACCGTGCTGCCCGCGGCGCAAGACATCGCTGCCGCGCTCGCCGCTGGGCAGCGCGGCGAACGGGTGCAGCCGCGCCACGCCGACAATGTGCTGTGCCGCGGCCGCGTCGTTCGCGGCGACGTCGACGCGGCGTTCGCTGCGGCGCCGATCCGCGCCGAATCGCGCTTCGAGACGGCTTACGTCGAACACGCTTACATCGAGCCCGAAGCCGGTTACGCCGAGATCGTCCCCGGCGCCACGCCGGACAGCGAGGTTCGCGTTCGCATCTTTGCGTGCACGCAGACCCCCTACATGGACCGCGACGAAGTCGCGCATGTGCTCGGCATCGCGCCGACTCGCGTGCACATCGTTCCCTCGGCGATGGGCGGCGGCTTTGGCGGCAAGCTCGACCTCTCGGTGCAACCCTTGCTCGCGGTTGCAGCGCTGAAGCTGCGGCGCGCCGTGCGCCTCGTCTACGAGCGCCCCGAGTCGATGCAGTCGAGCACAAAGCGCCATCCGGCGCAGATGCACGGCTCGCGCCGCGTGCGACGCACAGGGCCGGCTCACGGCGTATGACTTCGAAGGCGACTTCAACACTGGCGCGTATTCGTCGTGGGGCCCGACGGTGGCGAACCGCGTGCCGATCCACGCCGCCGGGCCGTACCGCGTGCCGAACCAGCGCGCGCAAACGCGAGCCGTGCTCACGCACAACAGCGTCGCCGGAGCGTTTCGCGGCTTCGGCGTTCCGCAGTCGACGCTCATCGGCGAGCGCCTCATCGACGAGCTTGCGCTCGGATGCGGTGTCGATCCGCTCGAGTTCCGCCATCGCAACGCGCTGCGCGCAGGCGACACCACCGGTACCGGGCAGAAGCTGCAAGCGAGTGTCGGCTTGCAAGCGTGCCTGAACGCCTTGCGCACGGCGTGGCGCAAGGCGCGCGACGGGGCCGCCGCGTTCAATTCGCAGGCCGAGCATGCAGGCACACCCCAGCGCCGCGGCGCCGGGATCGCGTGCATGTGGTACGGCATCGGCAACACGGTGATCGCGAACCCGTCGACGATTCGCGGCAGCTTGCGCCTGCCCGCTGCGCCTGCAGCAGCAGCCAGCGAGCCACGCCGCGCGACGCTGATGCTCTACAACGGCGCGCAGGAAATCGGCCAGGGAACGGCGACGATCCTGCCGCAGATGTTTGCCGACGCGGTGGGTTTGCCGCTGTCCTGCGTGCAGCAGGTGATGGGCGACACCGACTTGACGCTGGACGCCGGCAAGTCCTCCGCGTCGCGCCAGACTTTCGTCTCGGGCAATGCGGCGAAAGGTGCCGGTGAAGACTTGCGGCGCCAGTTGCTCGTTGCGCTCGGCGCCGCCGAGCCCGCGCTGCTGCGCCTGGAGGGAACGCTGCTGTCCGCGCGCGATCCGACGGGCCTGCACCGGCTCGACCTGACGACGCTCGCTGCCGATTCAACAAGCGGCGATCTGTTCAGCGCCACGGGCCATTTCAATCCGCCGACGATTCCCCTGGACGCCGACGGCCAGGGTGTGCCTTACGCAACCTACGCCTTCGCCGCGCAAATCGCCGAAGTGCAAGTCGACACGGATCTCGGCACGGTGAAGCTGCTGCACATCCACGCCGCGCACGACGTCGGCCGGGCGATCAACCCGACACAGGTCGAGGGGCAGATCCACGGCGGCATCGCCCAAGGCATCGGCATGGCGCTGATGGAAGAGTACGTGAACGGCGCGACCGACAACCTGCACGACTACCTGATTCCGACCTTCGGCGACGTGCCGCCGATCACGGTGCACCTGATCGAAGACCCGGAACCGCTCGGCCCCTGGGGCGCGAAGGGCGTCGGCGAACCCGCGCTGGTGGCCACCGCGCCGGCGATCCTGAATGCGATCCATCACGCCACGGGCGTGCGCATGGATCAGGTGCCGGTGACGCCGAGCCGGTTGCGTGCGGCACTCCTGCAGCGTCATCCCGACGCAAGTCGGGATCCACCCGTCGCAGTGGCGAAGCTCGACGCAGTGGATCCCGGCGTTCGCCGGGATGACGGCGACGAAACGGAGCCGCGATGAGCGGCCCGGCGACTCCCTTCGACCCCCGCTCCGACGGCCAACCCGTCGAGCCGCCCGAGCCACAAATGCCCGTCGTGCTCGAACACTCGCGCGCGCCCGAGCGCATGGCGGCGGACAAGGTGCGCTGCGAAGCGTGCCCGGTGCTGTGCCAGATCAGCCCGGGCAAGCTCGGCGCGTGCGACCGTTACGGCAACGTGAACGGGCAGCTCGCGCGGCTGGACAGCGTGCACCTCGTGCAGCGCGCCGGCGCGAAGCTGGTCGAGTGGAAGTCGGCCAAGCAGGGCTGGAGCGGCGAGCTGCTGGACAACGCGCCGGTGTTCGTGAGCGGAATCGGCGCAGGCACCACCTACCCCGACTACAAACCCGCGCCGTTCATCATCGCCTCGACGCAGCGCGGTGTCGACATGGTGACCGTCGTCACCGAGGGCATCTTCAGCTATTGCAGCTTCAAGGTGAAGATCGACACCGATCGCTACCTGGGGCCCGAGCAGGCGACGGTGCGCCACAAGGGCGAGGCGGTGGGCCATGTGACGACGATCGAATACGGCTCGCAGTTCCTCTCACTCGGCGGCGTGCACCACTTGACCGGCGGCAGCAAGCGCGAAGGCCGGGTCGCCTGCGACATGATGATGGCGCTCGGCAACCAGCAGGCGGTAGACCTAGAGATTGAAGGCGGCGCCAAGCTCACCGTGCAGGCGAACCGCGCGCCGATCGTCAACGGCATTGAGGAGCAGCGCATGCGCGTCGGCTGCGGCTCGGCGACGATCGGCATCTTCGCCCAGCAATGGTTCGGCCATGTCGACGAAGTGATCGTGATCGACGACCACATCACCGGCGTGCTCTCCGAACACCAGGCGGGCAAATGCCTGGACATGCCGGCCACCGGCGTGCGCCTGCGCGGGCGCAAGTCGACTCCGGGGCGTTACTTCCAGGTCGCGAACCCGGGGTCGGGCTGGGGCGGCACCGACATCACCGAGCCGCTCTCGATCATCGAAGAATGGGACCCGAAACACGCGCGCCCCGGGCTGCGCTTGCTCATGGTGTCGACGACGGGCGAGGACCACGCGTATTTCGTACTCGATGACCAGCTCGTTCCGCAGCCGGCCGAGATGCCCGCCGCGGTGAAGCGTGTCGTGCAGCGCATCGGCGAGAACTGCGAACCATCGCTCGCGAGCGTTCTTTACGTCGCCGGCGCCGGCGGGTCGCTGCGCGCCGGCGTCACCGAGAACCCGGTGCGGCTCACGCAGTCGATCAAGGACAAGCTCGTCAACGTGACGTGCGGCGGCGCGCCGGTTTATGTGTGGCCGGGCGGCGGAATCACGGTGATGGTCGACGTCGCGCGAATGCCGGCGAACAGCTTCGGCTTCGTTCCAACGCCTGCGATCGTTTCGCCGATCGAATTCACACTGCGTCTGGACGATTACCGGCTGCTCGGCGGCCACATGGAGCGCGTGCGACGCGTCGAAGACCTGCTCGCGCAGGGGCCCTACAAGCTGATTGACGCCGCGCCGGGCAACCCCTGGCCGCTGCAGCAACAGGGCGGCGCGCCATGAACGCTGCGCAGCGCCGGCCGCTGCCCGGCAATCGCTGGCATTTCCAGCATGGGCCGATTGATTGCGTGATCGGCGCTGACGGCGACGCTGACGCGGTGGCGCAGGCGCTGGGTGACGCATGGACGCGATTTCAAGGCGTGTTGCGCGAGTTGGTCGCCGAGCTGCCGTTGCTGCGCGCCAATTTGGCGGCGCGGGAGCGGCATCGGGTCGACGCCGCAGGCGACGCGGTGGATCCCGGCCCCCGTGTCAAGCACGGGGCAGCGGTTCGCCGGGATGACGAGCCTCGAGGCACCGATCGCGCGGCGCATGGTCGCTGCGTGTGAACCGTATGCGGCGCAGGGCATTTTCGTGACCGCGATGGCCGCGGTGGCGGGCAGCGTTGCGCAGGAACTGATCGCCCACTTCGAGCGCCCAGGCGTGCGCCGCGCCTACGTGAACAACGGCGGCGACATCGCGCTGCACCTGACGCCGGGGGAATCGTTCGACATCGGCCTCGTCATCGACCCGCATCGCCTGGCCCGAGGCGTCGACGGCCAGTTCTGCGTCGACGCGGGCAGCGGCGTGCGCGGCGTCGCGACGTCGGGCTGGCGCGGCCGCAGCCTGTCGCTCGGCATTGCCGACAGCGTGACCGTGCTTGCGCCGACCGCGGCGCAGGCCGACGCCGCGGCGACGCTGATCGCGAACGCGGTGAACGTACAGGATTCGCGGATCGTTCGCGCGCCGGCGAACACGGTGCGCGACGACAGCGACTTGCACAACTTGCTCGTCACGGTCGACGTTCCAGAGTTGCCGCCCGCGCTGGTTTCGCTCGCGCTCGCCCGGGGCGCGGACTTTGCCGAGCGCGAAATCGCCGCTGGCCGTGTCTTCGCCGCGGCACTCACCCTGCAGGGGCGGGTTCGGCGCTGCGAAGCTCAGGTGTTTCACTGGTCGCAACTCGAGGCGTCTGGGCCGATACTGAAGCCAACGCCGCTGCTGCCTGCGCACGCGGCGCCCGCCGGAGCTTGATACCGATGTTCTTTGCCGCCACCGCCGCCTTGCCCGAAGTGAATGTTCGCAAGTGCGTGCTGAACGTCGAAGACGTCTGGCACGACGGCGGGCCGCGCGCCGGCGTGCCCTTGAAGCGCGGCAGCATCGCCGCCGTCTTGCACAACCCCTACGCCGGGCGGTATGTGGCCGACATCCAGCCGATGATGGACGCGCTGAAGCCGCTCGGCCGGGCGATGGCGCAGCGCCTCATCGACGCGCTCGGTGGCCCGGGCGCGATCCAGGGCTACGGCAAGGGTTCGCTGATCGGCCTGGGTGGCGAGCTGGAACACGGCGCCTTGTGGCATGTACCGGGCGGCTACGGTATGCGCGATTTGCTCGAGGGCTCGCACGCGATCGTTCCCTCGACGACCAAGGTCGGCGCCGCGGGCGCGTGCATCGACATCCCGATTCACCACCGCGTCGCAGCCTACGTGCGCAGCCATTTCGATTCGCTCGAGGTGCGCATCGCCGACGCGCCGCGCGCCGACGAAATGATGTTCGTGCTGGCGATGACGACGGGTGCGCGGCCGCACCAGCGCGTCGGCGGGCTGACGGTCGAGCAGATCAGCAAATTCGATGGGCAACGCTAGCGAGTCAACGCCGGCGAGCTGCCTGGTTTCAACCTGGCCAACCAAGGAGCCGATATGAACGCGATATTCACGCCCCGCAGAACGCTGCTCGCCGCGGCATCGATGTCGATCTTCGGCGGCTTGTTCGTCCCGCTGCGCGCAGGCGCAGCAGCCGCCAAACCGAGCGCGAAGAGCGCGCTCATCGTCGTCGATGTGCAGAACTGTTTTGTCACCGGCGGCACGCTGCCGGTGAAAGACGGGGAACTCGTCGTGCCGGTGATCAACAAAATCGCCGCCGCGTTTGCCAACGTCGTCGTGACGCAGGACTGGCACACCCCGGGGCACGCGTCGTTCGCGACGAGCCACGCCGGCAAGAAGCCGTTCGAGACGACGAAGTTGCGCTACGGCACACAAGTGCTGTGGCCGGATCACTGCGTGCAGGGTTCGGCCGACGCCGCGCTGCACAAGGACCTCTCGCTGCCGACGGCGCAGCTCGTGATCCGCAAGGGTTTCCGCAAGGACACCGACAGCTATTCGGCGTTTGTCGAAGCCGACGGCAAGACGACGACGGGACTTGCCGGTTACCTGAAGGCGCGTGGCATCGACGAGGTCTACGTGTGCGGCCTCGCGACCGATTTCTGCGTCGCCTGGACGGCGCTGGACGCGCGCAAGGCCGGTTTCAAGGCGAGCGTGATCGAAGACGCGTGCCGCGGCATCGACCTGAACGGTTCGCTCAAGGCGGCGTGGGACAACATGGGCAAGGCCGGCGTGAAGCGCATCCAGTCGGCCGACATCGTTGCCTGACCGATTGAGCGCGCCGCCAGGTTCAGCCGCGATCGATTCACCTCACACATCCACTCAGGAGACCACGCCATGTTCTTCAAGCCCCTGCTCACATTGGCGGCTGCGACCGCGCTGCTGACCCCCGCAGCGCACGCGCAAGACACGATCAAGATCGGCGAAATCAACAGCTACAAGGCGCAGCCCGCGTTTCTGGAGCCGTACAAGAAGGGCTGGGAACTCGCCGTCGAGGAGGTGAACGCGGCGGGCGGCGTGCTCGGCAAGAAGCTCCAGGTGATCTCGCGCGACGACAACGCGACGCCGGGCGACGCGGTGCGGGTTGCCGAAGAGCTCGTGTCGCGCGAAGGCGTGGTGCTGATCACGGGAACGTTCCTCTCCAACATCGGGTTGGCGGTGACCGACTTCGCAAAGCAGCGCAAGGTGTTTTTCCTCGCCGCCGAGCCGCTGTCGGACAAGATCACCTGGGCAAACGGCAATCGCTACACGTACCGGCTGCGGCCATCGACGTACATGCAGTCGGCGATGCTCGTTCCCGAAGCGGCGAAGCTGAAGAAGAAGCGCTGGGCGATCGTGTATCCGAACTATGAATACGGCCAGTCGGCTGCGGCGACGTTCAAGACGATGCTGAAGAACCTGCAGCCCGACGTGGAATTCGTTGCCGAACAGGCGACGCCGCTCGGTCGCATCGACGCCGGCGCGGTGACGCAGGCGCTCGCCGACGCGAAACCCGACGCGATCTTCAACGTGCTGTTCGGCGCCGACCTGTCCAAGTTCGTCCGCGAAGGGAATACGCGCGAGCTCTTCAAGGGCCGCGAAGTCGTGAGCCTGCTCACCGGCGAGCCCGAGTACATCGAGCCGCTCAAAGAAGAAGCGCCCGTGGGCTGGATCGTCACCGGCTACCCGTATTACGGCATCCCGACCGAAGAGCACAAGAAGTTCTTTCTCGCCTACTTCCGCAAGTACAACGAGTACCCGAAGCTCGGCTCGGTCGTCGGCTACGCCACCATTTGGTCGATCGCCGAAGGCATCAAAAAGGCGAAGTCGACCGACACGGAAAAGCTCATCGCCGCGTTCAAGGGCTTGAGCCTGATGACCCCGCTCGGCAAAATCACCTACCGCGCGAGCGACAACCAGAGCACGATGGGCGCCTACCTCGGGCGCACCAAGCTCGAGGGGACGAAGGGCGTGATGACGGATTACGTCTACATCGACGGCGCAAAGGTGCTGCCGAGCGACGAAGAGACGAAGAAGTTGCGGCCGGCGGATTGAGGCCGCCACAGCTGCTCGGAGCATCCGTCATACCGGCGAAAGCCGGTATCCACCTGGACCGGGTGCACTTGCCGAACGTCGAGACGCGCTCGACGCAGTGGATCCCGGCGTGCGCCGGGATGACGCGAGTGTCTCTGTCATACCGGCGAAAGCCGGTATCCACTCGCCAAGGGGTGCTGACTTCCAAGCAGTGGATCCCGGCGCGCGCCGGGATGACGGTGTGGGGCTGTGCGCGGCGCGGCGCCGACATGAGTGAAGTCGAGACTTGCGCGAACCCATGACGTTCTCTTCCGTCGTCCTGCAATTCCTCACCGGCCTGTCGGCCGCGTCGGCGCTGTTCCTTGTCGGCAGCGGCCTGTCGCTGATCTTCGGCGTGACGCGAATCGTCAACTTCGCGCATGGTTCGTTCTACATGCTCGGGCTGTACGCGGCGGTCGACCTCGTCGGGCGTTTCGGCGGCAGCTCGCCGCTCGGCTTCTGGGGTGGCGTGCTGCTCGCCGCGCTCGTTGTCGCGCTGATCGGCGCGGTGCTCGAGATGCTCGTGTTGCGCCGCCTCTATGCCGCGCCCGAGCTGTACCAGTTGCTCGCGACGTTTGCCCTCGTGCTCGTGATCAAGGACGTCGCACTCGCGCTGTGGGGCGCCGAAGACCTGCTCGGCCCGAAGGCGCCGGGAATGAAAGGCGCGATTCCTGTGCTCGGCAAACCGTTCCCGAGCTACGACGTGTTCCTGATCTTCGTCGGCCCGATCGTGCTCGCGGCGCTCTGGTTGCTGCTCACGCGAACGCGCTGGGGCCTCTTGGTGCGCGCAGCGACGCAGGACCGCGAGATGGTCGGCGCGCTCGGCGTGAACCAGCAATGGCTCTTCACTTCCGTGTTCGCGCTCGGCACGTTTCTCGCGGCGCTCGGCGGCGCGTTGCAGATGCCGCACGAGCCGGCGAATCTGAGTCTGGACCTGGCGCTGATCGGCGAAGCGTTTGTCGTCGTCGTCGTCGGTGGCATGGGATCCGTGTTCGGCGCGTTTGTCGCCGCCGTGCTGATTTCGTTCGTCAAGGCGGCGTGCATCGCTGCCGGGTCGATCGACGTCTTCGGTGCGCCATTCCCCTTGAGCAAACTCACGCTCGTCGCCGAGTTCCTCGTCATGGCCGTCGTTCTCGTGTGGCGGCCCTGGGGCCTGTTCGGCAAGCCGCAGGGCGCCGTGCGCGGCACGGCGGCGATCGACGCGCCGCTGCGCGCGCTGCCGCGGCGCTGGCAGGTCACCGGCGCAGTGGGTCTGCTCCTGTTGCTGCTCGTGCCGCTGCTGCAAGATGCGTCGCCCTACGCGGTGGTGCTGATGATCGACGTGCTGATCGCGGTGCTGTTCGCGACGAGTCTGCATTTCGTGATGGGCCCGGCGGGCCTGCACTCGTTCGGCCACGCCGCTTACTTTGGCCTCGGCGCTTACGGCGCTGCGCTGTGCGTGAAGGCCTGGGGCCTGCCGATGGAAGCCGCGCTGCTGCTTGCGCCGCTCGCCGCGCTGCTTGCCGCGCTGCTCTGCGGCTGGTTCTGCGTGCGCCTGTCGGGCGTCTACCTGGCGATGCTGACGCTGGCATTTGCGCAAATCATCTGGGCGATCGTGTTCCAGTGGGACGGCTTCACCGGCGGCAGCAACGGGCTCGTCGGCATCTGGCCCGCGCCCTGGCTCGCGAGCAAGACGGCGCTCTACCTCGTCACGCTCACGTTCACCGTCGGCGGCTGCGCCTTGCTCGCGCGAATGCTGCACGCGCCGCTCGGCCTCGCGTTGCGCGCCGGGCGCGACTCGGTGCTGCGCAGCGCGGCGATCGGCGTCGACGTGCCGCGCCTGCAGTGGCTCGCATTCGTCATCGCCGGCAGCGTCGCCGGCCTGGCGGGGGCGCTGTTCGCGTTCGCGAAAGGAACGATTTCGCCCGAGACTTTGGGCGTCGCCAAGTCGGTCGACGGCCTGGTGATGGTGCTGCTCGGCGGCGTGCAGACGCTCTCCGGCCCGTGGGCCGGCGCGGCGCTCTTCACCTGGCTGCAAGACACGGTGATGCGCCAGACCGATTACTGGCGCGCCCTGCTCGGCGCGACGATGTTGGCGCTGGTGCTGCTCTTTCCACTTGGCGTAGCGGGCGGCTTGCGGCGGATTTTTCTGAAGGAGCCGGCGTGAGTGCGACGCCGGCGCTGCTCGCCGTACGCGGCCTGTGCAAGGCATTCGGCGGTCTGCGCGCCGTTCATGACGTGAGCTTCGAGCTCGCCGCGGGCGAACTGCTGGCGCTCATCGGGCCGAACGGCGCAGGCAAGTCGACGTGTTTCAACATCGTGAACGGCCAACTCGCGCCCGACTCGGGTTCGGTGAAACTCGACGGCCGCGAGCTCATCGGCCTGGCGCCCACCACGATCTGGCGCCTCGGCGTCGGGCGCACTTTTCAGATCGCCGAGACTTTCGGCTCGCTGACGGTGATCGAAAACGTCCAACTCGCGCTGCTGTCGCACGCCGGGCGCGTCTTGCGTTTCTGGCGCAGCGCGCGCAACCAGTTCCGCGACGAGGCGCTGGCGTTGCTCGCGAGCGTGGGCATGGCAGCGCAGGCCGAGCGCGCGATGAGCGTGCTCGCCTACGGCGACGTGAAGCGCATCGAACTCGCCCTCGCGCTGGCGAACCGGCCGCGCCTGCTGTTGATGGACGAGCCCACCGCCGGAATGGCGCCGCGCGAGCGGCACCAGTTGATGGAGTTGACGCAGCAGCTCGCGCGCGAGCAGAACATCGGCGTGCTCTTCACCGAGCACAGCATGGACGTCGTGTTCGCGCACGCGGACCGGCTCATCGTGCTCGCGCGCGGCGAGCTGATCGCGCAAGGCTCGCCCGCCGCAGTGCGCGACCACCCGCGCGTGCGCGAGGTCTACTTTGGCATGGGGTCGACTTTCGCGGCGAGGCCGGGTCCGGCGCCGGGGGCGGCCGCGAATGCTTGACGTGCATCGCCTGTGCGCCTGGTACGGCAAGGCGCAGATCCTGTTTGACGTGTCGCTGCAAGTCGGTGCGGGCGAATGCGTGGCGCTGATGGGGCGCAACGGCGCGGGCAAGTCGACGACGATGAAAGCGCTGATGGGGCTGCTCGCGCGGCGCGGCGGGGCGGTGAACTTCGAAGGCCGCGACATCTCGCTGCTCGCGCCGCACCGCATCAGCCGCCTGGGCCTGGGCTGGGTTCCCGAAGACCGGCGCATCTTCACCGACTTGAGCGTCGCCGAGAACCTGGAGGTCGGCCGCCAGCCCGCACGCGAAGGCAGCCCGACCTGGACGCGCGAGAAACTCTTCGAGCTCTTCCCGAACCTCGCGACGATGCTCGATCGCCCCGGCGGCCGCACCAGCGGCGGCGAGCAGCAGATGCTGACGATCGCGCGCACGCTGATGGGAAATCCGCGCCTGATCCTGCTCGACGAACCGTCCGAAGGCGTGGCGCCGCTGATCGTCGAACAATTGGCGCGCATGCTCGATCGCGCTGAAGCAGCAGGGCCTGGCGATCCTGCTTTCGGAGCAGAACATTCACTTCGCGAACCTGGTGAGCGACCGCGCCGTCGTCCTCGAAAAAGGCCAAGTTCAGTTCAGTGGCACCATGGAGCAATTGATGGCCGATGAAGCGGTGCAGCGCACTTACCTCAGCGTATGAGATCACTGCGGTGAAGTGCTGCTCAACGGGTGTGGAAGGCGGGTCGGGCTTTGGCCCGTTGCTGCCCTTTGCGCTTCTGCAATGCGTGCAGCTGTCCGCGCGGCGCGGCAGGGGGCACCCGCCGGGGGCTCATGCTGGGGCGGTCTGCGCTTCGCTCCGACTCCACTGCGCTGCTCGGCCTGGGGTCGCGCCGCATAACTCGCTACGTTCGCTGCGCTCACTGCGCTCAAACAGACGCGGCGAGTCAGGCGTGGAAGCGCGCTGGCGCGCGCCGACCCCAGTCCTGCGCTGCTCGTCGCCCCAGAAATCGCCCCCGCCGGGTGCCCCCTGCCGCGCTCCAAGCGTTTGGTGCCCTGCGACGAAAAACCAAGACGCTTCCGCGAGGTCCCGGCGTAGTTCAGCTGTGCCGATGAGCGTGGGTGGTGTTGCATCGAAAGCCACGACGCTGGCAGCGCGGCGGGCGCTACCCGCAGGGGGCGATTTCTGGGGCTTTGATCCGCGCAGTCTTGAAGTCGGCGCGCGCAGCGCGCTTCCACAGTCTGACTCGCCGCGCCTGTTTGAGCGAAGCGAACGCAGTGAGCGAAGCGAGTTCGCGGCGCGACTTCAAGACGAGCACCACAGCGAAGTCGGAGCGAAGCGCAGACCGCTCCAGCATGAGCCCCCTGCGGGTAGCGCCTGCCGCGCCGCGCGGACCCTGACCCGAGAGGTCGAGCGGGTACGACCGGCAGGAAACGGCCGAATACGGAAGTTTCCAGCTCCGACTCAGCGGAGATGTCACGAGGCGCGCCGACTGTGGAGGGCCGTGTGACATGAGCCGAATCGCAGGCATCGACGTCGGCGGCACGTTCACCGACCTGATCTACATCGACGATTCGAGTGGTGAAGTGCGCCTGGCCAAGGTGCCCACGACGGTGGAGAACCAGGCGTTTGGCGTGATCGCCGCACTCGACGCGGCGAAGGTCGATATCGCCGGGCTCGACGCCATCGTGCACGGCACGACGACGACGACGAACGCGATGCTCGAACGCCGCACGGCGCGTGTCGGGTTGATCACGACGCGCGGTTTTCGCGACGTGCTCGAACTCGGCCGGCGCACCCGGCCCACGCCGTATGGCTTGAAGGGTCGCTTCACGCCGCTCATCGAGCGTTCGCTGCGGCTCGAGGTCGACGAGCGCATCGACGCGCAGGGTCTCGTGGTGACGCCGCTGAACGAAGCGCAGGTTCAGGACGCTGCGCGCGAATTGCTCGCTGCCGGCGCGCAAAGTGTCGTGATCCACTTCCTGCACAGCTACATCTACCCGGCCCACGAAGCGCGCGCGGCGCAGCTCGTCCGCGAGCTGTGGCCGAACCCGTTTGTCACCGCGGGGCACACGATCGTCGCCGAGTACCGCGAGTACGAGCGCGGCGTGACGGCGGCGGTGAACGCAGCGATTCAGCCGGTGCTGCACACCTACGTCGCGCGCCTGCAGCTGGAACTCGGCAGGCGCGGCTTCACGCGCGAGCTGCTCGTGATGCAGGGCAACGGCGGCACCGTCGCGGCGAGCATCGTCGCTGAACATGCAGTGAACACGGTGATGTCCGGGCCGGCGTCGGGCGTGATCGCGGCGGCTGCGACGGCGCTGCAAGCGGGCGGCGACGGGGCGGGCCGTGGTGGGCTCGGCAACGGGCTGGGCAAATTCGCCAACGTCGTCACCTACGACATGGGCGGCACGTCGACCGACGTCGCGCTCGTTCTCGGTGGGTTGCCGGAGGTGTCGAGCGAACTCGAACTCGAGTACGCGATGCCGATTCACGTGCCGATGGTCGACGTGCACACCATCGGCGCGGGCGGCGGGTCGCTCGCGAGCGTCGACGCGTCGGGAATGCTGCGCGTCGGCCCGCAGAGCGCGGGCGCGACCCCGGGGCCGATGTGCTACGGGCGCGGTGGCACCCGGATCACGATCACCGACGCGAACCTGGTGCTCGGGCGCCTCGACCCGGCGCGGCTGCTGTCGGTGGATCACCCGGTGGCGATGGCGACGCTGCACGCGGCGCTGCTCGAACAAGTCGGCACGCCGCTCGGCCTTCCCGTGGCCGCTGCTGCCGCTGCGGTATTGCGCGTCGCGAACGACAAGATGGCCGGCGCGGTGCGTCTGGTGAGCCTGTCGCGTGGCCACGACCCGCGCGACTTCGCGCTGTTTGCGTTCGGCGGCGCCGGGCCGCTGCACGCGGTGGCGCTGGCGCGCGAACTCGGCATTCCCAAAGTGCTGATCCCGGGGCGGCCGGGGTTGACGAACGCGCTGGGCTGCGTCGTCGCCGACCTGCGTCACGATTTTGTCGCCACGATCAATCAGCCGCTCGAAGCGCTGGTGGAGGGGCAGATCGGCGCCGTGGTCGAGGCGCAGGTCGCTGCAGGGCGCGAGCGCATCGCGCGCGAACAGGTGAGCGTCGAGGCCATCGTCGCTGTGCACCGCGCCGACATGCAGTTCCAGGGCCAGAGCCACATCCTGCCGGTGGCGCTGGCGGACCCGCGAATTACGCTGCCTGAATTGCGCAAGCTGTTCGAAGCCGCGTACTGGCAGCGCTTCGGCGTCGAGCTTCCCGAGATCAAACCCGTGCTCGTGAACCTGCACAGCGCGGTGATCGGCAAGCGCAAAGGCGTGTCGCTGGCGTCGATTGCCGCGGCGCAGCCGCGCGCCACGCTGCGGGAAGCGCAACGCGGCGTGCGCCCGGTCTGGTTCGAAGCGCTCGGCTGGGTCGACGAGACGCCGCTTTACGTGCGCGAGCACTTGCCGCAGGGTTGCGAGTTTGTGGGCCCGGCGATGATCGAGCAGCTCGATTGCACGACGCTGATCGAGCCCGGCAACCGGGTCCAGATGGACGGCATCGGAAACTTGATCGTCACGCTGTGAGTGAGTGAGGAACAACCCCGCATGAGCATCGACCTCATCACCTTGTCCGTCCTGCAGAACGGCTTGCAGCAAGTCTGCAACGAGATGGACCTGGCGTTCGTTCGCAGCGCGTTCAGCCCGGTGATCGCCGAGGCGCTGGACCGCAGCGACGGCATCTACCACGCGCAGTCGGGCGAGCTGATCGCACAGGGCGAACTCGGGCTGCCGGTGTTCGTCGGCACGATGCAGTTCACGGTGCAGGCGGTGATCGAACATGTGCAGCGACGCGGCGTTGCACTTCACCCGGGCGACATGTTCATCGTCAACGACCCCTACCTCGGCGGCACGCACCTGATGGACGTGAAGTTTGTCCAGCCGTTTTTCTACCAGGGTGGGCTCTGGTGCTGGCTCGCCAACACCGGCCATTGGCCCGACACCGGTGGCATGGTGCCGGGCGGGTTTTCGGCGAGTGCGACCGAAGTCGAGCAAGAGGGGCTGCGCCTGCCTCCCGTCAAGCTCTTCAAGCGCGGCGTTCTCGACGACGAAATCCTCTCGATCATCCTGTCGAACATCAGGATCGCGGATCAGCGCATCGGCGACATCAAGGCGCAGGCCGCGGCGTTGACGACGGGCGAGAAGCGCCTCACGGCGTTGCTCGATCGCTATGGCGCGGCGACGGTGGGTGACGCGATCGTCGAGCTGAAAGCGCGCGCGGCGCAGCAGATGCGCGCGCGGATCGCGATCATTCCCGACGGCGTCTACGCCGGCGAGGCGTTCGTCGACTCCGACGGCGTGGTGAACGAAGCGCTGCGCATCGCGATGCGAATCACGAAGTCGGGCGGCGACACCGAACACGCGCAGCTGAGCTTCGACATGACGGGCTCGTCGCCGCCATGCAAGGGCCCGATGAACAGCGTCATCGCGACGACCAAGTCGTCGATCTACCTTGCAGTCAAACATGTGTTCCCCGAAGTCGCGATCAACGCCGGAACGTTTGCGCCGCTGCACATCGTCGAGCCCGTGGATACGTTTCTCTACGCGCGCTACCCGCGCCCGGTGTCAGGCTGCGCCGCCGAGGTCAGCCAGCGCATCGCCGAGGCCGTGTTCATGGCGCTCGGCCAGGCGATCCCCGACCAGCTCTTTGGCGCACCCGCAGGGACGAGCGGGAATCTCGGCATCGGCGGATTTGACCCGCTGAAGAACCGCGCCTACGTGATGTACGTGATCTCCGGCGGCGGCTACGGCGGCAGCCCGGCGGGCGACGGCATCAGCAATGGCTGCTCGACGATAGGCATCTCGAAAACGACGCCGATCGAGATCATGGAGCAGCTCTACCCGGTGCTCTTCGAAGAGTATTCGCTGCACGAAGGCTCGGGCGGCGTGGGCGAGTTTCGTGGCGGCTTCGGCGTCAACTACCGGATCCGGCTGCGCCGCGGCGAAGCGCGTGTTTCGATGGTGATGGACCATGGGCGGGTCGGGCCGCCGGGTACCATGGGCGGCGGCAGCGGTGGCGTGAACAAGGTGCAGATCATTCGCAACGGCGTGGCGTACGTGCCGGCGCACTTGTCAAAGGATCAGGACATCGCGATCAATGCCGGCGATGTGATTTGCGTGTCGACGCCGGGAGGCGGTGGATTTGGCGAGCCGAGGCAGCGCGCCCCGGACGCAATTCAATCCGACGCAGCGATGGGGTACTACCGGCGCTGAGCACTATCATCGGTGCGTCGCGGGCTTCACCTCCCGCGGCAGCGTTCTCAGGGCGGGGCGAAATTCCCCACCGGCGGTGATGGCGCGTGCCGAGCATGCCAGCGCACAAGCCCGCGAGCGCCTGGTTTGCATCGCGCAGGTCAGGGTCAGCAGATTCGGTGTGAATCCGAAGCCGACGGTCACAGTCCGGATGAAAGAGAGCGCGTTGTTCGTGCGCGCGTGCTCCACCCATCCGGAGCGCGGGCGCCTGGACGCGTGCGCCCTGATTCTGGCAACCACCCCTCCAAGGAAGACCATGAATCAGCTCCAAACTTCCACCCAGGCCCAGCCCGGCCGAAGCGACGCCAATAGCGCTGGACCGCCGTTGCGCTTCGCCTTGATCCGTGCCCAGTGGCACGCGGCCATCGTGCAGCGCGCGTGCGACAGCTTTCTCGCCGAGATCGCGCAGAGCGGGTCGCCGCCCCCCGACGTCGACGTGTTCGACGTCCCGGGCGCGTTCGAGATCCCGCTGCACGCGCAGAGCCTCGCACGCAGCGGGCGCTACGCGGCGATCGTCGCCTGCGCGCTCGTCGTCGACGGCGGGATCTACCGCCACGAGTTCGTCGCCGACGCGGTGATCGCCGGCCTGATGCGAGTCCAGCTCGACACTGGGGTGCCGGTGATTTCCGCCGTGCTCACGCCGAAGAATTTTCACGAGCACGACGAGCACCAGCGCTTTTTCGGCGAACACTTCGTCGTCAAAGGCCGCGAAGCGGCGCACGCCTGCCTGAAAACCGTGCGAAGCCTGCAGCGCCTTGCGGCGTGACGACGCAACCCGCAAAATGCCGGCCACGAGGTGGCCCATGAGCGATGCGATCGAACGCCAGGAGCGGAACAAGAAGACGGTCGTCGCGTTCTACGACCTGATGTTCAACCAGTGCAAGCCGGCCGAGGCGGTGCGCCGGTTTGTGGGCGCGCAGTATGTCCAGCACAACCCGAAAGTGGCGGACGGCAAACAGGCGTTCATCGACTACTTCGAGAAGATGGCCGAGCTGTACCCGGGCAAGCGCGTGCACTTCAAACGCGTGTTTGCCGAAGGCGACCACGTGATCCTGCATTGCCACCAGGAGTGGCCGAGCGACCGCGAGCGAGACCGGCACTGGGCGGGAATCGACATCTTCCGCCTCGACGCCGACGGCAAGGTGGTCGAGCACTGGGACGTGCTGCAGCTCGTGCCGCCGCCCGGCGAGTGCGCGAACACGAACACGATGTTCTGAGAGCCTGAGTCGCAGTGCTCGAAGTCCTCTCGTGCACTGAACTTCGCATCGACGCTCCCGGCCGCGCCTTGAGCGCCGCGAGTGGCCTCGTGCAACGCCAGGGTCGGCTTTACATCGTTGCCGACGACGAACACCACCTTGCGGTTCTCGACGCCGCGTCGTGCTCCGGCCACTGGCTGCGTTTGTTCGACGGCGAGTTGCCCGACGCGCCGGCCGCACGCAAGGCGGCAAAGCCCGACCTCGAAACCTTGATCGAGCTGCCGCTGTGCGACGAGGCGCCGTTCGGCGCCTTGCTCGCGCTCGGATCGGGGTCGCGCCCGAACCGCCAAAGCGGCGTGCTGATGGCGTTCGATGCGCGCGGCGAATTGAGCGGCGCGCCGCGCCTGATCGACCTCGCGCCGCTCTATGCGCCGCTGCGCGCCGTGGCGGGCGAATTGAACCTCGAAGGCGGCGTTGTGTGCTGTGGCGACGAGTTTCTGCTGCTGCAGCGCGCGAACCTCGGCCAGTTGCGCAACCTGTGCCTGCGATTCGCCTGGCGCGAAGTCTGGCCGTGGCTGCTGGGCGGCGCTGTCGCGCTGCCGCGCATGCACGAGCCCGTCGCGTACGAGCTCGGCGCGATCGACGGCGTCGCGCTCGGCTTCAGCGACGCGGCCGCGCTGCCGGGCGGACAGTGGGTCTTCAGCGCCGTCGCCGAGGCGACGACGGACAGTTACCGCGACGGCGCCTGCGCCGGGTCGGCGATCGGTGTCGTGTCGGCGAGCGGCGAACTGCGCTCGCTGCAGCGCCTGGAGGGGTCGTGGAAAGTCGAAGGCATCGCAGCGACGCTGCTGGATGCGGCGGGACGCGCGCTGGAACTGACCCTGGTGACCGACGCCGACGACCGGGCGCGCCCGGCGTCATGCCTCAAGGTGAAGATGAGCCTTTGATCGCCAGCCGTGCAAGCCGGCCGTTCGCTCAGCCCGTCGAACCGACGCCGTACTCGCTGACGCCGAAGGTCGGGTAGACCTGCGCCGCGGGGCGCCGCAAGTACGCGACCGCGCGCTGCAGCCAGCTCGGGCGACGCAACATCGTGCCACCCGGCGCCGCGCGACTTCGCGACAGGCGCAACAGCGAAGACGCGCCGCCGCGGCAACTCGGACCGGTGCTGCGCTTGAGCGAGGGATCGATCCGGTGGACGATGGGCGTCAAGCTCATGGCGGCGGCTCCTGGTTCGGCTGAACTGCTATCGGCACGGATCGCCCGTACCTTGATGGGCGTGCGTGCAAACTTCATGCCGGGTTCAGGAATTCGTACAGCGACGCAGGTTTCGAGGAATAGCACCGCCTCGCGCACCCGGAGCGACAAATCGCGGCAAGCAGCGCAGGCGAGAGGCGTCGGCGCACCGACCCGAAGTGTCAGTCAGCTCAGGCGTCCGCGCGGTACCTGCGCGAAGGTCTACGCGGCTGCGCGGTACCCGCGCGGAATGGCGCCGAGCAGCCGGCGCGTGTATTCCTCACGCGGCGCGTCGAGGATTTGTTCGACGCTCGCCTGCTCCACGACTTCGCCGTCTTTCATCACGAGCACGTGATCGGCCATGAAGCGCACGACGGCGAGATCGTGGCTGATGAAGATGTACGACAGGCCGAGTTCGTCCTGCAGGTCGCGCAAAAGGTTCAGCACCTGCGCCTGCACCGAGACGTCGAGCGCGCTCACCGCTTCGTCGAGCACGAGCACTTCGGGGTTCAGCGTCAGGCAGCGTGCGATCGCGATGCGCTGGCGCTGGCCACCGGAGAACTCGTGCGGGTACTTGTGCAGCGCCGTGTCGGGCAGGCCGACCTTGGCGAGCAGCGCTTTGGCGCGCGCCTCGCGGTCTGCCGTACCGGAGCCGATGCCGTGGATCAGCATCGGCTCAGTGAGCGTCTGCATCACGGTGAAGCGCGGATTCAGCGACGCGTACGGGTTCTGGAACACGACCTGCAGGCGCTTGCGCATTCCGAGCATGTCGCGCTTGGACAGCGCGAGCAGATCGCGGCCGTCGAACGTCGCGCTGCCGTGTTGCGGCCCGCCGTTGACTTCGTGCAGGCGCAGCAACGCCAGGCCAAGCGTCGTCTTGCCCGACCCCGATTCGCCGACGATCCCCAGCGTATGGCCACGCCGCAGCGTGAAACTCGCGCCGCGCACCGCCTTGAATTCCTTGCGCCCGAACACGCCGCTGCGCAGCCAGAAGCTCTTCGCGACGTCTTTGGCTTCGATCATCACCGGCGCGTCCGGGTCCTTCGCCGCGGCGGCGCCGCCGCTGCTGGCGCCACCGATGTGGTCGTCGATCACCAGCAGGCGCGCGCTGCGCTGTTCCAGCGTTGGCCGGCAGGCGAGCAAGGCCTTGGTGTACGCGTCTTGTGGAGCGCCGAAGATTCGCGCCACCGGCCCCTGCTCGCGAACCGTGCCCTCGCGCATCACGACCACATGGTCCGCGATCTCGCCGACGACGCCGAGATCGTGGCTGATGAAGAGCATGCTCATGCGGTGCTTTTGCTTCAGCGCGGCGAGCAGCTCCATGATCTGGCGCTGGATCGTCACATCGAGCGCCGTCGTCGGCTCGTCGGCGATCAACAACTTCGGCTCGCAGGAGATCGCGATCGCAAGCATCACGCGCTGTTGCTGGCCACCCGAGAGTTCGTGCGGGTACGCGCCCAGGCGGCGTTTCGGCTCGGGCAACCCGACCTCGTTGAGCAGGCTTTCCGCCTTCTCGAGCGCAACCCGGCGGCTCAAGCCCAGGTGCTTGATGAGCGGCTCGCAAATCTGTTCGCCGACGCTGAACACCGGGTTCAGCGAGGTGAGCGGATCCTGGAACACGCAAGCGATTTCCTTGCCGCGCAGGCGCTGCAACTCGGCGACGCTCAAGGCCAGCATGTCGCGGCCCTGGAACGTGATCGCGCCCTGGCGTTCGGCGTTGTCGGGCAACAGGTTCAGGATCGACATCGCCGTGACGCTTTTCCCCGAACCCGATTCGCCGACGAGCGCAAGCGTGCTGTTCTCCGGCAGATCGAAGCTCACCCCGGAGTCGGCACGCCCGACGGCCTGCACGCGCTGCACTGCGCCCGCGCTTCTGCCGAGGCGAAAGGCGACGCGCAAGTCCTGGATCGTGAGCAACATCGGGGTGCGCTCCGCAGCCTATTCGAGCCCGCGCAACTTCGGATCGAGCGCGTCGCGCAGCGCGTCGGTGAAGAGCGAAAACGCGGTGACGAAAACGGCCATGAACGCCGTTGCCGCGGCGAGCTGCCACCAGTGGCCGAGGATGAGTTCGCTCTGCGCTTCGGCTAGCATCGTTCCCCAGCTCACCTGATCCACCGCGACGCCCAGGCCCAGGTAGGACAAGATCACTTCGGCCTTGATGAAGCCTACGGCGTGGATCGAGAGCTGCACCAGCGCGACATGGCTCACGTTGGGCAGGATGTGGCGGAACATGCGCGAAAACGTGCTCGCACCGATCGCCTCGGCGGCGCGAACGTATTCGCGCACGGCGTGCTTCATGAACTCGGCGCGCACCAGGCGGTAGATGCCGGTCCAGCCGGTGAGGCCGAGAATGATGACGATGCTCCACACGCCGCTTGCGGGATGATCGCATCAGCCCGGTTCAGCACGGCGGCAAAGGTGAAGATGAGCAGGATGCCGGGATCGACGTGAAGACGTTGTAGACCCACTCGAGCAAATCGCCCAGCTTGCCGCCGAAAAACCCGCCGATTGCGCCGAGCACGGTGCCGATGAGCGTCGCGACGAGCGCCGCGAGAACGCCCACCATGATCGAAATTTCGGCGCCTTTCACGGCTTTGGCGATCACGTCGCGCCCCAGGTGGTCGCCGCCGAACGGCAGTGTGTCGCTCTTGATCGTCTCCACCGTTTTCAGCTGCGCGGCGCGCTCGGCCCATTCCTTGTAGCGCGGCGCGAGTGGGTCGACGTCGGAGATGTCGACGTTCGGACCCTTCGGCTGGGCGATCCCGCTCACCTCCTGCGGCGGCGCCGGCCCCATGAAGGTGCGGCGGCGCGTTCGGGACGCCCACCTCTTGCTGCCAATTGCGCGCCACCAACCCCGACGCCGACGCGACGATCAACACCAGGAACGCGGCGACGACGGCGAGCGAGACCAGGCCGACGCGGTCGCCCTGGAAGCGGCGCCACGCCGCGCTCCAGACGCCGCCGCCCGTCTCCGGCAGTTCGCTCGGCGCGGACAAGACGGCGCTCACGATGTCTGCCCCTCGGCAGCGGCGTACCGCTGCCACTCCCCCGAGGGGAGATTCGCCTGCTTGGGGCGGCCCACGCGGCGCTCACTTCAACACCACGCGCGGATCGGCGAGCTTGTAGAGCACGTCGGTCGCCAGGTTCACGACCATCGTGATCACGGCGATGTAGATCGTGACCGCTTGAATGACGGGGTAGTCGCTGCGGTTCACTGCGAGCAGGACTTCGCGCCCCAGGTCCGGGAATCGAAAAGAAGGTTTCGATGAGGAAAGAACCGACGAAGATTCCCGGCAGCGCGACCGCGACGTTGGTCAGGATCGGGATCAGCGCATTGCGCAGCACATGCTTGAGCAGGATCGTTCGCTCGCGTCATGCCCTTGGCGCGCGCCGTGCGCACATAGTCCTGCCCGATCTCGTCGAGGAAAAAGGTTCGATAGAGGCGCATCTGCGGCGCCAAGCCGACGAGCACGGCGAGCAGCACCGGCAGCGGCGTGTAGACGAGCAGATTCGTGAGCGTGCTGTCGCTCCAACCCTGCACCGGGAACCAGCCGAACTGGAACGCGAACAGGTACTGGCCGACGATGACGTAAACGAGGAACGAGATCGACAGCGCAACCGTCGTCACCACCATCAGCGTGCGATCCGTGAGCGAGCCACGCACCGCCGCGACCGCCATCGCGAACGGAATCGCGAGCAGCACGTCGAGCAGCAGGATCGGCACCATCACCGTCAAGGTGGCCGGCAGGCGCGTCATGAACAGGTTCGCGACCGACTCGTTCGTCGCCCAGCTCTTGCCCCACTCGAAGGTGACGATCTGCTTGAAGAAGATCGCGAGCTGCTCCCACACCGGCTGGTTCAGCCCCAACTGGTCGCGGATCGCCTGGATCTGCTCCGGCGACGCGTTCAAGCCGCCGAGAATTTCCGCCGGATCGCCGCCGAAGTACTTGAACAGGAAGAACACGAGCAGCACGACGCCGATCAGCGTCGGGATCATTTGCCAGAGGCGCCGGATCAGGTAGGCGGCCATGCGTTGCGGTGGCGCGGGCGGGTTGGCGGGTCGAGGTTGCGATGGCGTGCCAACGTCAGGCGCTGCGCAGTCTAAGCGACGCCGCGCGCCCGGCTCATCCGAATTTGCCCTCGCCTGATGCGGGCGACCCCTGGCCCGGCGCGAAGCGCTGCGCTCGGCCTAGACTTGCCGGGTCGCGCCAGCGCGTTTACAACGGGAGGTTCAAACGTGGCGACTGCGGCGGTTCGGTGGCAGGGGGCGTGCGGGTCGCCGCTTGGCTGCATCGGCACTGGCGCCCGCGCTTGCCGCCGCGCGCAGGCGCCGCAGGCGGAGCGGCGCGAAAGTGCTGCGCTACGCTTTCCCGTTGCCGAGACCGGGTTCGATCCGGCGCAGATTTCAGCGATCTGTATTCGCGCACCATCGCCGCGGAATCTTCGAGTCGCCGCTCGACTTCGATTACCTGGCGCGGCCGGTCACGATGCAGCCGCCACACGGCGCATGCGCTGCCCGAGGTCTCGGACGACTTCACGACCTTCACGTTCCGATCAAGCGCGGGCATTTATTTGCCGATGACCCCGCGTTCAAGGGCGCACGGCGGCGCGAACTCATCGCACAGCGACTACGTCTACTCGATCAAGCGCCACTACGACCCGCGCTGGAAAAGCCCGACGCTGTATCCTGTGGAAAACGTCAAGCTGTTGGGCCTGACGGAGCTGCGCCAGCAGGCCCTGACGAGCAGCAAGCCCTTCCACTATGACCGTGAGGTCGAGGCTTGCGCGCCCTGGACCGCTACACGCTGCAGTTCAAACTCGCCGAACCCGTCACCGCGCTTTCACCGACCTGCTGACCGACAGCTCCGTGTTCGGCGCGATGGCGCGCGAAGTGGTCGAGTTCTACGGCGACAAGATCATGGAGCATCCGGTGGGCACCGGCCCGTTCCGGCTCGGCGCATGGCGGCGCGCTCGAGATCGTGCTCGAGAGAAACCCGGGCTATCGGGAAGGTCTTACGACGAAGAGGCGCCGCCCGACGACCCCAAGCAGTGGCCGCAAATTCCATGCTCAAGGGCAAGCGTTTGCCGTTGCTGGACCGCATCGAGATCAGCATCATCGAAGCGACCAGCCACGCTGGCTTGCATTTTTGAACGGCAAACCGACATCCTCGGGACGTTCCGGCGGAGTTTGCCGACAAGGTCATCCCGAACACGAAGCTTGCGCCGAATCTCGACAAACTCGGCGTTAAGATGGTGCGCTACCGCTCTCGACGTCGCGCTCGCGGCGCTGTTCACCAGGAGCACCCGGTCGTCGGCGGCAACAGCCCGAGAAGGTCGCGTTGCGTCGTGCGATCTCCTCGCCGACGATCGCGACAAGGAGATCCGCCTCGTGCGCAAGGGCCAGGCCGTGCCTGCGCAGGGGCCGATCGGCCCGGGCAGTTGGGGCTACGACCCCACCTTGAAGAGCGAGATGAGCGACTTCAATCTCGCCCGCGCCAAGGGTCTGCTCGACCTCTATGGCTACGTCGACCGCGATGGCGACGGTTGGCGCGATTTGCCCGATGGCGAGCCGCTGGAAATCGAATACGCGACCCAGCCCGACCAGGAAAAGCGCGACCTCGCCGAGCAATGGAAGAAGAACATGGATGCGCTGGGCGTTCGCATCAAGTTCAGATTTGCACAGTGGCCCGAAAACCTGAAGGCCTCACGCGCGGGCAAGCTGATGATGTGGGGCGTGGGATGGAGTGCCGGGCCCGATGGTCAGGGCTTCCTGGAGCTGGGCTACGGGCCCAACAAGGGACAAGCCAACCATTCGCGCTTCGACCAGCCGGCGTTCAACGCCGTTTTCGAACGCCAACGCATCCTCCCCGACGGCCCTGAACGGCAGGCTGCGATGCTCGAGGCACAGCGGCTGATGATCGCCTACATGCCGTACAAGGTGCATGTGCACCGCATCTGGACCGACCTGGCCCACCCTTGGGTGATCGGCTATCACCGCAACGTGTTCTTGCGCGAGTTCTGGAAGTTTGTCGACGTCGACCCGGCACTTCAGAAGGCGCGTTGATCCATGAACTACCTGGAGCGCAACCGCGCGAGCTGGAACCATGGGGTGATGTCCACCAGCGTATGGGCACGACCCGTCGACGAAGCCACTGTCGCGGCGGCCCGAGCCGGGCGCTGGGACGTCTTGCTGACCCCAAAGACGCCGGTACCGAAGGCATGGCTTGGCGATGTCAATCGCAAGGATGTTCTCTGTCTGGCATCCGGCGGCGGTCAGCAAGTTCCGATTCTTGCGGCGGCGGGAGCGTTTGTGGTGAGCTTCGATCTCTCCGAGGAACAACTGCGCAAGGATCAGCACGTGGCGGCGCGCGAAGGGCTCAGCATTCGCTGTGTCCGCGGCGACATGGCGGACTTGCGGTGTTTTGCGGATGCATCGTTTGACCTCGTCTTCCATCCGGCGTCGAACGTTTTCGCCAAGGATCGGGCCCGTCTGGCGGGAGTGTTATCGCGTGGTACGCCCTGGCGGGTCGCTCCTGTCCGGCTTCATGAATCCGGCGGTGTTTATGTTCGACCACGACGAAGCCGAGTCAACCGGAGAGCTCGTCGTCCGCTACGCGCTACCCTACTCGGACGAAGAGAGTCTGACTCCAGGCCGATTGAGCGCCAAGATCGAGGCAAACGAGCCACTCGAATTCAGCCACTCGCTGACTTCGCAGATTGGCGGGCAGATCGATGCCGGCTTTGTCGTCGCCGGGCTGTACGAGGATCACTGGTACGACGATTCGTGGCCGTTCAGCAATCGTTCACCGGTTTGCATTGCCACTCGCGCTGTCCGCTTTTGACGGCGCCCAAAACCCAATTCCGAATCCTCAACGTTCTGCGTCACCGATGAAATCCGGTCCCCTCGGCTTGTCGCGGCGCGCTTTGTTGGCGCTTGCGGGCGCGCTCAATGCGACCAGATTCGCGACCGCGGCCGACGAAACCGAAGCGCCGAAGAAGAAAGTGCTGCGCATCGCGTTTCGCACCGCTGAAACCGGATTCGACCCGGCGCAGATCAACGACCTGTACTCATGCAGCGTCACGCCGCACATCTTCGAGGGCCTGACACCTATGACCATTGGCGCGGCCGTACAAGATCAAGCCGCTCACGGCCGACGGATTGCCGGTCTCGTCGGCCGACTTCAAGGTCTGGACGATTAGCATCAAGCCCGGCATCTTCTTCGCCGACGACCCGGCGTTCCGCGGCAAGAAGCGCGAGCTCGTGGCGAAGGACTACGTCTACTCCTTCAAGCGTTTCTACGACCCGGAGCTGAACGAGCACATCCTACATCGTTCTGAAGGAAGACGGCTGCTCGGCCTGGAGGCGCTGCGCAGCGACGCGCAGCGAGGCAAGACGCCCTTCGACTATGACCGCGAGGTCGAAGGCATTGCGGGCCCTGGACCGCTACACGTTGCGGTTCAGCTGGCTGCGCCGAGCCCACGTTTCACTTTACAGCCTGGCCATGGCGACATCTTGGCGCCGTGGCGCGCGAAGTCGTCGAGCGCTACGGCGACGACATCATGCGCGCACCCGGTGGGCACCGGGCCGTTCAGGCTCGAATCGTGGCGCCGCGCGTCGCGCATCGTGCTCGCGCGCAACCCGGCGTTTCGGGAGCAGTATTACGACGCCGAGCCGCAACGCCGGCGACGCCGAGGCCAGGCGCATCGCCGCCGAGCTCAAAGGCAAGCGCCTGCCGCTGCTGGACCGCATCGAGATCAGCATCATCGACCGAGCGCAGCCGCGCTGGCTCGGGTTCCTGAACGGCGCGATCGACCTGATCGACCGTGCCCGAATTCTTTGCGCGCGGCCGCGGTGCCCAACGGATGCTTGGCGCCGCACCTGGCGAAAAAAGGCATGCGCCTGCAGCGCATCGTCAAGCCGACATGGCCTCACCTACTTCAACATGGACGACCCGCTGGTCGGCGGCAATCACGCCCGACAAGGTGGCGCTGCGGCGCGCCATCGCGCTGGCCTTCGACAGCGCGGAGGACGATCCGCATCGTTCGCCATGGCCAGGCGCTGCCCGCGCAGTCGACGCTGCCGCCGTTCACTTCCGGCTATGACCCGAATCGTACCGCAGCGAGATGAGCAGCCACAGCCGCGCCCAGGCGATGGCGCTGCTCGACGTGTTCGGCTATGTCGACACGAATGGCGACGGCTGGCGCGAACGGCCCGACGGCTCGCCGCTCGTCCTGCGCCTCGGCGTCCCTGCCCGACCAGTCGAGCCGGCCAGCAACGAACTGTGGCGCAAGCACATGGCCGCAGTGGGATTGCGCATGGAATTCGACATCGCAACCTGGCCGGACCTGCTGAAGAAGTCGCGCGCCGGTACGCTTGATGATGTGGGGCTTCAGCTGGCTCGCGGCGTCACCCGATGGGAGTTTTTTCCTCGGCATCGGCTACGGCCCGAATGCGAGCGAGTCGAACTACGCGCACTTTGCCCTGCCCGAGTTCGACCGCCTGTTCGAGCGCCAGTACGTGCTGCCCGACGGCCCCGAGCGCGACGCGCTGATGCGCCAGGCGAAAAACCTGCTGGTCGCCTACATGCCCTACAAGGTCCACGACCACCGCATCGTCAACGACTTGCAGCAGCCGTGGGTGCGCGGCCACCGGCGCCACCCGTTCATGCGCCATCCGTGGCGCTTCTGTAGGCGTCGACGCGCCGCAGGCTGATCTCACGCTCGCTGCCGCTTGACAACCTTCACGCCCCATGCCGCTGCCCGAACCGCAAATCCAACGCTACACGCGCTGGCTCGAAACCGAGCGTGGGCTGACGTTCGACCCGACGACGACCGCCGGCTACCACGAACTCTGGCGCTGGTCGGTCGCCGACCTGAATGCCTTCTGGAGCTCGATCTGGGACTACTTCGACGTGCAATCGCCGACGCCGTACTCCACGGTGCTCGTTGACGCCGTCATGCCCGGCGCGACCTGGTTCCCCGGCGCGATGGTCAACTACGCGGCGCAAGTGCTGCGCCACGCCGAAGCGGCACACGCCGCAGGCCACCCGGCGATCGTGTTCCAGAGCGAACGCCTGCGCGAACGCGGCCTGATGCACGAGCTGTCGTGGTTGGAGATGAAACGCCAGGTCGGCGCGTTCGCCGCGGCCTTGAAACGCATGGGCGTTGCGCCCGGGGATCGCGTCTGCGGCTTCCTGCCCAACGTGCCGCAGACGGTCGTTGCATTCCTCGCATGCGCGAGCGTCGGCGCGGTCTGGTCGGTGTGTTCGCCCGACATGGGGCCGGTCGCGGTGCTCGATCGCTTTCGCCAGATCGAACCCAAGGTATTGATCGGTTGCGATGGCTATGTGTACGGCGGCATGGCGCACGATCGCCAGGCCGCTGTTGCGCGAGCTGCTGAACGCGCTGCCGAGCGTCACCGATGTTGTGCTGCTGCGCAATCTGGATCCGAGTCCGACCCGGCGCCCCTGCGCAGCGCCAACCCGACGCGCGCACGACTTCGATGCGCTCGCCGCCGGCAGCGAAGTGGCCGAGCCGATGTGGCTGCCGTTCGACCACCCGCTGTGGGTCGTCTACTCGAGCGGAACGACAGGCCTGCCCAAGGCGATCGTGCACGGCCATGGCGGCGTGATGCTGGAGACGATGAAAGGCGCGCGCCTGCACAACAACCTGGGACCGAGCGTCAATACCGGCGACCGCTTCCACTGGTACAGCTCGACGGGCTGGATCATGTGGAACCTGCAGGCCGGCGTGCTGCTGAACGGCACCACGGTCTGCATGTTCGACGGCAGCCCGACCGGCCGCGCCGGCGCGGCCGCCGACTGGAGCCTGCTCTGGCGCTTTGCCGCCGAGTCCGGCGCGACGTTCTTCGGCGCCGGCGCGGCGTTCTACGCGAATTGCCTGAAAGCCGACGTTCGGCCTGCGGAAGTGGCGGACCTGTCGCGGCTGCGCACCATCGGCTCGACCGGCTCGCCGCTCGCGATCGAGTGTTATCGCTGGATTTACGAGCGCCTGCCGCAAGTGAACGGCAAGCCGATCTGGCTCGCGCCGATCTCGGGCGGCACCGACTTCGCCGGTGCCTTCATCGCCGGCCTGGCGACGCTTCCCGTGATCGAAGGCGAAATGCAATGCCGGTGCCTCGGCGCCGCGGTCGAAGCGTGGAGCGAGCCCGATGCACAGGGCCGCGGCCGCAGCCTGATCGATCAAGTCGGCGAGCTCGTCTGCGTGAAGCCGATGCCGTCGATGCCGCTCTACTTCTGGGGCGACCCGGACAACCAGCGCTACCTCGACAGCTACTTCGACATGTACCCCGGTGTCTGGCGTCACGGCGACTGGATCCGCATCACGCCGCGCGGCGGCGCCATCATCTACGGCCGCAGCGACGCGACGATCAACCGCCACGGCATCCGCATGGGCACGGCCGAGCTCTACCGCGCCGTCGAGGCGCTGCCCGAGGTGCTCGACAGCCTCGTCGTCGACCTCGAATACCTCGGGCGCGAGAGCTACATGCCGCTCTTCGTCGTGCTGCGCGAGGGCCTCGTGCTCGACGCGGCGCTGCGTGCGTCGATCAAGCAATCGATCCGCGAAGCGCTGTCGGCGCGCCATGTTCCGAACGAGGTCTTTCAGGTGAGCGCGATCCCGCGCACGCTGTCGGGCAAGAAGATGGAGCTGCCGGTGAAGAAGCTGCTCATGGGAACGCCCGCAGAGCAGGTGTTCAAGCTCGACGCGATGGCGAACGCCGACTGCGTCGCCTGGTTTGCTGAATTCGCGCTGAAGCGCAGCCGCGCCCGGCCGTGACGGCGCGCGGCGTGCGAAATCGCATGCGCGGCGCGAACGCAGGGGAATAATCGGCCGCACAACTCCGTAAGCCCGTTGTGGAAGCACCCGCCACCTTTCGCCGCCAATTGCTCGACGCGATCCCGCGCCTGCGCCGCTACGCGCGCTCGCTCGTCTTCGACTCGCACGCCGCCGACGACCTGGTGCAGGCCACACTCGAGCGCGCGCTGACGCACTGGCACCAGTTCGACCAGCGCCGCGACATCGTGCTCTGGACGGTCTCGATCGCGCACAACGCGTTCATGGACGACCGGCGCCGCCACGCGCGCATGCCGAGCCACGACGGCCACGACGCTTACGACGACCAGTCCGAGCAGCTCGCCGCGCCGGGCGTGGACATCGGGCTGCGCATGGACCTGATCGCCGCGCTGCGCCAACTGCCCGTCGACCAGCGTGAGCCGCTGCTGCTCGTGAGCCTGGAACAACTCTCCTACGCCGATTGCGCCGAAGCGCTGGGAATCCCCATCGGCACCGTGATGTCGCGCGTCTCGCGCGGCCGCGCCGCGCTGCGCGAATTGCTCGACGGCAAGCCCCCGCGGACTGCGGGCGGGCTGCGCCGCGTTGTTTGATCGTTCCCAGGAATTGCCATGACTGCCCCGCTCGACGACACCGTACTCAATGCCTGGCTCGACGGCGAACTCACGCCCGAGCGCCGCGCCGAGGTCGAAGCCTGGCTGCACGACCACCCGCTCGACGCCGCCCGCGCACGCCTCTGGGCAGCGGATCGCGAGGCCTTGCGCAGCCAGCTCGATCGGGTCTTGACCGAACCCGTTCCGCTGCGCCTGTCGCGCGCCGTTCTACGCAACAAGACCGCGGTCGACTGGCGCCAATGGAAAGCCTGGGCGGCGGCCTTCATCGTATTTGCGCTCGGCGCGACGAGCGGCGCCGGCTGGATGTGGCGCAACCGCCCCGCCGCGCCAACGCTGGCGAGCAGCCCGGTCGCTCCGAACGCCTGGGTGCAGCGCGCCGCGGTCGCGCACAGCGTCTACGTTCCCGAAGGGCGCCACGCCGTCGAGGTGAAGGCGCAGGAGGAGCACTTGAGCCGCTGGCTGACGAAACGCCTCGAGGTTCCGGTGAAGCTGTTCGACTTGCGCGAGCAGGGCTTCGAGCTCGTCGGCGGGCGGCTCCTGCCCGACGCCGCCGGGCCCGGCGCACAGCTGATGTACCAGGCGCTGCCTGCCGCAGACGCTGCCGACTCGGCGGCGAAACCGGCGCGTGTCACGGTCTACCTGCGCAAGCCCGACGCCAACACGGCGGCGGCGTTCAGCTACGAGCAGCAAGGCGAACTCGGCATGTTCTATTGGGTCGAGGGCGACAGCGCGCATGGCAAGGCCACCGGCTACGCGCTCGTCGGCGCCTTGCCGCGCGCCCAGTTGCTTGCGCTCGCCGAGGCGATTTATCGCCAGGGGGCGACGCCGCCCTGACGCGGTATCGCACGCGGCGGCGCGTGTCGCTCGAAGCCTGTCGCCGTTGGATTCCGGCTCGGGCGGGGGCGGTCCCTAGAATCGGCGCATGACCCTGCCCCCGGCGGACGCCAACCCCGCCATTGCCGCCGCCACCCCCGTCTACCGCCGCAAGCTGTTCTGGGTCGCGCTGCTGTACTTCAGCGAGGGCCTGCCGCTCGGCGTGTTCTACGACATCTTCCCGGTCTACTTTCGCCAGCAGGGCGTGAACCTGGCCGACATCGGGCTGCTCAGCCTGCTCGGGCTGGCGTGGACGGTGAAGTTCCTCTGGGCGCCGGCGGTCGACTGGGCGCGCCGGCACCGCTGGTGGATCGCCGGCGCGAACGCCGGCATGGCGTGCGTGATGTGGTGGTTCGGCGCTGCGGCGGCGGCGGGCCTCGGCGGGGTTGCGCCGGGGCCGTGGGTCTGGGTCGCGATCGGCGTGTTCACGGTGCTCTCGGCGACGAACGACATCGCCACCGACGGCTACACGATCGAACTCCTGGACCGGCGCGAGTACGGCATGGCGAACGGCTTTCGCATCGGCTTTTACCGCGTCGGCATGATTTTCGCGGGCGTGCTGCTGATGATCTCCGGCTGGCTCGGCTGGAGCGTCGCCTACTTCCTGGGCGGCGCGATGTTTGCCGTGAACGCGGCCTTTTCGCTCGCTGCGCCTGCGGAAAAGACCGTGATCAGCGACCGCAGCAGCGTCGCTGCCGAATTCAGCCTGTTGCGCGACCAGCCGCTGTGGGTGCTGGCGCTGGCGTGCGTTCTCGTCGGGCTGCTCTGGCCGGGCCTCGCGCCGCTGGGGCGCTTTGCCGGTTGGCCGATCGTCGCGCTGTACGCAGACACCTGGTGGTTCAAGGGTGCGATTCCGGTCGGCCTGATGTTCCTCGGTGCCGGCGTCATGGTGCACGCGGCGCGCCAGCCGCGCGCGCAGCTGCTGCGCCAGGGGCCGGTGTTCGGCGCCTGGGTCGAGCTGTTGTCGCGCCCGGGCATGCTCGCCATCCTGCTGTTCATCCTGTTGTTCAAGCTCGGCGACGCGTCGATGGGTTTCATGGTCAAGCCGTTCTGGGTCGACAGCGGCTTCACGGCGCAGCAGATCGGCCTGGTGAGCGTGAACCTGGGCCTCGCGCTGTCGATCGGCGGCGGTTTGCTCGGCGGCTGGTACGTCGATACGCGGGGCATCTTCAAGGGCTTGTGGGTGCTGGGCCTGTGGCAGGCGCTCTCGAACCTGGGCTATGCCCTGGCTGCGTGGTGGCTGCCGAGCCTCGCGCCGGCGGGTGACCCGGGGTTTGCGCAGCAGGCGCTCGTCTACGCCGCCAGCGGCCTGGAGAGTTTCACCGGCGGTCTGGGAACCGGCGCCTTCCTCGCGTTCCTGATGGCGATCACGAGCCGCGCCAAGGCGACGACCGAGTACGCGATCCTCTCCAGCATCTTCGCCTTCAGCCGCGCCGTCGCCGGTTGGGCCGGCGGCATCGGCGCGCAGGAGATGGGCTATGCGGCCTACTTTTTCCTGACGTTCTGGCTCAGCTTTCCGGCGTATTTCTTGCTTCCGCAGGTGCGGCGTATGCTGGGAGCGAGCGACTCGCGTTAGGGGCAGGCGGTGCGCAAAACACGCGCCCATGGCGATGACAGGACACGACGATGATGAACTCCGACATTGAAGCGCAGACCCCGAAGTGGACCCGGTGGGGCTGCAGATGCTGCGCCATCGCTTCGCCGCGGCGGCGCCGCTTCGGTGCGGCACTGCTCGGTGGCGCCGCCCTTGCAGCGCTGCCGGCGTGGGCGCGCGAGGGCGTTGACGTCGGCAAGCAATCCAGCTTCACGAAACTCGTCTCGGCAGACCAGGTGGAGCGCGCCGCAACTCAGCAATACGCGCAGTTGCAGCAGCAGGCGGCAGAAAAGAAGGCCCTCGCGCCCGACAACCACCCGCAGCTGATTCGCCTGCGCGCGATCGAGCAACGCATCCGGCCTCACACCTACGAGTGGAATGAGCGCGCGCGGCAGTGGAGGTGGGAAGTCAATCTGCTCAACAGCTCGCAGATCAACGCGTTCTGCATGCCCGGCGGGAAGATCGCGTTTTACTTCGGCATCCTGGACAAGCTGCAACTCAACGACGACGAGGTCGCGATGATCATGGGCCACGAAGCGGCGCACGCGCTGCGCGAACACGCGCGCGAGCGCATGGGCAAGAACATGGCCACCCGCGGGGCGCTTGAAATCGGCTCGGCGCTGCTCGGGCTTGGCAACGTCGGGCGCAGCGTGGGCGACTTGGGCGGGCAGCTGCTCACGCTCAAGTTCGGCCGCGAAGACGAATCGGAGGCGGACTTGATCGGCATGGAGCTCGCGGCGCGCGCCGGCTACAACCCGGCCGCGGGCGTGACGCTGTGGCAGAAGATGGGCGCCGCGAACAAGGGCGCACCGCCGCAATTCATGAGCACGCACCCGAGCGGCCCGACGCGGATCAAGGACATCGAAGCCAATTTGCACAAGGTCGAGCCCTTGTACGCGAGAGCCGAGCGGCCGCCGCAGCGCTTCGAGCCGCCGAAGGTCGTTGCTGAAAAGGCGTCTTGAATGTGTCATCCCGGCGAAAGCCGGGATCCACCGGCCAGCGCCGCGTTGCCCGCGCCAGGCGCGTGTCCAGCGGGTGGATCCCGGCGTTCGCCAGGCGTTCGCCGGGATGACGGATTCTCAGTCCAAGCTGACTTCGGTTCGCACCGCGCCGGCCCGGTCGGCGCGTGCCGTGAGCGCAAGCTGCGTTCCTTTGGGCGCGCGCACCACCCACTCGGCGACGGCACGATCGGCAGTCACTTCACGGTTCGGCAGGAACGCGTGCAGCGATTGTTTCGGCGCATGGCCTTCGAGCTGCGGCCCTTCGAAGCGCGGCTTGCCGCCGATCAGCGAGACCTCGGCGTTGCCGGGCGGGAGGTGGATCTCGAACATCACGCCGCGAACGACTTTGCGCGCGAGCGCGCGCTTCGTCACGTAGGCCGGCAGCCAGCCGCTGTTCGCAACGGCGAACTTGATGCGCCAGGTGTCGGGCCCGAGCGCGCGCACTTCGGTTCGCAGCAACTCCAGGCGCGGCAAGGACAGCGCGAGCTGCGTCATCCAGCCGGGGAAGCGCGCCGCCTCGGCTTCGCGCAGATGAGGCGGCGGATTGCGCCAGTAGTTCATCTTGTCCCAGCCGCCGATTTCCACGCTGCCCAGTTGCGGGTGCTGGAACGGCTTCCAGTCGACATGCGCCAGGCCGCCGCACTGCTGGTCGCTCCATTGCAGCAGTTTCAGGTCGTCGCTTGCCGGGTGCTCGCGGTACCAGTCGATCCATTTGTAGTCGGTGATTCCGGCTTGCCGGTTCGGCGACCAGAGTTCGACGACCCAGAACAGCGCGCCGAGGTGTTCGTAAAACCAGTCCTGCGTTCCGCCGATCACTTCCTTCGGGTGGTACCTGAAGTCGGCAAAGATGTTGATCGCCGGGTAGCCGGTGAGCTTGGCCCCGAGTTCGCTGAAGCGTTTGTACGACCACAGGTCTTCCGGGATCATTTCGTCGTCGCTCTGCGTGCCGAAGGGCCGCAGGATCACGCCGCTGTGCGTGTGGTAGCTGATCGCCGCGCCGATGTTCGGGTGCTGGATCACGAACTCGACCATGGCGCGAACTTCGGGCTCGCTGGTCGGGAAAGGGCCGGCGCCGAGCTGCTCGAACTCCTGGCGCCAGAAGCCCGGGAAGTTGCGATTCAGGTCCAGGCCTTCCGCGTCCGGATTCACCTTGACGGTCAGGCCGTCGTAGTTCGCCAGCGTTCCTTCGGGCATCAGGCGGTAGTACGAACCGCCGAATTCGCCCGGTTCGCGCGCCACCATCAGGCGCGCATCGAGTTCGCTCTTCTTGTATGCGCCGTGCGGATCGGGAATGCGCATCGAGAGCATGCGACCGTCGCCGTCGACGTCTTCAACGCTCAAGCCTTCGACGGCGTCTTCTTCGAACGGGTAGCGCCGCGTGCTGGAGCGGATGTGGCGCGGTTTGTCGGCGAGCGCGAGTTCGGCGCCGTCGGGGTTCAGGCGTGGGCACAGATAGAGCACGCGCGTGTCGAGCAGCTGCTCGATAGCACGGCCGTCGTCGCCCGCGGCGCGGTAGCCTTTCACGAGCCAGTTCAGGTAGTACAGGACGGCCGTGCTCGCGGTCAGCTCGGCGGCGTGGATGTTGCCGTCGACCCAGAACGCCGGCTTGTCCTTGTCGCTGCCGGTATCGGTGTTCGTCACCGTGACGACCCAGATGTCGCGATCTTCGAAGCTCTTGCCGATCGAAGCCACCGAGACCAGGTTCGGGTACGCCTGGGCGTAGCTGAAGAGCAGGCTCGTCAGGTCCGCGTGGCGGTAGAAGACGTCGAAGCGCGGGTTGGGCACGGGGGCAGCGGTCATTGCGCAGAAGTCTCGGAGGTTACGGCGAAGGACCGAGTGTCTCTCGTCTCCAGGCGCGCGCGCATCGCCACAAACGCGAAGCGGCCGCGACCCTATTCGGCGAAGAGGCGGAACATGCCCTTCAGGGTAAGGAGGTGGCCTGGGTTGCTCGTTTCGTCGAGCACGCCCGCCATGCGCCGGCGCAGCCGCGCGCTGCGCTGGGCGCGCCAGATCAGCAGGTCGGCGAGCCAGGGGTGCGCGTTCACGTGGTTCGCGCGCTCATAAAGGTTGAAACGCGGCTTGAGCGCGGCGAGCGCGGCGTCGTAGGCGGCGCAGGTGGCCGCGTCGTCGCGGCGCTCGGCGATCGATCCGAGCAGGATTTCGGCGGCGAGGATCGCCGTCTCCATCGCCTTGCCAATGCCCTCGCCGGTGAAGGCGTACGTGCTTCCCGCCGCTTCGCCGGTCACGAGCAGCCCCGGGCGGCTCCAACGTGCGCCTTCGAGCGTGCAGCGCAGCGGCGCGCCCTTCAGCTCGCCGAGCAAAGTGCCTCCCGCCATGAGTTCGCGCGCCGGAGCGTAACAATCGGCGAAGACCTTCAGCAGGTCGCGCAGGTTCACGTCCTTCATGCCGACCTTGCCGTCGTCGCGAACCTCGGAGTGGCTGTGCAGCACGCCCGCGCCGATGTTGAAGACGCCGTCGCCGCACGGGAAGATCCAGCCATAACCGGGGCGCAGGCGCCGGTGCCAGACGACTTCGAGTTCGGTGATGCGGCCCGCCATGGCGTCGTTCTTGACGTATCCGCGCAGCGCGATGCCGCTCGGAACGCGCCGGATGCACATGTCGGCGGCGAGCAGCGCCTGCGGCACCGCGCCGGTGGCCAGAACCACCCAGCGCGCGTCGACGTCCAGGAGCTGCTGCTCGGCGCCCTTCAGGCGCGCGCCGACGATGCGCCCGTTTTCGATCCGCGGCGCTTCGAAGCGCCACGGCGCGTGGAAGCTGGCGCCGGCGCGCACCGCCGCGGCGCGCAGGATCTCGTCGAGCCGATGGCGCGGCAACACCGCGAGCGCGCCGGGAACGTCGACGCGCCCACCACGCGGCGCGATGCACGCGACATGGCCGACGCGGTGCGCCGCGGCCATCACTTCGTCGAGCACGCCCAGGCGCCGCAGCGCCGCGTGCGCGTCCGGGATCAGGCCGTCGCCGCAGACCTTGTCGCGCGGGAACACCTGAGCGTCGACCAGGCTCACGCGCACACCAGCGCGCGCGAGCCAGAGCGCGCACGCGCTGCCCGCCGGGCCGGCGCCGACGACCAGAACGTCGCAAGGCGCGGGGGGGCGCGACGCGGTCATCGGCGGGGCGTCAAGCGCGCCCTTCCGCGCTGGCCGCCTTGACACGCAGTCGCCAGGCGTGCAGCAGCGGTTCGGTGTAGCCGTTCGGCTGCGCCAAACCCTTGAAGACGAGGTCGCACGCCGCCTGGTACGCGGCCGAGTTCGCGAGGTCAGGCGCCATCGGCCGGTACAGCGTGTCGCCCGCGTTCTGCGCGTCGACGACCGCCGCCATGCGCTCGAACGTCGCGCGCACCTGCGCTTCGCTGATCACGCCGTGCAGCAGCCAGTTCGCGATGTGCTGGCTGCTGATGCGCAGGGTGGCGCGGTCTTCCATCAGGCCCACATTGTGGATGTCGGGGACTTTCGAGCAGCCCACGCCCTGGTCCACCCAGCGCACGACGTAGCCGAGGATGCCTTGCGCGTTGTTGTCGAGTTCCTGCTGGCGCTCAGGCGCGCTCCAGTTCGGCTGCGCGACAACCGGGATCGTCAACATGGCGTGAAGCTGCGCGTCGGCGTCAGCGCCGGAGTCGGAATCTTTCGAGCAATTCCTGAACCGCGACGACGTCGACCTCGTGGTAGTGCAGCGCGTGCAGCGTCGCCGCGGTCGGCGAGGGCACCCAGGCGGTGTTCGCGCCGGCCTTCGGGTGCGCGATCTTGTGCTGCAGCATCGCCGCCATCAGGTCCGGAATCGCCCACATGCCTTTGCCGATTTGCGCCTTGCCGCGCAGGCCGCACGCCAGGCCGACGCGAACGTTGCTGCGTTCGTAGGCCGTGAGCCAGGTGCTCGTCTTCATGTCGCCTTTGCGCAGCATCGGTCCGGCGTGCATCGCGGTGTGCATTTCGTCGCCGGTGCGATCCAGAAAACCGGTGTTGATGAAAGCGACCCGCGCCGGAGCGGCGGCGATGCAGGCCTGCAGGTTGACGCTGGTGCGGCGCTCTTCGTCCATGATGCCGAGCTTGACCGTGTTCGGCGCCAGGCCGAGCATCGCCTCGGCGCGTGCGAACAACTCGTCGGCGAAAGCGACCTCGGCAGCGCCGTGCATCTTCGGCTTCACGATGTAGATCGAGCCGGTGCGCGAGTTGACGCTGTCGGCGCCGCCGCGGCGCTGCACGTCGATCATGCCGATCGCCGTCGTCAGCACGGCGTCGAGAATGCCCTCGGGAATCTCCTGCGTGCCGGCGTAGAGGATCGCCGGGTTCGTCATCAGGTGGCCGACGTTGCGAACAAAAAGCAGCGAGCGGCCGTGCAGGCGCAGTGCGCCACCTTCGGGCGTGGTGTAGTGGCGATCCGGATTCAGCGTGCGCACGATGTTCTTGCCGCCCTTGACCAGGGTTTCGCAGAGCGTGCCCTGCAAGATGCCGAGCCAGTTGCGGTAACCGAGCACCTTGTCCTGCGCGTCGACGGCGACGACCGAATCCTCCAGGTCGAGGATCGTCGACAGCGCGGCTTCGAGCACGATGTCGCTCACGCCGGCCGCGTCGCCTGCGCCGATCGGCGTCGAACGGTCGATGCGGATGTCGACGTGCAGGCCGTGGTTGCGCAGCAGCACCGAGCCCGGTGCCGTCGCGTCGCCCTGGTAGCCGGCGAACTTGGCCGGGTCGAGCAAGCCCGACGTTGCACCGCCGCGCAGCGCAGCGCGCAACTGGCCGTCGCGAACCGCGTAGCCTTGCACGTCGCGGTGCGATGCGCCGCCGGCAAGCGGCGCGCACTGATCGAGAAAGCCTTTCGCGTACGCGACGACCGCCGCAGCGCGGGTGTGATTGAAGGCGCCGGCGCGACCCGCGCCATTCGCTTCGGAAATCGCATCGGTGCCGTAGAGCGCGTCGTAGAGCGATCCCCAACGCGCGTTCGCCGCGTTCAGCGCGTAGCGCGCATTCAGCAGCGGGACGACGAGTTGCGGGCCGGCTTGCAGCGCGAGTTCAGCGTCGACGTTGGCGGTCGTGACACGCACACCGCGCGGCGCCGGCTGCAAGTAGCCGATGCCTTCGAGAAAACGCCGATACGCCGGCATGTCGGTGATCGGCCCCGGGTGCGCACGGTGCCACGCGTCCAGCGCCGTCTGGAGCCGGTCGCGCTCGGCGAGCAGGGCAAAGTTGCGCGGCGCCAGGTCGTGCACGATCGCGTCCAGGCCACGCCAGAAACGGTCGCTGGCGACACCGATCGCGGGCAGGACCTCGTCTTCGACAAAGCGGAACAGCTCATTCGCGACAAGCAGGCGATGGCAAGGGGTTCGGGCGGTCATGCGGGGGCGTCCTGGCCGGAGAGTGGTTTCGTGAGTGAGGATCGACCGGCCTGGCGACGCTGCGCCGGCCGTCGATCCCTGAGTTGAAATCTAGTCGATTTGCGGCGCGCCATTGCCGCGCCCGCTGCACCAGCAACCCTGTGGAAATCGCCGCAATCGGGCGCCCCGGCGAGTGCTGCGCCGCCCGCCCATAATTCGCGCCCATGGACAGGCTTGCGCAAATTGAATCCTTTGTCGCGGTGGCCAACAAAGGCAGCCTGACCGCCGTCGGCCAGGCGCAGGGCATGGCGCCGGCGGCGATCGGGCGCCACATCGACGCCCTGGAAGCGCGCCTGGGCGTGAAGCTGCTCGTGCGCACGACGCGGCGCATCACCTTGACGCCCGAAGGCAACGCGTTCCTCGAAGACTGCCAGCGCGTTCTCGGCGAAATCGCCGCGTCCGAGGCGCGCATCAGCCAGGGCAGCGTGAAGGCGAGTGGCCACTTGAGGCTCACCGCACCGGCTGGATTCGGGCGCCGCCACGTGGCGCCGCTCGTGCCGCGATTTCTCGAACAGCATCCGGATCTCGAAATTTCCCTGAACCTGAGCGACCGCATCGTCGACATCGTCAACGAAGGCGTCGACTGCGCGGTGCGCGTCGGTGACCTTCCCGACAGCAGCCTGATCAGCGTGCGCCTGGCGGACAACCGGCGCCTGTGCGTCGCCGCGCCGGCGTATCTCGCTCGCGCCGGCGAGCCGCGCCATCCGAGCGAGCTGGCCCGCCACGAGTGCCTGACGCTGAGCATCGAGGCGAGCCAGAGCCGAGGCTGGGCGTTTTCCATCGACGGCGTGGTGACGCACCTGCGCCCGAGCGGCCGCCTCAATTGCACCGATGGCCAGGTGCTGCACGACTGGTGCGTCGCCGGCCTGGGCCTGGCGTGGCGCTCGACCTGGGAGGTCGAAGAGGAAGTGCTGGGCGGCAAGCTGCGCACCGTGCTCGACGCCTACATCGCCCCGCCGAACGGCATCTACGCCGTGTTCGCGCACGCCAAGCACCTGCCGCTGCGGGTGCGCCTTTGGATCGATTTCCTCAAGGCCACCTACGCCAACCCGGGCTACTGGGGCACCCGGCCGGCGTCGTGAATCCAGCGGGCGAAAAGAAGGGCGCCACTGCGGCGCCCTGGGCTGTCCATTCCTGACGTGCTGCTGCAACTACTTCTTCGCGTCCGCCATGCACTTCTTGATGTGGCTGTTCTTCGCCGCACCAGCGAGCTTCTTGTCCGCAGCCGACTTCTCGCACTCCGGGCTTGCCGCGGCGGCGGCGGCGGGCTTTGCGTCGGCCTCGCACTTCTTCATGAAGCTGTTTTTCGCGGCGCCGGCGAGCTTTTTCTCCGCCGCCTTGGCCTCGCACGCGGCGGCCGCCTTGGGCGGATCTGCAGCGAAGGACGGGGCTGCCAGCGCAGCCAGCGAGAGGGCCAACATGCTCATCAACAATTTCATCGGATCTCCTGATAGATTGCGGCGCAGATCGCCGGCGCGTATTGGAACATAGCCGGCACGCCGGCCCTGCCCGGCCCTGGGGCGCTCAAAGAACGCGGCGCGGATGCGCCAGCGACTCGTGCGCGGCATGCAGGCGGCGCACGAGCACGCGGATGAAAGCCTGGTCGAAGGCGTGGCGCGTCGTCGCGCTGAGCCGGGCGAGCGTCGCCGGCGTGAATGACACGGTTGCGGTCGGCTTGGAGACGATCACATCCGCGCTGTGCTTGCGCAAGCCCGGGCTCGGCGCGAGGTAGGCCATTTCGCCCACCGACGTTCCGGCGCCCAGCAGCGCCACTCGTCTGCCGTCGCGAAAGACTTCGACCTCGCCTTGCGCGATGATGTGAAAACTGCCGCCCAGGTCGCCCTTGCGGTAGAGGGGCTCGCCGACCGGAAAGCGCTCCCACTGCGCACGGTGCACGACGTCCCACAGGTCGACGTCGCCGAACTCGGCGAAAAACTCGAGCTGACGCAGCAGCGTGAAGCGCTCCGAATCGAGAACGCTTTGGCCCTCGCCGCGCGGCACGAGGTGGTTCGACACGAGGTCGGCGAGGGCCTGGGCAAAAGCGTCCCAATCGGGGTAGCGGTCCTGCGGGTGTTTCGCCAGCGCGCGCTGGATCGCCGCGTCCAGCGCCGGGTCGACGCCGGTGCGCAGCGGGCCGAGCGGCTCGGGACACTGGTGGTAGATCTGCTGCATCAACGCGGCAGGCGTCTCGGCGTCGAGTGCGGGCCGACCGGCAATCAGGTGATAGAGCACGGCGCCGAGCGAATACATGTCGGAGCGGCTGTCCAGGCGTTCGCCTTCGAGCTGCTCGGGCGACGCGTACGCGAGCGAACCGACGCGGTCGATGTGGGTCAGGTCCGAGCCGAGGTTCAAGGCGCTGCCGAAGTCGCTGATCTTGACGCCGGAAATCGCGCCGTGGGTCATCTCGAGCAACAGATTCGCCGGCTTGACGTCGCGGTGCACGACGCCCTGGCGCGCGACGTAGCCCAGGGCCATCGCACACTTGAAGCCGAGTTCGACGATCAGCTCCAGCGGCAACAGCTGGTCCGGGCTGCAGAACGGGCGCAGCGTGCTGCCGGGCACGTACTCCATCACCAGGTAGGGCCGCAACGGATCGGCGACGGCATCGTAGAGCTGCACGATGTTGGGGTGTTGCAAGCGCCCGACGAGCGCGGCTTCGGTGGCAAAAAAGCGTTCGATGTAGCGGCTGTCCAGGCCGTCGCCGACGATCGCCGCGCGCACCAGTTTGACCGCGACGTCGCGCCCGGCGAAGTCGTCGCGGCACTTGAAGACTTCGCTCGTCGCTCCCTCGCCGAGCTTGGCCAGCACCCGGTACTTGCCGATCTGCTCGGGTTCGCGCGGGCGGTCCAAGGCGCTGGGCCGGGTTTGGAGTTCGGTGGGCATGGTGGTGCGGCCGCGCCGGGGCGCTGCCGGCTTCGATGATTGCACGCCGAAATTCCCGATTTGCGCTGCGGCATGCGCACTAATCGACACAATCCGCTCGCGCAATCGTTCGCTCGGGTGCGAAATGCGAAACGTAGAATCGCGCCATGATCCAAGCAAAGCAGGAGCTGCTCGCGGCGCTGCAAATGGCGATTCGCGAAGTCAGCCCCGCGGCCGGGGTTGTCGCGTCCTTCGAGTCGCCCAAACTCGCCGCTCACGGTGACTTGGCGTGCGCCGCGGCGCTGCAATTGGCGAAGGCACTCGCCAAACCGCCGCGCGAAGCGGCGCAGGCCCTGATCGCCGCGCTGAAGCAGCAGCCCGCGGTGCAGCGCCATGTGGCGGCGCTCGAGATCGCCGGCCCGGGGTTCATCAACTTGCGCCTCACGCCCGCGACGCGCCAGGCGGTGGTGGCCGAGGTGTTGGCGCAGGGCGCGAAGTTTGGCCGGCGCGCGCCGGCGCCCCACAGCGTGCTCGTCGAATTCGTCTCGGCCAATCCCACCGGCCCGCTGCACGTCGGCCACGCGCGCCAGGGGGCGCTCGGTGACGCGATCTGCAACCTGTTCGAGACCCAGGGCTGGAGCGTGACCCGCGAGTTCTACTACAACGACGCCGGCGTGCAGATCGAGAACCTGGCGCGCTCGGTGCACGCGCGGCTGCGCGGCGTCGCGCCGGGTGACCCGGGCTGGCCCGCCGACGCCTACAACGGCGAGTACATCGGTGACATCGCGACGGCGTTTCGCCGCCGCGAGACGGTGCGCGCCGACGACCGCGAGTTCACCGCGTCGGGCGAGGTCGACGACTTCGACGCCATTCGCCAGTTCGCCGTCGCCTACCTGCGCCATGAACAGGACCTGGACCTGCGCGCCTTCGGCGTGCGCTTCGACAACTACTACCTCGAGTCGAGCCTGTACACGTCGGGCCGCGTCGACGCCATCGTGCAGCGCCTCATCGCGTCGGGCAAGACGTTCGAGGACGGCGGCGCACTCTGGTTGCGCAGCACCGACTTCGGCGACGACAAGGATCGCGTCATGCGCAAGTCGATACCGGCGACGCAGGGCGCGGCGCCGGTCGCGCAGTACACCTACTTCGTTCCCGATGTGGCGTACCACGTGAACAAGCTCGAGCGCGGATTCACCAAGGCGATCAACATCCAGGGCAGCGACCACCACGGCACGATGGCCCGGGTGCGCGCCGGCGTGCGCGCCGCGAACCCGGACGCGCCGCCGAACTTCCCCGACTACCTGTTGCACAAGATGGTGACGGTGATGCGCGGCGGCGCCGAGGTGAAGATTTCGAAGCGCACCGGTGGCTACGTGACCTTGCGCGACCTGATCGAGTGGACGAGCAAGGACGCGGTGCGCTTTTTCATGATCAGCCGCAAGGCCGATACCGAGTTCGTGTTCGACATCGACCTGGCGCTGAAGCAGAACGACGAGAACCCGGTGTTCTACGTCCAGTACGCACACGCACGGATCTGCTCGGTGTTGCAGCAGTACCTCGAGCGCGGCGGATCGGCCGACAGCCTGGCGCAGCCGGACCTGGCCTTGCTCACCGCGCCGAGCGAAACCGCACTCATGCTCAAGCTCGCCGAATACCCCGACATGCTGGCCAACGCCGCCGCGTCGCTCGCGCCGCACGACGTTGCGTTTTACCTGCGCAGCCTGGCCGGCGCGTTCCACAGTTACTACGCAGCGGAACGTTTTGTCATCGATGATGCGCGGCTGAGCGCGGCGCGCCTGGCGTTGTTGATGGCGACGCGCCAGGTGCTGGCGAATGCGCTGGCGCTGCTCGGCGTGGCCGCGCCGGAGCGCATGGCGAGCTCGGCGCGCAAAACGGAGATCGCATGAAACTGCAAGGCAGCGGTTTTCTCATGGGCATGGTCGTGGGCCTGCTCGTCGGCCTGGCGCTCGCCTTGGGCGTGGCGATCTATGTGAACAAGGTGCCGATCCCGTTTGTCAACAAAGTCCCGCAGCGCACCGCCGATCAGGACGCGGCAGAAGCGGAGAAGAACAAGAACTGGGATCCGAACAGTGCGCTGCGCGGCAAGCCGATCGTTGCGCCGCACGCCGACGCCGGCGCTTCCGGCGCCGCACCCGGCGCCATCCCAGGGGCCGCTGTACGGCCCGGTACGCCAAGCGCCACCGTGCCGCCAACGGCGCAGCAGACACCGGCCCCCGGCGCGGCGGCGAATCGCCCGCCCTCCGATGCGCCCGCCGTGCGCGGCGGGCCGCCGACGCCGCCGCGCGACCCGACGCAGAGCGCCGGCGACGCCGCTGCCGCGGCGCCGGCCGCGCCAGCCCGGGTGGCGTCGGCGCCCGCACTGCGATCCGGCCCGGATCCGTTCATCTACTTCGTCCAGGCCGGTGCATTCGCGCAACCCGAAGACGCCGAACAACAGCGCGCGAAACTCGCGATGCTCGGCTTCGAGGCGCGCTTGAGCGAGCGCGAGCAAAGCGGCCGCACCATGTTTCGGGTGCGTGTCGGGCCGTTCGAGAAACGCGACGAGGCCGAAGTGGCGAAGGAGAAACTCATCGGCGCCGGCGTCGAATCGAGCCTGGTGCGGGTGCAGCGCTGAAACAATGCGACTGCGGCGCGAATGAACTTTACCCCTGGCACGCGAGTCTGTGACCGCTGGCTTTGCGCGCGCCGTCGGCGCTCGATGCGCAAACCGAACAAAACTTCTGAACTCACGAGGACCGACCCGATGAAACGCCGCAAATTTTCCGCCAGCCTGCTCAGCGCCTCACTCACCGGCGCCGGCTGGGCCGCCACCGGCAGCGCCAGCGCCCAGGGCAGTCCGGTCGAGGGCACGCACTATGTACGGCTCAGCCAGCCGCTGCCCGCGCCGGCGCATGGCAAGCTCGAGGTCGTCGAGTTCTTCTGGTACGGCTGCCCGCACTGCAACGATTTCGAGCCGGCGCTCGAGGCGTGGACCAAGACGCTGCCCGCCGACGTCGTGTTTCGGCGCGCGCCGGTGGCATTCCGCCCCGAGCCGCACGGCACGCACCAGCGCCTTTACTTCGCCATCGAGACCATGGGCCTGATTCCGACGCTGCACCGTAAGGTGTTCTATGCGATTCACAGCGAGCGCCAGTTGCTCGACAAACCCGCGGACATCTCGGCCTTCGTGAGCAAGAACGGCGTCGACGGCGCCAAGTTCCTCGACGTCTTCAATTCGTTTTCGGTGCAGACCAAGGCGCGTCAGGCGCACCAGTTGTCCGAGGGCTACAAGATCGACGGCGTACCGGCGCTGGGAGTGCACGGGCGCTTTTACACGTCGGGCAGTTTGGCCGGGTCGAACGACCGCTCGCTCGCCGTCGTCGATCACTTGTTGAAGCGCCTGCGCGCCGGCTCCTGAGGCGAGCCGCAGCAGCGTGACGCAAGCCGCAGGCGCGGCTTGCCGGGTTCGTGTGTACGGTGGGAGCGGGCTCGCGCGCAAAACCTGCGGACTAGAATGGTCTGCAAGTTTCGTGCCCCTATGCATCGCCTCAACCTCACCACGGCCCAAATCGTGCGTCAGCTCCGCGCAAGCGGCGCGCTGGCGCTTTGCGTCGCGATCACGGGATCCGTCGGCACGGCACGCGCGGAACGCGCCGACCGGCTCAAGCCGCTCCAGGTTGAATCGGACCAGCCCGGCAAGATCGACCTGCTGAACCAGTTCGTCGTCTTCAACGGCAACGTCGTCGTCACCAAGGGCACGATGCTGATCCGCGCCGCGCGCATCGAAGTGCGCGAGACGCCCGAGGGCTACCACTCGGCGCTGGCGGTCGGCGCTGCGGGTCGCCCGGCGACGTTTCGGCAGAAGCGCGACGGCGTCGACGAGACGATCGAAGGCGAGGCCGAGCGCCTCGAAGTCGACGGCAAGGCAAACGTCATCAAGTTCATCGGCAACGCGTCGGTGCGGCGCTTGCGCGGCGCCCAGGTCGCTGACGAGATCGCCGGCCAGCTCGTGAGTTACGACAGCCTGAACGAAGTCTTCAACGTTTCCGGCGGCGCGCCGGCGACGGCGAGCAATCCGGGCGGGCGCGTGCGCGCCGTGCTCACACCCCGCGAAGGGTCGCGCGCTGCGCTCGAAGCGGCGTCGGCACCGGGAAGCGCTGCGTCGGCGGTACTGCCCGAGCTCAAACTCAGTCCGGCCCTGAGCGGAGCGCCGCGTTGAGCGGTGCCGCCAGCGACGTGCCCGAAGCCGCGCCGCGCCTCGCACACCGGCTCGAAGCGGTGGGCCTGGAAAAGTCGTACGGCGCGCGCAAGGTCGTGCACGACGTGCACCTGGGCGTTGACGGCGGCGAGGTCGTGGGGCTGCTCGGACCGAACGGCGCCGGCAAGACGACGAGCTTCTACATGATCGTCGGCCTGGTGCGCGCCGACGCGGGCGAAATCAGCATCGAAGGCCGGCGCATCGAGCGCCTGCCGATCCACCAGCGTTCGCGCCTCGGCCTGAGTTACCTGCCGCAGGAGGCGTCGATCTTTCGCAAGCTGAATGTCGAGGAAAACATCCGCGCCGTGCTCGAACTGCAGCGCGGCGCCGACGGCAAGCCGCTGCGCCCGGCGTTGATCGAACCGTTGCTCGACGGCCTGCTGCGCGACCTGAGCATCGACAAACTGCGCGGCTCGCCGGCGCCGGCGCTTTCCGGAGGCGAGCGGCGCCGCGTCGAGATCGCGCGCGCCCTGGCGACGCAACCGCGTTTCATCCTGCTCGACGAGCCCTTTGCCGGCGTCGATCCGATCGCCGTGATCGAGATCCAGCGCATCATCGGTTTCCTGAAACGGCGCGGCATCGGCGTCCTGATCACGGACCACAACGTGCGCGAAACGCTCGGCATCTGCGACCGCGCCTACATCATCAGCGAGGGGCGCGTGCTCGCCGAAGGCACGCCGTCCGAAATCGTCGAGAACGCCGACGTGCGCAAGGTCTATCTCGGCGAACACTTTCGCATGTGAGCGGCGTGCCATGAAGCAGTCGTTGCAGGTCCGCCTGTCGCAGCACCTGGCGCTGACGCCGCAGTTGCAGCAGTCGATCCGGCTCCTGCAGCTCTCCACGCTCGAGTTGCAGCAGGAAGTCGAGCAGATGCTCGAACAGAACCCTTTCCTCGAAGTCGACGAGGACAGCGCGGCGCCCGCCGAGCCCATGAGCGAGCGCAACACACCCGCCGAACGCGCCGGCGAACGCGAGACCGAGCGTGCCGAAGGCGGCGACGGCGGCGACGAGATGCGCGAGATCGACGCCCCCGAAGCCGGCGCGACGGAACGCGACGATTGGGAGAACGGCACCGAAGGCGAAGACTTCGACGGCATCCGCGAGACGCCGGGCAAGTCGCTCGCCAGCCACGACGGCGAAGACTTCGAAGGCCAGGGCAGCGACCGCTCGCAGCAGACCCTGCAGGAGCACCTGCGCGAACAGTTGCGCGGCATGCGGCTGGCGGCCGAAGACGCGGCCGCGGTGCTGGTGCTGATCGAATCGCTGAACGACGACGGCTACCTCGACGACACCGTCGAGGCGATTGCACAGCAACTCGCCGGGCCGACGGCCACGCCCGAGCAAATCGAAGAACTCACGGCGCGCCTGCGGTGCGCCTTGCGCTGGGTGCAAAGCATGGAGCCCTGCGGCGTGGGCGCGCGCGACCTCGTCGAGTGTTTGACGTTGCAGTTGCGCCAGCGGCCACGCAGCGAAGTGCAGGCGATCGCGATCATCATCTGCAAACAGCACCTCGAACTGCTGGCCCGGCGCGACACGAAGAAGCTGCTCGCCGCGACCGGCGCCGACGAAGAACTCCTGAAGCAGGCGCAAGCGCTCATCAAGACGCTCGAGCCCAAGCCCGGGCGCCCCTTCGCCGACGCCGAGAGCCTGGTGATCGTTCCCGACGTGTTCGTGCAGAAGGCCGGGCGCGGCTGGAAAGTGCTGCTCAACGCCGACGTGATGCCGCGCCTGCGCATCAACGACCTGTACGCGAACGCGATCCGCCAGCCGCGCGCGGCGCGCGGTGCCGCCGCCCCGGCGGGCAGCGCGCTGAACGGCGCAGGCGCGAACCTGAACCTGCGGCTGCAGGAGGCCCGCTGGTTCATGAAGAACATCATGCAGCGCTTCGACACGATCCGGCGCGTCTCGCAGGCGATCGTCGAGCGTCAGAAGGGCTTTCTCGCGCATGGCGCGATCGCCATGAAGCCGCTCGTGCTGCGCGAGATCGCCGACGAACTCGGCCTGCACGAATCGACGATTTCGCGCGTCACGACGGCCAAGTACATGTCCACGCCGTACGGCACGTTCGAGCTCAAGTATTTCTTCGGCTCGTCGCTGCACACTGAGGCCGGCGGCAACGCGTCGAGCACGGCGGTCCGCGCGCTCATCAAACAGCTCGTCGACGCCGAAGACACGACGCGGCCGCTGTCGGACAGCCAGGTCGCGCAAATGCTCGAAGAGCAGGGCATCCAGGTGGCGCGCCGCACCGTGGCCAAGTACCGCGAGGCGCTGCGCATCGCGCCGGCGAATCTGCGGCGTGCGCCGTAGACCAGGGCGCGCCGCCGATGGGACCCGCGACCCAACCCCTGTTCCTGCCCTGTGCCGCAGGCGTCGAAACATTTCTCGCCGACGAGGTACGGCGGCTTCTGCCGCATGCCGCGCTGCGCAGCGAGCGCGGCGGCGTCGCGCTTGCCGGCACGGTCGGCGACGTGATGGCGCTGAACCTGGGGAGCCGCTTGGCGCAGCGCGTGCTGGTTCAAGTGGCACAGGGTTCGTACCGCGACGAGACCGATTTATACCAACTCGCACTCAGCGTCGACTGGGCGAGCTGGATCACGCCGCGGCATACGCTGCGCGTCGACACGACGGCACACCGCTGCCCGCTGAAGAGCCTGAACTTCGCTGCACTGCGGATCAAGGACGCGGTGTGCGACCAGTTGCGCGAGGCCACCGGCGAGCGACCGAATGTCGACACCGCGCATCCCGATCTGCCGCTCGTGCTGCACCTGGACGAAGAGCAGGCCTGCCTCTACGTCGACAGCTCCGGCGAGCCGCTGTTCAAACGCGGCTGGCGCGAAGACGTGGGCGACGCGCCGCTCAAGGAAACGCTCGCCGCGGCGCTGCTCGCCGCTGCCGGCTGGCGCGGCACGCCACAAACTGGCGGCGCGCTCTACGACCCCTGCTGCGGCTCGGGAACGATTGCCATCGAAGCGGCGCAAATCGCGTGCGGCATCGCGCCGGGAATGAAACGCCGCTTTGCGTTCCAGCAGCAACTGCCGTTTTGCACCCCCGAGCACCGTACCGACTGGCAGCGCCGCCTGAGCCAGGCGCAGGCCGCGGTGCACCCGAGTGGCGTGCCGATTTTCGCCAGCGACGTGTCGTTTCGCATGGTCGACTTTGCGCGGCGCAACGCACGCCGCGCCGGCGTCGAGGCGGCGATTCAGTTTCACGGCGGCGACGCGTTGGAGCGTGTTGCGCCGGACTTGGCGCCCGACCTGCCGGGCACCTTGGTGCTGAACCCGCCCTACGGCGAACGCATCGACGCGCTCGGCAAGGCCGGCGCTGCACCACGCAGCGCACCCTCGCAGACTCCGGGTGCGGACGACAACCGCAGCGCGCCGAGCGACTTCTTCGCCCGCCTGGCGAGCCACTGGAAGCGCGCCTACACCGCGCATCCCGCGGGCTGGACCGCTCACGTGCTCAGCCCCGACATGAAACTGCCCGGATCGATGCGCCTCAAAGAGTCGCGCCGCGTGCCGCTGTGGAACGGTCCCATCGAGTGCCGCCTGTTCCGCTTCGAGCTGGTCGCAGGTTCGGCGCGCACTGCGCGGGTCCCCGCCGCTGCGGCACTCCCGCCAGACCTCGCCCGCGATTGAAGTGAAATGACCCGACCCCTGATTGCCCTGGACGCCGACGGCGTATTGCTCGACTTTCATCTCGCCTACGCGAGTGCGTGGCAGCGCGCGTTCGGCGCCTACCCGCGCGAGCGCGACCCGCTCGCCTACTGGCCGATCGACCGCTGGGACGTGGAGCGCCTCGACGAGGCAGGCCGCGCCAGGTTTCGGCTGCAGTTCGACGAACATTTCTGGGCCACCTGCCCGCCCCTGCCTGGTGCGGTGCAGGCTTGCCACCGGCTCGTTGACGCGGGTTTCGAGCTGGTTTGCGTCTCGGCGCTGGAACACGAGCATGGGCCGGCGCGGCTGCGCAATTTGCGCGAGCTGGATTTTCCGATCGAACGCGTCATCGCCACCGGCAACGCGACCGGCGAGCGCAGCCCGAAGGCCGACGCGATCGAGTCCTTGAGCCCGGTGGCGTTCGTCGACGACTACCTGCCTTACTTGCGTGGCATACCGGCGCGAGTCCACACCGCGCTCGTGCTGCGCGCGCCCAACGGCAGTCCGAACCTGGGCGAAGAAATGCAGCAGGTCAAATCGGTGCACCAGGACTTGGCGGAATTTGCGTCGCACTGGCTCGCGGCGCAGGCGGCACGCTGACGCGGCGACGCGCCTGAACCTCAAGCTAAAGCGCCTTGAACAGGTGCGCGTAAAGGCGGCTCACGCTGAGTTTTTCGTTCCGATCGCGCAACGTGAGCTGGACCCGGCCCGACTCGTCGCGAACCGCGCTGGCGATGCAGCGCGCCTGCACGACCAGGCCGCGGTGCACTTGCCAGAAGCGCCTCGAATCGAGTTGCGGCATCGAGTTCGCGCAGCGACAGGCGAATCAGATGCTCGCGCTCGGCGGTGATGACGCGCAGGTACTTGTCGGCCGCTTCGATATAGATGACTTCGTCGATCGGCACCAGGTGCACCGTCGAACCGATGCCCACCGTGAGCACCTCGAGCGGGGCCGCGGCGGCCGGCGATGCGCCTGCCGCCGACCCGAGCAGGGCGCGAAGTTGCTCGACCGCCTGGGTCAACGCAAGTTGCGCAAGTTGCGCAAGCGGCGCGGGCTGCGCCAGGCGCCGGCGCAGCCGGTCGCAGCACAGCGCGAGCCGCTCGGCCTGCACGGGCTTCAGCAGATAGTCCACCGCCTGGGCTTCGAACGCCTTGACGGCGTACTCGTCGTACGCCGTGATGAAAACGAGCAACGGGAAGTCCCCCGCGCCAGCAGGCGCGGCGTCGGTCCAGTCTTCGGCCAAGGCCTGCGCGACCTCCAGGCCGCTCAGTGCGGGCATGCGGATGTCGAGGAAGCACAGCGAGGGCCGAAGCGCCAGGGTCTGGCGCAGCGCCTGGGCGCCGTCGCCGACGTTGGCGACGATGCGCAGCTCGGGCCATTCGCGCAGCAGATCAGCCTGCAGGGCTTGCGCGAGCAGGGGCTCGTCTTCGGCGATGAGCGCAGTCGGCGTCATGGCGCCATGCCCTGCAGCGGCAAGGTGATGCGCGCGAGCACGCCGCCCTCGGCGTCGGGCGCGGATTCAATGGCGAACGACGCATCCTCGCCATAGAGCACGTGCAGGCGTTCGCGAACCTGGCGCAGCCCGAAAGCCTCGGGGTTCGCTGGCTCGGCGGCGCGCCCGGGCGCCGCGATTGCCTGCAGGCCGACACCCGTGTCGCGCACGCACAAGTGGAGTTGTTGCCCAAGACGCTCGGCGCTCACGTCGATGCGCCCGCCTTCGACCTTGGGTTCCAGGCCATGTTTGATGGCGTTTTCAACCAGCGGTTGAAGCAACAGTGGCGGCACCGGCAGTTCGCGCAATTCGGGCGGCAGCGAAAGCCGGGTCTGCAGACGCTCGCCCATGCGCACCGACATCAGCGCGAGGAAGTCTTCGACACGCTCGAACTCCGCGCCGAGCGCATGCGCCTGGCTGCGCGACGCACTCAGCGTGGCGCGCAGGTAGGCGATGAGCCGATCGAGCATCGCCTGCGCACGCTGCGGGTCCACCGCGATGAGCACGCGCAGATTCGCCAGCGTGTTGAACAGCATGTGCGGTTCGAGCTGCGACTGCAGCAGCGTCAGTTTGGCCAGCGTCGCGTCGCGTTCGCTCGCGGCGAGCTCGGCGCGTTGCTGCGCGGCGCGGCCGCGGCTGTGAAAGAAGTAGATCGCCACGCTCGCAGCGAACACCGTGCCTGCCAGCGTCGCGGCAAAGCGGCGCGGCGCAAGTTCGACCACATCGCCCAGGTCGAGCACCTGCAGTAGCGTCGCCGATGACTCGTGCCCGACGGCATAGCCCGCCGACGATGCCGACGACCAGCAGGGCGACGCTGCGCGGCGGGCTCGGCCAGCCGCTGCGCTGCGCTCGGCGCGCAAGCCGACCCGCCCGAAGTCGATGATCGCCCAGATGCTCAGGCCGATCGCCTGCGAGTAGACGAACTTGATGTCCCAGTCGCCGGGCACGGCAATCACGTGCAGCGCCCACAGCACGCAGTTGAAGGCGAAGGCCTGCACGAAATGCAGGCCGAACATGCGGGCGAGGCTTGGCGGCTTCGGCCGCGGGTAAGCGGGGCGAGCACGATGCTTGGCCGGCGCAGGGCCGATGGCACAGGGGATTCGGTCATTGTGCGATACGTGGTGCTGGCGTCTGGGCGACGCGCCGCGTCAAAACAGCCAGGTCGCGGCAAGCAGCCGCGGCACTGCGCTGCGGCAATTGGGCGAACAGCGCGTCGGCCGGCCCGCCGTAACGTCGCCACGCGCGTTGAAGCGCAGTGCCTCGCCTTGCCACTGCGCCGCGGCGGTGATCACACGCCCGCGATCGCTCGGCGTGACCAGCGCGTCGAGCGACAGCACCCAGCGCGCCGGCTGCCACGCCAGGCGAACAAAGGCGTTGTCGCGGCGCAAGTTGTTGCTCGCCAGCGGCGTCGCTTGCCACGCCAGGTTGCCCGCCGCTGCCAACTCAAGGTCTTGCGGTACTCCAGGCTGCGCCGCCAGCGCCGCGAGCGCATCGTTGCGCCGGCGCCATTCGTCCCAATCGCGATCCGCGAGCGCCGTGCCGTCGTACCACCACTCGACGAGCACGCTGACCTGTTGCGTCCCGGTCCAGTTGACGCCGACCAAACCCTGCCTGCTGCGACCCTGGGTCGCCTGGCGCCACGGGTTGACGCCGACCGGTGCACCCGCGGCGTGCGGGTCGAGTTGCCAAGCGTCGTGGCGTTGCAGCGCCCGCACCGACGCGTGGACCTCCCACTCGTCGCTGGCGACCCAGGCGAGCGCTGCACCGACGCTGCCACGCGTGTGCCGACCCCAGCGGCCAAAGGCGTGCCAATCCGCACTACCCTGGCGCGCGTACCCGCGGGCCGCGAACGCGCTCTCGGCCGCGCCACGCGCCGCATCGGGCGCAGCATTGGCGTGGTGCGGATTCACCCAGACGAGTGCAGCCGCGCTCTGCGCCGCATAGCGTTCGACCTCGACCAGCGGCCGCCCTTCCAGGGGCAGCGCAAGCAGCGTGCGGCGAGCTTCCTGCTGCACCACGTCGTTCGGGCGGAACCCGTGACCGACGTCCCAAGCGACGACGCGCTTGCCGGCGCTCGCCTGCCAATCGCCGAAGTCGGCGCCGGCGAATCCTTCATTCAGGCGTGCGCCGCGACGTGTCGTGTGCTCGGCTGCCGATTCGCGGCGTTCCGCCTCGACGACTGCGTCAGCGGTGAAAGACAGGCGTGCCGCGTCGATCGCCGGGGCACGCCACGTGCTGCGCAGCTCGGCGTCGGCGACGGCGCTGCGCGATACCTGCGGCGCGATGCCCGGCATGGCACGGTTCGCGAGCGCCAGTGGCCCGGCGTCGTTGCTGCCGCGTGCATCCAGGCGCAGACGCAGTTCGCCGCGCGCTGCGTCGGCGCCGGCGTCCGCCGTCGATTCGACGCTGGCGCCGGGCTGGGCGTCGGCGCTTGCATCGGCCAGCGCGCACGCCGGGGCCAGGCTGACGATCGCGCAGAGCGAGCAGCACCAACGCGCCAAGACGCGCAGGGTCGATGCAGTCGGCGCATGTCTACTGCAACACCGGGTTGCGCGCCAGAAACATCGGGTTCAGCCAGGCCTCGGGCACCACCTTGGCGTGGCGCGAGACGTAGCGCACTCGCGTTTCCTTGTGGTGGCTGAGGCGATCCTGGAGCACCATTTCCGTGACCTCGTCGGCGCGGTCGGCGTGGTCGAAGACGAAGCGCGCCTGCTTCGCGAGCTTGTCCGACTGCACGTACAGATCCGCCGCGACCGGTTCGCCGCGTTGCCTTGCCGACCCACAGCTCGATGCGCTGGTAGCTCGACCCCTTGTGCGCCGCCTGCAGGGTCAGGTGCCAGCAAGGCTGGGCGCCGCACACTTCCTCGCCGACCAGCGTGCCGTTGTAGTCGTCGGCCCAGCTCAGCGTCGCGATGTCGCCGGTGGACGCGTCGCCGAGCAGTTTTTGCGACGCCGTGATGCGCAGCGCGCGCTGGCTGCCGGGCAGCAGGAGCCAGAAGTCGTCGCCGAGCATCAGCACCTTTTGCCCTTGCTCGGCGGGCGAGCGCATCAGCACGAGCGACTTGCGCTGCGCCTGCGCGAACACGGTGTAGCGGCGCTCCTTGTCGGTGCTGCCGTCGCGGTTCAACACCTTGACCTCGGTTTCGACTTGCAGGTTCTGCGCGCCGCCGCGGTAGCGGTCGGCGGTGGCGAGCAGCGTCGCGACGTCGGTCGCCGCGTGCACCGCGCTCGCGCCGAGCAGGGCGATGAGCAAGGTTGCGGCGTACAAGGTGATCGAGGTTCGGCGGTCCATGGCGGTTCCTTTGGCGTCAGGCTTGCGCATCAGACATGCGCGAGCGCGTCGACGATCGGCCGCGCAACGCTGCGCCGCGCGACGAGCGCCGAAGCGAGAAGCGCGAGCAGCAGCATCGCCACGAGCGTCGCGCCGTAGAGCGATCCGTCGATGGCGATCTGCAACGGGTAGCCGTTGCTGCGCCCGGGCGGCGGCGGCATCTCGACCGGGAACGATCAGCAGCGCGACCGACACCGCCAGCGCCATCAGGCTGCCGAGCAGCGCACCCATGCCGCCGAGCAGCAAACCTTCGAGCGCGAAGCAGCGGATCAATTGCCCCGGCAGCGTACCCAGGGCGCGCAGCGTGCCGATCTCGCGCGTGCGCTCGATGATCGCCATCGCCATCGCGTTGGCGACGACGAAGATGACGATGACGCCGATGATCAGACCGAGTGCACCGAAAATTCGGTTGTAGAGCTGCTTCACGCTCTTGTAGAAGAAGGCCTGCTCGATCCAGCTCTGCACCGCAAGCTGCGGCAGCGCCGTGCCGATGCGCAGGCGCGCCGCTTCGGTCGCGTCCATGCGGTTCAGGAACACGCCAAGACTCGTGACGCGTTGCGTGACCAGCAGTTTCTGCGCCGTGTCGAGGTCGGTGTAGAGCAACCGCTTGTCGGCCTCGGGGATGCCGGTCGAGAACACGCCCTTCACGGTGACGTCGAGCGCATTCAGCGCGCCTTCGGTGGTGCTCGCGAGAAGTGTCAGGCTGGCGCCGGGTTCGGCCTTGAGGCTGCGCGCCAGGCCCGAGCCCAACATGACCTCATTGCGCTGCCCCGAGACGAGCACGGCGCCGGCGGTGACGCTGAGGAACGGCCCCTTGACGGCGAACTCGGCGTCCGGGTCGATTCCCGCGGCCATCATCACAGTGGATTTGTCGCCATTGCTGATGAGGCCGCTGAACTCGATCCGCGGCAGCACCTGGCGCACCACGGGGTCAGCGAGCAAGGCCTGGCGCAGCGCGGCCACATCGTCGAGGCCGTTTTGCAGCGGCGTGTCTTCGTCGCGCGCAAACTGTTCCGGCTTGGCGACGATCAAATGGCCCGTCGTGCGCGCCGAGATCTGCGCCAGCCCTTCGTAGGTGAACAGGGCAAAGCCGCCGCCGAGCAGGATCGCTGCCGTGCCGAGCGCGGCGATCGCCACCGTGACCGCAGAGCGCCGGCGGTTGCGCCAGGCGTTGAGCCAGGCGAATTGCAGCCAACGCAGGTTCATCATCATGCGGCCTCCCTCTGCTGCGCCGGCACGACACGCCCGTCGAGCAAGCCGATGACCCGGTCGCAGCGCCGCACCAGGCGCGGGTCGTGGCTCGCGACGAGGAACGCCGCGCCCGCGGCGTGGCCGCATTCGCGCATCAGATCCAGGACCTGATCGGCAGTGTGCGAGTCCAGGCTCGCCGTAGGCTCGTCGGCGATCACCAGGCTCGGACCTTTCACGAGCGCGCGCGCGATGGCGGCACGCTGGCGCTGCCCGCCCGAGAGCGCGTCGGGGCGGTGCGCGGCGTGTTCTTCGAGCCCGACGGCGCGCAACATGGCGCTGACGCGGCGGCGCCGCTCGGCGGCTGCGACGCCGGCGAGGAACAGCGGGTAGTCGACGTTGTCGGCGACGCTCATCACCGGAATCAGGTTGAAGCCCTGGAACACGAAGCCGATCGCGTCGCGGCGCAACTGCGTCGCCTGCGCTTCGTCGAGCGAGCCGACGTCGCGCCCACGGAACCGAATTTCGCCGGCGTCGGGCCGGTCGATCAGTCCTGCCAGGTTGAGCAGCGTGCTCTTGCCGCTCCCCGAAGGCCCGGTGAGGGCGAGCATTTCTCCCGCATGCGCTGTCAGATCAACACCTTGCAGCGCGCGCACGACATGGTCGCCGAGTCGATACGTCTTGTGCACGCCGCGCAGCTCGAGCACCGGCGCCGCGTGGACGAGCGTGCTCACGAGGCGATCTCGCGCAACTTCGCCTGCGCCTGCTGCGCTTGCGGCGCGCCGCTGCTCAGCACTTGCTGCAGGAGCCGGCGTGCGTCGTCAACCCGCTTGTCGGCAAGTGCCTCGGCGCCTGCGCGCAGCCAGACCGCGCCGCGAAAGCGCAGCGGTGCCTGCGCGAGCAGGGGGCTGACCAGGACCTCGTCGAGCAGTTTGGCGCCTCGCGCGTTGCGGTTGAACATTCCCGGCATGGCAAGGAATACGCTCGCCGCGGTGAAGCGCGTGTCCAGGCTGGCGGGCGTGTCGCGGTAGAGCGGCGCGTCGTGCGCCGGCGTGAGCAGCGCGAGTGCCTTGTCGACCTGTGCCAGGCCGTCTTCGGCAAACGCCAGCTTCCGCCACGGCAGGAGGGTGGTGCGAGCCAGCATCGCAGTCGCCGCACCGCGGTACGCCAGCAGCACCGGATTGCCCGGCTCGGCGGAGAGCAGGGCGCCGAAGCCCTCGATCGCGGGTTCGATGGCGCTGTCGACGCCGCTGTTGGCGCGTTGGAAGTCGTCGAAGGCGCTATCGAACGACGCTGCGGCGACGGGCACGAACGTTGTTGCAAACGCCGAGAGGAGTGCCGCGCCGCACAAGCCGCGCAGCAGCGGGCGCCGCGTCGTGACCGAATGAGCGGTGCATGGATCAACGCGTGAATACGCAGGTGAGGGAGCTCGGTTCATGAATGCACTCCAAGGTGGAAGGTGCATTCAGTCTGCGGCGGCGCCTCGCGAGGCGCGAGGCCGATGCGACAGAACAGCGCAGCGCGGCGCGAAACGCCGCCGGCGCGGCGCGAGTCGCGAGGTGTCAGTCGGCGCGCTTGGCCATCACGGCTTCGATGTGCGCTTTGACGCCGGTCGCGGCGCGAACCACGAACTCCGCGTCGAGGTCGGCTTGCGGCGCAACGGCCCGCGCCACGTCTTCGAGCGTGTCGGGGTCGGTCATGAGGGCGTTGGCGAGCGTCGACAGGACGCAGATCTCGCGCCCTGCGATCTGCGCCGGCAACTGCCGCGTCGCATTCACGATCACGTGATAGCGCACGCTGTTCACCGCCGCCGCCGCCAGGCCCCAGGTTTCGCAAAGCGCGGCGCCGAGCGCGTCGTGCCCGACGCCGAACTCCTGCTGCTCGAGCAACACCAGTTCTTCGTCGTTGTCAGCCGTCTTCAGCAACGCCCGGTACTTGCCGCTCGAATGGCGGAACAGCACCGCCTTGCCGCACTCCTCGAACAGCCCTGCAGAATGCCCTGCCCAGTGGTCGACCTTGAGCGCCTGGCCGATGCGGCCCATCAACATCGCACGCACGCTGGCGCGTTCCCACATCGGTTCGAGTTCGCGTGCATGCGGAAAAACGGCGCGCAGCCCCATCGCGAACGTGACCGAGCTGATTTCGCGCATGCCCAGGTAGGTGACCGCCTGTTGCACGGTGCGGACGCGACCGGTCAGGCCGTAAAGCGCTGAGTTGACGGTCTTCAGCACCGCCGATGCGAGCGCCATGTCGCCGCCGATCAGGGCGCCGACATGTTGCAGGTTGACGTTTTCGTCGCTCATCAGCAGCGACAGCTTGACCAGAACGTCAGGCTGCGCCGGGATGTCGATCTTCAGCGAGCGGAGTTGCGGGTCGATGGGCATGAAGCAAACAAAGGGGCGCGACGTCTGAAGCGCATATTAGGCACGCCGCGGACGCGGAGCAAGAAATGCGCAACGTGCCAAACCGGTCCATTTCAACGCATCGCGCTTCCCAGCATCGGGCCCAAGCCTGAAGCGGGCCGCCCAAGTTTGGGCCAGCAGGTCGAGCGCCTGCGGGGCACCCTGGGCCACCGCGGCACAGGGGTTACCCCGGGTTCGTTGCGGCGTGGTGCGAATCCGACACGATGGCTTGCGGTGAGCCATCACTTTGGGCCTGCGGCTGCACCGCAGCCAATGAAATCACGACCTCGGTGCCGCGGCCGGGCGTGCTCGCCAGGCGCAGCGTGCCACCGTGCAGTTCGACGATTCGCTTCACGATCGCCAGGCCCAGGCCCTTGCCGCCTTCACCGGTGGCCGGCGCGGCCGTGGTTCGGCTTTGATAGAAGCGGTCGAACAGGTGCGGCTGCTCGGCGGGGTCGATTCCCGGACCCGTGTCGCTGACGCAAACTTCGACGATCCCCCCGAGTTGCCTGGCCCTGAGCGTGACACGCGCCCCGGCGCGGCAAAACTTGAGCGCGTTGTCGATCAGGTTCGCCACCGCGCGCTCGAACAGTTCCACATCCAACGCGACAAACGGCGCGGGCAAGTCGCTGTCGCCGCCGGCTGCGCGCTCGCCGTGCATCACGTCGAGCGTGATGCCCTTGTGCGCGGCGCGCTGCACGAAGCGCAGGCCGATGTCGTCGAGCAACTCGCTCGCGTCGACGACCTCGCAGCGCAGTTTGAATTGCGGCTCGTCGAGTTGCGCCAGGTCACCCAGCGCCTGCACCAGGTGCGCCGCGTTGCGCGCGTTGCGCAGCGCCACTTCGACGAGATTTCGGTCGCTCTCGGCGGGCTCGCTGCTCGTGGGGACGGCCCAGCGCCCCTGCAGCGTTTCCAGGCACGCGACGGTCGCCGTCAGCGGCGAGCGCAGGTCGTGCGACAGGTTGCTCACTCCCTCGCGGCGAAAGTGATCCAGGCGCCGCAGCCGCTCCCACTGTTTGCGCACCGTGCTGAGCAGGCGCTCGAATGCGCTGCCGAGTTGGCCGAATTCGTCGCGCCGGCGTTCCCGCTGGGCGGCCTCGGGCAGCGCCGCGAGGGCGGCGATCCCGGCGTCGGCGCCGCGCTCCAGGTCGTTCAGCGAAATCGCGGCGAGCGTTGCCGTCAGGCGCTGCAGCGGTCGCGTGACTGCGGCGATCATCGCCGCAGCCAAGCCTGTCGTCACGGCGACGATGCCCAGGATCAGGAGCAACACGGGAAAGGCAAAACTGTGGCGCAGCGCGTCCCACTGCGAACCCGGCAGTTCCTGTTTGCGCGATACCAGGTACAGGTAGCCCGAGACGGGCTCGTCGCTGCGGATGACGGCGCGGCGCAGCGCGCGTGCGGCAATCACGGTGTCCAGCGCCATGCGCTCCGGGTCATCGCCCATGACGTAGGGCATCGCCTGTGGACCGCTCGCGCCTCGCGCCGCGGCTTGCACCGGACCCAACGCGACGCGGAAGCCCGCAGCCAACTGCACCTGCCCGGTGCTGGACAAGACTATGCCCCGTGCATCGAGCAAATAGAGTTGGCTGTCGGGCTCGTAGAGCATCACGCTGCGCATCCAGTTGTTGAGCTCTTGCGGCTGGCGATCGTGCAGTTCGAGCAGCTCGACGTTGGTTGCGATGCGCGCGAGGAAAGCGTTCGCGCGCTGGAACGTGGTCTCGCGCTCGAAGCGCTGAAACGCGTACAGCACCGTCGCGATCACGAGCAGCGCCGTGATCAGCCCCGTCGCCACGATCGTCAGCGCCAGGCGCAGGCGAACCGTGAGCCACCCAGCCCTCACCCAGGCGCCTCGCGCATCTTGTAGCCCGCGCCGCGCACCGTGAGAATGATCTGCGGCCGCATCGGATCGGCCTCGACCTTGGCGCGCAGGCGGTTGATGTGCGTCGTGACGGTGTGTTCGTAGCCGTCGTGGGTGTAACCCCAGACCGCGTCGAGCAGCTGCGCACGCGAGAACACATGGCCCGGGTGCGAAGCGAAGTGCAGCAACAGGTCGAACTCGAGCGCCGTGAACTCGAGCGACTCGCCGTGCCGCTTGACCTGGCGCTTCACCGGCGAGATTTCGAGCTCGCCGTTGCGCAGGCCCGGCGCCGAGCCGCCCACGCTCGCCTGAGCGGCGCGCAGCAGATCGGCGCGGCGCAACAAGGCCTTGACACGCGCCAGCAGTTCGGCAAGCGAAAACGGTTTCGTGAGGTAGTCGTCGGCGCCGAGTTCCAGGCCGAGCACGCGGTCGAGTTCGGTCGACTTGGCGGTGAGCATCAGGATCGGCATCGCCAATCCGCGCGCGCGCAGAGCCTTGCAGACTTCCAGGCCGTCCTTGCCCGGCATCATGAGGTCCAGGATCAGCAGGTCGCGCGGTTGGGACGTCTGCTCGTGCAACGCCGCCAAGCCGTCGCCGACCGCTGTCACGTCGTAGCCGGCGCCTCGCAGGTTGAGCAAAAGCAGGTCGCGGATGTCGGCCTGGTCTTCGGCCACGAGGATCGTCGCAGGCATGCCCAATTGTCGCCGGCTGCGACGCCCTTCTTACGCAAATGTGATCTTCCTGTGAGCTTCGGTGAGGTCGGCGCGATCTGCGCCGGCCAAAGTCACGCCATCGACACGGCACCACCGGAGACTCGCATGAACATGAACACCAGCAGCACCGCCAGCGCCAGCCACACCATGCTGACCCCGGGGCGTGCGCGCCGCTTCACCCCAAGCCCGGCGAGCAATGTGGCGTGGAATGAGATGGTCGACCATCGCCCGTACCTGCTGCGATTCGCGCAGCGCAAGCTGCGCGACCCGGCGCTCGCCGAAGACGCGGTGCAAGACGTCTTCGAGGCCGTGCTGTCCGGCCGCGCCTCGTTCGAAGGTCGCGCCGCGCTGCGCTCCTGGCTCACGGCGATCCTGAAGAACAAGATCGTCGACGTGCTGCGCCGCCACTCCCGCTTCGAGTCGCTCGACGACGATGAGAACGGCGAGCACGCCGGGTGGGAGGTCGCCTGCCCGCAACCGCAGCCCGACGAAGTGGCGGAGCAGCGCATCTTGCTCGCGCGTGCACTGAAGCGCATCGACGCGCTGCCGCAGGGCCTGCGCGAGACGTTTCGCCTGCGCGTGCTCGAAGAGCAATCGACGGCGAGCGTCTGCCGCACGTTGGGCATCAGCGAAGACAATCTGTTCGTCCGCATGCACCGGGCACGCAAGCACTTGCTCTCGTGAGCGCGTGCAGCCAGCCGGGCTGGCCCGGCCCTGGGGCGCTCAGACGGCGGCGCGAAGCACCCACTCGGCAGCGCGCTCGGCGATCATCAACACCGGCGCGTTGGTATTCCCGCTCGTGATACGCGGCATGACGCTGGCGTCGACGACACGCAGCGCGTGCACGCCGTGGACGCGAAGTTGCGCGTCGACCACAGCCAGCGGGTCCCGCGCCGGACCCATCTTCGCCGTGCCGACCGGGTGAAAAATCGTGGTGCCGATGTCGCCGGCGAGTTTCGCGAGTTCGGCGTCGCTCTGGAATTCGACGCCGGGCCGCACTTCGCGCGGCACAAACGGCGCCAGCGCAGGCATCGCGACGATGCGCCGCGTCAGGCGCAGGCTGTCGGCGGCGATTTTCCGGTCTTCGGGAGTGCCCAGGTAGTTCGGCGCGATGCGCGGCGGATCGGCGGCGCGCGCTGAGCCGATCTGCACCTGGCCGCGGCTCGTCGGGTTCAGGTTGCACACGCTGGCGGTGAAGGCGTTGAAGTCGTGCAGCGGCTCGCCGAAGGCGTCGAGCGAGAGCGGCTGCACGTGGTATTGAAGGTCGGCGTGTGGCTGCTGCGGCGAGCTGCGCGTGAATGCGCCGAGTTGCGACGGCGCCATGCTCATCGGGCCGCTTCGATGCAGCGCGTATTCGAGCGCGATCGCCGCCTTGCCCCAGAGCGTTCGCACCATCGTGTTCAAGGTCTTCACACCTTGAACCTGGTAGACGGCACGGATCTGCAAATGGTCTTGCAGGTTTTCGCCGACGCCCGGCAGCGGCTGATGGATGCGAATCGCGTGTTCATGGAGCAAGGCCGGTGCACCGATTCCGGAGAGTTGCAGCAGCTGCGGCGTCCCGACCGAGCCGGTGCAGAGCAACACCTCGCGGTGTGCGTGCGCTTGCATCGGTTCGCCGCGACGGCCACGCCATTGCACCCCCGTGGCTCGTGGCCCTTGCGCGTCGACTTCGATGACAACCTTCTCGATGTGGGCACCGGTGCGCAGCTCCAGATTCGGGCGCCGAAGCGCCGGGCGCAGGAAAGCCTTGCTCGCATTCCAGCGCACGCCGCGACGTTGGTTGACTTCGAAATAGCCGACGCCTTCGTTGTCGCCGCGATTGAAGTCGGCGCTCGCGGGAATTCCGGCTTGCTGCGCCGCCTGCGAAAACGCCTCGAGCACATCCCAGTGCAGGCGCTGTGCCTCGACGCGCCATTCGCCTCCGGGGCGCGAGCCGCTGGCGTCGAAGCCCGGCGCGGCGTGCCACGCGTCGGCACCACGGTAGTGATCCTCATGCTTCAGGAAGTAGGGCAAACACTCGGCCCAGCTCCAACCAGGGTTTGCACCATGCCCGTCACCGACGCCCCAGGCGTCGTAGTCGCGCGCCTGACCGCGCATGTAGATCATGCCGTTGATGCTCGACGACCCGCCGAGCACCTTGCCGCGCGGATAGCGGAGCGCGCGGCCGTTGAGCCCGGTTTGCGGCGTCGTCGAGTAGAGCCAATCGGTGCGCGGGTTGCCGATGCAAAACAGATAACCGACCGGAATGTGGATCCACGGATAACGATCGTTGCCTCCGGCTTCGATCAGCAACACGCGTTTACCCGGGTCTGCGCTGAGCCGATTCGCGAGCAGGCAACCTGCGGTGCCGGCGCCGCAAATGATGTAGTCGTAGCTCGAATCGCTCATGGTGGCCGCATTCTGGCGCGTTCGTGATCGCACCGGTCTTTTCCGACGGCGTTGCAAACGCCGAACGAGGCCTCGCGCGCGCGGTCTCGAACTGCCCGAAAACAACACTTTGTACTCAGTTGCAGCGGCGCCTCAGGCCCAATTCCCGTATATTCGCGACTCGTGTATGGATGCCGCGCCTTCGCTTGAATGGTTCACGATGGGTAGAAGCTCCACAGCGTTTTTTCGAATCTGAAAGGGCCTCTCCCCATGGGCAACAAACTCTACGTCGGCAACCTCGCGTACAGCATTCGCGACGAGGATCTGCAGCAGGCGTTTGCACAGTACGGCACCGTGACCTCGGCAAAGGTGATGATGGACCGCGATACCGGCCGCTCGAAGGGCTTTGGGTTCGTCGAAATGTCCAGCGACGCTGAGGCGCAGGCCGGCATCAATGGCATGAACGGTCAGGCGCTCGAAGGGCGGGCGATCGTCGTGAATGAGGCTCGGCCGCGCGAAGAGCGCCCCGGCAGCTTCGGCGGCGGAGGCGGCGGTCGCTCCGGCGGCGGTGGTGGCGGCTACGGCGGCGGAGGTGGCGGTGGCCGCTCCGGTGGGGGTGGCGGCGGCTACGGCGGCGGCGGGGGTGGTGGCGGCTACGGCGGAGGTGGCGGTGGCCGCTCCGGCGGCGGCGGTGGCTACGGCGGTGGCGGCGGTGGTCGCTCCGGCGGTGGTGGCAGCGGCGGCGGTGGTGGCCGCGGCGGCTACTGAGCGCTGCTGGGCCGTCGTCGTCTGACGCCGGCCGGAGTTCCAGATCTTTGACGACGGGCTGCTTCGGCAGCCCGTCTGTTTGACGGCTTCGACTCCAGGGCTCGGATCACTCGCCCTGACGGTGCTTGCGCGGCCGGCCAGCGAGCAGCTTGTCGAACAACGGATTCGGCAGCAGGCGCAGCAGCTTGGCGACGACCCCCATGGGCCAAGGAATGACGCGGTAGCTTGCCCCTGCATCGATGGCGTCGTAGGCGCGCGCTGCAAATTCATCGGCGCGCATCAGAAACGGCATCCGGTAGCGGTTCTGCCGCGTCAGTGGCGTATCGATGTAGCCGGGCACCAGGGTCACGACCTTGACGCCGCTGCCGCGCAGCTCGCCGCGCAGGCTTTCGCAGTAGCTGATGGCGGCGGACTTGCTCGCGCAGTAGGCGGCGTGCCCCGGCAGGCCGCGGATCCCTGCGACGCTGGCCACGCCCACCAGAGTGCCGGAACCCCGCGCGCGCATCGGCGCGATGAAACGCTGGAACGTTGCGGCCATTCCGAGGACGTTGGTTTCGAGCGTTTTGCGCAGAACTTCCAGGTCGCCGAACTGCGAGCTGTCCATGCCGACACTGATTCCCGCGTTGGCGATCACGACATCGGGAAGTCCTTGCTCGTCCAGGCAGCGCTGTGCGGCTGCGGCGAGCGCGTGCAGATCGCGCACGTCCACGGCGTAGGCGCGACCGTCCAGCCCCTGCTGCGCTTGCGTCGCCAGCCAATGGTCGATCGGCGCGCTGCGCCGCGCGACGAGCGCCAATCGATAGCCGGCTCGCAGGTAGCGTACCGCAAGCGCCTGGCCGATGCCGCTCGAGGCGCCGGTGATCAAGGCCAGGGGCGCGGGCATGGGCGACGCTCAGGGTGGGGTGCCGCGCGGCGCGTCGGAACTCGGCGCGAACACGGCCCGTACATGGCCGTGAAGTTCGATCACCTGCGCCAGGTTGTCGTACTCGACGGCATCGGCGCGAAACTCGCTCGCCCCGCGCTGCACCGTGACCGGCAGGTGCGAGCGCACTCTTTCGGTGGTCTGGAAGAAGTGCAGGAATTCGGAGCGGAATTCGGTCTGAACGTCGCGCCCTTCGCCTCGCCGGATCACGTGCGCCTTGCCAAGCAACTGGACCTCGCTCGCGTCGGCATTGGCGATCGCGCGGTCCGCACTCGCCAGGATCACGCGGCCATCGCGGCCCACCGAGTGCAAGCGCACGGCGTCGATTTCCAGCGTGTTCGTCACCGGATAGTGGTGCATGCGCCGGCCCTCGATTCGGACTCGGACCGAACCGTCCGGCGCAAAGCGCTGAATCACGAAGTTGTTCATTTCGTAATCGGGCTCGCCCGTCAGCGGCAGTGCGCTGCGCGCCGCGTCCGGGACCGGCGTGTTCTTCACCAGCCACCAGGTGCCCAGGGCAAGCAAGCCCATGAGCAGCAGCGGCAGGTAGGTCGATACCGCGTCGAAGACACGCACGCGCCAGGGTACGGTGGTCGCCCGGCCCAGCGACGGCGAGATGAGCGCGACGCCGAGACCCGTCATTCGCCGGCTCGCTGAGTTGTGTCCAGGGTCAGCTGCGTCTCGCTCAGGAGCTCGACATAACGGCCGCTCGCGACCAGCAGCAGGTCACAGAATTCGCGCGCTGCACCGTAGCCTGCCTGCGCGCGTGTGACGTGTGTGCACGCGGCGCGCACCTCGGCGTGCGCCCCCGGCGGCGCGCAAGAGAACGCGGCTCGGTGCAGCAACGGCAAGTCAGGCCAGTCGTCGCCCATCACCGCCACTTGCGACCACACCAGGTTCAGCGGCCCGAGCAGGCCCTGCGCTGCGCGCAGCTTGTCCGACGCACCACACACGAGGTGCGTCAGCCCCAGGTCCGCCGCGCGCCGGCGCAGCGCGGGCGAATCCCGGCCGCTGACGATCATCGGCTCGATTCCGGCCCGGGCGAGCAATTTCAGGCCGTGACCATCGAGCGTCGAGAACGACTTGAATTGCTCGCCCTGTTCGCCGAGATAAATGCGCCCGTCGGTGAGGACACCATCGACGTCGAAAATCGCCGCGCGAATGTGCTGCGCCCGCAGCAGCAGCTCGGGGGCGAAGCTGAGCGCAGGCTCTCGCATCAGATCACCTTGGCGCGCATCAGGTCGTTCGAATTCAGCGCGCCGACGAGCACGCCTTGTGCATCGACGACGAGCACACTCGTGATTCGATGTTGCTCCATGACGGCTGCGGCCTCGACGGCGAGTGCGTCGGCCCGAACCAGCTTCGGTGCGGGGTGCATGACCTGCTGTGCGCGCAGCGCGCGCAGGTCGGTGCCGTTTTCGATCAAACGGCGCAAGTCGCCGTCGGTGAAGATGCCGCAGACGCGCTGCGACGCGTCGACGATCGCGGTGAAGCCCAGGCCTTTGCCCGTCATTTCGCGCAACATCGCCGTGAAGCTGGCGTCGGGCAAGACGCCCGGCACGTCGGGCCCGCTGCGCATCAGGTCGCGCACGTGCATCAGCAGTTTGCGCCCGAGCGCGCCACCGGGGTGCGAGCGGGCGAAGTCGTCTTCGCGAAAGCCGCGCGCGTCGAGCACGGCCACGGCGAGGGCGTCGCCGAGCGCCATTTGCGCCGTCGTGCTGGCCGTCGGCGCGAGGTTCAGCGGGCAGGCTTCTTGATCGACCTCGCTCGACAGCACCAGGTCGGCGTGCTGCGCGAGTTGGCTGTCGGTTCGGCCGGTCATGAGCACCAGAACCACGCCCAGGCGCTTCAGCGCAGGAACGAGCGCCGCGAGTTCGTCGCTTTCACCCGAGTTGGAAATGGCCAGGACGACGTCAGCCGGGGTCACCATGCCGAGGTCGCCATGGCTCGCTTCGGCGGGGTGCACAAACATCGCCGGGGTGCCGGTCGACGCCAAGGTGGCGGCGATCTTGCGCCCGACATGGCCGCTCTTGCCCATCCCCATCACGACGACACGGCCGCGACATTCGAGCATGGCCTGCGCGGCGCGCGCAAAACTCTCGCCCTGACGCGCCTTCAGCCCGAGCAATGCCTGGGCCTCGATCTCGAAGGTGTCGCGCGCCAGCTGCAACGCGCGTTGCGCGTCGAACGGGGTTTTCGATGGGGCTGGGGCGTTCACCGGATGCGCCCGCGCACACGGGCGTCCATTACGATGGCGCAATTCTAGGGGTCGATGCCGCCGAGCCGCGGCGCACACGGTCCTGCGCACCCGAGACACGATGGCCAGCACGCTCGAGCTGATTCTGTTGTACCTGGCGGCTGCAGTGGCCGGCGTCGCCGTGTGCCGCTTGGCGCGGTTGCCGCCGATGCTCGGCTACCTCGTCGTGGGCGTGCTCATCGGGCCGAACGCGTTGGCTCTGGCCAAGGACTCGGCGGGGGTGCGAACCCTGGGTGAGTTTGGCGTCGTGTTGCTCATGTTCGTCATCGGCCTGGAGTTCAACCTGCCGAAGTTGAAGAGCATGCGCAGCCTGGTGTTCGGCCTCGGTTTGGCCCAGGTGGGCTTCACCGTGCTGGGTACCGTCGCCGGGCACTTTTTTCTTGGTTGGGCGTTTTCGTTTTCATCCCAGCCGTGGCAACTCTCGTGGCAGGGCGCGATCGTGCTCTCCGGCGCGATGGCGATGTCGAGCACGGCGATCGTCGGCAAACTGATGGCCGAACGCCTGGAACTCGAAAGTGAGCATGGTCGGCGCGTCATGGGCACGCTGCTGTTTCAGGATCTCGCGGTGGTGCCGTTGCTGGTGCTGATTCCGGCGTTGAACTCGAGTGCGGCCGATCTCGTCTCCGCGCTCTCTTGGGCCACCCTCAAGGCCGCGCTCTTGCTGACGCTGTTGCTCGTCGGTGGCCAGCGTGTCATGCGCTGGTGGCTCACGCTCGTGGCGCGGCTCAAGAGCGAAGAGCTGTTCATCCTGAACGTGCTGCTCGTGACGCTGGGATTGGCCTGGCTGACAGAGCTGGCGGGGCTGTCGCTCGCGTTGGGCGCTTTTCTGGCGGGCATGCTGATCGCCGAGACCGAGTACAAGCACCAGGTGGAAACCGACATCCGTCCGTTCCACGACGTCTTGCTCGGGCTCTTCTTCATCACGATCGGGATGAAGCTCGACTGGCACGCGGTGACCAATGAATGGCTGCTCGTCTTGCTCCTGACGTTGGCTCCGGTGCTCGCGAAGTTCCTGCTCGTCGCCTTGCTCGCGCACCTGTTCGGCGCGGCGCCCGGGGTCGCGCTGCGAACCGGGCTCTACCTGGCGCAGGCCGGCGAATTCGGCTTTGTTCTTCTGACTTTGGGCGCCGAGCAGCAGCTCATCGAACCTCGCTGGCTGAGCCCGGTGCTGGCGAGCATGGTCCTGAGCATGTTGGCCACACCCTTGCTCGTGCGCTACAGCAACCGCATCGTGATGCGCTTGAGCGCGAGCGACTGGCTGATGCAGTCGGTGGCGATGACGACGATCGCCAAGCGCGCAATCAATACCGAGGCCCATGTCATCATCGCCGGCTACGGCCGCAGTGGGCAGAATCTGGCGCGCCTGCTCGAAGGGGAGGGCATCGCCTACATGGCGCTCGACCTCGATCCCGATCGCGTCCGGCAGGCCGCCGCGGCGGGCCAAAGCGTCGTCTTCGGCGACGCGGCACGCTTGCAAAGCCTGATGGCTGCGGGCCTCGCGCGCGCCAGCGCGGTCGTCGTGAGTTACCACGACACCGCCTCAGCCCTGAAGATCTTGAGCCAGGTGCAGGCGCATGCGCCCAGGGTCCCGGTCATCGTGCGCACCCTCGATGACCGGGACATCGAGCGCTTGCGCGCCGCCGGCGCGACGGAAGTGGTGCCCGAGGCGATCGAAGGTTCGCTGATGCTGGCGAGTCACGCGCTGGCGCTCGTGGGGGTGCCGATGCGGCGCGTCATCCACGTCGTGCAAGCGCAACGCGATGCGCGCTATGGCCTGTTGCGCGGCTATTTCCACGGTGCTGACGATGACACCGCCGACGAACTGCGCCAGGCACGTTTGCTCTCGGTGACTCTGCCTGCGGCGGCGGGCTGCGTGGGCCAGACGCTTGCGCACCTGGCCTTGCATGCTGTGGGGGTGAGCGCCGTGTCGCTGCGGCGCGCCAGCGGCGCGGTGTCCAAACCCGACGCCAACGCGGTACTGTGCGCCGGCGACACGCTGGTTCTCTCGGGCCTGCCCGAACCCTTGGCGCTGGCCGAGGCGAAACTGCTCGGCAGGTCTTGAGGCGGCGGGCGTTGCGGCTGCTGCGCGCCGGCGCCGCAGTCAGGCGAAACAAATCTTGTGCGTCAGATGGGCTCGGGCGCGCGTCGCCATCACCGCGCCTGCAGCACGAATGAGTTCCAGCGCCAAGGCCGGCGCGCGCTGCGCCAACTCCTCGAACCGCGGTCCGCGCAGCGCCCAGACGATACACGGTGTCATCGCCTCGACGCTGGCCAAGCGCGGAAATTCGCCGAACAGTCCGGCCTCGCCGACGATCGATCCGGCGCGAAGAATCGAAATCTTGTTCGACCCGGCGGCTGCGCCGCTGACAAACACCTGCAGCGACCCCTGGCCGAGGAAATACATGGTGTGGTCGGTGTCACCCTGCTTGATCAACAGGTCGCCGGTGCGGATGTCGTGCGGCGCGAGAAACGGAGTCACCGTACGCCACTGTTCGAGCGTGAACCGGGCACGAAAGGCATCTTCGGTGTTCAGTGACTGGATCGCCTTCAGCAGTTCATTGACATCCATCATGGGTGAGTTCGGCGCGAGGTCAACATCGGGAGCGGATTATCCTGCCGCGGCCATGCCGTGCGACGGATTGTCAAGGCCGCGCGGCGTACCGAAACGGCGTGACCGGGAAGATTTCACGCCGCGCGCGTTGCTGATCGATCACTTGCCGATGCAGAACCGTCCGAATATTTCCCCGAGCAAGTCCTCCGTGGTGAAGGCTCCGGTGATCTGTTCCAGCGCCAGATGCGCCAAGCGCAGCTCTTCGGCGAACAGCTCCAGCGCGGCGTTGCCGCGCGTGGCGTGCCAAGCGGCGTTCGCGACGTGATCTTGCGCCAGGCGCAGGGCATGCACGTGACGCGCGCGCGCCAGGAACGCTCCCTCGGCAGGTTGTTGCCAACCGACCGATTCAAGCACTGCGCGACGCAATGCCGACAATCCGTCGCCACTGAGCGCAGAGATCGCCAGGCCCTCAGCGGTGCGCCGCATGGGCAACAGATCGGCCTTGTTGTGCACATGAATCACGCGCGTGCCGCGCGCCAATGCGCCTGCGAGCTGGGACGCCAGGAGCGCCTCAGCTGCGAGGTAGTCCGGCTGCGTTGCGCGAGTCATGTCGTGCAGGAACAGGACAAGGTCGGCGGTCGCGATTTCCCCCCAGGCGCGTTCGATGCCGATGCGCTCGATGGGATCGACCGAGTCGCGCAATCCCGCCGTGTCCACGACGTGAATCGGTACCCCTTCAATTTGAATCGTTCCGCTCACTTTGTCGCGCGTCGTCCCCGGAACGGCGGTGACGATGGCGAGTTCGGCACCTGCCAGCGCGTTCAAGAGCGAACTTTTTCCGACGTTGGGCTGCCCCGCCAGGACGACTTTGACGCCGTCGCGCAGCAGCACGCCTTGTTCGGCGCGCAGCAATACCGTTTGCAGTGCTGCCGAGATGCGGTCGAGGCGCCCCTGCGCATCGGCGCGATCCAGGAAATCGATCTCTTCTTCGGGAAAGTCGAGGGTCGCTTCGACCAGGGCCCGCAACTCAACGGTCTGCCCGGCCAGCAAAGTGATCTCGCTGGAGAAACTTCCGCTGAGCGAGCGCGCGGCGGATCGAGCGGCTGCCTCGGTGCTGGCGTCGATCAAGTCGCTCACGGCTTCGGCCTGAGCCAGATCGAGCTTGCCGTTCAGAAACGCGCGCTGCGTAAACTCACCGGGCTGCGCGATTCGCGCTCCCAATTCGGCGCCTGCCTCGAGGCAGCGAGCCAGGAGCAACTGGAGCACGACCGGCCCGCCATGCGCCTGCAGTTCGAGAACGTCTTCTCCCGTGTAGGAGTTCGGCGCCGCAAAGTAGATTGCCAGGCCCTTGTCGATCACGATGCCATCGGCGCCGAGCAAGGGCAGGTAGTGGGCACGGCGCGCCTCGAGCGCTGCGCCGCAGATCGCCTCGACCAGGAGCCCGAGCCGCGGACCGGACGCGCGCACGATACCGATGGCTCCGCGGCCAGGGGCCGTGGCCACGGCGACGATCGTGTCGTGCAGCCGGGGCAACATGGAAGAACTCCTGCGCCGAAGCCGGTGATGCCGACCTCGCCGCGCTATTTGCCCAGGACGCCGAGCTGCTTGTTGATCAAGTACTGCTGCGCGATCGACAGGATGTTGTTCGTCAGCCAGTACAAAACCAGGCCGGCAGGGAAAACGAAGAACATGGCCGAGAAAACGAGCGGCATGATCCACATCATCTTCGCCTGCACCGGATCGGGTGGCGTCGGATTGAGCCAAGTTTGGAACATCGTCGTTCCGGTCATCAACAGCGGCAGGATGTAGAACGGGTCCTTCGCCGACAAATCGGTGATCCAGCCGATCCACGGTGCATTGCGCATTTCGACGCTCGACAGCAAGACCCAATAGAGCGCGATGAAAAATGGCATCTGCACGAAGATGGGCAGGCAGCCGCCGAGCGGATTGACTTTCTCTTCGCGGTAGATGCGCATCATCTCCTGCTGCATTTCCTGCGGCTTGTCCTTGAGCCGCTCGCGCAGCGCCATGACTTTCGGATTGATCGCTTTCATCTTCGCCATCGAGCGATACGCAGTCGCGTTGAGCCAGTAGAACGCGATCTTCAGCAGGATCACGAGTCCGACGATCGCCCAACCCCAGTTGCCGATGAAGCGATGCAGTTGCGTCAACAGCCAAAACAGGGGCTTGGCGAGGATCGTGAACCAGCCATAGTCCTTCACCAGTTCCAGCCCCGGCGCCAGCGCGGCGAGTTTGTCTTCCTCCTGCGGCCCGACGAGCAACCGTGCGTCAAAGGTCTTGCTCGCCCCGGGCGCGATTTCGCCAGTGGGCGCAATCATTCCCACAGAGTAGGTGTTCGCTGCCACCTTGCCGGTGTAAAACTCGCGTGGCAGCTTGGCGCCGCTGGCGTCGTCGATCAACCAAGCGCTGGCGAAGTAATGTTGCACCATGGCGACCCAGCCGTTGTCGGCGTCGAGCGGGTGCTCGGCCTTCTCGCCGGGTTTGCGCTTCTCGATGTCCTTGAAGTCGATTTTCGAGAATTTGGCAGTGTCGGTGTAGATCGCCGGCCCAGTGAATGTGAAGTAGAAGCTCGACTCGCCTGCGGGCGCGTTTCCGTCGCGAACCAATTGAAAGTACAGCCGCGGTGTCATCGGGGAAGCCGTTGTGTTGACGACTTCGTGGGCCACTCGGATGACGTAGTTGGATCGCTCGAACGTGTAGGTCTTGACCAGCTTGGCGCCGCCGATTTCGTCCGATTCGAAGCGAACCTGAACCGCGTTGCTGCCCGGCTTCAGGGTTCGCTCTGCGGGCACGAGCTTCATCATCGAATGGTGATTGGGCAGGCCGGCGCCCCCGGTCGGCGGAACGAGCCCAGTGTGCGCAACATAGAGGCGGTCGGCCGACTGGTCGAGCAACACCATGTTCTTGCTGCGATCCAACGGATCGACCTGGCCCACCAGTTCAACACGAACCAACGATCCACCGCGCGTATCGAGCGTCGCCTTGAACACGTCTGTCGTCACGTCGACGCGTTCGCTGCCCGTCGTCGGTGGCGCGGTCGCTGCCGCAGGCATGCCCGTGACCGGGTTGGCGGCCGCCACCGGAGGCAGCGCGCTTGCCGCTGGCGCAGGCCCGGCCGCAGCGGACTCCGGTTTCACAGCCGGGGGTGGGGAAAAGATGGAGGGTTGGCCGGTGTGCCGGTTCCACGCATCCCAAATGAGGAACAGCGACATCGAGAACACCACCCAGAGGATGGTCCGGCGCGTATCGTTCATGGGAACAGTTTCCTTGGGGTGGCATGGGCGGGCGGGCTGCCCGCTGGGGCGCGCGCGCCGGTCACCGCGCCGGGGAATTGCGATGTGCGTTCGGGGACCGGATCAATTCCGCCCGCGCACCACGGATGGCAGCGCGCGAGTCGCGCCAGGGTGAGGCCGGACCCGCGAAGCGCGCCATGTCGCTGCAGCGCGAATAACGAATACTCGGAGCAAGTCGGCGCAAATCGACACGCGCTTCCAAGCCACGGGCTGAGCAACAGACGATAGCCCTTGACCAGCGATATCAGGAGTCGCGTCATCCATGTCGGGTTTGGATTCATGACTGCGGCGCCTTCGAGCCACGGACAAGAATCGCGCTCGTCATGGCGGCGAGCAGCTGTTCGACCTCCAGGCGCACGATCGACCGCAATGAACTCGAGGCCGCCGACGCATGGTTCGCATTGTCAAAAGTCGCGCGCAATCGAACCACCCACAGGCCATGCGGCAGATTCTCAACGTGGCGTTCAACGCCGCAGCGGATCTGCCTCTTGAGCAATGATCGCGTCACGGAGCGACGCGCGAACCGTTTGGGCACCACCACGCCCAAGCAGACGCAGCGCTGTGAGCTGGTGTTCAGGCCTGGCGGGGACTCATTATCCACAGAATTCGAACTCCCGTGTCCGGTTCCTGTTGATAAGTTGCCTTGGCCGGCCCTCGACGGCGAATCGGCCGGGTTGTCCAGAGGACATTCCAGGCCATGAATCGCGAAGTGGCGATGGGCTACTCGGGCGGGCTGCGCGAGAACGCGTTCAAAGTCCCTCGAATGCCGCAAACGGCGGACCCGCACACAGGTCACGGCCGAGCGATCATGATGGCCGCCGACCCGCAGGTCGTGATCAGACCGCGAGGCGCTTGCGCCCTTTGGCCCGCCGCGCATTGATCACGGCACGGCCGCCACGAGTCTTCATGCGAGCACGAAAGCCGTGGACGCGGGCGCGGCGAATCTTCGAAGCTTGGTAGGTGCGTTTCATGGTCTTTGCAGCGCCGCTTTCTGCGCAATCGTTTCGTATTTCCCGGCATCGGAAAACACTCGGGCGCGGGCACCATCTCAGGCGATGCGCACGCGGAAAAGCCGAGGATTACAGCAGAAACTCACGGGTCAGTCAAACACGGCGTGAATCGCCTTGGTCATCGATGAGGGTCGTGGCGACTCGCCAGGGACTGTGGATAACCGTCGCTACTTGGGCCTGGCGAAGTACAATCCGCGCTCCCAACGGAAGCGTTCTCCACATGCTGGCTGATCTCTGGCAACGCAGCTGCGAGCGACTCGCGGCGGAGTTGCCCGAACAACAATTCAATACCTGGATCCGGCCCCTTCCGGCGGCTGACTTCACCGAGCATGCCGACGCGGGTGCGGTGGTCACGCTTCGCGTCGCAAATCGCTTCAAGCTCGATTGGATTCGCAATCAGTACGGCGGGCGCATCGAGGCTGTCTTGAGCGAGCTCGCGGGTCGTCCCGTGCGGCTCAACATGACCTTGGCTCAGCGTGATGCATCGGGACCGAGCGGGTCGGAGTCAGGTCAAGCCACCACGCTCACCGTTCGCAGAACCCAGGATCATTCAACGAGCGATGCGGGACTCGCGTTCGCGCGGCGCGCGCCGTCCGCATCGACGGATGCTGCACAGGGTGCCGCGGAATACAACCGGACCCGGCTCAACACCAACTTGACGTTTGATACCTTGGTGCCGGGACGAGCGAATCAGATGGCGCGGACCGCGGCACTGCACGTCGCGGGCGCCCCCGGGGTGATGTACAACCCCTTGTTTGTCTATGGCGGTGTGGGTCTGGGCAAGACGCACCTCGTCCACGCCGTGGGCAATGCACTTCTCGCCAATCGCCCTGACGCGCGGGTCTTGTATTTGCACGCCGAGCAGTTCATCACGGACGTTGTCAAGAACTATCAGCGCAAGACATTCGACGAACTCAAGGCCAAGTATCACTCGCTGGACCTGCTGTTGATCGACGACGTTCAGTTCTTTGCCGGCAAGGAGCGAACTCAGGAAGAGTTCTTTAATGCGTTCGAAGCGCTGTTGGCGAAACGCGCTCACATCATCATGACCAGCGACACCTACCCCAAGGGCCTGGTCGACATCGATGAGAGACTCACTTCGCGCTTCGACGCTGGATTGACCGTCGCGATCGAACCGCCCGAGCTGGAAATGCGGGTTGCTATTCTGATGCGCAAAGCCGAGTTGGAGTCCACCCCCATGCCGGAGGACGTTGCGTTCTTCGTGGCGAAGAACGTTCGCGCGAACGTTCGGGAACTCGAGGGCGCGCTGCGGAAAATCCTGGCTTACTCTCGATTCAGTTTGAAAGAAGTCAACATTCAGCTGGCCCGTGAGGCGCTCAAAGACCTGCTGTCAATTCAGAACCGGCAGATCGGATTGGAGAACATTCAAAAAACCGTCGCTGACTTCTACAAGATTCGGATTGCAGACATGTACAGCAAGAAGCGCCCGGCGAGTATTGCGCGACCACGTCAGATTGCCATGTACCTGGCGAAGGAAATGACGCAGAAGAGTTTGCCCGAAATCGGTGATTCATTCGGCGGCCGCGATCACACCACTGTGTTGCATGCGGTTCGCAAGATCGCTGCTGAGCGGCAGAAAAACGCCGAGTTGAACCAGCAGATTCATGTGCTCGAACAAACGCTCAAGGGGTGAAGCGCTGGTGTGCTCCTTTGTGTCTTTGGGCTGGGGACAAGATTTGGACAACGCTGGCATGCGCTATCGACTTCAGGCCCGGACGCAAGTTGTTCATTCCAGGCAGCCTGCATTTTGCGCGTCAAACCACATCCTTCGCGGCCCTGCAACTCATTGATCGATCACTACAAAATCGCCTTGTCCACTGTTTCTGCCGCACTCTACGACTACGACTAATTCAAGAGGTTGACATGATTGTGATGAAAGCCGCACAGGAAAAAATTCTGCGGGCACTGCAAGCAGTCTGCGGAATTGTGGAACGCAGACATACCTTGCCTGTCCTGGCGAACGTGCTCATCCGAAAAGTTGGCGCGCGGGTTGAGTTCACCGCAAGCGACTTGGAGGTTCAAATTCGAACCAGCGAGACGTTCGAAGGAGACGCGGGAAATTTCTCCACGACGGTGGGGGCGCGAAAACTCATCGACATCCTGCGCTCGATGCCAGAGGAACAAACCGTCACGCTGTCGAGTTCACAGAGCAAGGTCACGCTGCAAGGCGGAAAAAGCAGGTTCACATTGCAGACGCTGCCCAGTGACGACTTCCCTCTGGTGCAGGAGGCACCGGATTTCGGCCCCAGCTTCACGGTTCCGCAGGCGACCTTGAAAGGCCTCATCGCTCAAGTTCATTTCGCCATGGCGGTGCACGACATCAGGTACTACCTGAACGGAATGTTGTTTGTCGCCGAGGGGAAGAGGTTGGTGCTTGTGGCGACTGATGGGCATCGTCTTGCCCACGCGCAGGCAACGCTCGAGGGCGAAGTTCCGAAGCAGGAGGTCATCCTGCCACGCAAAACGGTTCTCGAGTTGCAAAGGCTCCTGCGCGACGACAAGGACGCTGAGGGACGGCCCATCGAGATGTGTTTCGCAAGTAATCAGGCCAAGTTCACGTTCAGTGGGATGGAGTTCGTCAGCAAACTCGTCGAGGGAAAGTTTCCGGACTATCACCGGGTCATACCCCGAAACCACAACAATCACTTCGTGATCGACCGCGTGACACTGCTGTCGAGCTTGCAACGCACCGCCATCCTGACGAGCGAGAAGTTCAAGGGTGTGCGCGTGAATATCGAGCCGGGTGTCCTGAAAATTGCTGCGAGCAACGCGGAACAGGAAGAGGCGACCGAAGAGGTCGAGATCGATTATGCGGGGGACAGTATCGAGATCGGATTCAACGTGACGTACATCATCGACGTCCTGACGAATATGAACAACTGCGCGAAGTTCAAGGTCGAGCTTCACGACAGCAATTCCAGCGCATTGCTGACGGTACCTGATCTCCCGGGGTTCAAGTACGTCGTGATGCCCATGCGGATATGACGCGGCTTACTGACTCGGCACCGCTGCGACGCCGGGCACACGAGATCGGCAGGCGCACTGAAAACTGCATGTTCACAATGATCGTCAAGACGGAATGACCGATACAGAAAATCTACGTGGCTCTGATGCGGAGCCCTCGGGCACGTCGCGCGCGACCGACCTCATGAATGCCGCCTACGGCGAGGGCAGCATCCAGATTCTCGAAGGGCTGGAGGCGGTGCGAAAGCGGCCTGGGATGTACATCGGCGACACCTCCGACGGGACCGGTCTGCATCACCTGGTGTTCGAAGTCGTCGACAACTCGATCGACGAAGCGCTGGCCGGTTATTGCGACGACATCGTCGTCACGATTCACAGCGACAACTCGGTCAGCGTCATCGACAACGGCCGAGGGATTCCCACCGGAATCAAAATGGACGACAAACACGATCCCAAGCGGTCTGCCGCGGAGATCGCGTTGACCGAACTGCACGCGGGCGGCAAGTTCAATCAGAACAGCTACAAAGTCTCCGGTGGCCTGCACGGGGTGGGCGTGAGTTGTGTGAACGGCTTGAGCAAGTGGTTGAGGTTGACGATCAGACGCGAAGGACAGGTTCACTTCCTCGAATTTCGGCAAGGGGTGCCACAGGACCGACAGGTGGCGGAGAGGGATGGGTTTGCCGTGTCGCCGATGAAGATCGTCGGGTCGACGGAAAAACGCGGCACCGAGGTTCACTTTCTGCCTGACGGAGAGATCTTTTCCAACATCGACTTCCACTACGAGATCTTGTCGAAGCGGCTGCGCGAGTTGAGTTTTCTGAACAACGGGGTGCGCATTCGTCTGGTGGATGAACGCCAGAACAAGGAAGACAACTTCGCCTACTCGGGCGGCGTCAAGGGATTCGTCGAGTTCATCAATGGAGGGAAAAAAATCCTTCATCCGAACATCTTCTACGCGACCGGCGAGAAGAACACGGATCAAGGTTCGGCGGTGGTTTGCGAAGTGGCCATGCAATGGAACGACGGCTACACCGAGAACGTGCTCTGTTTCACCAACAACATTCCGCAACGCGACGGAGGAACCCATCTCACCGGCCTTCGGGCAGCGATGACGCGTGTCATCAACAAGTACATCGAGGACAACGAGTTGGCGAAGAAGGCCAAGGTCGAGGTCGCCGGGGATGATCTTCGCGAAGGTCTGTGTTGTGTGCTTTCGGTGAAGGTTCCGGAGCCGAAGTTCTCGAGCCAGACGAAGGACAAACTCGTCAGCAGCGAAGTCCGCGGTCCGGTTGAAGACGTCGTCAGCAAGGCCCTCGGCGACTATTTGCAAGAGAACCCGATAGACGCGAAGATCATCTGCGGAAAAATTGTCGACGCCGCGCGCGCGCGCGAGGCGGCGCGCAAGGCTCGGGAAATGACGCGGCGAAAGGGTGTTCTCGATGGGATGGGTCTGCCGGGCAAGCTGGCCGACTGCCAGGAGAAGGATCCGGCGCTGTGCGAGATCTACATCGTCGAGGGCGACTCAGCCGGAGGCTCGGCCAAACAAGGCCGGGACCGCAAGTTTCAAGCGATCCTGCCACTGCGAGGAAAGATTCTCAACGTGGAGAAGGCGCGCTATGAGAAGCTCCTGACGAGCAACGAAATTCTGACGCTCATCACGGCGCTGGGAACGGGAATCGGGTCGGGAATGGGCGGCGACGATTTCAACGCCGACAAACTGCGTTACCACCGCATCATCATCATGACCGACGCCGACGTCGACGGCGCACACATCCGCACGCTCCTCTTGACCTTCTTGTTTCGCCAGATGCCCGAGTTGGTTGAGCGTGGTCACATCTATATCGCCCAGCCTCCACTGTACCGGGTGAAGTTCGGGAAAGACGAGACCTATCTCAAGGATGGGGTTGAACTCGACGCGTACCTGTTGAAGGTCGCGCTCAAGGATGCTCGCCTCGACACCGGCGTCGCAGGTGCTGCCCCGCTGCAGGGAGAGGCGCTGGAGGCGCTGGCAAGAAAGTATGTGCTGGCGAACAATGTCGCGCAGCGATTGTCGAGTTGGATGGACGTCGAGGCCTTGCGTGCCATGGCGAATGGCTTGGAGCTGAACCTGGACACCTTGGAGGCCGCGGAGAACTCATCAACGGCGTTGAAAGACGTGCTCCATGACGCCAGCGTCAGCGCCGAGTTTGACAGTCGCAGCGACAAATTCGTCCTCAAGATTCACCGCATGCTGCACGGCAATGCGAAGAGCAGCGTCATCAATGCCGATTTTCTGCACGGGGCGGATTACGAAGCGTTGTCGACCGCCGGCAAGACGTTCAAGGGCTTGGTGGGGGCTGACGCCTTCGTGCGGCGCGGCGAAGGCGAGCGGCAGAAGGAAGCGCGTGTCAGCGATTTCCGCCAGGCGATGGCGTGGTTATTGCAGCAGGCCGAAGCGGCGGTCGGGCGCCAGCGCTACAAAGGGCTCGGCGAAATGAATCCGGCGCAGCTTTGGGAAACGACCATGGATCCGGCGGTGCGCCGCTTGCTGCGAGTCCAGATCGATGATGCGATCGAGGCCGATCGCGTTTTCACGATGCTGATGGGCGACGAGGTGGAGCCTCGGCGAGACTTCATCGAGGCGAATGCGCTTCGCGCCGAGAACATCGACGTTTGAGTCAGGTGTTCCTGCAGCCTGGATAGACAAACGGCAGTACGGCGTTCCCGCCATACTGCCGTTCCCAATCTCAGCCTCAGCCGAAAACGGCTGAGCTATGGGCTTATTGCTTGCCTTCGCCCTTGGGGATCGTGCCAGCCTTGTTGGCTGCGGCCGCTTCTGCCTTGCGCTTCGCGCGTGCGGCAGCCTTTTCTTCGGCCGTCATCGTGTTCTTCGTCGGCTTCGGGCTGGCCGCTTCGAGTTCACCCTTCGGTACGGTGCCGGCCTTGGTGGCCGCTGCGGCGTCTGTCTTCACCTCGGCACGAGCCTTGGTCGACTTGGCAGCGGCCTGGGGGGCGCTGCCTTCACCTTTGGGAATCGCACCGGACTTCACTGCTGAGGCGGTGTCGGCCTTGACGTCGGCACGGGTCTTGTCTTGTGCGAATGCCGAAAGGGCCAGGGATTGGGAAACAACCAGTATGGCTGCCAAAACGAGTTTCTTCATTGGGGTCTCCTGCGATATTGCTGAAAAGGAAAATTGCAAAAGGCGCCTGACAAAACAAACAGCCTTTGTGCGCCGACCGACAGTTTAGCGTTGCCGCCGCCCAATGCAATGGCCGGACCTCTCACGGTGCAGCCGCTGCGGGGACCAGAATCCCCTTGCTGCCACCCAGTGTAGACGCGCCAATCATGGACCTCAGCTCAACGCACGGTCCGCGGCGCGGGTTGACACGCCTGGAGGTGCCTCAGCGGCTGGACTTGGCCCGAGACCAGTCGCGCAGCGCTGCCAACGTGTTCTCGACATGTTTGTTCGGATTGAGGCTGAGATAGTTGTACAAGATGGCACCGTTGGGCGCGATCACATACGACACGCGTGTCGCGAAGTCCGGCATGGCTTTCATGGTCGCATCGTAGGATTTCATGATCGTCTTGGACGCGTCGGACGCGACCGGGAACTTCCCCTGGCAAACCTGTTGGGAGAATTTGTTCAGCGTTTCGATGCTGTCTCCCGAGACTCCAATCACTGAGGCGCCAAGGGCTTCGAACTGCGGCACCGCTTGCGCAAACTGTTGTGCTTCGATGGAGCAACCCTCGGTGAACGCGGCGGGGAAAAAGTACAGCACCACCGGCCCCTTGCTGAGGGAGTCCTTCAGCGAGTATTGGTACGGCTTTCCCGCAAGTGCGGCGTTCGCTGTGAAGTCGGGGGCCGCCTCCCCGATATCCAGAGCCGCGTGCGCGCGGCTTACGCAAACGCATGCGAGCAGTACCGAGAGAATCGCCAGACGCATGGCACACCTCAAAAAAAAGCTTGGCCGCGTTGCGAGTTTGCCACAGCAACCAATCCCATTTGCAGGTCGAGCCACCACCCGACGGGTAAGGCTTCGTCTGGACTAGGGGTTAGCCCTGCTCACGCCGCGCGAACAGGGTCAGGCACGCGTCAGTCGGATGGCGCCGGAACCGACCACCGCTTGGCAACAGTGCCAGACCCATTCACGCTTTCCAGGTGAACTCCAAAGCCCCACAGGCGGGCAACATGCTTGAGCACTTCCTGCCCGTCGTCGTGCAGCGGCCGCTGGTTGTGTTGCGTGTGGCGCAGAGTCAGCGAGCGGTCGCCGCGCAGATTGACGCTCCAAACCTGAATATTCGGTTCGCGGCTGCCTAAGTCGTACTGACGGCTCAGGCTTTCGCGAACCTGGCGATAACCTGCGTCGTCGTGAATCGCGGCAACTTCCAGGTCCTTTTCAGACTCGTCGTCGACGATCGAAAAGAGCCGGAAGTCACGCATCAACTGGGGCGACAAGTACTGGCCGACAAAGCTCTCATCCTTGAAATTGCGCATCGCATGATCGATGGTCTCAAGCCAGTCCTGGCCGGCCATTTCCGGAAACCAGGTGCGGTCTTCGTCTGTGGGCGCCTCGCAAATGCGCTTGATGTCGCTGTACATCGCGAAGCCGAGCGCGTAGGGATTGATCCCGCTGTAGGCGCGATGCCCGACCGGCGGCTGAAACACGACATTGGTGTGCGAGGTCAACCACTCGATCATCACGCCGTCGGCGAGGTGGCCGTCGTCGTACATCGTGTTGAGGAGATGGTGGTGCCAAAAGGTGGCCCAACCCTCATTCATCACCTGCGTCTGGCGCTGAGGGTAGAAGTACTGAGCCACTTTGCGCACGATGCGCACGATTTCGCGCTGCCAAGGCTCCAGCAAGGGAGCATTCTTTTCGATGAAGTAGAGCAAGTTCTCCTGCGGCTCGTCGGGGAAACGTCGCGCCTGGGACTCTTCTGTGGCCTTCTCCGCGCGCCGCGGCAGCGTGCGCCACAAGTCGTTGATTTGCTGTTGTGCGTACTCGGCGCGGTCCTTGCTCCTCGCCTGCTCCTGTGCCAGGCTGAGCTTGCTCGGGCGCCGGTAACGGTCCACGCCGTAGTTCATCAAGGCATGGCAGCTGTCCAGGAGCGTTTCCACCGCCTCCAGGCCATGTCGCTCCTCACACTGCGTCACGTAATTCCTGGCGTACACAAGGTAGTCGATGATCGACGACGCGTCGGTCCACATGCGGAAAAGGTAGTTGCCCTTGAAGAAGCTGTTGTGCCCGTAGGCCGCGTGGGCGATCACCAAGGCCTGCATGGCCAGCGTGTTCTCTTCCATCAGATAGCTGATGCACGGATTGGAGTTGATGACGATTTCATACGCCAGTCCCATGTGGCCGCGTCGATAGTTCTTCTCGGTGGCGATGAACTCTTTGCCGAAGCTCCAGTGCCTGTAGTTGACCGGCATTCCCACGGAGGCGTAGGCGTCCATCATCTGTTCAGCGGTGATGATCTCCAGTTGATTCGGGTAGGTGTCCAGGCCGAAGCGCTCCGCCGTGTTGCGTATCCGCTGGTGGTATTGGTCCAGCAGATCGAAAGTCCAATCGCTCGGTGCGGGCAGGGCGTTGAGCGCGCGCTCGGGACGGACGATGTCGCGCGCGCGCGCCGCTGGTCGCGCCGTATTGGCGCTGATCGCGCCGGGCATCTCGCCGCCGGCGGCCATGCGCGACAAGCGGGTCATGCGGGAGCGCCTTCCTTCTTGAACAGGTCGCGAAAGACGGGATAGATTTGCGACGCTTCCGTCACCTTTCGCATCGCGAACACTTTGGTCTGCTCGGCGAGTTGGGCGTATTCCTCCCACAGGTTCTGCTCTTCTTCAGCCACTTGCACGTAGGCAAAATAGCGGCACAGGGGCAGGATGCGTTCTGCAAGCAGCTGCCTGCAGCGACCGCTGTCGTGATGCCAGTTGTCGCCGTCGCTGGCCTGCGCGCCGTAGATGTTCCACTCGCTCGTCGGGAAGCGCGCTCTGGCGATCTCTTCCATCAGGACCAGCGCGCTGGAGACGACCGTGCCGCCAGTCTCGGTCGCATGAAAGAAGTTCTGCTCGTCGACTTCCTGCGCCTGCGTATGGTGACGGATGAAAACGATTTCGATTTTCTCGTAGTGGCGCGTGAGGAAAAGATAGAGCAGGATGAAGAATCGCTTCGAGAGTTCCTTGCGCGACTCATCCATCGAACCGGACACGTCCATGAGACAAAACATGACGGCCTTGGACGTGGGCACGGGAACTCGCACGCGACTGCGATAACGCAGATCGATCGGGTCGAGATAGGGAATGCGCGCGAGGCGCGCCCGCAACGCGTCGATCTCGCGCTGGAGCCGGATCAGTTCGCGCGAGTGCGGGTTCGGGTCCGGGTGTCGAGTGAGCAACGCAAACTGCTCCTCCAACTCACGCAAGATTCGGCGTGATTCGCTTCCGATGGCGATGCGCCTGCCGATCGCGCCGCGCATCGAGCGAACAACGTGCAAGTTGTTGGGCGTGCCGTCGCTGCTGTAACCGGCGCGATGAGTCTTGAACTCCGGCGTCTCGGCGAGCGCCGTCCGGGCGAGGTTCGGCAAAGCCAGGTCGTCAAAGAAGACCTGCATGAATTCTTCTTTGCTGAGGTGGAAAACGAAATCGTCGTCGCCCTCGCCGCTGTCGCTTGCTTTGCCACCGCCGCCTGAGCCTGAGCCGCCCTTCGGGCGCTCGATTCGATCACCCCGGACGTAGTCCTGATTGCCGGGATGAACCATGTCGCGCCGTCCGCCCGGTCCGTGACCGAAGACGGGCTCGCTGATGTCGCGCTTCGGGATGCGGATGTCCTCCCCCTGCGCCATGTCGCGAATGCCACGGCCGTCGACGGCGCGCTTGACCGCCTCGCGGATCTGCACCTTGTGGCGACGCAGGAACCGCTCGCGATTGCCGATCGACTTGTTCTTGCCGGCAAGCCGTCGATCGATGATTTGCTGCAAAGTGCTTTCCTCCGGCCGGTTCGCGGTCAGGAACTCTTGCGCACCCGCAAGTACCACTCGCAAAGCAGGCGGACCTGCTTGGACGTGTAGCCCTTGGCCACCATGCGCGTCACGAAGTCCTCGTGTTTCTTGACTTCGTCCGCGCTCGCCTTGGCGTTGAAGCTGACCACCGGGAGCAATTCTTCGGTGTTCGAGAACATTTTCTTCTCGATCACCGTGCGCAGTTTCTCGTAGCTCGTCCAGGCCGGATTCTGACCCGCGTTGCTCGCACGGGCGCGAAGAACAAAATTGACGATCTCGTTGCGGAAGTCCTTCGGATTCGAGATCCCTGCGGGCTTCTCGATCTTTTCCAGCTCGGCATTCAGCGACGAACGATCGAACACCTCTCCGGTGTCGGTGTCTCGGTATTCGTGGTCTTGGATCCAGTAGTCCGCGTAGGTGACGTAGCGGTCAAAGATGTTTTGGCCGTACTCGCTGTAGCTTTCAAGATAGGCGGTTTGAATTTCCTTGCCGATGAACTCGGCGTAGCGTACCGAGAGGTGCTCCTTGATGAAAGCCAGGTACTTCTGCTCCGTTTCCGGGGCGAATTGCTCGCGCTCGATTTGCTGTTCCAGCACGTACATCAGGTGCACGGGATTCGCGGCGATCTCGGTGCTGTCGAAGTTGAAGACCTTGGAGAGGATCTTGAACGCAAACCGCGTCGACACGCCGCTCATACCCTCATCGACGCCGGCGTAGTCGCGGTACTCCTGGAAACTCTTCGCGCGCGGGTCGGTGTCCTTCAGGTTCTCGCCGTCGTAGACGAGCATCTTCGAGAACAGGCTCGAGTTCTCGGGTTCCTTCAAGCGCGTCAAGACGGCGAACTGCGACATCATCTTCAAGGTGCCTGGAGCGCAAGTGGCGTTGAACAACGACGATCCGCGCAAGAGCTTCTCGTAGATCTTGATTTCTTCGCTGACGCGCAGGCAGTAGGGCACCTTGACGATGTAAATGCGGTCCAGGAAGGCCTCGTTGTTCTTGTTGTTGCGGAACGCCTTCCATTCGCTCTCGTTGGAGTGTGCAAGAACCACGCCGTCGAACGGGATCGCGCCGAAGCCCTCGGTGCCTTTGAAGTTGCCCTCTTGGGTGGCAGTGAGCAGTGGGTGCAGCACCTTGATCGGCGCCTTGAACATCTCGACGAACTCGAGCAGCCCCTGGTTGGCCAGGCACAACCCCCCGGAGAAACTGTAGGCGTCCGGGTCGTCCTGGGCAAAGGTTTCGAGCTTGCGAATGTCGACCTTGCCCACCAAGGAAGAGATGTCCTGGTTGTTTTCGTCGCCGGGTTCGGTCTTCGCAATCCCGATCTGCTTGAGGACCGAGGGGTAGCGCCGCACCACCTTGAAACGACGAATGTCGCCGCCGAATTCCTCGAGCCGCTTCACCGCCCATGGCGACAAGATGCGCTGCAGGTAGCGCCGTGGGATGCCGTATTCCTTCTCCAGGATCTGACCGTCTTCCGCTGGATCGAACAGCCCCAGCGGCGATTCATTCACTGGTGAGCCCTTGATCGCGTAGAACGGGACTTCCTGCATCAGCGCTTTCAGACGCTCCGCGATCGATGACTTGCCGCCGCCGACTGGCCCCAGCAAGTACAGGATTTGCTTCTTCTCTTCCAACCCCTGCGCGGCGTGCCGGAAGTAGCTGACCACCTGCTCGATGGCGTCTTCCATGCCGTAGAACTCGGCGAACGCCGGATAGATCTTGATGATCTTGTTGGCAAAGAGGCGCGACAGTCGGGGATCGGAACGCGTGTCGACTTGGTGCGGCTCGCCTATCGCCTTGAGCATGCGTTCGGCAGCGGTGGCATACGCCACGGGGTTGCGCTTGCACTCGGCGAGATACTCTTCGAGAGTCATCTCCTCTTCTCGAGTGCGCTCGAATCTCGCGGCGAAGTTGCTGATCACATTCATGCTGATCTCCTAAACATCGGAAGCACGGCGTCGCCCGGCGGGGGAGACGTCGTGGGGGAAGTTCTGATGACGTCCACCGGGCGCCATCAGAGCTTTCCTTGTCGAGTCAGCAAGGCAGCGAGTTTGACTCTGATCGATATCCAGATCGCGAATCGGCGAAGATGCGAGGCAATTGCCTCGCAGTTCGCGCTCTGGAAGGCGTCAGCTGCCCAAATTGTCGGTACACAACGCGTGCGACCTGAACTTGGTTGAATCAGGAATCGCGATGGAGCGCCCAATTGTGCGCAAAGTTCCACGGCGCCGCGCCGATTTCGCGTTCCGCGGATCGGGCGTCGGTACGGTCATGAGCCTGTTAAACCCAACTTTTCGAGCAGGCCATTGAGTTCGTCGAGAGAACCGAATTGAATTGCGACTTCGCCTTGCTCACCACGGCGCGTGCGCTTCTTGACCCGAATCTCAACGCTCGCCAGGAGAGCATCTGACAGGATTTGTTCGATGCGCGCCAAGTCTCGGGGTTTTTCTCGCTTCACCCGCAGCAGCGGTGTCTGCCGCCCGCGAGCCAGGCCGTTGCGCGCAACCAAGCGTTCCGCCTCTCTGACGTTCATGCCCTTCGCAATGACTTCGCGGGCACTCAGGACTTGCTGCGCGTTGTCCAGCGGCAACAGGGCTCGTGCATGGCCCATCTCCAACTCGCCGTTGAGGAGCATTTGCTGAACCGGCTCGGAGAGATTCAAGAGGCGCAACAGGTTGCTTGCAGCGCTTCGCGAGCGCCCGACCGCTTGTGCCGCCTGCTCGTGGGTCAAGCCGAATTCCGTCGTCAATCGTTTCAAGCCTTGCGCCTCTTCCAGCGGGTTGAGGTCTTCGCGCTGGATGTTTTCGATCAAGGACATCGCCGCCGCGGCTTCGTCGGGAACCTGCCGGATCAAGACCGGTACTTCGACGAGGCCGGCGATGCGCGCGGCGCGCGCCCGACGCTCACCAGCGATGATCTCAAAACGATCCTGCGCCACCGCCCGCACAAGGATCGGCTGCATCACGCCTTGTGACTCGATGCTGCGTGCGAGTTCTTGCAGCGAGGCGTCGTCCATGCGAGTGCGTGGTTGATACTTGCCGGGCTGGAGCTGCGAAAGCTTGAGGGTTCGCAGCATGCCGGCGGGCTCGCTGCCGGGCGCGTCGCCGACGTCTCGCACACGGGGGCCGAGCAGGGCTTCGAGGCCCATGCCGAGGCCTTTGGGTTTCTTGGTGACCATGGCTGAATTGTCGGCGATGAAGGTTGCCGCGCCGGCAACGTGTCGTGGGCGGATCGAGCATGCGTTGGCGCGCGCGAATTTGCCCGACAATCGAATCCAGAAATGGCGCACGAGGAAATTGGCGATGAAGCACAGGGTTTTTGTCGACGGTCAGGAAGGCACGACCGGCCTGCGAATCCACGAATACCTCGCGCGTCGCGACGACATCGAACTGCTGCGCATCGATCCGGACAAGCGCAAGGACAGTGCCGTGCGCGCCGAATTGCTGAATGCCGCCGACGTGGCGTTTCTGTGCCTTCCTGACGCTGCCGCGCGTGAGGCCGCGTCATGGGTGCGCAACCCCAAGACCTGTTTGATCGACGCCAGCACCGCGCACCGGACCGACCCTGGCTGGGTGTTCGGTCTGCCTGAGCTGGCACCGGGGCAACGCGCGAAAATTCGCGCGTCCAAGCGCATTGCGAATCCGGGCTGTCACGCGCTGTGCTTCATCGCCTTGCTGCGCCCGCTGGTCGATGCGGGCCTCGTGAGGCCCGACGCTGCAATATCTGCGACCTCGATCTCAGGCTATTCGGGCGGCGGCAAGAAGATGATTGAGCAGTATGAAGCGGCTGCCGACCCGGCTCTCAGATCGCCGCGTCCGTATTCGCTCAAGTTCACTCACAAACACTTGCCCGAGATGGCGCTTCACTCGGGGCTGCGCTCGCAACCGCTGTTCATGCCGGTCGTGGCGAATTACTACAAGGGCCTGGCGGTCACCGTGCCGCTCCATCTGGCGCAGCTGAAGTCAGGCGTCACCGGCGCAGAATTGCATCAGGCGTTCGAGGAACGTTATCGGGGCGAGCCCTTCGTGCGCTTGCAACCGATACCCAGCCAAGCGCATCCCGCAGCGGAATACTTCGACGTTCAAGCTTGCAACGACACGAACCGGATTGACCTCTTTGTGTTTTCCAGCGCGACTCAGGCGTTGTTGATCGCTCGCGTCGACAACTTGGGTAAGGGTGCGAGCGGCTCCGCAGTTCAGGCGATGAACGTGCACCTGGGCGTCGACGAGACACTGGGGCTGTAGGGCGGCACCGACTCAGGCGGACTGGGGATCCCGGGCGCGGTAGTGATAGCTGTAGCCGTCGCCGAAGCCGAGGCGAAAATAGACGGCGCGCGCGGCGGCATTCCCCGAATCGACTTGCAGGTAAGCGTGGGCTGCACCCCGACTGCGGGCCGTGATCAAAAGGTGCTGACACAGCTGGCGCGCCAGGCCGCGCCCGCGTGCGTGGGGCGCCGTGAAGACGTCGTAGAGGCCCACCAGATCACCTTCCAGGGCAAACTGCCCGCAGGCGAGCACGTCATCGTGCACTCGGAGTTCGAAAGCGGTAAAGGGTACCGGCGAGTTCGCGAGACGCTGTGCGTGGGCTTGGCGCTGCGAAAGCGGTGAGCCGCGCAGCGCACCGATGCGTTGGGCAAACGGCTCGACGGCAATTTCGCGCACCGTGCAATCGAGGCTCAAGCCCGGGTTCGCCAGTTCGCTGAGGTCGCTCAAGACCATGACCTGCGTGTCGTCAAACCGCAGCAGGCCGTAGGCAGCAAGTTGCGCGTCGAGCGTGCTCGGCTGCGTGAAAGGCGTGATGCGAAAAATCAGCGGCAGATCGGCCGCTGCGAATACCTTCGCGCATTCCGCCAACTTGCGCTCCACCGGCTGCTGCCCCAGCGCGACGGCGTTGATGCACCGGGCGCGTTTGGCCTTGCCCACCGAATAGCGCACCAGCCACCCATCCATCCAACGCTGCTGCGGAGGGGCGCTGGCGTTCAGGCCGGCGTCTTCAATCCGGGCCAGCAAGTGCGGGTCAAACCCGGCATCCAAGACGTTGTTGCCGAGCAGGTCAGCTCGCTGCAATTCGACTCACCATTTCCTGCGCAAATTCAATGTAGGACTGGGCACCTTTGGAGGCCGGGTCGAAAACCACACCGGGCAGGCCATAACTCGGCGCCTCGGCGAGCCTGACGTTGCGCGGGATCACAGTATCGAAGACTTTCGCGCCGAAGTGCTGTTTCAGCTGTTCGCTCACCTGTTGCTGCAGGGTGATTCTCGGGTCGAACATGACCCGCAGCAGTCCGATCAGCTGCAGTTGCGGATTGAGGTTGGCGTGCACCTGCTTGATCGTGTTCACGAGGTCCGACAAGCCTTCGAGCGCGAAGTATTCGCACTGCATCGGCACGATGACGCCATGGGCGCTGCAGAGGCCATTGAGCGTCAAGAGGTTGAGCGACGGCGGGCAATCGATGAGGATGAAGTCGTAGTCGGGTTCGACACTCGACACGGCGCGCTTGAGACGTTGGTCGCGGCGTTCCAAAGCGACGAGTTCGACCTCGGCACCGGCGAGCTCGCGATTCGCCCCCACGACGTCGTAGCCGACCTTGCTGCTGCGTTGGCGCGCTTCCGCGATCGACGCGTTCTCGAGCAGAACGTCGTAGACGCTGAGTTCGAGCGCACGTTTGTCGACGCCCGAACCCATGGTCGCGTTGCCTTGCGGATCCAGATCGATCACGAGCACACGCTGCCCGACTCTGGCCAGGCCCGCAGCCAGATTGACCGTCGTCGTCGTCTTGCCGACGCCGCCTTTTTGATTCGCAACGCAGAAGATTTGGGGCATCGCAGGGGACCCGGACAGCCGGGCTGGACGTTCCGCAGTGTGCGGCGGGGTTCGAGGGGGACTCATTGTCGCCGCCGAATCCAGACCAGGCAGCGCTGCGCTTCCAAGCCCGGAACCGTCAAAGGTTCCACGTGAAACACGTCTGCAACAGGGGGCAGGGCTCGCAGTTCGGCGTCGGGGTGCTTTCCCTTCATCGCGAGCCAGAGCCCGTCTGGGGCCAAGTGACGTCCCGTCAGCGCGACAAACTCGGCGAGCGACGTGAAGGCGCGCGAAACGATCACGTCGAAAATTCCGGCGTCGAGATCTTCCACGCGGGCATGTACCGCGGTCAAGTTGCGCAAGCCGAGTTCGGCCCTGACTTGCTGAATGAAAGCCGCCTTCTTTCCAACCTTGTCCAGGCACCACAGCGTCGCCTCCGGCGTCGCGATCGCCAGCACCACACCCGGCAATCCGGCACCGCTGCCGACGTCGAGAATCCGCGACTGCAAGGGCTCGCCGAGTCGGCGACGCAACGGTGCAACGATGGCCAGGCAATCAGCCAGGTGCTGAACGAGCATGTCCGAAGGTTGCTGGATCGCCGTCAGGTTGTAAGTGGCGTTCCAACGAACCAGCAAGGCGAGGTAAGCGAGCAAGGCGTCGAGCTGCTGGCCGGACAGCGCCACGTCGACTTGGCTGGCGCTCTCAGCCAAGCGGCCGCGCATCTCGGTGTTCACGCGCACGTGGCGGCGGAGGCGCCCTCAGATCGCCGCATCTTGCGTCGCCGGCACAGGGCTCACGCCACGTCTGGGGCGATGCGCTTTCAGGTGCACCAGCAGAAGCGAGATCGCCGCGGGTGTGACGCCTGAAATGCGCGACGCGATGCCGAGGGTGCGCGGCCGTTGCGCGCTCAACTTCTGCCGCACTTCAAACGACAGCGCCGGGACGCTGGCGTAGTCAAAGTCGGCTGGCAGAGCCAAGCCTTCGAGTTTCGCGGCGCGCTCGACCTCGTCGCGCTGTTTGTCGATGTAGCCGGAATACTTGATCGCGACCTGAACCTGCTCAAGCACCGAATCGGTCAAAGCGCGCCCAAGCTCGGCGTTGAGCCTTGCCACCACGCGCGGCGCGAGCGGATCGGCAATCGCCCAGATCGCCTCGATCGCATCGAAGTCGACCCCCGGGCGCCGCAGCAAGTCGGCGAGGCTGTATTCGTGCTCGAGCGCTTTGCCGAGCAGTCGCTCGGCGCTCGCGGCGTTGATCAGATTCGGATTCACCCAGGTCGACTTCAAACGTTCCGTTTCACGTGAAACAGCGTCACGCTTACGGCAATGAACATCCCATCGCGAATCGTCGACCAGCCCCAATTCACGACCGACTTCCGTCAGGCGCAAGTCGGCGTTGTCTTCGCGCAGTTGCAGTCGATATTCGGCCCGGCTCGTGAACATGCGATACGGCTCGGTGACGCCTTTGGTGATCAGATCGTCGACCAGAACCCCCAGATAGGCCTCATCACGCTTTGGCAACCACGCGCCGCTCCCGCTCACCTGCAAGGCCGCGTTGACGCCTGCGAACAGCCCTTGCGCCGCAGCCTCTTCGTAGCCGGTGGTGCCGTTGATCTGGCCGGCGAAAAACAGGCCGCGGATCGCCTGGGTCTCGAAGCTCGCGGTCAGCGCGCGTGGATCGAAGTAGTCGTACTCGATCGCGTAGCCCGGGCGCAGCACATGTGCATCCTCGAGGCCGACCATGGAACGCACGGCAGCGATCTGGATATCGAACGGGAGCGAGGTCGAGATGCCGTTTGGGTAGACCTCGTGGGTCGTCAAACCCTCGGGCTCGAGAAAGATCTGGTGCGAATCCTTGTCCACAAACCGATTCACCTTGTCCTCGATGCTCGGGCAGTAGCGCGGGCCGACGCCTTCGATTGCGCCTTGGAACATGGGGCTTCGGTCGAAGCCGCTGCGAATGATCGCGTGCGTCGTCGGGTTCGTGTGCGTGATCCAACACGACACCTGACGCGGGTGCATCGACGCTTCGCCCAGGAAACTGAAGCAAGGGACTCTCGTTGTTGCGGGCGTCCCGTCCGCGGCCGGCATGCCGTCGCCGGGCTGCTCCTGGAGCCGTGTGAAGTCGATCGAACGCCCGTCGATGCGCGGCGGTGTGCCGGTTTTCAGGCGTCCTTGAGGAAGCTTCAGTTCCTTGAGCCGCGCCGACAAGGCAATCGCCGGCGGATCGCCGGCACGCCCTGCCGGGTGGCTTTGCAAACCGACGTGAATGCGTCCGTCGAGGAATGTGCCGGCGGTCAGCACAACGGCGCGGCCACGAAAACGCACCCCGCCTTGAGTGGCAGCCCCGACGATGCGATCGCCTTCGAGGAGCAGATCGTCGCAGGCCGCCTGGAACAACCACAGGTTGCCCTGATTCTCGATGCGACGCCGAATTGCGGCCCGGTACAGAACGCGGTCGGCTTGGGCTCGCGTCGCACGCACCGCAGGACCTTTCGAGCCGTTCAAGATTCGAAACTGGATTCCCGCCTCGTCTGCAGCGAGGGCCATCGCGCCGCCGAGCGCGTCGATTTCCTTCACGAGATGCCCTTTGCCGATGCCGCCGATCGACGGGTTGCAGCTCATCTGCCCGAGGGTTTCGATGTTGTGCGTCAGCAGCAGCGTTTTGGCGCCCATGCGCGCGCTCGCGAGCGCAGCCTCGGTGCCGGCGTGACCGCCGCCCACGACGATGACGTCGAACTCTTTAGGAAACCACATGGCACGAACACTCGAAACGCATAGGGAGATTGTAGGGAGCCGCCTCGCCACACTGCGGCCCGTGCGCCGCAGGAGCGCTCAGGCCGGGTGGCGCAAGCGCATCTCGATGTGCTCGATTCCGTCCTCCAGGTAGCGCTCGCTGCAGGCGACAAAACCGAATCCGGCGTAGAACGCCTCGAGATGACTTTGCGCCGAAATGCAAACGTCCAAGCCGGGATGGACTTGCGCGCAATGGCTCAGCGCACGCCGCACCAGTTCACGACCCAGTCCGCGGCCCCGTCCCGGCGCCGTCGTCAGCACGCGGCCGATCGACGGCAACGCATGGTCCACGCCAGGCGCGATGACCCGCGCGTAGGCGAGCGGCGCACCGCGCACGGTGGGCCATGCCGCCAAGTGCCAACTCGCCGGGTCGCGGCCATCGGCGTCCAGATAGGCGCAGCGCTGTTCGACGACGAACACCTGCTGGCGCGCCATGTAGATGAACTGCAGTTCGTCAGCCGTCAGCTCCCCGAACCGGCAGCCGCGCCACCGAAGTGCTGGAAGTTCGCTGGCCGCGTCCATTCGCGCATCATGCCTGCGCCCGACGCCTCGCACATGACCGTAGTCCCCCTATTGGCGCCACCCTTTCAATGGCCTATGGTCGGGCCAGCGAATTCCCCGCCACCCAGGAGACCACCATGAGCAACGCCACCCCGCCGTCGCCCGACCGCCTCGCGCTGCAGCGCATGTACCACTGGGAGAAAACGGCTCCCGGTGCGATCGTGCTCACCCAGCCGCAGGGCCAGGGTGTGTTGCGCGAATTCACCTGGGCGCAATTGATGGACGAGGCGCGCCGCATGGCCGCGCACTTGAAGGGCCTGGGGCACCCGCCAGGCAGCTGCATTGCCCTGATCTCGAAAAATTGCGCGCATTGGCTGATGGCCGACTTCGCGATCTGGATGGCCGGCCATGTGTCGGTGCCACTCTATCCAACGCTGGCCGCTTCGACGATTCGGCAGATCCTCGAACACAGCGAGGCGAAGCTGCTTTTCGTCGGCAAGCTCGATGGCTGGGACGGCATGAAGCCGGGAGTTCCCGCCAACCTGCCGTGCGTGAGCATGCCGCTGTCGCCGCCGAACGACTACCCGTCGTGGGACAGCATCATCAAGCGCACGCCGCCGTTGCAGGGTGAGCCGGTGCGCGAAGCCAGTGAACTCGCGACGATCATGTACACCTCGGGCACGACCGGCGCGCCCAAGGGCGTCATGCACAGCTTCGGCACCTACGCCTGGTCGATCAGCTCGGCGCTGAAACGCGTTCAACTCGGCGCCGACACGCGCATGTTGAGCTATCTGCCGCTGGCTCACGTGGCCGAGCGAACGCTCATCGAGCATGGCCTGCTCGCCGTGGGCATGCACGTGTACTTCGCCGAAAGCCTGGAAACTTTCACCGCCGACTTGCAGCGCGCGCGGCCGACGTCGTTTTTCTCCGTGCCGCGCCTGTGGGTCAAGTTCCAGCAGGGCGTGCACGCGAAGATGCCAGCCGCCAAGCTCGAGCGCCTGCTCAAGCTGCCGATCATCCGCAACGTCGTGCGCAAGAAGGTGCTGACGGCGCTCGGCCTGGACCAATGCAAGTTCGCCGCCGGCGGTGCCGCACCCATGCCGCCGGACCTGCTGGCGTGGTACGCGCGGCTCGGGCTGCCGATCGTCGAGGTTTACGGCATGACTGAAAATTGCGGCATCTCGCACGCGACGCTGCCTGGCGTGCAGAGGCCCGGAACCGTCGGCCTGCCTTACGACGGTGTCGAATGTCGCATCGATCCGGCGAATGCCGAAATCCAGATGAAGAGTCCGGGGCTCATGCTCGGCTACTTCAAGGAGCCCGAATTGACGCGCCAGGCGCTCACGAGCGATGGCTGGCTGCACACCGGCGACAAGGGTGCGCTCGATGCGGAAGGCAACTTGCGCATCACCGGGCGCGTGAAGGACCTGTTCAAGACGAGCAAGGGCAAATATGTCGCGCCGGCGCCGATCGAAGACAAGCTCGTGATGAACGGCCTCGTCGAAGCCTGCGTCGTGACCGGCGCGAATCTGGGCCAGCCCTTGGGAATCGTGATGCTGAACGCCGAAGCGGCAGCGCGCGCCGCGAGTGTTGCCGAGCGCGCGCCGATGGAAGCGAGCCTCGATCAACACCTGGCTGCGATCAACGCACAACTTGACCCGCACGAACAACTCGACTGCCTGGTTGTCGTGCGCACCGCCTGGACGGTCGACAACGGCTTCATCACGCCGACCTTCAAGGTCAAGCGGAATCAAATCGAAGCCGCTTACGCGCCCTTGTTCGAACGCTGGACGAGCGCGCGGCGCAACATCATTTGGCACGAAACCTGAGCCGGACCGGACGCTCGCAACGGGGCTGTCGGCCAGAGCTGGGGCGGGCGGGACAGAGCCCGACCCGCGCCGGATCAACGCCGCGGCGGAACGCCGCTCAGCATCGGGTCGGCAAGCGCGGAAGTCGATTTGGAAGGCGCGCGCGCCTTTCGAGGCTGAGCGATCTCAGCCATCGCCAGTTCGGTCTGAACCACGAGTTCGCGCGCGGTCGCGCCGTCGTAGCTGAACAGGCCCCACTGCGCCGACGTGCTCAGTCGGGTCGTCAACTCGTTGAGCGCCTCGACTTCGATTTCGACGTTGCGGTCCGACAGCGTCGCGCGCAAGGTCTCGGTCGTCGCATTCTTCTCGGAGGATTCGAACTTCATTCCCATCTTGTCCATCGCCAGCAGCGCCGCCTGTCTGACTTGTGGCCCGCTCGCGGTGAAGGTTCGCGAACTGATGCTGTTGGCGGTGTGCGACAAGCCGGTCGATGCGCCGATGCCGGCGGCGGTGATCGCGAGCGCCTGGCAACCCGCAAGCAGGAGTGCTCCGACACCCGCCAAGGCGAGCCTCACCACGGGATGAGACGTGACCACTTGGCTGACCCTACACATGCAGAACCCCTACCTCGCGATGCCTGGCGCCAATTTAGCGCCGGCGCACCGAAGCGTCAGTGGCGCATCGCACACGGCCCGCGTCGGTCAACATCGGTTACGCAGCGGCGCAAATTGAACGCCGCGCCGTTTCGCGCGAACCTCGACGGCTCGCGGCTCGCGCCGAACTGTCGCGAGATGTGACCGGGTGCGCTCGCGAGCCATCCGAGCATCGGATGCGCGCCGATGTGGGGCCGCACGCTTCAATGCAGCTTCAGGCTCAGCAGGTCTTGCGCCGGGCGCAGCTGCCCGACGTCGATGCCATTCCAGTTTCGCAGCCGTGGGTGGCTCAGTTCACGCAGGACTTGGGCGTCGCGACCGCTCGGCTGCAAAATCAACTCGAGCAGCGTGGCCATCGCCACCTCGGCGGCGCGCGCGTTGTTGCCATCGTCGATCTTGATCGCGATGCCGAGGCCTTGCTCCGGCAGCGCGGCGCAGAACACGCCTTCGGCGCCGACTTTGCAGCACACGCGCTCGCCCAGTTGTTGCATCACGCGCGTATCGAAGCGGTTGCTGCCCGCGACCATGAAAGGGGCGTTCGCGATCGCGCGGCGCAGGCGTAGTGCGGCGCGCGCGTGGCCCTCGCGCAGGCCGACGCCGCCGGCGACACGCGCGAACCCCAACGCGAGCCTCCGCAGAGGGATGGCGTAGGTGGGGATCGAGCAGCCGTCGGTGCCGCGCGGCGCCGTGCCCGGATCGAACCCGGTCGCGGCCTGCAACGCCGCGGTGACTTCGCGCATCAGCGGGTGATCGAGCGCCACGTAACCCTTCACGTCGCGCCGCAGGTCGGCGGCGTCGAACAAGGCTGCACGCCAGACAGAGGAAGCCGCTGTGTTTGCCCGAGCAGTTGTTGTGCAATGCCGTCGGTTCGCGTCCCGCCGCGGCGAGAGAACGCGCTGCAGTGTCGAGCGTCGGCCACTGCGTACCGCATTCGAGCGCGGTCACGTCCAGGCCGGCCTTGGCAAGCATGCCGGCGGCGGTGCGCACATGCTCCTCCTGACCACTGTGCGACGCGCACGCCAGCGCCAGCTCGTCGTCGGTCAGCCCGAGCCGATCCGCGGCGCCGCTTTCCACGAGCGGCAGGGCCTGCAGCAGTTTCACCGCCGAGCGCGGGAAGATGGGTCGGTCGACGTCGCCCATGCTGGCGAACACGGCGCCGTCGGCGTCGAGCACCGCAAGCGCGCCGCGATGGCTTGATTCCAGCGCCGTTCCGCGCAGGACTTCGACGAGCACCGGATTCACCATCGTGCGGGTTCTCGCTCAGCCGGACTCGCCCGCGGCGACGAACAGGCCACGCGTTTCACTCTTCCACCTTGACGCCCTTCCAGAACGCGACGCGCCCCTTGATCTGCGCTGCGGCCTCGAGGGGCTCAGGGTAGTACCACACGGCTTCGGGGTTCATTTCGCCGTTCACAAACAGGCTGTAGTAGTGCGCCTGCCCTTTCCAGTGGCAGGTGCTGCGATGGTTGCTGAAGCTGACGTACTCCTGCTTCAAACTCGCGTGCGGGAAGTAATGGTTGCCCTCCACGACGACCGTGTCGTCGCTTTGTGCGACGACGACCCCGTTCCAGACCGCTTTCATCGCTGCCGCTCCTTCATGCCTGGCGCGCCGCCACCGGCGCTACCTGGCGCCGATTTTCATGCATAGAGCGCAGCCGCATGCGCGAGGCGTCTGCTGATCTCTGCCACCAAGGCCTTGTCGCCGACGACGGTGACCGAATCGCCGTGGCGCAAGATGTCCATCACAAGCTCGGTGGGCTCGCCGTAGGGCACCTGAAGTTCGTAGCGCCCGTCGGGCAGCCAGCGCGACTTTTGCTGCGGATGCCACTCTTCATGGGCGACCCAGAGCGCCGCGTCGGCGCTGAAATGCAGCGTCGCCCAGCGCAGACGCGCACCCGCACCACCGTAGATGCCGTAGCCCGCGTCGAGCTGGGCCTCGAGTTCGCGCAGCGCCACCAGCTGTGCTTTGGTGTCGAGCAGCCGCGCCTCGCGCACCGCGTCGAGCGCAAAACGCCGCAGCGCCTTGCTCGTGTGGCACCAGGCGTCCAGGTACCAGGTGTTGCGGTAGTTGACGAGGCGCTGCGGCGACACCTCGCGCTCGCTCAAGGACTGGTCGCTGCGCTTGAAGTAGCGCAGCCAGACCCGGCGCCGACGCACCAGGGCGCTGCCCAGGAGCTCGAAGTGCCGGCTCGGCGCACGCCGCCGCGCCGTGCCGATCACTTTGACCCGGCGCAACAGCGCCCGCGACTCCTGCGCGTCGGCGCCGAGCAGGCCTTGCAGCTTCTCGGTCAGGGGTTGCAGATGGCGCGCCAACACGCCGTCGTCGTCCAGGCCGGCGAGCAGCTGCTGCATCGTCAGCAAGGCATGGATCTCGTTCTCGCTGAACCAGAGGCCCGGAAGCTCGTGCACCGCGTTGGCGCCGGGCGTCATGCCGTCGAAGCGATAGCCGCGTTCCAATGTGTCGTAGACGATGGGTGCGCCGAGGCGATCGCGCAGGTATTGCAAGTCGCGCTTCAGGGTCGCGGGCGACACCTCGAGTTCAGAACCCAGGGCGGCGAAGCTGACACAACCGCGGCTGCGCAACAGCCGTTCGATCTTGTAGAAGCGCTCGGTTCTGTCCATCGCCGCGGCGTCAAAGGTTCGAGGATACGCCCAAAACCGGTCGATGCAGTGGATCGCACGTGGCTCACGCCATGAGCCACCTGGCCGGGATACTGCCTTCATCCACCGCTTCCGAGGTGGCCCCTTCGAAGGAGTCGAACCATGAATTCAGCGATTGCCGCATCCACCCTTTCCACCCAGGAGGCGCTCGCCTTCGAGCTCGGCTGGGATCACGCGCGCTACGGCGTCGCGCCGGCCGTGCCACAAGCTTACGACTCGGCACCACTGCGCAGCGGCCTGGTTGCCGGCCGCGCGAGCGACGGGGCACGCCAGCGCCACCCGAGCCGGTCCGTGCACCTGTGGTTGAAGCTGCGCCTGCAAGCCTGGTGCGAGGGCCAGGCCGTCGAACCCGTGCAAGTGACACCGCGCTATGTGCAACAACTCGAAGTCAGCCATTGCCCGATCACCCGAGAGCCTTTGGACGCGAACGGGCCCCTGTGCCGAGAAGCGGCAATCGCACGGGTCCGAAGCGACGCCGCCTACGCCGCGGGAAATCTCGTCATGCTCGGCCGCAAGGCGCAGTCCAGCAGCAACGGCGTGACACGGGCCCAGGCCCAGGAATTCGCGCTGCGTCTGGGCGCCGAGCCCCAACTCGGCCTGGGCGGACTGCTCGGCGCGCAATGGGCGCGCGTGGCGATCTTGGCCAGCTTTGTCGAGCCCATGACCCACGAACAAGCGTGCCAATTGCCGCTGCTCCTGCTGCCGCCGAATCGCTTGCGCCTGTTCAATCCGGCGCAGGCCTTGCAAGCCTTCGTCAGCCGACAGCTCCTCGTTCCCGGCTGGAGCTTGCGCGTGAGTCGCATCGAAGCGCTGCTTCCTGGCCAGGCGGCGCAGCGCAGCTTCCAGACTTTCTTTCACGCCTTGCTGCCCCGCGTTCTCGAAGCGGGGCGCGACCTGGCGCCGCACGCGCAGCGCTGGGCCATCGAGGACGCGTGGCGCCAACCCCTGGTGCAGCAGCGCTGGCGCGCGTTCGCGCAGCAGTTGAGTGCCGCCGAGTGCGAAGCGCTGGTCGTGCGTGCCCACGCCAAGCGTCTCGGCCAGGGCCTGCTGCACGCGCTGAACGACCGCGCCGCCGTCGATGGTTGGAATCTCGAACCCAGGGGCCCGTTGAATCCAGCGCTGCCGATGCCGCGCGCGACGCTGCGCCGCGAGTTCCGACCCGAGCGGCGCCGCTCGCCCTTGCTCGCCGCACCGCCACTGGCGCCGCGCCAGGCGTCGCTGCCGTTGCAATGAACGTGGGCGACTTGTTGCTCAATCCGACACTTGATACGCCATGACGCGGGGACTACAGTGCAAATGGGCAGAATGCACCGGCAGGGTCAAGGCTCGACCAGGCAAGTTTCTCGGAGCAAGGCTATGCACCAAACGGATCTTTCGGCTTGGCGAGTCGGCGCCGCCTGCGCCCTTGCGCTCGCCCTGGGTGCCTGCGGCGACGGCGATTCGACGCAGCGCTCGAGCGTGAACCGTGTCAACCCCGCGGTGTCGGCGCTGCTCAGTTCGGTCGACGCGGTCGGCGTGGGCGGCAGCGATTTGTTGTCGAACAATCCGACCCGAGCCGAGCTGCAGCTGCAATCGAACGCAAAGGGCGCGACGGTGCAGCTGCGCTTTTCGTGCGCAGCGTGCACCGTCACGGTCAGCGCCACGAATGCGGTGGGGGCCACAAGCGTCGGCGCGAACCAGTACATCGTGATTGGATTCCCGACGCTCGACGCAGCGTCGAATTCGAGCGTCGTCGTCACCGACAACGTCAGCGGGGCGGTCGCCCAGTACACCCTGCACGCCCGGCCGCTGGACTACGTGCGCTACAGCTTCAGCGCCACGGCTCCGCAAGCGGGGGACCTTTACCTCGCACCGTTTGACCCGCAGGGTTTTGGCGCACCCTATGCCTACCTCATCGGGGGCGACGGCAGCCTCAAGTTCTACTACCGCAACCCGCGCGGCCAGAACATTCATGATTTCAAGAAGACGGTGATACCGGGCGGCGCCATCCGCTACAGCTTCTACGACTCCGCAGCGGGTGCGATTCGCGTCATGGACGGCGCGTTCAACCTGCTCGCCAACGTCAGCGCGCTCGCCTTTCCCGACGGCAACACCTATGCGGTGAATCTGCACGACCACAAGATCATCGACGACGGGCACTACATCGTCGGCGTTTATGCAGCGAAAACGGTGAACAACATCCCCGCCTTGCCCGGCGCGCTGCTCTTCGTGCGCGGCAGCGGATTGCAGGAAATCCAGAACGGCGCGGCGGTCTTCAACTGGCTTTCCACCGACCACCCCGAGCTCTACGCTTGCTCCACCGAAGGCAATGCGTTCGCGCAGAACAACGGCGCCGACTATGCACATTGGGACTCGCTGCACGTCGACAGCGACGGGAACTGGATCGCCTCGTTTCGCCATCTCGACGCGGTGCTCAAGATCGACCGTGGCACCGGCGCGATCCGCTGGATTCTCGGCGGGCCGTGCGACCAGTTCGGCCTGACCGCAACGCAGAAGTTCTCGCACCAGCACGACGCGGGCCGGGCCCCCGACGGGCGCCTGAGCCTGTTCGACAACGGCGTCGCCGCGTCGCGCGTCCTGGCCTTCAACCTCGACGAAGTGGCCAAGACACTCGTCACCGGCAACCCGCTGCTGCCCGGCTTCGCCGAATTCACCTCCGACATGCACCTGAGCCTGAACCTGGGAAGCGCGCAGCTTTTCGCCAGCGGCAAGGTGCTCGTCGGCTGGGGTGAATTCCGCGGACAACTCAACGACGTCTCCGAATTCGACCTGGCGAGCGGTGCCCAGTCGATGCGGCTCACGCTCTTGCCGAGCGCGTATTCGAACGGCTACTTCTCGGATCGGGCGCGCAAGTTCCCTTGACCGCGCGCCCGGCTACTGCACCGACGCCGCGCGCAGGCGCCGCGCCAGGAACGCCAGCGACGCGGCGCACAGCGCCAGGCACACCGCGAGCGGAATCAGCCACTGCGACACGCTCAGATCCTCGCCCTTGAGCACGCGCGTCATCAAGGTGTTTTGCGCGAGCGCGGGCAACCACAGGTGCCACGGCGCTTCGCCGCCGAAGTTGAACACGCTCGCCAGCGGCAACAGCGAGACGAGCAGCACCACCAGGCTCGCATTGACCTGCGCCTCCTTGACGCTTTTGCAACGGATCGCCACCGCCATGAGCAGCGCCGACAGCGCCGCGGCGAACGGCAGGAGGACGAGCAAGAACAACAGCGCCTCGCGGGTTCCGAACTGGAACATCGCTTGCAGGGTATCGCTGCGCAGCAGCCACTGACCCGGAACAAAGCTGAAGCAGCTCAGGACCGCGATCAGCATCGCCACACTCGCCACCGCGCCCCACTTGCCGAGCACGAGCGCGAGCGGCGCGGCCGGGTTCATGAGCAGCGGTTCGAGCGAGCCGCGCTCGCGTTCCCCCGCAGTCGTGTCCAGCGCCGCGCTCAGCGCGCCGTACAACACGGCGAGAAGTACGAAAAACGGCAGCATCCCGGTGAGCTGGGTGGCGCGCGTCTGGGTACTCGCCAGGTCGCGCTCGGCCAGTTCAAAAGGTTCGAGCAGGTCCGCCGAGACGCCGCGCAGCGCCAGGCTCAGTGTCGTACGTTCGCGGCCAAACGCCTGCAACAAGCGCTGCACGCGCCCCGCGCCGGACTCGGCCTGCTTGTTCGCGCTGTCGCTGACGAGCTCGAGTGCCGGCATGTCGCCGCGTTGCAGCGCCGCCTCGAAGCCGGCCGGCACGACGACCACCGGGTCACCGAGGCGCGCGTCGCGCAGCTGCGCCTCAAAGTCCGCGGGCGCCTCGCGCACCACGCTCGATTGGCGTTCGAGGAAGTTGCGCAAACTCGGCGCGTGTTCGATTCCCGCGACGAACACTTCGCGCCTCTCGGCGCGCGCCTCCAGGCTCGCGACCAGCCCCGACAGCGCGATCAGCACCAACGGGCCGAGAAGCACGCTGGAGAGCAATACGACGAGCAGGGTGCGCCGGTCGCGCAGCGCGTCGATCACTTCCTTGACGTAGACGACCTGGGCGCTGCGAAGAGTGGCGTTCATGGCGCAGCCCCTTGCGCGTACGCCAGACGCACGAATGCGGCTTCGAAATCGCTTTCGCCCGCGCGCTCGAGAAGTTCCGCCACCGACCCGGCGGCGACGCTGCGGCCCATTGCGATCACGACGACGCTGTCGCACAAGCGCTCGACCTCCTGCATGATGTGCGTCGAAAAGAGGATCGTCTTGCCTCCGCCCTCGGGCGAGCGCAACCAGCGCAGCGTCTCGCGCAGGGCGCGCGTGGCGAGCACGTCCAGCCCATTTGTCGGCTCGTCGAGCACCACGTTGGCCGGGTCGTGCACCAGGGCGCGCGCGAGCGCCGTCTTCAGGCGTTCGCCTTGGCTGAAGCCTTCGGTGCGGCGCTCCAGCAGCGCCGTCATGTCCAGCGCGCGCGCGAGTTCTTCGCATCGCGCTTCGGCGGCGCCGCGCTCCATGCCGCGCAGGACTCCGTAATAGACGATGTTCTCGCGTGCGCTCAGGCGCGGGTAGAGCCCGCGAGCATCGGACAACACACCCATTCGCGCCAGCGCCGCGTGCGGGTCGTGCAGCACGTCGATGCCGTCGACGTCGATGCCCCCCGCATCGGGCCGGATCAACCCGGCCAGCATGCGCAGCGCCGTCGTCTTGCCCGCGCCGTTCGGCCCGAGCAACCCGGTGATCGCGCCGGGCTGCGCCGTCAGGCTCACGTCGCGCACCGCATGCACCGCCGGCGCAGAACGGCGCGTGGCGGGAAACTGCTTGGCGAGCTGGCGCAGCGTGATCATTCGGGGCGCAGCGGCTGGAAGTGCGGCGGGCGCGGGATCGCAGCGACGCAGTGCGCGTCCACCGCCAGCGCCGCGGCGTCGTCGGCAGCGTCGATGAAGCGGTACAGCACATCGCGCATGCAGCCGATGCCGAGCACGCCATGCCCGGCGTTGGCGACGACGATGTGGCGCGCCTTCGGCCCCAAGGCGGCGGCGATTCGCTCGCCGTGGCGCGGCGGCGTCGCCGGATCCAGGCCACCGCTGAGCAACAGCGCCGCGGCCGAAGCGGCCCCCACCTCGTAGAAAGACGCGGGAACTGCGCCGCGCGGCCAGTCGGCGCAGACGCGTGTCACGCTGCGCAGGCCGGTGTCGCCGAAATCGCGTCCGAGTCCGGGAGTGGCGTCGAGGCGCGGCATGTCTTCGCTGCACAACACGGAGAAGTGCATGCCTTCGGCGATGCGCGTCGCGCGGCGTGGCGCGTGGATCGCATTCAGGCCGAACAGTCCCGTGAACCGCCCCTGCGCCGCTTCGCTGATCGCCAGCGGCAGCGCCGCGGCCGCCGCCGGGCTGTAGAGCGGCGCGCGCACTGCGGCGAGCACCATGTCGCGCGACACCGTCACGGACTGGGTCTGGCCGCTCAGCGGATGCGCGACCTGTGTCGGCCGGGGCAGGCTCGCGAGCAGGTCGGCCCAGGTCTTGCTCAGGTTCGGATGCGCAGAAGCACACGCGGGTTGCGCGGCGCAGTCGGCAAAGAGTGCGTCGAGCGCTGCCTGCGCGTCCAGCCCGCTGCTCGCGGGAAGCACCATATCGGGCGGCGCCACGCCGTCGAGCACCATGCGCCGAACGCGCGACGGAAACTGGTGCTGATACTCCAGCGCCGCGCGGGTGCCGTAGGACGCACCGATCAGATTGATCTGATTCGCGCCCAAGTGTTCGCGCACCGCGTCCAGGTCCTGCATCGCGAGCGGCGTCGTGTAAAAGCGCAGGTCGCCGTGCGGCAGCGACTCGAGCTGGCGCCGGCAGGCGCCCAGACGCGCGATCTGGCGCTCGGGATCGGCCTGTTCCGCGAGCGGCGCGCCACGCGACTCGGCACAGTCCAGAGGCGCCGATCGGCCCGTGCCGCGCTGGTCGACAAACACGAGGTCGCGCCGATTCCCCAGGCGCTGCAACAGGCCCGAGACCGGGCCCGCCAGGTTGATGGCGCTTTGCCCGGGCCCTCCCGCGAGCAGGAACACCGGGTCGGCGAGCCTGCGCCGCGCCAGCGCCGGCACAACGATGAAGTGGACCGTGATCGCCGGCCCGGCCGGGCGCGCCGGGTCGAGCGCGCGTTGCAACGACCCGCAGCGCACGCTGTTCTTGATCCCTGCGACGCGGCAATCGTGCAGCGGCGCGCCGCCGGCGGCTGCGAAGGCCGAGCTGACGCAGAGCAGCAGCAGGCCGAGGCCCGCAGCGAGCGCGTTGCTCACGCGCCGAGCATGCGGCGCAGTTCGCCGCTGTCGATCAGGGCTTGAACGTCCTCTGCGCCACCGACCAGCACACCGCGCACGAACACCATCGGAAAGGTCGGCCAACCGGTCCACATCTTCAGCGCATTGCGCTTGCGCCACAGGCTGAAGTAGCTGCCGTACTCAAGGTAGTGGTGCGCAACGCCAGCGTTGTTCAAAGCGCCGCGCACGCGCTTGCACATTGGGTTCTGTTTCATTCCCACCACGAGCACGGCATGGGATGCCGCCGCCGACTGGACGTTGTGCACGATGTCGGCGTGCAGGTTCGCGACCTTGTCGCGGATCGCCGGGTGCAGGCGGGCTTCTTCGAGGACGGTGCGGGGCATGTCGGACTCCGGTTCGCAGGTGCGAAGCGTAGCCGACGCGAAGCGGGAGCGCGGTATCAACGTCGCGCCGCCGGCCGGCGGCACGACGCAGCAGGGCTCAGGCGGTGAACTTCAAGCGCGACAACCCCGAGCGGCTGGACCACGAAGCTTCGACGGTCCAGGACCCGATTTCGATCAGCATCCAACCTGGCGCCGAGCTGTACGCATTGAAGTGCGCCCAATGGCGCGTCCCGTAAACGCCGTGGCTGTGCTTCACGGACAGCTTGCGCGACGGTGCGACAAGCCGGCCCACCGCCTCCACCAGAGTCACCAGGATCGACATGCCGATGCGAGCGAACAGGTTCTTCATGTTCGGGGCTTCCAGGGCGAGGGCGCAGGCGAATCGCTGCGGGCGCGACGGTAGCCGTCGCAGCCTCGATCCGCCACCCCGCGATTGGGGGGGTCAAGCCGGGCTCAGACCAAGCCGCTCCGGCGCCAGGTATTGCTGGCGGTAGGCCTCGAACGGCAAGGTGTCGGCAGCCTCGGTGGCGCGCTGTTCGGCGAGCGACTGGCGCGCCAACTCGGCAAAGCGTTCGCGCAGTGCGGGAGTGCTCTCCAACGCGAGCAGGGCGCGATGCGTTTGTGCCGACTGGGCGCAAACGAAGCGCACGTAGGAGCTGTCGAAATCGTTCCGCAGTGTGGCCAGAACTCGCGCCGAGGGCAGACTGTGCGGCTCGCGCAGCGCCGCCAAGGCGGCAGCGACGCCGTCGCGGTAGGCGCTGCCTCCATGGACGCGATCGAGCGCTGCGGCGATCGGTTCGCATTGCGCCACGACTTGCGCGCCCCAGTCGGCGAGCGCGACCTGCTCACCAGCGCGCTCGAGCAGCAGGCCGGGCTCGCGCCCACGCGCCGCCACGCGCTGCTGATTGCGCGCCAGTCCGGCGATTTCCTGCGGGCTGTCAGGCGGGCTGTCCGCAAGCAGGCAATGGAGCAGAAAGACGTCGAGAAAGCGCAGCGTCGGCGCGGCGATGCCGATGCGCTCGAACGGGTCCAGGTCCATGCACCGCACCTCGACGTACTCGACGCCGCGCTCGCGCAGCGCGTGCAGCGGCCGCTCGCCGCGGCGGATCACGCGTTTGGGGCGGATCGTGCCGTAGAACTCGTTCTCGATTTGCAGCAGGCTCGTCGAGAGCTGCTGGTACTTCCCGGCGGCGTCGCGCAGGCCCACCGCTTCGTAGGCGGGGTAGGGCCGCGTCAGCGCGTCTTGCAGTGACGCGCCGTAGCTTGCGAGGCTGTTGTAGCTCACGGCGAGCGCCGCCTGGGCGTCGCTCTGGTAGCCCAGGCGCCCCATGCGCAGCGACGTCGCATGCGGCAGGTGCATCGTCTGGCCGCGCAGCTCCTGCAACTCATGCGTTCGCCCGGCGACGAAACTCGAGCACACCGCAGGCGAAGCACCGAAGAGATAGAGCAACAGGAACGAGTGGCGGCGGAAATTGCGGATCAGGGCGAAATATTGATCGCTCGTGACGTCGGGCATCGACCAGTTGTAGTGGATCCCCGAAATCGTCTGCATGCGCCGCCCGTAACGGTGGCCGAGCCCGGTGCGATAAACGCTCTTCGCCAGGCCGACGTTGGACGTGCCGTAACGCCCGATCGGGATCGCTTCGTCGGCCGGCAGGCCGCACGGCATGCTCGCGACCCAGAGCATCTCATCGCCCGCGTCGCGCAAAGTCTGCACGACGAACTGGTGGATCTGCGTGAGCTCGTCCAGGCATGAATCGACGCCCTCGTGCACCCCGGTGATGAGCTCGAGCTGCGATTCGCTGAAGTCGGTCGTGATGTTCGGGTGCGTGAGCGCCGAACCGAGCGCTGCCGGGTGTGGCGTCAGGGCGAGATGGCCGTTCGGAAGGACGCGCAGGCTTTCCTTCTCGATGCCGCGGCGAATCGCCTGCAGGCGCTGCGCCGGCAGTTCTTTGAATCGATCGAGCAGGGTGCGCATGGGTGAACTCAACTCAAGCGGCGAGCACGCCACGCTGGTAGTCCGCCACCGCCTGCTCGATTTCGCGCTGCTGGTTCATGACGAAGGGGCCGTACTGGACGATCGGCTCGTTCAGCGGCCGTCCGGCGACGAGCAGAACCCGCGCCACGCCGGCCTGCGCCGCGGGTGTGGCCAGGCGCACACCATCCGCGCCGGCGTCGTTGGCCAGGATCGCCATGCGTTCGCTGTCCACGGCGCTGCCCTCAAGGCCGCCGACGCGCACCTCGGCACCGCCGTGGCAGTAGATGAAGGCGTTGTGCCCGGCGGGAATGGATGCGTCGAATTCGGCGCCGGGCGGAATGCTGATGTCCAGACACAGTGGCTCGGTGCTCGGGCGGCTCACCGCGCCGGCGACGCCGTGGCTGGCGCCGGCAATGACCCGAACCTCGACCCCGTTGTCGAGCGTGAACGCGGGAACGTTCTGCGGGGCGATGTCGCGGTACGCCGGAGCACACATCTTGTCCTTGGCGGGCAGATTCACCCACAACTGGAAGCCTGCCATCCGGCCCTGTTCCTGCTCGGGCATTTCGGAGTGGATGATGCCGCGCCCGGCGGTCATCCATTGCACGCTGCCGGGCTCGAGCAGGCCGACGTTGCCCACGCTGTCGTGGTGCCGCATGCGCCCGGCGAGCATGATCGTCACGGTCTCGAAGCCGCGGTGCGGGTGGTCCGGGAAGCCGCCGATGTAGTCACCCGCGGAGTCGCTGCCGAAGGCGTCGAGCATGAGGAATGGGTCGAGGCGCTTTTGCAGTGCCTGGGTCAGTACCCGGGTGAGCTTGACGCCCGCGCCGTCCGAAGTGGGCACGCCGCGTACGAGGCGCTCGACGCTGCGCGAGTGCGTCAAGCGGAATGGGGTCACGAGGGTCATGAGTGGGGCGGAATGAAACGACACAGGCAGTATGGCTTGCGGATGCTGCCACGAACTCGAATCCCAGTCGCGCAGCACGGATTGTGAATTGGCGCTTTAATGCGGCCTCCCCGACCTCACCGAAGGATTCCCATGAAGCTCTACTACAGCACCGGCGCGTGCTCCTTGTCACCGCACATTGTCCTGCGCGAGTCCGGCCTGCCGTTTGAAGCCGTCCTGGCGAGCACGAAGACGCACAAGCTCGCCGACGGCACCGACTACTACACGATCAACCCGAAGGGCTACGTGCCCCTGCTCGAACTCGACAACGGCGAGCGCCTCGCCGAAGGGCCGGCGATCGTCCAGTACATCGCGGACCAGGTTCCGGCGAAAAAACTCGCTCCGGCCAACGGCACGATGGCGCGTTCGCGCGTCCAGGAGTGGCTCACTTTCATCGGCACCGAACTGCACAAGACGTTCAGCCCGCTGTTCAATCCGGCCATGCCCGAAGAGGCAAAGGCCATTTTCCGCGCCAAGCTGCTGGACCGGTTCGCCTGGGTGAATACGCAACTCGAGGGCCGCCAGTACCTGACCGGCGCCGACTTCTGCGTTGCCGACGCCTACTTGTACACGGTGACGCGCTGGACGAAGCCGCTCAGCCTGGACATCTCTGGCCTGCGCCACCTTGGCGAATTCATGGCGCGCATGGAAGCGCGGCCGGCGGTTCAGGCGGCGTTGAAGGCTGAAGGCCTGATCCAGTAGGGGCCAGCTTGTCGGGCTCAGCGCCGCTGGGTTACCGTCGCTGCATCATCGGCGCAGCTGCGGGGTTGAGCTGCATCACAGGCTTCGCGGCGCCTCCCGCCGCTGGCGGCTACGCGGCGCAGTGGTGCGTCGCGGTGCCGCGCGCCGAACCGGCGTGCGGGCCGGCGCGAGCCGAATGGCGCACGCGCGGCCGGGCCACGGTGCGCATCGCCGACATCGTCTACGCGTTGCGGCTGCGCACGAGCCAGGTTGACGTGATCCTCAAGCAGGGTGCGATGCAGATCGACGCCTTCACCGCGACTTACGAATGGGACGGCGCGACGCTGCGCTTCGTCGACGCCGACAAGGGCGTGCGCTATGAACTGCGCACCGAGACCGCGCCGAAGCGGCCGCCAACCGCCTTGCCGGCGGGGCGCTGACGCCGGACCCCGCCTCATGGCAGCGCGCGCCGTCACCTTGCGTCTGGCGCGGGCGCAAGATGCGCCGGCGATGGCGTCGATGTCGCGCGACCTGATCGAAGCCGGCCTGGCGTGGCGTTACTCGGCGCAGCGCATCGCCGGATTGATCGCAGACCCCGAATGCGTCGCACTCGTCGCCTGCGATGGCCCGGAGATGCTCGGCTTCGCGGTGATGCAATTCGGCGACGAGCGCGCCCACCTCAGTTTGCTTTGCGTGCAGCCGGCGCGGCAGCGGCGCGGTATCGGGCGGCGCCTGTTGGAGTGGCTGCTTGCAACCGCCAGCGTCGCTGGAATCGCGGCCATCCACCTGGAGCTGCGCGCCGACAACGAGGCCGCGTTGATGTTCTATCGCGCCCTCGGATTCAGCGAAACGATCCTCGTTCCGGGCTATTACGAGGGCCGGCTTGCGGCGCGGCGTATGCTGCGTGTGTTGCGTCGCTCAAACCCGCCGCCCGATGCTGCCGCGGGTTGATCGGCGTCAAGCACCCAGCGGCGGCGCCGCGCTAGCGTGCATCGACCCATCCGTACACCGATGAAGATCCTGCTGCCCCTGGACGGCTCCGAACCAGCCCTGGAAGCGGTGCGTCACGCCGTGCGCCTGGTGCGCGAGGGCCTGAACGCGCAGTTCGTCTTGGCCAACGTGCAGGAGCCGACCTATCTTTACGAAATGGTCCTGGCGCCGGACGCGGAAGTCCTGGAACGGATCAGCGGCGCCGCCGGTGCGCACTCGCTCGAGGCGGGCGAGGACCTTCTGAGGGCCGCGGGAATCGATTTCGAGCGCGAATTTGGTTCCGGCGACCCGGCGCACACGCTCGTCGACATCATCGAGCGCCACGGCTGCGACGCCGTCATCATGGGCGCGCGCGGCATGGGGCGGCTGCGCCGCGCGATGCTCGGTTCGGTGTCGCACGAGGTTCTGCACGCGGCGCCGGTGCCGGTGACGATCGTCAAGATGGTGCCGCAGGCGCAGCTTCCTCCGGCCGACGACGAAGCGTCTGCCTGAAGCGCACGCGGCGCACACGGTCGCGCCGAGGCGCGGCTAACATCGACGCCCTATGCAGAAGACTCCCGACACATTGCGCAGCGCGCGCTGGTTCGCACCGAAGGACTTGCGCTCTTCGGGGCATCGCTCGCGTTTCATGCAGATGGGATACGCGGCGTCCGACTGGGCGGGCCGGCCCGTGATCGCGATTCTCAACACCTGGTCCGACGTGAACCAGTGCCATTCGCACTTCAAGCAGCGCGTCGAAGACGTGAAGCGCGGCGTCTGGAAAGCGGGCGGTTTTCCGCTCGAGCTGCCGGCGATCTCACTGTCTGAGCCGATCGTCAAGCCGACGACGATGCTCTACCGCAACTTCCTGGCGATGGAAGCCGAAGAGCTGCTGCGCAGCCACCCCGTGGACGGCGCGGTCTTGATGGGAGGATGCGACAAGACGACACCCGGCCTGCTCATGGGCGCGTTCAGCGCCGGGCTGCCGTGCATCTACCTTCCCGCCGGGCCGATGCTGCGCGGCAACTGGAAAGGCAAGGTGCTCGGTTCGGGGTCGGACGCGTGGAAATATTGGGACGAGCGCCGCGCCGGCAAGCTGAGCGACGCGCAGTGGCAGGAGGTCGAAGCCGGAATCGCGCGCAGCCATGGCACGTGCATGACGATGGGAACTGCGGCGACGATGATGGGAATCGCCGAGGCGATCGGCATGACGCTTCCCGGCGCGTCGGCGATCCCCGCCGCCGACGCGAACCATGTGCGCATGAGCGCGGCGTGCGGCGAACGCATCGTGCAAATGGTCTGGGACGACCTGACGCCGGGCTCGTTCCTGACGCGGTCCCACTTCGAAAACGGCGTCGCGACGGCGATGGCGATGGGGTGTTCGACGAACGCCATCATCCACCTCGTCGCAATGTCGCGCCGCGCCGGCGCGAACTGCGCGATCGGCCTGGACGCGTTCGATGTCGCCAGTCGCAAGGTGCCGGTGCTCGCCAACATCAGGCCCAGCGGCGACACCTACCTCATGGAAGACTTCTACTACGCGGGCGGCTTGCCCGCGCTGATGAGCCGCATCACGGCGCACTTGAAGCTGGACGCACGATGCGTCAACGGACACACGCTCGGCGAGAACCTTGCCGGCGCCGAGGTCTACAACGACGACGTGATCCGCCCTCTGGACAAGCCGATCTACGCCGAAGGGGCGCTCGCCGTGCTGCGCGGCAACCTCGCGCCCGACGGCTGCGTCATCAAGCCGAGCGCCTGCGCGCCGCACCTGCTGCGCCACAGCGGGCCGGCACTCGTCTTCGACGACTACCCGTCGATGAAAAAGGCCGTCGAAGACCCGGACCTGGACGTGACCGCCGAGCACATCCTCGTGCTGCGCTACGCCGGCCCGCAAGGCGGCCCCGGAATGCCCGAATGGGGCATGCTGCCGATTCCGGTCAAGCTCGTGAAGGCGGGTGTGCGCGACATGCTGCGCCTGTCTGACGCGCGCATGAGCGGAACGAGCTACGGCGCGTGCATGCTGCATTGCGCGCCCGAGGCGTATGTCGGCGGCCCGCTCGCGTTGATCAAGACCGGAGACCGGATCAGCGTCGACGTTGCCGCCCGGCGCATCCACCTCGACGTCAGCGACGCCGAACTCGCGGTACGCCGCGCGGCGTGGACGCCACCCGCCAAACGCTACGAGCGCGGCTACGGCTGGATGTTCTCGCGCCACATCCTGCAGGCGGATCAGGGCTGCGATTTCGACTTTCTCGAAACCGGGTTCGGCGCGCCGGTGCCCGAGCCCGACATCTTCTGACTCGACCCCCGCAGCCGGCCCGGCCCATACGCCAGCGAATCAGCGACACCATGAATCCTTCAACCCGACAGCTGCTGTGTGGTGTCAGCACGGCGACGCTGTGCACGGCTTTGTTCAAACGTGGATTGAGCCGCCAGTTCATTCAGGACGTGCGGCCGCTGAATCCGAACCTGCCGAACATGGTCGGCGAGGCGTTCACGCTGCGCTACATCCCGGCGCGCGAAGACCTGAACCCGATCACGGTGTTCCAGAACCGCGAGCACCCGCAGCGCAAGGCGATCGAAGAATGCCCGAGCGGCGCCGTGCTCGTGATCGACAGCCGCAAAGATGCGCGGGCCGCCTCGGCGGGTGGCATCCTCGTGTCGCGCCTGATGCAGCGCGGCGTCGCCGGCGTCGTCACCGACGGCGGTTTTCGCGACAGCCCGGAAATCGCACGCCTGCCGTTTCCCGCCTACCACCAGCGGCCCGCCGCGCCGACGAATCTGACGCTGCACCAGGCGCTGGACATCAACGTGCCGATCGGCTGCGGCGACGCACCCGTCTGGCCGGGTGATGTGGTCGTCGGCGACGCCGAGGGTGTGGTGATCATCCCGGCGCACCTGGCCGATGACGTGGCCGCCGAGGCGACCGAGATGACGGTCTTCGAAGACTTCGTCGCGGAAAAGGTCAAGCAGGGTCGCTCGATCCTCGGCCTGTACCCGCCCACCGACGAGAGCAGCCGGATCGACTTCGCCGCCTGGCGCGCCGCCCGCGGCCGCTGACGCCGCCGCGCCGGTGAAACGCCGCAGCGCACCGCCCACCGGCGGATCAGTCGTCGAGCAAATCGCCCTTGAAGAAACTCCAGGCGCTGCCGTCGTGCAAGTAGAAATGCCCGTCGGCGCAAAAGTCCTTGCCGGGAAAGAACTCGCGGTAGGCCTTAGGGACCAGGCGCACCAGCTGGGTGTCTGACAACTCTTCGAATTCTTCGGGGGTGATCGGTTGCCCGACGCGTAGGCGTGTCATTCTCAGCTTCCTCATTTGCACCGCCGCGGGTGCAGCAGCGATTGGATACCATGCCGCCGCGCCGACATGGCCGCGGCGGGCTCCCGCACCGGCACGGCTACGATCGACATCTTTTGCCGAGCCTGGATCCGCATGAGCAGCACCCACCTGATTCCCCTGGCCGATCTCAATGCCGCAATCCGCCTGTTCGTTCGCGGCTTTGGCAGTTTGCCCGAGGAAGTCGAAGCCGTCGCGTCCAACCTCATCGAAGCGAACCTCACCGGCCACGACTCGCACGGCATCGGCATGTTGCCGCGCTATGCCGCAGCGTTCCTCGAAGGTGGGCTCAAACCGAACACGCATGTGCGCACGCTGCTCGATGCGGGCGCGATGTTGCGCCTGGACGGCGATGCGGGATTCGGCCAGGTGATCGGTTTTGAGGCGATGCTGCTCGGGATCGAGCGCGCGCGCAGCAGCGGCAGTTGCATCGTCGCTCTCGGCAATTCGCACCACCTCGGGCGCATCGGCGCCTGGGCCGAACAGGCGGCAGCGGCGGGCCTGGTGTCGCTGCACTTCGTGAACGTGATCTCGCGCGCCATTGTCGCGCCGCACGGTGGCGCTGACGCGCGCTTCGGCACGAACCCGTTTTGCGCCGGCGTGCCGCTCCCCGGCCGGGCGCCGGTGATCCTCGACTTCGCGACGAGCATGATCGCGCAGGGCAAGACGCGGGTCGCACTGAACAAGGGCGAACTCGTACCCGCCGATTGCCTGCTCGACGATCACGGCCGCCCGACGCGAGAGCCACGCTTCACGGTGAATCCGCCGTACGGTGCGTTGTTGCCGTTCGGCGGCCACAAAGGCTCGGGACTGGCGTTCATGTGCGAACTGCTCGGCGGTGCGCTCGCCGCAGGCGCGACGCAGCGCACCCCGGGCGGCGACAAGAAGCGCGTGCTGAACGGCATGTTCAGCGTCTTGCTCGATCCGGCAAGCTTGGCAGACCGCGGCGGATTCGAACAGGAAGCGCTCGCCTTCATCGACTGGGTCAAGGCGTCGCCGGTGCGCGACGGGTTCGACGAGGTCCTCGTCGCCGGCGAACCCGAACGCGCCTGGCGCGCCCAGCGCAGCCGCGACGGCGTGCCGGTCGACGCGACGACGTGGCAGGAAATTCTCGACGCCGCGCGCACGCTCGGTGTGGACGCGGCGCGCGTGAATTCGTTGGCCGGTCTGGGTTGACGGTCATCGGCGCGAGCACACGCATGTTGCATCGAAACACGCAGATCAAGGCACTGCTCGCAGGGCTGATGTGGGGCCTGCTGGCGGGCTGTGCAGCGATCAGCGGAGAAGGGCACCTGCTCACCGAAGACGCGCGACTCGCGGCGAACGTGCGCAGCTGCTGCAGCGCTGCGACCGAGGCTTTGGTGCACAAGGCGGCGCAGGCCGCGGCGCAACAACCCACAACCCTGTGGTTCGCCGCGACGACGCCACACTTCGATTTCGGCAACGGCCTGGCGCCGTTTGCCGTGTTCGCATTGAAAGAGCACGCAGGTGCGACGCGAATCGAAGTCGAGTCGCCGATGCGCCTGCGCGGCTGGGCCCATGGCGGGGACGGCAAGGCCCACTACGCCGACGCGGTGGCGCTGTTCTTCGACGCTGCGGGCCAAGCGAGCGTCGCGCCGCCGCTGCAACGCGCTGAGCGCGCCATGAATGCGGGAATCAGCGCGTTGTTTCAGACCTTCGCGGTGCCGAGCGAAGCGGCCTACCTCGTCGTCACGTCGAACCCGAAGAACAACGGCCTGAGCGATTCAAGCGGGGTCTTGAGCGCACCCGCCGATTCGGGCGCCTCCGGCTCCGGCGCGCTGAAGCTTACTGGAGGCGTGTTCGCGCTCGGCTATCGACTTGCCACCTACGGGCCGGTGCAAGTTCGCTGGATCCGCTAGCCAGCGCTCGCCGCGACACCAATGCGCTGCGCCGGCCCGGCCGCCGGGTTCCGCATAATCCGATCAATCTTTTGGCTCCCATGACCCTCGCATTCACCCCCGCCAGCGGCCTTCTTGCCGGACTGGACCTGCTGCGCATCGAAATCGCCGCGGCCGTCGCGCATGTGCGCTTGAACCGACCCGCCAAGCGCAACGCGGTGAACGACGCGCTCATCGCGCAACTGCACACCTGTTTCATCAACCTGCCGGCGAGCGTGAACGCGGCGGTGCTGAGCGGCGCGGGCGCGCATTTTTGCGCCGGCCTGGACTTGTCGGAGCTCACGGATCGCAGCGTCAGCGACGGCATGCTGCACTCGCGGACGTGGCACGCGACGATGGACGCGATCCAGTTCGGCCGGGTTCCGGTGATTGCCGTGTTGCACGGTGCGGTCGTCGGCGGCGGCCTGGAGATCGCGAGCAGCTGCCACATTCGCGTCGCCGAGGCGAGCACTTTTTATGCATTGCCCGAAGGCCAGCGCGGCATCTTCGTCGGCGGCGGCGGCTCGGCGCGCGTGCCGCGTCTGGCCGGCGTGGCGACGATGACCGACATGATGCTCACTGGCCGCGTGCTCAACGCGAACGAAGGCCTGCAGCGCGGCCTGTCGCAATACGTCGTTGCCGATGGCGCCGGATTCACGAAGGCGTGCGACCTCGCCGAGAAAGTCGCCGCCAACGCGCCGCTGTCGACTTTTGCGGTGCTGCAGGCCCTGCCACGCATCGCCGACCTGTCGCAAAGCGATGGCCTGTTCGTCGAGTCGCTGATGGCGGCGATCGCGCAGGGCGATGACGCGGCGAAAGAAGGCATGCGCGCTTTTCTCGAGAAGCGCGCCGGCAAGGTGGGCAAAGCCACATGATGAAAGCGCCTCGCTATCGCCCGCTGCCGCTCGGCGGCTCGCTCGAAGCGAACTTTGCGCTGCGCGTCGATGGCTCGACCCTCGTCACGTCGACCGAAGCGCTGCAGACCTACCCGGTGCGCCTCACCGACCGGCTCTTGCATTGGGCCGCCACGTCCCCCGACCACACCCTGGCGGCGCAGCGCGATGCGGCTGGCGAGTGGCGCCGCCTCAGCTATGCGCAGGCGCTGCAGAGCGCGCGTTGCATTGCGCAGTCGCTGCTCGATCTCGGCCTGTCGCAGGAGCGACCGGTGGCGATCCTGTCCGACAACGATCTGGAGCATCTGCTCTTGTCATTGGGTGCGATGCTCGCGGGCGTACCGTTCGCGCCGATTTCCCCCGCCTATTCGACGCTCTCGCAGGACCACGGCAAGCTGCGTCACGTGATGGGCGTGCTGACCCCGGGGCTCGTGTTTGCCTCGAACGCCGCGGCTTACGCCCGGGCAATTGCGGCGGCGGTCCCGGCCGACGTTCCTGTCGTTCTCACCCAGGGCCGGCTTGACGGCCGGGTCACGCGCCATTTCAGTGAATTGCTCGCGACCGCGCCAAGCGCCCAAGTCGACGCGGCGCACGCCGCGGTCGGCCCGGACACGATCGTCAAGTTCCTGTTCACGTCGGGGTCGACGAAACTGCCCAAGGCGGTGATCAATACGCAGCGCATGTGGTGCGCGAACCAGCAGCAGATCGTGCAATGTTTTCCCGACCTCGGCCGCACGCGCCCGGTGCTCGTCGACTGGCTGCCATGGAACCACACCTTCGGCGGCAATCACAACGTCGGCCTGATCCTCTACAACGGCGGCACGCTCTACATCGACGAAGGCAAGCCGGCGCCGCAGCTGATCGGCCAGACGCTGCGCAACCTGCGCGACATTTCGCCGACGGTCTACTTCAACGTGCCCAAGGGTTTCGAAGAGATCGCGAACGCGATGCTAGGCGACGCGACCTTGCGCCAGACGCTGCTCGCCAGGGTCAACATGTTCTTCTACGCCGGCGCCGGCCTGGCGCAGCCGGTGTGGGACAAGCTCGACGCGACCGCCGAGGCCACTTGCGGCGAGCGCATTCGCATGCTCACGGGTCTGGGTATGACGGAAACCGCGCCGTTCGCGATTTGCGCGAATGCGCAAGACGTGAAGTCGGGCCACATCGGCTTGCCTGCGCCGGGCGTGGAGCTGAAGCTCGTCGCCTGCGGCGACAAAGTCGAAGTTCGCTACCGCGGCCCGAACGTCACGCCGGGCTACTGGCGCGCGCCTCAGCAGACCGCCGAATCGTTCGACGCCGAAGGCTTTTATTGCAGCGGCGACGCGGTGAAGCCGATCGACGCCGCGCGGCCCGGGCGCGGTTTCATGTTCGACGGGCGCATCGCCGAAGACTTCAAGCTCGCCACCGGCACCTTCGTCTCGGTGGGCCCGTTGCGCGGCAAGGTCATCGCCGCGGGCGACCCGTACGTGCAAGACGTGGTCGTGACCGGGATCGACCGCAACGAGGTCGGGTTGCTCATCTTTCCGCGCTTGGACACCTGCCGTGCCCTCGCCGCAGCCGGCTCGACAGTGCCGGTCGCCGATGTGCTCGCGGCGCCCGCCGTGCGCGAGTTCTTCCAGCGCCTGATCGACGCGCTGTGGGCGAGCGGCACGGGCAGCGCGACGCGTGTTGCACGCGCACTGCTGCTCGCCGACCCGCCGAGCATCGACCTCGGCGAAGTGACGGACAAAGGCTCGATCAACCAGCGCGCCGTGCTGACGCACCGCGACGCTCTGGTGCAGGCGCTTCACGACGGCTCGGCGCCGCGGATCCTGCTCCCACAGCGTTGACCTGGAGCCGCGCCATGCCACGCACCACCGAGCACAAGGTCCACATTCATTTCGGCGACTGCGACCCGGCGGGAATCGTTTTCTTCCCCAACTTCTCGCGCTGGATGGACGCGGCGTCGCTCGCGTTCTTCATGGAATGCGGTTTGCCGCCGTGGCGCGAGCTCGTCAAGACGCGCGGCATCGTCGGCACGCCGCTGCTCGAAATCAACACCAAGTTTCACAAGGCCGCGACCTATGGCGAAACGATCTCGATCGCGACCTGGGTCGAGGAGTGGCGCGCCAAGGTCTTCGTGCAGATGCACCGCGTGACCCGGGTGCGCGATGACGGTGTCGATCTGATCTGCGAAGGCCGCGAGGTTCGCGCCTTCGTGCAGCGCGATCCGAACGATCCGGACCGGCTGCGTGCGATGCCGGTCCCCGAGGACATCAAGGCGCTCTGCTCCTGAGGTTCAGGCGCGCTTCATCTCGATCCAGAGCAGCGCCAGGCCACTTGCAACGACGATCGCCGCGCCCAGCGCGACGCCCGCATCCGGCCACTGGCCGAACAAGAGCCAGCCCCAGAGCGTCATGTAGATGATCTGCTGGTAGAGAAACGGGCTCAACGTCGCTGCCGAGGCGTAGCGGTGCGCCTGCGCGACCCAGAAGTGACCGAGGCCGCCGAACAGACCGCAGGCGACGATCAAGGCCCACGACAGTGGATCGGTCGGGGTCTGCCAATGCGCCAGTGCAAACGGAGCCAGCACGACGGTCGCGCCGGCCGCCGACATGAGCTGCGTTGCCGCAGGCAGCTCGTGCGCCGCGAGGCGCCGCGTCAGCAGGTTGAAAAAAGCGTAGAGCACGGCGTTCAGCACCGACAACAGGATCGCCGGGTGAAACGCCTGCGTTCCAGGGCGGATCACGAGCAGGACGCCCGCGAATCCGGCGAGGATGGCGAGCCAGCGCCGCCAGTCCAGGTGCTCGTTCAAGATCCAGGCGCTGAGCAAGGCGATCATCAGCGGCACCGAGAACTGGATCGCCGCCGTCTGCGCGAGTTGCAGGTATTGCAAGGCCCAGAAGTTGAGCGCCGTCATCGATGCGAGCATCAGCGCACGCAGGATTTGCAACTTCGGCCGCTGCACCCGCAGCATGGCGCGGCCGTACACCGGGCCGAGCAGCAGCGACGTGAGCACGGTGTGCGCGAGGAAGCGCAGCCAGACGACTTCGAGCACCGGCAACGACTGCACGAGCCACTTCGCCGACGCGTCGAGCGTCGCGAAGCACAGCGTCGTCAGCGTCACGAGTGCGATGCCGACGCGCCGGCCGCGCGCGCTGTCCAGGTGCAGCACGCCGGGCTACGCCGCAGCGCCCGGGGCGGCTGCGGGGGCGTCGAGAGTGTTTGCGGCGGCGCCGTCGGGCCGGCGCCGAAACATGCCCCAACCCTTCATGCTCAAAACCGGATCGCCGTGCTGGTTGTTCACCTGCCACATCGTGCGCACGAGGCCGACGTCGGGCCGGCTCGCCATCGGCCGCGCCTCGAGGACTTCGAGTCGCACGCTCAGCGTGTCACCGGGGAAGACCGGTTTCAGCCAGCGCAGCTCGTCAAGTCCGGGCGAGCCGAGGCTGGCGCTGTCCAGCAGGTAGGCGTCGCACATCATGCGCATCGCCATCGCGCAGGTGTGCCAGCCGCTCGCGGTGAGCGTGCCGAAGAGTGAGGCCTGCGCCGCGGCGTCGTCGAGGTGAAACGGCTGCGGGTCGAATTCGCGAGCGAACGCCAGGGTGGCCTCGCGCGTCACCGGCATGGCACCGAAGTGCCGCACTTGGCCGGCAGGAAAATCTTCCCAGTAGAAGCGAAAAGTCTTGGCGGGTGTTGCCGGCATGGGGTTCAGGGTGAGCGCCGCGAGGTCGCCGCGCGTGCAAACAAAAGCGCGCCGTCCACGGCGCAGGGGTTGAAGCATAACCAGTCAGTCGGCGCGCCCTGCGAGCGCGTCCCACACAAGCTCTGCAGCGGCCAGGTCTTCGAGCGCACTGCCCACCGATTTGAAGAGCGTGATGTGATCCGCAGCGCTTCGCCCGGGGCGTTCGCCGCGGCACAACTCGGCGAGCGTGCCCTGCAATCGATCGCTGCGAAATCCGCCCTCGGCGATGGCGAGCAGCACGTCGCCGGACTTGAGAAGCGCCTCGCGGGTGTCGACGTAAACCTGGGCGCGTTCGAAACATCGTGCGTCGCTCTCGCGCATCGACGGCAAGAAGCTGCCGATCAAGTCGAGATGGGTCCCGTCGCGCAACCAGGCACCGCGAATCAATGCCTTGTCGGACAAGGTGGCGCAACTGATGATGTCGGCCTCGGCTGCGGCGTGGTCGAGTTGCTGCGTCGCTCGCGCGTCGAACCCCTGCGTGGCGAGATCGGATGCGAGCTCGCGGGCGCGCGCTGGGTCGCGACTCCACACCGTGACCCGTTGCACGGGCCGCACCGTTTGCATGGCCGGGGCGATCAGTGACCCTACCCTGCCGGCGCCGACGATGAGCAAATGGCTCGAATCGCTGCGCGCGAGACAGGACGCCGCGAGCGCCGACGCGGCTGCGGTGCGGCGCGACGTGATCTCCGTGCCGTCGAGCAGCGCGAGCGGAACGCCGGTGGTCGCATCGAAGAGCAGATACGACGCGTGAACACCGGGCAGCCTGTGCGCCGCGTTGCCGGGAAAGATCGTCACTGCTTTCAGACCGAAGCGCTTGCCGCTGCGCCACGCCGGCATCAGCAGCACGGTGCCCGGCGCAGCGCCGGGAACGTCGATGCGGTGGCTGTGGCGCAGCGGGACTTCGCAACCCTGAACGAAGAGCGCGCGCAGCGCGCCGATCAGGGGCGCGAAGGGAAGTTCTCGACGGGTGGTTTGTGTATCGACGATGCGCACGCGCTCTGGCGCAGAGCGATGCGGCTCGTTGCGCCGGGGTGCAGTATCGCGTGCGCCATGCCGGCGCGGCCAGGGCGGCGCGAGCGCGCCGCAGTCAGGGGTGGGTCAGGCCGGCGCGCGCGCGCCGAAGAAATGGCGAAACACGTCGGGTTCGTGCACTTCGCGCTGCACCAAGCCGCTCAGCGTCTCCTGAAACGGCTCGGGTGGCGGCAGCTCGTCCAGGGCTGCGGGAGCGGTGTTGTCCCACGCCGAGTTGAACTGCGCGGTCAGCTGGCGGCTCCGGGCTTCATCGAGAAGGCGCTGCGCCACCGTCTCGGCGAGCACAGGCATGTCGGCCCACTCGGCGCCGTGGTACGCGACGATTCGGTTCAGCGAAGGCGGGTAATGCTGTGGGGTCGATTGGCGCATGGTGGCTTGCCGTGGGTTCGAGGTGATGCCAAGACTATCGGCAGTGGCGCGCGTCCATTCACGGGAATAAGCGGCAGCGAAGGCGCTGTTTGCAACGCGCTGCCGATGCGCGTGCGAAAGTGCGCGCCGTGGCGCGGCCGCACCTCGATGCGCGGGCTTGACGTGCGGCTGCGCCTCTGCAACAGCTTTTCGCGGCGGGGTGCCCTTACGGCGGCGCCGTGCGGACCTTGGCTCGCCTTGGTGGCGCCGGTTCTTCGCGCGCCGTGAACTCATCGACCGATGGCGCTTGCAGCAGCGCGCGTGCGCTGTCGGGCGCGGCATCAAGCCATGCATCGAAGTCAGACAGCGTCGACGACCGCGACGCTGCGCTTTTCTTCGGCAGGGCGATGAAAGCGCCGCATCAGCGGGTGCGTGTCGGCGTTGAGCGTCAGCATGGAAAACGAAAACACGGTCTCGCCGTTGCTCGGCGCCACCCAGCGCTCCCAGAGTCCCGCGACCATGAAGGGTGCGCCGTCGCGGCGTTCGATGCGCCAGCGCACCGCGCGCCCGCTTTCATAGCTCGGCTCGTAGAAACATTCCATCGGCACCAGGCACCATTGACGGCGTGACCAGGCCTGGCGAAAGCTCGGTTTGTCGGGTGCGGTTTCAGAGCGCGCGTTGTACGTCATGCGCGCGATCTTCGTGTCCTTGGCCCAGTACGGAATCAGGCCGAAGCAAGCCTTGACGCAGTCGATTCCCGCCCCTCGACCAATGTCGGCCTGCTGCGCGGGGCCCTTTCCCGAACGCCGCAACACCGGCGCGGCGTAGCCGGGATACGAATCGGCCTCATAGTCGAACGCGGGCGCCGCCGTGCCCATGCGCAGCGCCAGCCAATCGCGGGAGCTGGGACGGTAGTTCGTGCACATTCAGGCGGCGGGTGTGAGTCGGGCGGGCCCGTCGCGCTCAAGCCGACCGATCGGCGCCTTGCAGCATCGCCACAGCCACGCCCACCGGGTCGGCAACGATCGCAAATCGCCCGACGCCGGGAATGTCGGCGGGCGCCGAGAGAAGCTGACCGCCGTTGCTGCGGGCTTTGGCCGCGGTGGCGTCGCAGTTCCCCACCTCCACATAAGGCAGCCACATCGGCGCGGCCTTGGGGTTCACGGCGCGCGCCATTCCGCCTCGATGGACGCCGTCTTTCAAGAACATGGTGTAGGTGCCGCCGGGCCCCATGTCCATCGTGTCGTGCGTGAAGCCGAACACGCTTTCGTAGAACGTCAGCGCTCGTGCCGGATCGTGGGTCCACAACTCGTTCCAGACCCATTGCCCGGGGGGCGTCTTCGCCGGGTCGGGCCGATCGCCCTCGGCGCTCTTCCACAGCGAAAAGACAGCGCCCGTCGGATCGGCGAGCGCGGCGCCGCGGCCCACCGGGCCAAAATCGGTCGGCGGCATCAGCGCCTTCGCGCCCGCCTGCAGCGCAGCAGCAAACGACGCATCGACACTGGTCACCGACATGTAGGCCATCCAGCGGTTCGGCGTGCCCGGCTGCGCCTTGCCGTAGCCACCGATTCCAGCGTCGCCGTTCATGATCATCGAATAGTCCTGCGCGCCCATCGGCATCACCTCAGTCCTCCAACCGAACAGCGCCTCGTAGAACTTGGAAGCGCGTTGGCTATCGGTGGAATGATGTTCGAACCAGACGAACTTGCCGGGCAGATGGCTCATGAGGGTCTCCTTGGTGGACTGAGTGGGGGTGCCGCACTGCTGCGCGGCCTGTGAACAATAGCCGGTTTTGCGGCTTGCTGCGTGGCGATGGCGCAGCGGACGTTGCGCTCGCGCGATCGGGAACGCAGGACGGCGAAGGCCCCTGGTTTTGCCCGTCAATGACGCCAGCACGTGCCAGATGCGCTGCGGCGATCGCGCCGCCTTGCTGTTGGCGCGCTGGAATGTGGGCGGCCGCTTCGATGGAAGCGACAGCAGCCCGCGACTCGGCGCGGGTCTGCGCCCGCCGACTCAGGCGCTGCGCTGCAGCGCTCGGCTCGAAGGAAGCAGGTCGAAGAGGCGGCCGAAGCGGCTCGCCAAGCTGACTCGCGGCGCAGGCTCGGTGCGCGCCTTGACGCTCGCCAGGCTCACGAGCTGTACCGGCTTTCGCAGCGCTTCGTCGCTGGACATTCTGATCGGCGTCGCCGGCGTCAGGCCGTTGAACGACGAAGGCGGCGCCACGTAACAAGGCCGCACGGCACGTTGTTTCGCTACTTCGGGTGCGCGTTCAACGGGGCGAAGCACGGGGTCGAGCCACTCCAGGATCGGCTGCCACTGCGCGAGGTCGGTGCGCAGGTGGTCGGCGGGCAGGTCGAAGAGCGTCAAACCGCGCTCGACGCAACGCACGTACGCCTGGGTGTCGCGCAGGATGCCGATGAAGGGAATGTGGTGCGAATGCGCCCAGGCAGTGAGCGTCTGCGACGCTTTGGTGCGGGCGTCGACGCGCATGCCGATCGCGGCGACCTTGCATTTGCCGGACGCGATCCGCGGCAAGGTCATGAGTTCGGCGTAGCAGTCGGCGGCGGATTCGCGGTCGAAAACCGAGTTGCACACCGGCATCAGGATCACGTCGGTATAGCCCACGACACGCGCCAGGTCCAGGCCGCGCAGCCCTCCGGGGGTGTCCAGGATCACGTGCGACACACCGGGTGGCGCACGCATCACGTTCCTCGGGTCGATCGCCCAGCCGAGGATCGCCGGGTGCTGCGCCGAGATGGGCTGCGCTTCGCGCAACTTGAGCCAGGGTTGAGTCGACTGCTGGCGGTCCACATCGCCGAGCATCACCGAGATGTTGTTTCTCGCGCAGTACGCAGCAAGATGGGTCGCCAGCGTGCTTTTGCCGCTCCCCCCTTTTCGATTCACGACTGCGATGACTGGCATTGAGATTCCTGGGCCGTTGTGAGAATTAAAGCACCATCGGCCGGCATTGAGGGAGGTGGCAACCCCCCAGGAACGGGCGGAAGGGCTTGATCGGGGGGCCCCGAAGCGGAAGAAAGTCACGCCGGGCCCTTGTGACAGGACGCGAATTCAGCGCTTTGCGCCGAAAGTGCAGTGCCGACGAGCGTGGTGCGCGACCGACGCGCCAATGGCCCCATCGCAACCCGCGTGCTGCACCGGGAGATCGGCTGCCTCACCTCGCAGCGTCGCCCGCGCAAGGCGCGGCAGTCGATGGCCTGCTGAGCGCCGGGAAACGTCTGCATCGGACCCAGGGTCTACCCGATGCGGCAACCTATTCGCGACATGCAGTGGACGAGTCGAGCGAGGCCGCGCAAACCATCGTCAGCGGCCTTTGTGACATGCATCAACAAATGAATCCAAACGTGACATGTTGCGTTCGCGCTGCGTCTCACGCAGCTTCGATCGAAACTCAGCCCGCACGCCCCTTCACCAGTGTCACGACTGCGTGTGTGACGCTCGTGGAGCCCGCCGTGTGCTGAAAGCTGCGTGCGACCAGCTCCGGCACAGCCAGCGCGAGCGCGAGCGACACCAGTGCTGCGCTGGCGTGCACGAGCCGTGGCCGCGGCCCGAACAACCACGCCGCGAGGCGCCTGCCCCAACGCAGCACGGGTCGTGAGTGCCGATGCACGATTTCGACGCGCGAATGGCCGATCGACTCCAGTACCGCCCGACCGCGCTCGGTCAACTCCAAGTCGTCGCCGGCGCGTGCGAAACGATCGTCAGGCCGCCCTTCCTCGGTGAGCCAGGCGCCGCCGAACAGAACCCGGGCGCGGGTTCCCTGGCGGTCGTCGAGGACGAGCAGTTGCTCGTGCTCGAGGTCGATGGTGCGAACGGTTTCGATGTGGGTGTGGCGTGTCATATCGATCTCCATGCGCCGGACTGCGGCATGGCGTCATTGAAGGCGATTGCGCGCCCTCCGACAAACGAAATGAACAGGCTTGATGCATGCGCGAATCGCATGTATGGTGGCACCATGGCAGCTCCCGCCTCACGCCAACGCAGGGCCCGCCCACGCCGGCCGATCCAGCTCGCCGGGCTGCGCGGCTTCGAAGTCGCGGCACGCCGGCTTTCGTTCACGCTCGCCGCCGACGAGCTCGCGCTGACCCAATCGGCGATCAGCCGTCAGGTCGCGACACTCGAGCGTCAGGTCGGCAAGGCGTTGTTCGTGCGCAAGACGCGGGCGCTCGCGTTGACTCCCGACGGCCGGCGTCTTTACGCTGTCGTGGCGCAGGCCTTGGGCGACATCGACGCGTGCGTTGACGCGATCCGCGACGTCGCACGCGCGCCGCGAATCGGCCTCACGACGTATGCATCATTCGCATCGCTGTGGCTGGTGCCGCGGCTCGCCGCGTTCCAGCAGAAGCACCCGCAAATCGAGTTCCGCATCGACGCGAGCGACCGCATGGTCGACCTCGTCGCCGAGGGCCTGGACCTGGCGCTGCGGCGCAGCCTGCCGTCGCGCGTCGATGCGTCGAACCATGCCCACTTGCTGTGCGAAGAGTTCGTCACGCCGGCGCTGAGCCAACAACTGCTTGACCAGCGCGGCGCGCCACTGCGGTCCCTCGAGGATCTGAAACAGCTGCCGCTGATTGAAGTCTCCGGTGATTCGCGCGCCACGTTCGCCGCGAGCTGGCCACGCTGGTTCGAGGCCGCGAACTTGTCCGAGCCGCCCTCTGGCGGGCGCTTGACATTCAGCTTCATCGACCAGGCCGTGCAAGCGGCGGTGCGCGGTCAGGGCGTCGTGCTCGGCCACACGCCGATGCTCGACGACGCGGTCGCGTCGGGCCAACTCATCACGCCTTTCCCCGAGGCGAAACTTTCCACCGGCTACAGCCTGTACCTGATCGTGAACCCACAACGCGCGAAGGAAGCCGAAGTGCTGGCGTGCACGCGCTGGTTGCTCGAAGAGTTTGCGCGCGGGCCGAGGCGTCAGACCTGACGCCAACGCTGCCGCGCAGCGCCGCTGCGAATCAGTTCAGCGACCCTGCCACACCGGCTTGCGCTTCTCCTGGAACGCGCGCACGCCCTCTTTCGAGTCTTCCGACGCCAACGCCGCAACGAGTGCGGGCAGGCGCAGCGCTTGCGCCTGGGTCGGCGAGAGCGTCGCGGTGTGCCGCACCACCTGCTTGATCGCCTGCACGGACAAGGGCGCGCACGCGAGGATCTGGTTCGTCCAACGTGCCACCGTGGCGTCGAGTTCGGCGCGTGGCACGACCTCGTTGATCAGGCCCACGTCGAGGGCGCGCTGCGCGCTGATGCGCTGTCCGGTGAGCAACATTCCCAACGCGACACGGTGCGGAATCTGCCGCTGCAGCAGCGTCATGCCGCCGTCGAGCGGCAAGCGGCCTACGAGTGGCTCGGGCAGGCCGAAACTCGCCTCGTCGCACGCGATCACGATGTCGCAGCCGAGCACCATCTCGAAACCACCGCCGAGGGCAAAGCCGTTCACGCGCGCGATCACGGGGATGTTGAGCGTCTCGCGCAGCGCGATCCCGCCAAAGCCGCCCGGCCGCGCCGCAGCCCAGTACTCGAGGCCGCTCGTCGACGGGCTGTTCTTCATGTCGGCACCGACACAAAACGCGCGCTCGCCCGTACCGGTGAGAACGATCACGCGCACATCGCCGCGCCCCTCCAGCTCGCTCCAGATGCGCTGCAGCTGCGCTTCGGTGGCCAGGTCGATCGCGTTCAGCACCTCGGGGCGCGCCAGCGTCACCGTCGCGACATGATCCTGAACGACCAGGTCGACGCTCATCGCGAGCCGGACTTTGCTGCCGTGCCAAGCTCGGCCAGCACTTCGTCGGTGTGCTGCCCCAGGCGCGGCGGCACGCGCCGGATGCAGACGTCGGCGTCGGACATCGTGATTGGGCTCGCGACGAAACGGTACGCCTCCGCGCCCGGCGCTGCGCTGTCGAGCAGCATGTGGTTGTGCAAGGTCTGCGGGTCGACGAGCACTTCGCGCATCTCGCGCACCGGCGCGCACAGCAGGTCCTGCGCTTCCAGGCGCTGCAGCCAATGCTCGCGCCGGTTCGTCAGGAAGCGTTCGCGGAACATGCGGTGCAGTTCGGCTTTGTTAGCGAACCGGGCGTCTTGCGTCGCAAAGCGCGAATCGAGCGACAAATCGGGCAGGTCCAAGGCGGTGCAGATGTCGCGCAGCGGATTCGCCTTGAACGCGCCGACGAGGACGAGCGGCTGATCCGCAGTCTCGAACACGCCGGAGAGCGGCATCGCGGCCCAGTTCACTTCGGCGTCGCGCATCAGGATCATCGCCGCTTCCTGCATTTGCATCGCGAGCATCGAGTTGTAGAGTGAGACGCTGATCTTCTGCCCGACACCGCTGCGTTCGCGTTGCAAGAGCGCGAGCAGGATGCCTTGCACCATGTGCATGCCCGCCGAATAGTCGGCGAGCGCGGTGGGGTAGATCGAGAGCGGCAGCGCCGGATCGGCGCGCCGCGCCATCGCGCCGCTCATCGCTTGCGCAAGAACGTCTTGCCCGCCCTTGTAGGCGTAAGGCCCGGTCTCGCCAAAGCCCGTTCCCACGGCGTAGACGATGCGTGGGTTGAGCTTCGCGCAATCGTCGTAACCCAGGCCCATGCGGTCCATGACACCGGCGCGAAAGTTGTTCACGACGACGTCGGCGCCCGCGATCAAGGCTTTCACTTGGGCCATCGACGCAGCGTCGCGCAGATCCAGCGCGACGCTGCGCTTGTTCCGGTTCAGGCTGCAGAAAACCGGGTTGTCGACGCCGTCCTGCACCGGGAAAGTCGAGCGGCTCAGGTCGCCCGCGCCGGCGCGCTCGATCTTGATCACGTCGGCACCGTAGTCGCCGAGCATCTGTGTGCACACCGGGCCCATCATGACCTGGGTGAAGTCGATCACCCGCACTCCGGCGAGTGGCAATTCGGCCGCTGGCGTAGGCGCAGCGGTCACGCCGCCTCCCGCTGCATGCGACGCGCGGCGAACGCCGGAACGTCGGCGTTTGCGCCCAACTGGTCGCCGGGGTCGGCGCCCTGCGCGCGCAGCTTGGCCTGCAGCGCTTTCACGTTGACGTGGCGCACCGTCACGTTGCTTTGCAGCGCGAGCGCCGCGGCGACACCGGCGGCTTCGCCCATCGCCATGCATGGCGGAATCTCGCGCGACATCTTTTGCGCCGACGACGTTGCCGAGTAATGGCGCCCGGCGACGAGCAGGTTCTCGATAGCGCGCGGAACGAGCGATCGATACGGCGTCGTGTAATCGCGGCCGCGTGCGATCGCGTCGGGAAAGCGTACCCGCTGCAGCAGGTCTTCCTTCGTCACGATGTACTCGCCCTCGAGCAGGCGTGTCTGGCGCACGCCCGTCTGCGGTGCGACGTCGATGATGACGCAGCGCTCGAAACCCGGCAGCTTGGCGCGAACGAAGTCGACCGCCTGGTGAATGTGGTTCCGCCCTTGAACTTCGGCGCGAGTCAGGTCTTGCACTTTCAAGCCGTCCAGGCCCGTCATGTGCGGGCAGTTGCACCAGACGACCCCCGGCAACGGCGTCTTCAGCCACCAATGCGCCCACGAGCCGCCGATCAGGCGCTTCACTTCCTTGTCGAGCAGCGCAAACGCTTCCGGCTGCTCGCGCTCGAAGCGCTCTGCCGCGTCGGTGTCGACGGATCCGAGGCGGAACACGGTCGTCAGCATGTACGCGCCTGCGCTGCACGGTGCGCCTGCCGAAGCCGCGACGTCCAGGTCGCCTGTTGCGTCGATGACCACGTCGCCGAGCAGCGCCTGGCGACCGTCTTTTGTGTCGCAGACGACGCCCTTGATCTTGTTGTCTTCGACGATCGCGTGCGAGAACCACGAATGCAGGCGCAGATCGATCTTGTGTTGCGCGACGCGTTCCAGCGCCACGCGTTTCCAGCCGTCGGGGTCGAACGCGACCGCAAAACAAATCGGGTGCGGCTTGTCGTGGCTGTGAAAGTCGAACGTTCCCCAGCGCGTCCAGCGGCTGCACGCTCGCCGGCGCGCGGCCCCATTCGTCTTCGCGCGGAAAGTGCGCGAGGCCGAGTGCGGCGAGGCGTTCGATCATGTCCTGGCAGACGCCGCGCACCGAGATCTCGTTCAAGTGGCTGTCCCACATGTCGTCCAGTACGAGCACCATGCCGCCCGACGCGAGGCCGCCGAGGTGGTTATAGCGTTCGACGAGCAGTGTCGACGCGCCGTTGCGCGCCGCGCCGAACGCGGCCGCCATGCCGGCCGGGCCACCGCCGACGACAAGCACGTCGGCGCGGCCGGCGACTTTCACGTCGCGCGCCGGTTCGCGAATCGAGTCGGAGAGCCGCGTCATGAATTCATTCCTTTGTTGAAGCTCACACCGGCTCGGGCCGCCAGCGAATGATGGCCTTCTCGAGCAGCACGACGGCCATGAAAAAACACCCCGACAGACACGCGCTCATGATGATCGCCGCGTAAAGCAGCGCCGAATCGAAGTTGTACGTCGCCTGGATGATCATCGCACCGATGCCTTGCGTGGCGCCGATCCACTCGCCCACGACGGCGCCGATCACCGCCATCGACGCAGCGATGCGCAGGGCTGAGAAGAGAAACGGCAGCGCGCTGTAGACGCGCAGCTTGAAGAAGATTTCGCTGCGGCTCGCCGACAGCACACGCATCAGCTCCATCGCCTGCGGGTTCACTGCCTCCAATCCGCGCACGCTGTTCACGAGCGTCGGGAAAAAGCACACGAGCGCGGCGATCGCGATCTTCGGCTCGACGCCGTTGCCCATCATGAGCACGAGGATCGGCGCCTTGGCGACGACGGGAATCGAATTGAACATGACGACGACCGGAAAGAAAATCTCCTGCAGGCGCCGGCTGTGCACGAACAGCGTCGCGACGCAGATCGCCGCGAGATTGCCGATGAGGAAACCGCCGAGCGCCTCGCCCGCGGTGGGCAAAAGGTTCGCGAGCAGGACGTCGCGCTTCGCGAACAGCGTCTGCGCCACCGCCCACGGCGAGGGCGCGATGAACGGCCGCACGCCAAACCCGACGACGATGGCCCACCACAAGCCGATGAGCCCGACGATGCCGATCGCCGGCATGGCGCGGCGCCGCCAGCGCGCGCGGCGCTGCGCGGCGTCGAAGCGCAGCTGTTCTTCGTCCCTCAACTCGGGCGCGGGGTGAAGCTCGGCGAGCGGCACGCTCACTGGTACACCCTCGCGCTTCGCGCGGTCCCGCCCAGCGGGACGGAGCGCCCCCTTCGGAGCGGCCGGGCGGGGGCGCTCATGGACGCGGCCTCGTCATCATCAGCACGCCTCGAGCAGGCGCCGTAATTCGCTCGTGAGCGCGATGAATTCGCGGCTCTCGCGGATCGCGGGCGATCGGTCGGCCGGCAACTCCACCGGCACGATGGCGTGCACGCGACCCGGGCTCGCCGCCATCACCAGCACCCGCTGCCCGAGGTAGGCAGCTTCATGAATGCTGTGTGTGACGAACAGGACCGTGATGCCGAGTTCGCGCCAGACGCGCAACAACTCCTCGTTCAGGCGCTCGCGCGTGATCTCGTCCAGGGCGCCGAAAGGCTCGTCCATGAGCAGGATCTTCGGGTCGCTCGCCAGCGCGCGCGCGATCGAGACGCGCTGCCGCATCCCGCCCGACAACTCGTGCGGATAGGCGCGTTCGCTGCCCTTCAGGCCCACCAGTTCGAGCAGTTCGCGCGGCGTCGCCTTGGCGCGCCGCACCCGGTTCATCGCGACTTGCAGCGGCAGCTCGACGTTCTGCAGCGCGTTGCGCCAAGGCAGCAGCGCCGGATCCTGGAATACGAAGCCGATGTCGCGATTCAGCCGCGCGACTTGCCGGCGGCGCGCCGAACACCTGAACCTCGCCGCTGTTCGGCGCGATCAGGTCGGCGACGACGCGCAACAGCGTCGACTTGCCGCAACCCGACGGCCCGAGCAAGGCGAGGAACTCGCCGCTGCGAACGTCGAGGTTCAGCCCTTGCAGGGCGGTGACGGCGCGGTGCTCGGTGAAGAAGCGCACCTGCACGTTGCGGCAGCTCACGGCCAAGTCGCTCGCCGCCGGCGCACCCTGCGCCGCGGCTGAACGCATGACCGAATCAGCGTGCGGCAGCGCCAGGCCGACGGTCACGAGTCAGGCCTTCAGGCGCGCGGCCTGCGTGGCCTTGAGGATGTCCAGCGTGATCACGTCTTCGACTTTCGGCGTGCGCGCCGTGAACTGACCGAGTTCGCTGTAGAGCGCGATCTGCTCCTGCCAGTTCGCCGGGTCCATGCCGCCCCAGCCAAGCGAACGCGCGCCCTCGCCGAAGCTGTAGTTGAGCATCACGTCGGCGGCCAGGCGCTCGTCGTCACGGACCAGGTTCGGGTACTCCTTGACGAGGATGTCGACCGCCTGATCGCGGTTCTTGTCGGCCCACTGCCAGCCCTTGGCCGATGCGCGCAGGAACCCGGCGAGCGCGTCGGCTTTCGTCTGGAGCGTTTGCGTCGTCGCGTAATACGGCAGCGCGTAGAGTTTTACGCCGGTGTCCCACAGCGCCATGTCGACGCGCTCGGCGCCGAGCACCTTGAGCGCCGACGTGTTCGTGAGCCATCCGGTCACCGCGTCGACCTGGCCCGTCATGAGCGGCGTCATGTCGGCGCCGATCGGAATGATGTTGACCTCTTTTTCGGGAATCTTGTTTTTCGCGAGCAGCGCGCGCAGCAAGATGATCCCGGTCGACTGGATGCCGATCTTCTTCCCCACCATGTCCTTGGCGTTGCGGATCGGGTTCTTCTTCAGCGAAAAGAAGCAGTACGGATGTTTCTGGATTCCCACCGCGAAACACTTGATCGGCAAGCCTTGCGACACGGCAAGCATCAGCGACGGGCTGGACGAGACCTGGCCGAGTTCGAAGCGCCCCGAGGCGACGATCGCCACGCCGTCGATGCTCGGGCCGCCCGGCTGGATCTGGAAATCGATGTCTTCCTGCTCGAAGTAGCCGAGCTTCTTCGCGACGATCTCGCCGATCTGATTCCCGCCGATGAGCCAGCCGAGCTGCATGTTGATCTTGTGCTTCGCTGCCGCACCGGCTTCGATGCTGAGCAGACTGCCCCCGGCCATCAGGCCCGCGGCGCCGAGCGACGCAGTGATGAGGCGGCGGCGATCACGGTTGTTCAGGTCGGTCATGCGGCGCTCCAGAGGGGGTTCGAGCGCAACATTCTGGTGAGCTTGGCTGCGTTCCCGCAAGCGGGGTTACCTGCGGCCAGCTCTTTGGGGCGCTCAGAGGCGCAGGCCGAGGCGCGTTCCCTGGTCGATCGCGCGCTTTGCGTCGAGCTCCGTCGCCACGTCGGCGCCGCCGATCAGGTGTGTCGGCACGCCGGCAGCGCGCAGCGCATCGACAAGCTCGCGCTGCGGCTCCTGGCCGGCGCACACGACGATGCTGTCGCATTCGATCCATTGCGCGTCGGCGCGGCGCTCGCCGAAGGTGACGAACAAGCCCTGGGGCGTGACCCGCTCGTAGTTGACACCACCGAGGAACTCGACCTGTTTCGATTGCAGCACGGCGCGGTGGATCCACCCGGTCGTCTTGCCCAGGCCCTTGCCGAACTTGCCGGCCTTGCGCTGCAACAGCGTGATCTGGCGCGCCGGCGGCGTCGGCTGCGCGCGCACCACGCCGCCGCGCGCCAGTGCGGGATCGGTGACGCCCCACTCGGCGCACCACTCGTGCAAATTCAAGGTCGGCGACGCGCCAGGCGGCGTTGCGAGGAATTCGGCGACGTCAAAGCCGATGCCTCCCGCGCCGACGATCGCGACGCGCGCGCCGACCGGCCTGGCGTGCAGGAGCACGTCGACATAACTCAACACCTGCCCGCGCAAAGCCGCGGCGTCAGCGCCGGGAATTCCGGCCTGGCGCGGTACGACGCCGGTGGCGAGCACGACCTCGTCGAACCCGAGTCCGAGCAACTCTTGCGCCGCCATGCGCGCCCCCAAGTGCAGCCGCACCTGGGCCTGAGCCAGGCGTCGGCCGAAGTAGCGCAGCGTCTCGGAGAATTCTTCCTTGCCGGGAATCAGCTTGGCCATGTTGAACTGGCCACCGATTTGTGCTGCAGCGTCGTACAAGTGAACCTCGTGGCCACGTTCGGCGAGGCTGCTTGCAGCCGCCAGCCCGGCCGGCCCGGCGCCGACCACGGCGGTTCGTTTCGCCCGCGCCGCCGGCCGGGGCTGGAACGCGAGTTCGGTTTCGCGCCCGGCGCGCGGGTTCACGAGGCAGGTCGCGAGCTCGGCGCGAAACGTATGGTCCAGGCACGCCTGATTGCACGCGATGCAAGTGTTGATGTCGTCGCGCCGGCCGCTGCGCGCCTTGGCGACGAAATCTGCGTCGGCGAGCAGCGGGCGCGCCAGGCTCACCATGTCGGCGCTGCCGTCGGCGAGCACACTTTCCGCGACTTCGGGCATGTTGATCCGGTTGCTCGTGATGAGCGGGGTGAAGATTCCCGCGTCGCGCAGCTCGCTGCGCATCTTCTTCGTCACCCAGGCGAAGGCGGCGCGCGGCACGCTCGTCGCAATCGTCGGGACGCGCGCTTCGTGCCAGCCGATTCCGGTGTTGATGAGCGTTGCGCCGGCGGCTGCGATCGCCTTGGCGAGTTGCACCGCCTCGGGCCACGAGCTGCCGTCGGGAATCAGATCGATCATCGAGAGGCGGTAGATGATGATGAAGTCCGCGCCAACCGCCTCGCGCACGCGCTGCACGATTTCCACTGCCAGGCGCATCCGGTTTGCATACGCCCCACCCCATGCGTCGCTGCGGTGGTTCGTGTGCGTGACGAGGAACTGGTTGATGAAGTAGCCCTCGCTGCCCATGATTTCGACGCCGTCGTAGCCGGCGTCGCGCGCAAGGCGTGCACAGCGCACGAAAGCGCGAATCTGGCGCTCGATGCCGCGCACGCTGAGTTCGCGCGGCGTGAACGGCGAAATCGGCGACTGGATTCGCGACGGCGCGACGCAAAACGGCTGGTAACCGTAACGCCCGGTGTGCAGGATCTGCAGCGCGATCTTGCCGCCCTCGGCGTGCACCGCGTCGGTCACCACTTGATGGCGGCGTGCGCCAGCGCTCGTCGACAGGGTTCCGGCAAAGGGTTTGGCCCAGCCTTCGATGTTCGGCGCGAAGCCGCCGGTCACGATCAGCCCGACGCCACCGCGCGCGCGCTCGGCAAGAAAACGCCGCGAGCGCGGGGAAGTGTTTGCGCCCGTCTTCGAGCCCGGTGTGCATGCTGCCCATCAGGACCCGGTTCGCCAGCCGCGTGAAACCCAGGTCGAGCGGGGCGAGGAGGTGCGGGAAGAGTGGCTCGGTCGATGGGCTCATGAGGGTGACGCGCCTCGCCTCGTGGGATCGGGCGCTGATGGTAGCGGGCTGGTGCCCACTGCGGCGCGTGCGCGGCCTCAACCGGGGCCGAAGTCGCCGCGCGCTGACTCAGCGACACTGTCGGGTGCCCGCCCGCAGGGCCCGCGCGCCCAATCCAAGCTCTGAAAGCTCCCGATATGCCCGAAACGCCGGCGGCGCAAAGCCCGGGCGCAGATTCCCATCCGCGCCCGGAGCAGCGACTGCGCATGCGTCGCGCACTCTGGGTCGCACTCATCCTCGTGCTTGTCTGGGGCGCCAACTTCAGCGTGCAAAAGGCGGTCTTCAACGCGATCACGCCCGGCGGATTCCTCTTCGCGCGCTACCTCATCATGCCGCTCGCCGCGATGGCGTTGCTCTGCACGCGCCACGGCGTGCGCTGGCCGCGCGTGCCGCGCGCCGACCTGCTGGCGTTGCTCAAGTTGGGTTTGGCCGGCCACCTGTTGCACGTCGGCCTGGTGAGCTACGGCATCCACTGGTCGACGGCGTTTTCGAGCTCGGTGATCCTGGCGTGCGGCCCCGTGTTCACCTTGCTCATCCTGCGCTGGCATGGCATCGAGCACCTCGGGCGCGGCCAGTTGCTCGGTGTGTCGCTCGCGGCGTCGGGCGTGCTGCTGTTCCTCTCCGACAAACTGGTCGGCGCGAGCTGGCAGGCGAGCCTGGGCGACCTGACCTTGATTGATCGCGTCGTGGTTTTTCTCCTACTACACGGTGACGGCCAAACCCTTGATCGAGCGCTTCGGCGGCGTGACGGTGATGACTTACGCGACGCTGCTCGGCAGCGCGCCGGTCGTTCTCGTGAGTCTGCCTGCCGGACTGGCGGTGCAGTGGGCCGAGGTCAGCCCGGCGATCTGGGCCGGCCTGTTCTGGGCCGTGCTCGTCTCGGCATTTATCGGCTGGATGGTCTGGGGTTGGATCAATTCGGTGCGTGGCGTGGCGCGCAGTGCGCCGCTGATGTACCTGATGCCACCGGTGGCCGGCCTCGTCGCCTGGGGACTGAACGGCGAGACCTTCGGCGCCGCCAAACTCGGCGGCGCGGCGATCACCCTGGCCGGCGTCGCCGTGGCGCAGTACACCTCGCGCGCGCCGCGCGACCCGGCGCTCGACACCGTCTTGGAAACGGTGCGCGACGCGCCGGCGCCGGTGGACTGAGCCGCAGCAACCCCCACGCCCGGCGCAGCGCAAGCCGCAGGAAACGGTGTACGCTGGCCCTCTTCAGGGCTCACGGGGAGTGACCATGTCCCAGAGATCGGCTTGCGCTGTGGTACTGCTGACCTTGCTCGCGGCGTGCTCCAGGCCGGCCGAAGACGCCACTCCCGCGAAATCCGCCGCCGCCACTGTGCCGGCCGCGAAGAGCGGCATTGCGTGGACCCACGCGGCGAACGACGCTGAGGTGGACGCTGCGTTCGCCAAGGCACGCCTCGACGGCAAACCGCTGTTCCTTTACTGGGGTGCGAAGTGGTGTCCGCCGTGCAACCAGCTGAACGCAACGCTCTTCAACCGCAACGACTTCATCGAACGTTCGCGTGCCTTCGCGCCGGTCTACATCGACGGCGACAGTCCGGGCGCGCAAAAACTCGGCGCGCGCTTCAAGGTGCGCGGCTACCCGACGATGGTCGTGTTCAACGCCCAGGGCATGGAACTGACGCGCCTGCCCGGCGAAGTCGACGCGCTGCAGTACCAACAGGTGCTGACCTTGTCGCTGAGTGCGGAGCGACCGGTGGGCGCAGTTCTCGCCGACGCGCGCGCCGGCGCGAAGGGCCTCGGCGCGAACGACTGGCGCCTGCTCGCGTTCTACTCGTGGGAGACCGACGAACAACAAGTCGTGCCCAAGGCCGAACTGCCCGCGTTGCTGGCGAAGATCGCCGAAGCGTGTCCGGCCGAACACGCCGAAGCGTCGACGCGCTTGCTCCTGAAGGCTCTTGCCGCGGCGGAAAAGGCAAGCCGTGTCGACAGTGCCAAGAACGAGCGCGTCTTGCGCGTTCTGGCCGACGCCGCGCAAGCGCGCAGTCAGATGGACGTGCTCGGCAACAACGCGGCCGAAATCGTGCGCAGCCTGGCGCCGCCGGGAAGTGGGCAGCGCGGCACACTGCTCGCGGCGTTCGACATTGCGCTGCGCCGGCTCGAGGCCGATGCGACGCTGTCCCGCGCCGACCGTCTCACTGCGCTCTACGCCAGGGTCGAGCTGGCGCGAATCGATCTACCCAAAGACAGCACCCTCGCTTTGCCTGCATCGCAACTCGCCGAAATCCGCGCGCACGTCGCGCGTGCCGACCGTGAGATCGTCGACGGCTACGAGCGCCAGGCGGTGATCCCGTTTGCCGGTTACGTGCTGCAGCAGGCTGGACTGCTCGACGAATCCGACGCGTTGTTGACGGCGAACCTGGCGAAGAGCCACTCGGCGTACTACCTGATGTCGGAGCTTTCGAGCAACGCAAAGAAGCGCGGCGACAAGGCGGGGGCGTTGCGCTGGTCCGAGCAGGCTTTCGAGAAAAGCGTCGGCGCGGCAACGCGGCTGCAATGGGGCGCGAGCTACGTCGGCGCACTGGTCGAGCTCGCGCCGCACGACGAAGCGCGAATCGAAAAGGTCACGCTGCAGCTGCTCGACGAAGCGGCGGGTCAATCCGACGCCTTCTTCGAGCGCAGCGCGCGCTCGCTGCAACGCATCGGCAGCAGGCTCCAGGGCTGGAACAAGGGCGGCGCCCATGCTGCCGTTGTCGCGCGCGTGCAGGCGCGGATCAACACCTTGTGCGGGGCGTTGCCGGCCAGCAGTGCGCAGCGCAGCGTCTGCGAAGGGCTGCTCAAACAGGCGCCAAGCAAGGGCGACGCTTGAGCGCGGTGCCGAAGGCGGGAGCGGGCAAGGCGGCGCTCATCGTCGGTGCGGGCGACGCGACGGGCGGCGCGATCGCGCGGCGCTTTGCGCGCGAAGGCTTTGCGGTCTGCGCGACGCGCCGAACCGCGGCCAAGGTGCAGGCGCTCGTCGAACAAATCGAGGCTGACGGCGGCGTGGCGCATGGCTTTGCCTCCGACGCGAGAATCGAATCCGAAGTGACGGCACTGTTCGAGCGCATCGAGCGCGAGATCGCGCCGCTCGAGGTCGTCGTGTTCAACATCGGCGGCAACGTGCGTTTCGGCATCAGTGAAACCACCGAGCGCGTTTACCGCAAGGTCTGGGAGATGGGCGCGCTCGCCGGTTTCCTCGTCGGCCGCGAAGCGGCGCGGGTCATGCTGCCGCGGCGCCGTGGCACGATACTGTTCACGGGCGCGACGGCGAGCGTTCGTGGTGCGGCCGGATTCAGCGCGTTTTCAGGCGCGAAACACGCATTGCGTGCGCTCGCCCAAAGCATGGCGCGCGAACTCGGCGCGATGGGGATTCACGTCGCGCATGTGATCATCGACGGCGCGATCGACACCCAATTCATCGCCGAAAATTTCCCCGAGCGTTATGCGTTGAAGGCACAGGACGGGATCCTGAACCCCGAGGCGATCGCCGAAAGCTACTGGCAATTGCACTTGCAACCGCGCAGCGCGTGGACCCACGAGCTCGACCTCCGGCCCTGGCTGGAGAAATTCTGATGAGGCAACGCCCATGACCCGCAGCGTCGAGTATTTCTTCGATTTCGGCAGCCCGGCAAGTTACCTGGCGTACACCCAGTTGCCGCAAATCGCTGCGTCATGCGGCGCGCAAATCGTCTGGCGCCCAATGCTGCTCGGCGGCGTGTTCAAGGCGACCGGCAACGCGAGTCCCGCGACGGTGCCGGCCAAGGGCCGCTGGATGTTCGGCGACCTGGCGCGCTGGGCGACGCGCTACGGCGTGCCTTTCGTGCCCAACCCGCACTTTCCGGTGAACACGTTGCCGTTGATGCGCATCGCCACCGGAGTGCAGATGACGCAGCCACACAACTTCCTGCGTTGCTGCGACGCCATGTTCAACGCCATGTGGCGCGAGCAGTGCAATGTGGGCGACGCGGCACAGCTCGCGACGCGCCTCGCGCAAGCCGGGTTCGACGCCGAAGCGCTGCTCGCCTTGGCGGCAGAGTCCGACACAAAGGCGCGGCTCATCGCGACGACCGAAGAAGCGGTGGCGCGCGGTGTGTTCGGCGCGCCGAGCTTTTTTGTCGGCGATCAGCTCTTCTTCGGCCAGGACAGGCTCGACTTCGTGCGCGAAGCGCTGGCCTGAGTTCGGGGCTCGGTTCGGCAACTAAACTGCCGTCAAGGCGCGCCTGACGCACGCCGTCGCACAAGAGGGGCTCCCATGATTCTCGAAATCGCCGACATTCGTGTCCCGCCCGGCAAGGGCCCGGAATTTGGCGTCGCGGTTCAGCGCGGCGTCGAGAGCGTCGTCTCGAAGTCCAAGGGTTTTCGCGGCTACAAAGTGAATCGCGGCGTCGAGTCGCCCGAGCGCTTCATCCTGATGATCTATTGGGACACGCTGGAGAACCACACCGTGGACTTTCGCGGGGGGCCACTCTTTGCGCAGTGGCGCGCCATCGTCGGCCCGTTCTTTGCCGTGCCGCCGGCGGTGGAACACTTCGAGCTGGTCGCCAAGTCGGCCTGATTGCGGCCGGGCCATCGTTATCAGGGCGCAAGAATCAGCTGGGTCTGCGTCACGACGGCGCAGAGTCGGCCTTCTTCCGACGAGATTCGGGTCTGCCACACCGTCGTCGTCCGGCCGCGATGCAGCGGCGTCGATTCGCCGGTGACGGTGGAGCCGACCTTGGCGCCGGCGATGAATTGGGTGCTCGAGTTGACGGTCGTCGTGCGCGCGCCGGGCGGCAAATTCATGAACGTGCCGACGGCGCCGAGCGTATCGGCAAAGGCCATGAACGCGCCGCCGTGCAGCGTGTCGCCGGTGGTGCACAGGTCGGGCCGGACTTTCATCGTCGCGACCACTTGGTCGGGCGCCACCACTTGCAGCTCGACGCCCATGAGGCCGGGCAGGAGCGGTTGCATGAGGGCGTGAAGCGACTGCAGCTTGTCCATGGGAGCCTTCCGTTGAATCCGCGCGAAGGCGCCAGTATGCGTTGCGCGCGGGAGCGCTGCCGGTGGCGGCGCCGCCGTGCCTATCGGCCTCCGGTCACGTCGAGAATCGTTCCCGTCGTATAGCTCGCCGCGTCGGAAAGCAGCCAGAGAACCGCCTGCGCGACTTCGTCGGCACTTCCCGGGCGCTGCATCGGAACCTGCGGCGCAGCCTGCCACGCCCGATCGGGGTGACCCCCCGACGCGTGAATGTCGGTATCGATGATTCCCGGCCGCACCGCGTTGACGCGAATCCCTTCCATCGCGACTTCCTTCGCCAGGCCGATCGTGAACGCATCGATCGCCGCCTTGGCCGCGGCGTAGTCGACGTACTGACCGGGAGCCCCGAGCCGCGCCGCCGCCGAAGACAGGTTGACGATCGCCCCGCCGCGGCCGCCGTTCGACTTGGACAGGCGCCGCACCGCTTCGCGCGCGCAGTAGAAGCTGCCGAACACGTTGATCGCAAACATGCGCTGCAGGCGCTGTACGCTCATGGCGTCGACGCGGCACGGCACGTCGATCACGCCGGCGTTGTTGACGAGTGCCGCAAGCGGCGGGAGTTCGGCGTCGATGCGCTCGAACATGGCGTTCACCTGGTCGTTCTCGGCGACGTCGGCGCGCAGCGCGAGCGCTGTCCCGCCCTCGGCGCGAATCGCGTCGACGAGGGCCTGCGCGGCTGCGCCAGCGCTGGCGTAGTTCACCGCGACCGCCCAGCCCTGGCGCGCGCAGAGCCGCGCCGTCGCCGCGCCGATGCCTCGGCTTGCACCGGTGACGAGCACGGTGCGCTGCGGGGCGGGCGGATCAGTCGTCATCACCTTCCTTGCCGCCCGCTGCATCGCCACGCGTCGCCACTTTCGCCTTCTCGTCCAGGCCGGTTTGCAGCGCCGCCACGCCTTCGAGGTAGCGATCGACGTTGACCGGGCGCGCCAAGCGCACCGCCGGTGGGTACAAATGGCTCATGTAGAGCTCTTCGCCGAAGCGCTCGGTGCGCTGCACGTTGAACCAGAGCGTCACGGCGACCGCGGCGCCGGCGATCGCGAGCGCCGCCAGGCGCATCAGGCGCGGCCGTGCCAGTTCGACGGCGAGCAAGTGGTAGTAGAGCAGCGCCGCGGCAACGCTGTAGGTGGCAATGAAGCTGAAACTGCTGGTCCACGTCCACGACAGGGCAAACGCCAGCACGTCGGGCACATGTTCGGCGGCGAAGAGGGCGATGCCGGCAAAGAGAAACACGCGCAAGTGCCAGCCGAACCGGGCCTGGCGCGTGAACGTCTTGGACAGCAGCGCCCACAGGCCGCACCACACCGCCGTCACCGACGCCGCCGAGAGCAACAGGGCGGCGCTGGCGCGGCCCAATCCGTCCGGGTCGGTCTCGAGGTAGGTGTTGAACATCAGCAGCGCGAGCAGGACGCACGCCGCCACCAGGCTCGGCACCCAGCGCCGGCTGCGCGTCGCCAGGCCCGCCAGCGGCAACTCGGCGGGCAGCGCCTGCGCCGCGCTGCGCAGGCGCAAGCGGGTGCGCCCGACCGTCAGTTCGAGCGGCTCGGTATCGAGCGCCCAGCGGTGTTCTTCGCCGGTGTGGAGTCGGCGCCGACCGACCTGTACGCCGTTCGCCGTGCCGTCGACGACGAGGTGCAAACCTTCGTCGCCCGCTTGCACGTGAAAGTGATGAGGCGCGACGAAGGGATCCGACAATACCATGTGGTTGTCCAAGGCCCGCCCGACGCGCAGCGGCCAGCGCCGCACCGCGACCGAGCTGCGCGCCTGGCCGTCGCGGTCCAGCACCTCGAGCAGCGCTAGGGTGCCCACGCGTACGACTCAAGGTAGTGGCGCGAAAGCTTCAAGGCGTTGGCAAAGCTCACGCCCTGCGCGTCCAGACGCCCTTGCACGCCCGCGTCGGCCTGGTCGAGTGTGGCCACCAGCACCGACACGTCGTACAGCCCGCTCAGTTTGCGGTACGCACGCAGGCAGGTGACGGCGCGCAGCACCAGGCCGGAACGGTCGATGTAGTCCTCGTGGCACGCGGCCTTGGTCTGGTGCTGGGCGCTCAGGCGCGAGAACGACTCGTTGCGAAAACTCGCCGAATGGCGCGCCGCAAAGCGCAGCGCGCCGAGGTTCTTCCCGTCGTAACTTTCGTGGCGCACGCTCAAGGCGCCGGTATTGAACTCGCCGACAAAAATGCGCGTGTCCATCACGCAGTCCGAGCGCTCCAGATCCATGCCTCCGGTGCGAGACGGCTCGCTGCTGCCCCAGCAGCGCATGAAGCCGTCGGCAGGCACGGGAACCCGGTAGTGCACGTGCGTCGCCGGCTTGAAGCCTTGCGCGATGAAGCGCTCGGTGAGCATTTCCTGATGCACGGTGAGCTGTTCGCTGAGCGTCGCATACGCCGGCGTCGCGAGCGGCTTGGCGGCGCGCCCGCGTTGCAGCAGCGCCGAGGCAAACGTTGCCGGAACGAGGAAACTCACCTGTTCGCCGTCGACGCGCCGCGCCACATTGACGCCGATGACATGGCCTTCCTGGTCCAGCGCCGGGCCGCCGCTCATGCCGCCGCTGAGCGCGCCGCCGAAAAAGATCTGCGGGTAAAAACTGCGCTTGACCATGCCGTTGTAGTTGCCCTCCGTCACCGCAAAACCCACGTCGAGCGGGTTTCCCAGCGAGTAAATGCGTTCGCCTTGCGACAGCGCACGCGCCTCGTCGCGAAACGCCAATGCGTCGAATGAACGGGTCGCGGAATCGCCGGCCTTGAGCAGTGCCAGGTCGTGCAGCACGTCGATTTGCAGGATTCGCACCGGCGCCTCGCGGCCGTCGGCGGTGACGTAAACCAGGTCATGCCGGTCCGGCTTGAGCGCGGCTTCGCTGATGACGTGGAAGTTGGAGACGATGAGGCCGTCGCTGGAGACGAAGAACCCCGAGCCGACCGAGGTCTGGCTCGCCCGCCCCTTCAGGACGGTGCGGATTTGCACCAGCTGCGAGCGCGCTTGTTCGTAGACCTTGCGCGCCGAAAGCGACACCGTCGCCGGCGCCGAACCCGTGGGGTCGGCAGCTGCGGGTGTCTGGGCCCAGAGCGGCGCGGCGAGCATTGAGGCTGCCCATGTCGCGGCCCAGCGGGAGAGGTTCATCGGGCGGGATTTTACGGGCGCGATGGCACGCCGCTTGGGCCAGAGCGCCGTGCAGCAAGTCACGCGCCAGCGCCGGGCGAGCCGCTCCCGCAATGGCTCGTCACAGACCTTAGGTGTGGCGACACGCACGGCGTTGGCGCACGGCGCACAGTCGAAGGCGATACCGGAGTATTCCCATGGCCAGCCGATTCATGCCGTTCCCGACGCTGACGGTCAGTGCATTGAGCGTCGCGCTGATGATCGCCTGCGGCGGCGGCGGGACGAGCGATCCCACACCGCTGTCCAGCCCGACGGCGACGCAACATTCAGCGAATGCGAGCGCGGTCGGCGCCGACGCGAGCAGTGCCCTCGACGCGACGCTCCTGACCGCGACACAGCTCGTGCCGGGCACGTCGAGCGTGCAGCGCGCCGGGCGCAAACAGGCGCTTGCGACATCGAGCCCGGCGCTGAGCTGCGCCGGGGGCGGGCAGGCGACGATGACGATCACAGGTGCGAGCGCCCTGGAAGAGCTCAACGGGCAGCTCGACGCGGGCGAGGTCTATCAAGTCGCGTTCATCAACTGCCGTGGCGCGGGTGGCCAGGCGATGTTGAACGGCGCCGTCACGCTGACCGTGCAGAGTGTCGCGCCCGGCTCAGTGGCGGTGACCCTGATGAGCAACACCCTGAACGTGACGCTGCCGCGGGGCGTCGTGTCGTTCATCGGCAGCGCGAGCGTGCAACGCACGCTGGTCGTGAATGGCATCGGCAGCAACGTCACGACGCATGTCAGCGCAAGCAGTCTGGCCGTCACGACCCACTTCAACGGTCGCATCGGCCATTTCACGTTGAGCGACGTTGACTTGACGCGCCAGGCGGTCCAGGTCGCGGGCGTTCTGCAAAGCGCCAGCTACAGCGGGACGCACACGCTCGCCGGCACGTCGTCGGGCGAAACCTTCGAGTACACGGTTTCGACCGTGGGCGGAGCGACGTTCAATCCGAACGGCGTTCCGACCCAAGGCGCGTGGCTCGTGACCCTGCCGCACCAGCTCGTCCGGATCGACGTCGCGAACGCCAGCGTGACGATCAGCATCGACGAGGGCAAGAACGGCAGCATCGAGCGCAGTTTCTCGATTCCGCTCGCGCTGTTCGGCGAAGCGGTGGGCTGATGAACGCGCCGCAGCGGCAAGCGCCCTGCTGCTGCCACCAGAAGGCGCTTCGCAGGGCGCCGTGGCGCGCGATCCCGGGCAGACCATAGGCCCCAATCACAGCGCCACTTGCTACAGTCGGCCCCTGCTGTCTCCCGGGGCTTGACCATGCAACGCCGCACTTTTGTCATTTCCGCCGCCACCTTGGCGGCGCCGCTTCGCCTGCGGGCTCAAGGCGTGGAAAAACCTGCGCTGACGATCGCCGTCGGCGGCAAGAACCTGCTGTACTACCTGCCGCTGACCGTGGCGGAGAGCCTCGGTTACTTCAAGAGCGCAGGTCTCGACGTGACGATCGCCGATTTCGCCGGCGGTTCGCGCGCCCTGCAAGCGGTGGTGGGCGGCAGTGCCGACGTCGTCTCCGGCGCCTTCGAGCACACCTTGAACATGCAGGCCAAAGGCCAGGCGTTGCGCGCCTTTGTCTTGCAAGGGCGGGCGCCGCAAATCGTGTTCGGCATCAACCCGAAAACGCTGCCCGGGTACAAGACCCTCGCCGACCTGAAGGGCAAGAAGATCGGCGTCACCGCGCCAGGCTCGAGCACGAACGTGATGGCGAACTTCGTCATCGCCAAGGCGGGCCTGAAACCCAGCGACGTGAGCATCATCGGTATCGGCGCGGGCAACGGCGCGGTCGCGGCGATGCGCTCCGGGCAGATCGACGCGATCAGCAATCTCGACCCCGTGATCACCTTGCTGCAGCGCTCCGGCGACCTGAAGATCATCTCCGACACGCGCATCGTCGCCGAGTCGGACAAAGTGTTCGGCGGGCCGATGCCCGCGGGTTGCCTCTATGCGCCGCAGAGTTTCATCACGAAATACCCGGCGACGACGCAGGCGCTGGCGAACGCGATCGTGCGTGCGAACAAGTGGATCCAGGCGGCGGGGCCGGGAGAGATCATCAAGGCCGTTCCCGAGAGCTACCTGCTCGGCGACCGCGCGGTCTACATCGACGCCTTCCTCGCCAGCAAGGGCGCGTTGTCGGTCGACGGTTCGATTCCGGAGGCGGGCGCGGCCACCGCCGTGCGTGCGCTGCAAAGCGCCGACCCGGCGCTGGCCGATGTGAAGTTCGACCTCGCCGCGGTGTACACGAACGACTTCGTGAAACGCGCCAACATCAAATACCCCAAGGGTTGAGCTTTCACCCGCAGGCGCCGCGAAGCGTGAACGGCGTTGTCGAACCGGCGGCCCCCGCGCTGCGCCTGCAGGGCGTGACGTGCACCTTCGCTGCGCACTCGGCCGCCGAGGCCGGCTTCACTGCGGTGCGCGAGGTCAGCCTGAGCGTGGGCGCGGGGGAGTTCGTCAGTGTTGTCGGTCCGACGGGCTGCGGCAAGAGCACCTTGCTCAACGTCGCCGCCGGGCTGCTCGAGCCCAGCAGCGGCCGCATCGAGGTGTTCGGCACGCCACTCGTGGGAATCAACCGCCGCGCCGGCTACATGTTCCAGACCGAGAGCCTGATGCCATGGCGCACAGCGCTGCAAAACGTGATGGCCGGGCTCGAGTTCCGCGGCGCGCCCGACGCGCGCGACCAGGCCGAGGGCTGGCTGAAGCGCGTCGGCCTCGGCGGCTTCGGCGACCGCTACCCGCACCAGCTCTCGGGCGGCATGCGCAAGCGAACCTCGCTCGCACAGACCCTTGCCCTGGACCCGGACCTGATCCTGATGGACGAGCCGTTCTCAGCGCTCGACGTGCAGACGCGCCAGTTGATGGAGAACGAGCTTCTCGAACTCTGGTCGCGCAAGCGCAAGGCGGTGCTCTTCATCACGCACGACCTGGACGAAGCGATCGCGCTCAGCGACCGGGTGATCGTCCTCAGCGCCGGGCCCGCGTCGCACCCGATCGGCGAGTTCAGCGTCGACCTGCCCCGCCCTCGCGACGTCGCCGAGGTGCGCACGCTGCCCCGCTTCATCGAACTGCACCGCGCCGTCTGGGCGGTGTTGCGCGAAGAGGTGCTGAAGGGTTACCAGCAGCAGCTGGTGGCCTGAATCGGTATGCAAATCTGGGACATGGTTCGACCCAAGGCGGGCAACTTGCGAGTCTGGCAAGTTGCCGTGCTCGGCGCCGTCTTCGGCCTGTGGCATGTGCTGACGACGCCCGGGCTGATCCCGCCGCTGCTGTTCGAAAACGACCGCCAGGCGGCGTTTTTCTTCGGCGAGCCTTTGAGAATCGGCGCCCGGATTTGGGCCTGGTTCATCGTCAACGCCGACATCTATCCGCACCTCTGGGTCACGCTCGTCGAAACCGCGCTCGCCTTCGCGCTCGGCACGGCGCTCGGGCTGGGCATTGGCCTCTGGCTCGCCCTCAGTCCGATCGCCGCTGCGATCGCCGACCCGTACATCAAGGCGCTGAACAGCATGCCGCGCGTCATCCTCGCGCCGATTTTCTCGGTCTGGTTCGGCCTGGGCTTGGCGAGCAAGGTCGCGCTCGGGATCACGCTCGTCTTTTTCATCGTGTTCTTCAACGTCTACCAGGGCGTGAAAGAGGTGAGCCCGGTCGTGCTCGCGAACGCGCGCATGCTCGGTGCGACGCCGCGCCAACTGCTGCGCCATGTCTACCTGCCGAGCGCCACGGCGTGGGTGTTCAGCTCGCTGCACACGAGCGTCGGGCTGGCGTTTGTCGGCGCCGTCGTCGGCGAATACCTCGGCTCGTCGCGCGGCGTGGGTTACCTCATCTTGCAGGCCGAGGGCGCGTTCGACATCAACACCGTGATGGCCGGAATCCTCGTCTTGACGGCGTTTGCGCTGCTGCTCGACGCGAGCGTGAGCCGGGTCGAGCGACGCCTCATGAAGTGGCAGCCGCGCGCCGGCGAAACGGAAAAGCTCTGAATGCGTGATGAGCCCCTGTCCGGCGCTGCAGCCGGCGACGCGTCAGTCATCCGGGTGCGTGGTGCGCGCACGCACAACCTGAAGAACGTCGACGTCGATATCCCGCGCAACAAGCTCGTCGTGATCACCGGATTGTCGGGGTCGGGCAAGAGTTCGCTCGCGTTCGACACGCTTTACGCCGAAGGTCAACGCCGCTACGTCGAGAGCCTGAGCGCGTACGCGCGGCAGTTCCTGCAGTTGATGGACAAACCCGACGTCGACACGATCGACGGCCTGAGCCCGGCGATCGCGATCGAGCAGAAGGCGACGTCGCACAACCCGCGTTCGACGGTGGGCACCGTCACCGAAATCCACGACTACCTGCGCTTGCTGTTTGCGCGCGCCGCAACGCCCTACTGCCCCGATCATCACCTGCCGTTGCAGGCGCAGAGCGTGAGCCAGATGGTCGATACCGTTCTCGCCCTGCCGCAAGGCACACGCCTGATGCTGCTCGCGCCGGTGGCACGCGCGCGCAAAGGCGAGTTCGCCGATCTGTTTGCGCAGATGCAGGCGCAAGGTTTCATCCGTTTTCGGATCGACGGAACACTCTTCGAAGCGACGGAACTGCCGAAGTTGAAGAAGACAGAAAAGCACGACGTCGACGTCGTGATCGACCGACTCAAGGTCCAGCCCGGCCTTGAGCAACGTTTGGCCGAGAGTTTCGAGGCCGCGCTGCGAATCGCCGACGGTCGGGCGGTGGTCGCCGAACTCGACGCGCCAGCACCCGCGCCGCGCGAGCACCTGTTTTCGAGCAAGTTCGCGTGCCGGCTCTGCAACTATTCGCTGGCTGAACTCGAACCGCGGCTGTTCTCCTTCAACTCGCCGGTCGGCGCCTGCCCGAGCTGTGGCGGCTTGGGCCAGACGACGGTGTTCGACGCCGAACGCATCGTCGCTTTTCCCTCGCTGAGCCTGGCCAGCGGCGCGGTGAAAGGCTGGGACCGGCGCAACACCTACACCTTCTCGCTGCTCGAGAGCGTCGCCAAACACTACGGGTTCGACATCGACAGCGCCTTCGACGCCTTGCCTGCGGCAGCGCGCCAGGTTTTGTTGTACGGGTCGGGGAAGGAGCCGATCGAGTTCGTCTACGAAGCTGAAACCGCGAGCGGCCGCAAGCGCAGCGTGAAGCGCTCGCACCCGTTCGAGGGCATCGTGCCGAATCTGGAGCGCCGCTATCGCGAGACCGATTCGGCGGCGGTTCGCGAAGAACTCTCGCGCTACCAGGCCGCGCGGCCGTGCCCGGAATGCGCCGGGGCGCGTCTGCGCCGCGAAGCGCGCAACGTGCTGCTCGTCGACGCCGGCGGCACGGATCCGCAGGCTATTTACCAAGTCGAGCACCTCACGCTGCGCGAAGGCCTCGACTACTTCAACACCCTCGCGCTGCACGGTGCGAAGGCCGACATTGCGGCGCCGATCCTGCGCGAAATCCGCTCGCGCTTGCGCTTTCTGAACGACGTCGGGCTGAACTACCTGAGCCTGGACCGCAGTGCTGACACGCTGTCGGGCGGCGAGGCGCAGCGCATCAGGCTTGCGTCGCAAATCGGCTCGGGACTGACGGGTGTGCTCTACGTGCTCGACGAACCCAGCATCGGCCTGCACCAGCGCGACAACCAGCGCCTCATCGGCACGCTGCGGCATCTGCGCGACATCGGCAACACCGTGATCGTCGTCGAACACGACGAAGACGCGATCCTGCAAGCCGATCACGTGATCGACATGGGGCTCGGTGCGGGAGTGCACGGCGGGAGCGTGATCGCGCAAGGCACGCCGCGCGAGGTGGCTGCGCACCCCGAGTCGCTGACGGGGCGCTACCTGGCAGGCAGCCTGCGCATCGTCGGGCCGGTCGTTCAGCGCGGTGTGGCGCCTGGCAACGCGAGGCCCTGCCTGCGCATCGTCAACGCGCGCGGCAACAACCTGAAAGGCGTGACGGTCGAGATCCCCGTGGGCGTGCTCACCTGCGTCACCGGAGTTTCGGGTTCGGGCAAGAGCACGCTCGTGAACGACACCTTGTACGCGAGCGTCGCGCGCAAGCTCTACGCGAGCCACATCGACGTGAAGCCGTGCGACGCCATCGAAGGGTTGGAGGCGATCGACAAGGTGATCAACGTCGACCAGAGCCCGATCGGCCGCACGCCACGCAGCAACCCGGCCACCTACACCGGCATGTTCACGCCGATCCGCGAGCTCTTCGCCGAAATGAACATGGCGCGCGAACGCGGTTACGGTGCCGGGCGTTTCAGCTTCAATGTCGCCGGCGGGCGCTGCGAGGCGTGCCAGGGCGACGGCGTGCTGAAGGTCGAAATGCACTTCCTGCCCGACGTCTACGTGCCGTGCGACACCTGCCGCGGCAAGCGCTACAACCGCGAAACGCTCGACGTGCTCTACAAGGGCAAGAACATCACCGACGTGCTCGCGCTCACCGTCGAAGAGGCGTTTGCCCTGTTCAACGCCGTTCCCGGCATCGCGCGCAAGCTGCAGACACTGCTCGACGTGGGCCTCGGCTACGTGCAGCTCGGGCAGAGCGCGACAACGCTCTCCGGCGGCGAGGCGCAGCGCGTCAAGCTCGCGCTCGAGCTGTCCAAACGCGACACGGGGCGAACGCTGTACATCCTGGACGAGCCGACGACCGGCCTGCACTTCGCTGACATCTCACTGCTGCTTCGTGTCCTGCACCAACTCGTCGACGCCGGCAACACGGTGGTCGTGATCGAACACAACCTGGACGTGATCAAGACCGCCGACTGGATCGTCGACATGGGGCTAGAGGGCGGTGGCGGTGGAGGCGAAGTGGTGGTCTGCGGCACGCCGCAGACGGTGGCGCAGCATCCGGCGAGCCACACCGGGCGCCACCTCGCGCTGCTGCTCAGTGACCGGGCGGCTGGAACGTTCTAGACTGCGCCCGATCCCGTCCATCCGCCGCTGTTCTTGCGTTTCCCATCGGAGTTCGCCATGCCCCTGACCATCGATTACTACCTCGCCCCGCAGTCACCCTACGTCTACCTCGGCCACGAGCGCTTCGTCGAAATCGCTCGTGCCGCGGGCGCGCAGGTGAACCTGCGGCCGATTGACCTGGGCGGCAAGGTCTTTCCGATCTCAGGTGGCCTGCCGCTGGCCAAGCGCGCCCCGCAGCGCCAGGCGTATCGGCTCGTCGAGCTGAAGCGCTTCAGCGAGTTCCTCGGCCGACCGCTGAACCTGACGCCGAAGTACTTTCCCGTTCCCGGCGACGACGCGGCGAAACTCATCATCGCCGTCGATCAACTCGACGGAACGGCCGCCGCGCTCGCGCTCACCGGCGCGATCCTGAGCGCGGTCTGGGTGCAGGAGCGCAACATCGCCGACGCGCATGAGCTGGCCACGCTGCTGGTCGCCTCCAAGTTGCCGTCGCGCCGCCTCGACGACGCACAGGCGCCCGGCGTGCAGGAGCGCTACGACGCGTACACCCAGTCGGCGATCGAGACCGGAGTCTTCGGCGCGCCGAGCTACGTCATCGACGGCGAAATATTCTGGGGCCAGGACCGGCTGGACTTCGTGCAGCGCCGCCTCGCGCGAGGCTGAAAGGTTGCCATGGGGGAATCGATCGACCTGACTTCGGCCGACGGCGAGCGCCTCGGCGCGTTCCTGGCGCTGCCGGCGTCGCCGCCGCGCGGCGGGCTCGTTGTGGTGCAGGAAATTTTCGGCGTCAACTCGCACATCCGCGCGGTGGCCGACGGGTTTGCGCTCGACGGCTACCTCGTCGTCGCGCCGGCGCTGTTCGACCGGATCGAGCGCGGCGTCGAAATCGGCTATTCGCCCGACGACATTCAGCGCGGCAGAGCCTTGAAAGAGGCGAGCAGCGTTGACAAGGCGTTGCTCGACGTTCGCGCTGCGGTGGCGGCTGCGCGGTCGCACCTCGGCCCGGGGGCAAGGGTGGGCATCGTCGGCTATTGCTGGGGCGGACTGCTCAGCTGGCTCGCCGCGTGCGACGTCGAAGGGCTCGCGGCGAGCGTGCCGTATTACGGCGGCGGAATTCCCGACCACGCGGCGCGAATTCCGCGCTGCCCGGTGCTCGCGCACTTCGGCGCGAACGACGCCATGATCCCGCTGCCCGGTGTCGACGCACTGCGCGCCGCCCACCCCGGCGTCACGGTTCAGGTGTACGCGGCGGGCCACGGCTTCAACTGCGACCAGCGCGGCTCGTACGACGCGGCGAGCGCCGACCCTGGCACGCCAGCGCACGCTTGCGATTCCTGCGCGAGCACGTCGGCTGAAAGCGCCCCTAAAAGCCAATTCGCCAATCCGCCATGACGCCTGACTCGAGTTCTCGTGCGCCGCTTGCTCGTCGCCGTCGGCCTTGAGCGCGAGCGCCGAGCCCTACCGCGGCCCGCTCTTCGACGCCCACCTGCACTACAACGAAGAAGCGTGGCAGTCGGCGCATCCGCTGGCCGACGCGCTGGCGCGCATGCAGCGCAGCGGCGTGCGTGCGATCGTCGCGAACAGCCGGCCCAACGACGGCACGAAGACGCTCGCCGCAGCGCGCGCGCAGACCCAGGCCGCCGGCGTGACGCGTCGTGCCCTTCATTCGCCTGTACCGCAACCGCGCCGACTACAGCAGCTGGTTCCAGGACGAAACGATCTACCAGATGGTGCTCGCCGAACTTGCCGCGGGGACGCCCGCCGGGCCGTACCGCGGCCTGGGCGAATTTCATCTGTACGACAGCGCGAACGCGAACGGCGCGGTGGCGCGCAAGCTGATGCAGCTCGCGCAGGAAAGAACCTCGCGGTGCTGGCGCATGTGGACGACACCGCGATCGACCTGCTCATGGCGCACGCGCCGCAAGCGCGGCTCATCTGGGCGCACAGCAGCATCGGCGGCGCACCCGTGGCGCGCCTGCGCGAACTGCTGCGTCGCTACCCGCTGCTGATGGGCGAGCTGTCGTACCGGCCCGGGCTCACCGAGGGTGCGGGGCGACTGAGCGCCGAATGGAAAGCGCTGCTGAGCGAGTTTCCGACGCGTTTCATGGTCGGCTCGGACACCTGGGTGAACCAGCGCTGGCAGGGCTACGAAGCGCTGATGCAAGAGGCGCGCGATTGGCTCGGCGACCTCGACCCGGGCACCGCCAGCAAAATCGCCTGGGGCAACGGCGCGTCCCTGTTCGGGGTGGCGCCACCGCGTTGATGGCCGGCGCTCGCGGCGCCGAACGACGGGCGAAAAAAAGCCGGTGTCGCGCACCGGCTTGCAGGTCTTGGAACCTTGCAGCTTACTTCAGGTGCCCGTTGATCAGCTTCGTCATCTCGAACATCGAGACTTGCGCCTTCTTGAAGATTTCCTTCAGCTTGGCGTCGGCATTGATCATGGTGCGCTTGGCCGAGTCTTGCAGGCCATTTTTCTTGATGTAGTCCCACACCTTCTTCGTCACTTCGGTACGGGGCATCGGGTTCCCACCGATCACCGCAGCGAGCGACGCGCTCGGCGTCATGGGCTTCATGAAGGCCGCATTCGGGGTGCGCTTCTTCGCCGGGGCCTTCTTCGCTGCCGCCTTCTTGGCCGGAGCCTTTTTCGCCGGGGCCTTCTTCGCTGCCGCCTTCTTCGCCGGAGCCTTCTTCGCTGCCGCCTTCTTGGCCGGAGCCTTCTTCGCTGCCACTTTCTTTGCAGCCTTCTTCGCAGTTGCCATTTCAATTCACTCCATCAAGTAGGTTGTTGATGTGCTCGGGTTGGGCGAGAGCCGCATGGGTTCTCATTTCTCCATAGCACCGTGCGGTGCGAATGGTACTGCGTGAACGGCGCATTGCAAAGCAGTTTTCACTCTGAAAGCGCTCAATTCTCCGAGGAGAAGGCCGGTTTTGTCGCGCTCACGCGTCAACGACGCTGCTCGGCGCGATGCCTCGCGCCGCAAATGGCGATCGTCTCGATGCCCCGCACGCGCTCTTCGGTTGCGCCCTCTGGCGGGCGCAAAGCGATGCCGCTATGCTGCGGCGATGCTGAAAATCCTGCTCCGTTGGCTGCTGCTGGCGTGCGCGCTGTTGCTCGTGGCGCACCTCTACCCCGGTGTGAAGAGTACAGAACTTCGGCTCGGCAATGCTTGCCGCGTTCGTGCTCGGCCTGCTCAATTCGCTGCTGCGGCCGATCCTCGTGCTCTTGACACTTCCGGTCACGCTGCTCACGCTCGGCCTGTTCCTGTTCGTCATCAACGCGCTGATGTTTTACTTTGCGGCGCAGCTGCTCGATGGCCTTCACGTCACGGGATTTCCCGCGGCGCTGCTCGGCTCGCTGATCTACAGCCTGTGCGGCATGGTGATCGACACGGCGATCGAGCGACTCTTCGCGCGACGCAGCTGACGCACCCCGCGGCGCGTCGAGGTGCGGCCCAACGGTGCAGACTTCAGCGCGGCTCGTTCGCCGCGCGCTCGTCGATGGCGATCTGCCGGCGCTGGCCCTCGATGTAGCGCAGTCGTGCGTCGATCACCGAGGCGTCGATGAAGTCGACGTTGCTGCTGCCGCTGCGGGCGCTGCGCTGGCCGGCGCGCAGCCGATCCGCAGCGCCGTTCAGGTCACCCAGCGCGAGCCGAACCTCGGCTTCGGCGCGCAGCGCGCGTAGCGGCTGGCCGAGTTGCGCCCACGCCTGAGCCAACTGCGCCCACGCCGCGGCGTCGCGTGGGCGCAGCGCGAGCCACGTCTGAAGCCTGTCGGCGCTGCGTTTCAGCGCCATGGCGCTCGCCGCTTCGCCGGGGGCGCGCGCCGCGACGGCCAGCGCGATCTGTGCTTCGAGCAGCATCGCCGGTCGGGAGGGGCTCTCGACGAAAGGTTTTAACGCGGCAGCGGCGCGCAGCGCGTCGCCGCGCTCGAACAACGACTGCGCGGTCAGCAGGCCGACGGTGCGGGCGACTCGGGCGTCGCGCGGGGTTTCGCCGGACAGGTCGAGCAGCCGGGTCAGTGCCGCGTCGGCGCGTGCCCAGTCGCGCAGCAGGGTCGACGCCAACGCGCTGCTGTACGCGGCGCCCAGGCGCTCGGCGGGCGAGGCACCCAGTCGCTCGGCGTCCAGCGCCTGCCAGCGGCGCAAGGCGTCGACGCGGGGGTCCATCAGCACCCGTGCCCGGCCCTGCGCCAGCGCGTGTTCAAAATCGCTGCCCGGCAGCGCTGCCGGCGCGGTTCCGAGTCTGGCGCGGGCTTCGCCGACGCGCTCCGAACTCAAGGGGTGGCTGCGCAGGTACGGATAGGCGCCGTTGTCGTTCAGCCGCGACGATTGATCGAGCTTCTCGAACATCGCCGCCATTCCCGCTGCAGAGAAACCTGCGCCGGTCAACAAGGAGAAACCGATCCGGTCCGCTTCGCGCTCCATGTCGCGCGAGAAGTTCAACTGGCCTTGAATCGCCGCCGCCTGGCCGCCGACGATCAAGGCGTTCGCCGCGTCGATGGAGTTGCTGCGCGCCGCGGCGAGCACGCCGAGGATCATCGCCGCCGCGCCGATCAGCGACTGCCGCCTGCCCACCGCAATGCTGCGCGCAATGTGGCGCTGCGTGACGTGCGACAGCTCGTGCGCGAGCACCGAGGCGAGTTCGTCGCGGCTCGTCGTCAAACTGATCAACCCCAGGTACACACCGACATAACCGCCCGGCAGCGCAAACGCGTTGATTGCGCGGTCCCGCACCAGGAACGGTTCCCAGGCAAAGCGCTGGTCCAGATCCGCGGTGATGTTGCCGTTGCCACGCGCTTGCGCGAGCAAGGGGTCCCACAGCGACTCGAGGTACTCGAGCAGCACCGGGTCGTCGAGGTAGTCGGGGTCGCGCCGGATCTCGCGCATCACCTGGTCGCCGAGTTTGCGCTCGGTGCCGACGCCGAAGTCTTCCGATTCGGTGTCGCCGAGCGCCGGCAGGTTGATTTGCGCGATGGCGGGTGGGCACGATGTGCCGATGAGCAGGCTTGCGGCGCAAAGGGCGACGAGCCCACGCGAATGCCGAGAACGAGGCGGGTGAACGGAGCGCGCTGGAGTCACGTGGCGTGAGGCGAAAGAGGCGGTGGGCCGTGAAGCGCCGGTTGGCGTGGCTATCATGCCGCACATTCGGTTCCCTGGTGTTTCCAGCCATGTCCCAAGCCCCCGACTCGCCGCTCACGCACTTCGACGCGCAAGGCCAGGCGCACATGGTCGACGTCACCAGCAAGGCCGAAACGCACAGGGTCGCGCGCGCCAGTGGCGTGATTCGAATGTTGCCCGCGACGCTGGCGCTGATCGAGGCGGGTCAGGCGAAGAAGGGCGACGTGCTCGGCGTTGCGCGAATCGCCGCGATCCAGGCCGCGAAGCGCACGTCGGAACTGATTCCGCTCTGCCACCCGCTGCCGATCACGCGCGTCGCGGTGGAGTTCGAAGTCGATCGTTCAGGCAGTTCAGTTCGGTGCACGGCACGAGTCGAGACGCTCGGCCGCACCGGCGTCGAGATGGAGGCGCTCACCGCGGTGCAGATCGGCCTGCTCACGGTCTACGACATGTGCAAGGCGGCGGACCGAGGTATGGTGATGGGCGAGATCCGCGTGCTCGAGAAGCACGGCGGTAAATCCGGCGACTGGGTCGCGCCCGGCGTCACCTGAAGTCGGCGAACGTGAACTGGCGCTGCGGCGCGAAACACTGGTAGGGTTTGTCGGCGCGCGCCACGCCAGGGTCATCGCACGGCGCGAAGTAGCTCACCGACTGCGGGTTTCGAAACTCGCGCAAGCGCTGCGCCAGGTACTTGGCGCGTTCGCTGTCACCCGTCGCGTGGAGCGCATTTGCCCACGCCATCATGAGGCGGGTGTCGAGTAAATAGTGCGCCGCGCGTTGAGCCGCGGCGAGGGCAAAGACCGGGTCGTCCGAGGTCGTTGCCGCGGCGTAGTCTGCGTGGTGCGAGAAGAACAGACTGCGCTGGCCGCGGGCGATGCGCTCTGCAAGCGGCGCGGCGTTTTCCGGTGGCGCGAAGATGACGACGACCTTGAAGTAGTCGTAGACCGAGTAGGCGGCGCCGAGCATGAGCACAAGGGCAGCAATGCGAAAGCTCGTCGCTTGAATCTGCCTACGAGGCGCAGTTGCTGCAGTCGCCAGGTGACGTGAAGGACCGGCGACGCACAGCCCCAGCAAGAACGCCGTAGGCAACAGAAAGTACGCGTACCACAGCGGGTATTCGAGCAGGCTGTGCATCAGCACGAGCAGCACCATGACGAAGGCGGCGCGCTGCGGCGAAGCACCTTCTTCTGGGTTCGGTGGCAGCATGCAGTTCCGCCACGCGCGCCACAGCGCCCAGCCCAGCAAAGTGAGCAAGACGATCGCCAGCGGCAGTCCCAACTCGACCGCAAACTGCAGCGGCAGGTTGTGCGTGTGGTCGAAGAACGCGACGGGCCGGTTCGGAATCTCGGTCAAGGTCCAGGCGAAGTTGAATTCGCCGAAGCCCACACCGGCCCACAGATTCGAGTGAATCAGCGTGAGGGTGTTCGCCCAGATACCAAAGCGTGAACTCGAAATGTCGCCCTCGGTGCTGAAGCGTCTGGAGAGCGCGAATGTGCCCTGGCTGTACTCGGCCCACGCAAAGGCGCCGAACCATAGTAGCGCGTAGGCTAGTGGCGCGAGCAAGAGGGCAATGCGCATGGCACGGGACAGGCGCAGGTCCAACAAACCCCACAACGCCAGGGTCAACACTCCGAATACTCCGCTTCGCGACCCCGTGAGGACAACAGCGAAAAGCATGCCTGCCGTTAGCACGACACCGGTCGCAACGCGCAAGGACCGTCCATCGACCAGCCAGAACGCCGACACGATGGACCAAAGGAGCAGGCTACAAAGGTGATTCGCTTGGCGCAAATTGCCCACTGCACGGCCGTCGGAGGACGCACGGGCAATCCAATCGCCGCCGCCGAAGGCCGGTGCGTAGACTTGCAACAAACCAAAGCAGGTGCTGGCGAGGCCTGCGACGACCATCCCGGTGCAGAAGGCGCGAAACGTGACGCGACGGAGTGCGCTGGATTGATCGACGGTGCCTGCGACAAATGCGATTGCGGCAATGGCAATGATCGCCAGGTTCGATATGCCGAGTGCCGAGGGCAGGCCGGCCGCGAGGACTGAGGATAGTGTCGCGGCGCCGAGCAAGACAAGGGCAGCGGCAAAGGCTGCGCCAGTTGCTCGAAGTTTGCTGCTGGCTCCAAGGTCTGCGAACAACAGAAATGCCCAACCGGCCCACCCGATCAGGGAAATCGCTTGGTTGAAGAAGGTCGCCGATGGCGGGAGGTTAAATGCCAACAACATTGGCATGGCGACGGCCAATCCCAACAGCAGCTGCGGCGCATCGCGAAGTTCACCGGGGCCGGATAGAAGCGGGCGATTCATCGGAAGTCGGCGTTCCGCAACCGCGCGAGTTGTGTGGCTTACGGAGTGGAACGCATTGTTCGCTATTCTCGGTAGGCCAGGCTACCGTGGCGGAACAGGGAATGCGACCGCGGCCAGTTCAGGGTGTTTGGTACCGAGTCGGGTCCACCAAATACGCACCGCGTCACAAACCACTTCGCTGTGTACTTTGCAGGTATGTGCCAGCACCCACATTGACGTGCTCATTTGGCCGTTCAGCGCCGTAGCATGTGCGTATTGTGAAAGAACGTTCGGGTACGGGTATCGACGCGCCAGATCGCGAAGTGACTGAATGTCCTCCGGTCGCATCCGACCGTGGATGCTCATCGCAACTGCTTCGTGATAGTCCTTCCAACTTTCGAGGACTACCCAATCCGGCTTGGGCAGGTCCCCTGGGGGCCGACCGACATGAAACGAGGCGAGACGCAGGTCACGCAGGGATTCTTCGGCATTCACATACTCGACCGCCACGCTAGTGAGCGCCAGAGTCAGCAAAGCTGTTGGCGCGACGAGGCTCCATTTGCCCGTTCGAATCGAAGTTGTTGTGCTGCTGACAATTCCCAGCAAGAGCCCGGTGGGCACCAAGAAATAGGCGTAGTGCAGTGGGAACTCGAACATCGCATGCAGAAATATGGCGAAAAGCGCGAACATCCAGCACCAAGTCTGTGAATCGCGGCACTCGCGAATGCGACGGGTAAACCAGACGAGCAGCAACAGGGCAATCAACAAGCCGATTGGTATGCCGTTGTAGATCATCAAGTCAAGCAGCAGGTTGTGGCTATGGCTCAGCCACGTCCCTGCGCCCGGAAAGTGGCTCGCCGAAACAAAATGTGCGCTGGCCACCTGGCCCCAGCCATAGCCGATCCACGGCGACTGCATCAACGCATGCCACAACATTTCCCAAATCAAGCCGCGCCTGGCTGTGGTCAAGCGAAGCGCTGGGGCTGTGCTACCCAAGTATCCAGGATCATTCCAAAGAACGAACAGGCTGCCCTGGGCGAGGACTGCGGCGACGAAGGCGATGCATCCGATCAAAACCGGCAGAGCTTGCAAACGAAGTGTCGTGCGGGAGCGCATCAAGAGCCACCACGCTGCGAACGCACCGACCGCGAGCCATCCAGTGCGGGATTGCGTCATCACGACACCCCAGCCGAGCCATGCGGCAGCGAGGGCCGTCACCCTGCCGGAGGTCCGACGTGTTTCGTACCAATACAGCAGCCCGGCAAACCCGAGCAAAAGCTGAGTGGACAAGTGATTCGGCTGGCCGATATTGGCGAAGGGCCGGCCTCTGGCGGGCATGGGCTGAACCCAATCCATCAAGACATTGGGCCCGAGCCACTGACACAGCGCCATTCCGGCCGACGCGATGCCGGCCAGAACCAAGCATGCAGTCAGGGCGTCCAAGAATTGTTGACGGCGTGTACCTGCGACGAGGCTTGCGCCAATGCAAGCGCAGACTCCCGACAGCGCGACGTAGCTGGACGCAAGAATCGCATCGTCTCGATAGCGAATCTGGCCCGTGGCCCACTGGATCAGCGGCACTGCCGCGACCGCAATCAGTAGTATCCCAATCCTTGGCCAAACCACAAAGGAACTGCGTTCGAGGGTGGCTCCCACAAGCATGAGGGCCGCGCACGCTGCGAGCGCTTCTTGGCGAAACGTGGTCCAGGGCAGGTAGTGTTCTGGAAGAAGCCAGGCGAGTGCGAGGCAACCGAAGCCGATGACCAGCCAAATCGAAAGTTCTCGAACGTCAAGGGCACGTTGCCCGAGCGGCATTCTCCACTCAAGGGATGATTCGGAATTCAATCGAAGTCGTCAGTGCAAACGAAAACAAGGCGACGTATCGCTACGTCGCCTTCTAGGTCAGGAATCAGGGCTACTGACTAGACTCGGCAAGTTGCCGGGACATGCGCTTGATTTGCCGCATTGTTTGTGCACACCCAGGAAATATTGTTTGCATTTGCGGTCGGAGTCAAGATGATGTTGAACGTTGGCGCGCCGACAGCAGCGCTAACTACAACCGTGATCGTGCCACTGGTGGCGCCGCCTGTAGTATCAATCGAGATGCTGGTGGTGTATGTCGAGGAGCCGCTGGTATAGCCATGGTTCGACGCAGTGATCAGTGTGAGACCACCCACTGACTGAGCTGTCTCAGCCACTGCCAGCTTCGCACCGGCAGACAACGCCAACGCCTCGGACACCTTCGCCCGGATCGTGTAGTTCTGATACTGCGGCAGCGCAATCGCCGCCAGGATGCCGATGATCGCGATAACGATCATCAACTCGATGAGGGTAAAACCTGCTTGGACTCGACGTTTCATGTTGGAAAGCTCCATGGGGGTTGGGGGGAACACGCTCAACAGTTGCAGGGTCTGTGCCAGCCTCTCCGAGTGTCCGATTCGTGGACTTTTCACTCAAACGTGACGCAAATCGTCACTGGGCAACATGGGCAAGCGTCGCTATCGGCTCGAGCTGCCGAAATTTGTCACTCGTTGCGTCCTGGCCTGGCGGGACAGCCGGTCGTGCCGAGTCCAGGCGCATCACCTGTCCAGCCGTCAGCGCGTGGATGCGGTGTCGTGTGCCGAGCCGCGCGATCTCTGCCATCACGCTTTCCACTTCCCCGGGTTTGATGTGCGTGATGTGCACGTCCGCGCAGCCCGCCAGCCGTTCGAGTTCGACGCCGAGTTCAGCGGGACAAAGGTGCCGACTCAGGTGTGCGAGCTCACGCTCTTCATCGCTGAAGGCCGTTTCGATGACGATCTGGGCGACGCGCAGCTGACTCAGGCGCTGCCATAGCGCCGGGTTGGGGCCAGTGTCGCCCGTGTAGGCCCACCAGCCCGCAGCGCCGCAGTCAACGCCGAAGCCAACTGCCGGTACCGTGTGCGCCGCGCTCAGCACTTCGATGTGTTTGCCGCCCAGCACCACCACGTCACCCACGGCAAACGGAACGAGCTCCAACACCGGTCGCGCCGGGTCGGGCAAGCGCGTGAAGTCGGGCCAGATGACGCCGTTGAAGATATGCCCGCGCAGCGCGGCAATCGTCTCGGGCAAGGCGTGCACCTGGATCGGCGGCCGGTTATCGGCCGCGCGCAGGCGGATCACGCTGTCGGCGAGTAGCCCGATCGCGAGCACATGGTCGAGGTGCGAGTGGCTGATCAGGATATGGTCGATTCGCGCCAGCGCTTCGAGGCTCAGGTCGCCAACGCCGGTGCCAGCGTCGATCAGCACATCATGGTCGAGCAGGAAGGCGGTCGTCTTGCAACCTGCCGCGATGGCGCCGGAGCAGCCGAGGACTTGGACAATCATGAAAGGGTGTGGCGCGAGTCTTCGGTGGATCGGCAGCGCGGGCGGGTGCCTCGGGCGTTGCCTGCATGGTGCCTTGGCTCGACGCGGGATTCAAGGCGCGAATGTCGCGCTTGGTCGGCGATTGCGGGCGGCACGGCGAAGTGCCAAGTGTCCGCGTGAAGAGGGTCACGCTGGGCGGCGCCCTGGCCTCGGTGCCGAGGGTGGATGCCGGCGTTCGCCGGCATGACAGCGCCTTGGCTACGGCTGCACGAACTGCATCTGCGTCCCGGCAAGCTCGATCACGTCGCCATTCTTCAAATGAACGGTTTCGCTGACGACGGGGCTGCCGTTCACGCTGGGTCGCAGTGACCCTTCGACGTGCGCAAGCACGTAGCCGCCAGGGCGTTTCGTGATCGACGCGACCTGCACGCCGGGTTTGCCCACCGTCGTCACAACCTTGCTCAGCGCCACTTCGCGGCCGGCGGCGGCGCCGTTCAGCACCTTGATCGACGCGGGCGACGTGGAACCGCCCATGGGGCCGAATCCTGACGGGCCGAAGCCGGAATGCTGGCCCGCGGGCAGCGCGCCGGGCTTGAGGATCATCGTCTTTTCGTAGTCGGTGCCGTCTTCGACGAGGTACTTGATCTTGTACTTGCCGATCTCCACCGTGTCGTTGTGCGTGAGCAGCTGCTTCTTGATCGCCTTGCCGTTGATGTAGGTGCCGTTCGTGCTGTTCAGGTCTTCGATGAAGACGTCGGAGCCGACCATCTGCAAGACGGCGTGTTCGCCGCTCACGGCGAGGTTGTCGATCACGATGTCGTTGTACGGGCGCCTGCCCAGCGTGGTCTTGTCCTTGGTGATCTGAACCTCCTTGATCACCACACCATCGAGCGATACGACCAGCTTGCCCATGCTTGCGACCTTTCTGTCTTTATCTTTTTCCGATTGCGGCAGATTCGTTCGCCTGCCTCATCGACCCGGTCAACGCCGGAACGGCCACCATGACCGCGCAGACCCCGCCGGGCCGCGCACCCGAGCAAGGACCACCGAGATATTATCCTTTCCGCCTGCGTCGTTGGCCGCGTCGACGAGTGCCGCCACGGCTTCGGCCAGCGATTCGCTGCCCAGCAACACCTGCAGAATGCTTTCGTCGTCGAGCATGTCGGACAAGCCGTCCGAGCATAGCAGGTAGGTGTCGCCCGGCAGCACGTCGTGCAAGTGCGTCTCGAGCAGCACCGTGTCTTCCACCCCGACGGCGCGCGTTACCAGGTTCTTGTTCGACGAGAACGCGGCCTGCTCCATCGTGATCAGGCCGGCGTCGATCTGTTCCTGCAGCAGCGAATGGTCGTGCGTGATTTGCGTCAGGCGCCCGGCGCGCAGGCGGTAGCCGCGCGAGTCGCCGACATGGCCGATGAGGAGTCGGCCCTCGCGAAACACGCCCATCACCAGCGTCGTTCCCATGCCGGCGTACTGCGGATTCGAGTTCGCGGCGTTGAAGATGGCGCGATTGGCGTTGTCGACGCAGATGTCCATCGCGCGACGCACATCGGTGTCCGACGCGTCGCCGGCGGCTTCGGTGAGCCAGCGACCGAGTTCGCTCTTGATGAACGACGTCGCCATGCCGCTCGCCACTTCGCCGGCGTTGTAGCCGCCCATGCCGTCGGCCAGGACCATGAGCGCGTTCGCCTCGTCCAGCGCTACCGAGTCTTCATTGTTGTTGCGCGCCCGGCCGGTGTCGGTTGCGCTGAAGAACTCGAGAGTCATGGATGCAGCGAAGGTAGGGCGTTGGGTGTGTCGAATTGTGCCTTGGATCGCGGTGTGCGGCCAAGCCTCGCGGGCGCACGACGCCCGGCAGTCGCTGCTGCGCTGCGCAATAGTCCGCGCGCTGGGTCCACGCCCACAGATCTCACAGCAGGCGCTTCAACAGCTTGCCCATCTCCGAAGGGTTGCGTGTGACGGTGAAGCCGCACTCCTCCATGATCGCAAGCTTCGCGTCCGCCGTGTCGGCGCCTCCGGAGATCAGCGCACCCGCGTGGCCCATGCGTTTGCCCGGCGGCGCGGTGACACCGGCGATGAAACCGACGATGGGTTTTTTCATGTGGCTCTTGCACCAGCGCGCCGCTTCGGCTTCGTCGGGGCCGCCGATTTCGCCGATCATGATCACGGCGTCGGTCGCCGGGTCGTCGTTGAACATGCGCATCACGTCGATGTGCTTCAGGCCGTTGATCGGATCGCCGCCGATGCCCACCGCGCTCGATTGGCCAAGGCCGATTTCGGTCAGCTGCGCGACGGCCTCGTAAGTCAAGGTGCCGGAGCGCGACACGACGCCGATGCGCCCTGCCTTGTGGATGTGGCCGGGCATGATGCCGATCTTGATCTGTTCGGGCGTGATCAGTCCCGGGCAATTGGGGCCCAGGAGAAGTGTCTTCTTTGCACCTGCCGCTTCGCGCGCGCGCATTTTGCTGCGCACCTCGAGCATGTCGCGCACCGGTATGCCTTCCGTGATGCAGATCGCCAGGTCAAGCTCGGCCTCGACCGCTTCCAGGATCGCTGCCGCAGCGCCCGCCGGCGGCACGTAGATCACGCTCACGGTCGCGCCGGTTCTGGCGGCGGCGTCCTTGACGTTGGCAAAGATCGGTATGCCTTCGAAATCTTCGCCGGCCTTCTTCGGGTTCACGCCGGCGACGAAGCAGTTCTTGCCGTTCGCGTAGTCGCGGCACATGCGCGTATGGAACTGGCCGGTCTTGCCGGTGATGCCTTGCGTGATGACCTTGGTGTGCTGGTCGATGAGGATGGACATGTGCGGTTCCTTGGGCGGGCAGGTCGGGTGGCCGGGGCGCGGGCTGACTTGCTACTTCAGCGCTGCCATGACCTTCTCGGCGGCCTCGGCCATCGAGTCTGCGCTGATGATCGGCAGACCCGAACTTTGCAGCAGTTTCTTGCCCAGGTCCTCATTCGTGCCCTTCATTCGCACGACGAGCGGCACGCTCAAGTTGACGGCGCGACACGCGGCAATCACCCCCTCGGCGATCGTGTCGCAGCGCATGATGCCGCCGAAAATGTTGACCAGAATCGCCTTCACCTTTTGGTTCCCGAGCATGATCTTGAACGCTTCGGTCACCTTGTCGGCGCTCGCGCCGCCGCCGACGTCGAGAAAATTCGCCGGCTCGCCGCCGAAGAGCTTGATCGTGTCCATCGTCGCCATTGCCAGGCCCGCACCGTTCACCAGGCAACCGATGTTGCCGTCGAGCTGGATGTACGCCAGGTCGAACTTGCTCGCTTCGATTTCTGCCGGGTCTTCTTCGTCGAGGTCGCGATACGCCGTGATCTCCGGATGGCGGAACAGGGCGTTGCTGTCGAAGTTGAACTTCGCGTCGAGCGCCTTCACCTGGCTCGGTTTGCCGTTCACCGGGCCTTCGAGGATGAGCGGGTTGATTTCCACCAGCGTCGCGTCGGTCGCCATGTAGCAGGCATAGAGCTTGTTCAGGATGTCGACGGCTTGAGGCCGCGACTCGGCGGGAATCCCGATCCCGCGCGCCAGCGTCAAAGCTTGTGCCTCGGTCAACCCGAGCAACGGATCGACGAACACCTTGATGATCTTCTCGGGTGTTTTGTGCGCGACCTCTTCGATGTCCATGCCGCCTTCCGAGCTCGCCATGAGCGCGACGTTCTGCGTCGCTCGGTCGGTGACGACAGCCACGTAGTACTCGTGACGGATGTCGGCACCCTCTTCAATCAGCAGGCGCCGAACCTTCTGGCCCGTTGGCCCGGTCTGGTGCGTCTTGAGTTGCATGCCGAGAATCTGCCCGGCGAGAAGTTTCACGTCATCCATGCTGCGCGCCAACTTGACGCCGCCGCCCTTGCCGCGCCCGCCCGCATGAATCTGCGCTTTCACGACCCAGACCGGGCCGCCGAGTTTTTGCGCCGCCTCGACCGCCTCACGCACGCTGAACGCCGGGTAGCCGCGCGGCACCGGGATGTCGAACTGCCGGAGGAGTTCCTTGCCTTGATATTCGTGGATCTTCATGAGGGCTCGCAGCGTCAGGGTTCGATCCACCCCGCGGCACGGGGCAAACCAGCGCGAGGAAAGCCGAACCGCAACCGCCGCGCGCGTCAGCGCGGCAATGTAGCACGCGTGCCCGGGGCCATTTCGAGGTCAACGCCGGTCTGCGCGGCCGGTGGGTTCGCATCGCGCGATCGCAGCGTGCGAAGGACGCGCCGAATCGCGTCGCCGGAGAAGCCGCGACCTGCGAGAAAGCGAGCGCGCTTGGCTTCGTCTGCGGGAGTGATCGGCGCCGCGTCAAACTTGCGCGCGCAAACTCTCAGAGCGCGCTCAAATTCGCTCTCGAGCAGAGCGGCTTCGGCCGGCGCCGGCAGATGCAGATCGTGTTGCGCGAGCTCGTGGCGAATGCGCGAGGTGCCGAAGCGTTCGCTGCGCACTCGGATTCGTGACTCGACAAAGCGTTGTTCCGACAAGTAGCGGTGCGCTTCGAGCCAGTCGAGCACGCCCTCGACACACTGCGCCGCGGCTGTTTCGTCGCCTGCGTCGGGCCCCGCTTCAGATGCCACCGGGTCGGCCCGCACGCCGCGCCGCTGTGCTGCCGTCGCGCTTGAACGAACTCGCGCCAGCAGTTTGCGGCGCAGCTCGGCGCGACCGTATTCGCGCTGCGCCAATTGCGCCAAGGCATAGACCTTGAGCGACTTGCCCCGCGGGACCTGCCCCGCGCCTTCGACAGGCGCCGCCGGTTCAAGCGATCCGCGGGACACGGGCTTCAATCAGGCTGCACGAACTTTTGGCGCCGGTGTGTCAGCTGCTGCTTTCGTCGTCGGCAATTGAGGAATCCCCACGGCCTCGCGCACCTTGTTTTCGATTTCGACCGAGAGCTGCGGATTTTCCTTCAAGAAGTCGCGCGCGTTGTCCTTGCCCTGACCGATTTTCTCGCCGTTGTACGCGTACCAGGAGCCGCTTTTCTCGAGGATGTGCGCATTCACGCCCATGTCGATGATTTCGCCTTCGCGGCTGATGCCCTGGCCGTAGAGGATGTCGAACTCGGCGGTCTTGAACGGCGGCGCGATCTTGTTCTTCACGACCTTGACTTTGGTCTCGTTGCCGATCACTTCTTCGCCCTTCTTGATCGAACCGATGCGCCGGATGTCCAGGCGCACCGACGCGTAGAACTTGAGCGCGTTGCCGCCGGTGGTGGTTTCGGGCGAGCCGAACATCACGCCGATCTTCATGCGGATCTGGTTGATGAAGATGACCATGGTGTTGGTCTTCTTGATCGTTCCGGTGAGCTTGCGCAGCGCCTGGCTCATCAGCCGCGCTTGCAAGCCGGGCAGCGAGTCGCCCATTTCGCCTTCGATTTCGGCTTTCGGCGTGAGCGCGGCGACCGAGTCGATGACGACCAGATCGACCGAGCCGGAACGCACCAGCGCGTCGACGATTTCGAGCGCCTGTTCGCCGGTGTCAGGCTGGCTGATGAGCAGCTCCTGCAGGTTGACGCCGAGCTTTTGCGCGTACTGCGCGTCCAGCGCGTGTTCGGCGTCGATGAAAGCGCAGGTGCCGCCGAGTTTCTGCATCTCGGAGATGACTTGCAGCGTCAACGTGGTCTTGCCCGACGATTCGGGACCGTAGATCTCCACCACCCGGCCGCGCGGCAAGCCGCCGACGCCCAGAGCGATGTCCAGCCCCAACGACCCGGTGGAGACGACTTCGATGTCGTCAATCACCTCGCCTTCGCCCAGGCGCATGATCGAACCTTTGCCGAACTGCTTTTCGATTTGCGCCAGCGCCGCTTGCAGGGCCTTGGCCTTTTCCGTGTTGAGGGGCTTGACGTTTGCGTCCATGAGGGTCTCCTGAAAGTGGAGGCCATTATCTGCAAAACTGGTTATTTGTACAGTAGTTGAATAATCTGTGGGGTGATTCAGTTCGGCGTCGGGTTCCGCCGCAACATCTCGAACAGGCAAGCGTCGTCCAGGCCCGCCATGCCTTGCTCGCAAGCGCGGCTGAAAAGCGCTGCCGCCGCCGCGCCGACGCTGGCGTCAGAACCGATTGCCATTGCCATGCGCAGCGCCAGCCTGGCGTCCTTGTCGAGCAGCGAGGTGTGGGCGCGAGGCGCCAGATCGCCGCCCAGTGCGCGGCGCAGCCGGTCGGTGCCGATCCAGCTTTGCCCGCTCGACTGCTCGATCACCTCCAACGTGCGCGCCGGGTCCAGGCCCACATGCTCGGCCAACGCCAGGGCCTGCGCAGCCCCCGCCAAATTGATCGCGGCGAGCAGGTTGTTGACGAGTTTGGTGCGCGCTCCATCGCCGGGCCTTGCACCGACCCTGAACACCGGGTTCGCCAGGTCGTTCAGGAGTCCGGCGTGATGCTCGAACAGGGCGTCGTCGCACGCCACCATCAGGCTCATTCGACCTTCGCGGGCGCGCAGCGGTCCCCCGGACATCGGCGCGTCGATGCAGGCCATGCCGGCCAAGCCCAATCGCCGCGCGAAGTCTTCTGTCGCGTCGGGCGCCATGGTCGGGCACAACACGACGCTGGGCCGGTTCGATTGCGCGAAAACGCCATGCTCCGAATCGAAGAGCACGAGCTCGGTTTGATCCGCGTCGACGACGCAGACGATCACACAGGCTGCGGTTTCGGCCAGCGCTGCCGGCGAGGCGCAGACACGCGCGCCAAGCGAATGCGCCAAGCCTTCACGCGACGCATCGATGTCACGCACCGCGACGCGCCACCCCAAACCGAGAAGGCGCGTCGCCATCGCCAGGCCCATGTTTCCCACGCCGACAATGCCGACGACTTCGGCCCTGGGCATTGCCAGCCGCGGCGTTGCCTTCGGGGTGCTCATTGGCCTCGCACGCTCAACTCTGGATCAGGCGCCGGCTCTTGGCGATCGACATCAGGATTCCTAGGCCCAGGCCGAGCGACACCATCGCCGTGCCGCCATAGCTGATGAAGGGCAGCGGAATCCCGACCACGGGCAAGACGCCGCTGACCATTCCCATGTTGACGAAGGCATAGGTGAAGAAGCTCAGCGTCACGCCCCCGGCGAGCAGGCGCGTGAACATCGTCGGCGCCTCGGCGGCGATCATCAGCCCGCGGATGATGAGGAAGGTGAAGCCGAGCAGCAGCGCGGTACATCCGATCAGCCCGAACTCCTCGGCGAAAGCGGCGAAGATGAAATCGGTGGTGCGCTCGGGAATGAACTCGAGGTGCGTCTGCGTGCCTTTCATGAATCCCTTGCCCGACAGCCCGCCGGAGCCGATCGCGATCATCCCCTGGATGATGTGAAATCCTTTGCCGAGCGGATCCGTGCTCGGGTCGAGCAAGGTGCAGACCCGATTCTTCTGATAGTCGCGCATCAGCGGCCATTTGACGTCGGGCTGGCAGATCTGGCCCTCCGAAACGACGAGGGCGGCAGCGGCGAGCACGCCGATGAGCATGACCGGGACCACCAGGCGCCACGACAGCCCGGCGAAGAAGATCACGTACAACCCGGCCGACAGCACCAGGATCGCCGTGCCCAGATCGGGCTGCTTGACGATCAGACCGACCGGCAGCGCGAGGAGGCCGAGCGCGACCACGTAGTCCATCACCCGAATTTGCCCTTCGCGGCGCTGGAACCACCACGCGAGCACCAAGGGCGCGGCGATCTTGAGAATTTCACTGGGTTGGACGATCACGCCCACGTTCAGCCAGCGCGTCGCGCCTTTCTTCGTCACGCCCATCACGGCGGTGGCGATGAGCAGCCCGACGCCGAGCACGTAAAGCGGGACGGCCAGCGCCATCAGGCGCTGTGGTGGCACTTGTGCAACCAGGAACAGCACGAGCACGCCGAGAAGCATGTTCCTCGCGTGCCCGGAAAAGCGCGTTCCGTGGTCGAAACCGGCGGAATACATCGTGAGCAAGCCGGCCGCGGCGAGCAGCGCAATCGCCAACAGCAACGGCGCATCGAAACCCGTCAACGCAGGTCGCACGCGTTGCCAGACCGAGGATTCTTCGTAGATGACGTTCACGGCAAGGCGCCCGCTGCAGCGTTGCCGATCACCGAGGTGATGCCGGGCAGCGCGTAATCGGCGCTGCTCCGAGGTTTGCCCGCCGGTGCGCCGGACTTGCCGATGCGCGTCGCCACCAGGTCGTCCTCGCTCGGTATGCGCCCCAGCAGGACGAAGTCGAAAACGCGGCGTGCGATCGGCGCCGCCGCTTCGGAGCCGAAGCCCGAGTTTTCGACCACGATCGCCAAGGCAATCGTCGGCGCCTCGACGGGGGCGAAGGCGATGTAGAGCGAATGGTCGCGCTTGTACTCGTCGAGTTTGGCGGCGTTGTACTTCTCGTTCTGTTTGATGCCGATCGCCTGCGCCGTGCCCGTCTTGCCGCCGCTCTTGTACGGCGCGCCGGCAAAAGAGCGCACCGAAGTGCCTTCCTGCGTCACGCCGTACATGGCACGTTGAATGATCTCGGCATGTTCGGCCTTGTACGGCAGCGGTGGCAAGGCATCGCTCGCGACGCGCTTGCGCTCGCGCGTGATGACGTCTTCGATCTCGCGCACCAGGCGCGGCTTGAAGCGCAGGCCACCGGTGGCGAGCGTCGCGGTCGCGCTCGCCAGTTGCAGCATCGTGAAGCTGTTGTAGCCCTGACCGATGCCGAGCGAAATCGTCTCGCCGGCGTACCAGCGCTGCTGCTCGGGTGTCTTGAAAGCGCGGCGTTTCCACTCCGTGGACGGCAGCAGGCCCGTCACTTCGCCCTCGATGTCGATGCCGGTCTTGCGCCCGAAACTGAGCGGATCGAGCTGCTCATACATCAGGTCGACGCCGAGCTCGTTGGCGAGCGAGTAGTAGTACACGTTGCTCGACTTGATGATGCTGCGCGCCATGTCCACCGGGCCGAGGCCCTTGTCGTCGTGGCTGCGGAACGTGTGATTCCCGAACTGGAACGTGCCGCCATCGAAAATCACCTGGTTCGGCCCGCGCTTGCCGGTGTTCAGCGCCGCCATCGCCATGAAGGGCTTGAACGTCGAGCCCGGCGGATAGGTCCCGCGCAGGGCCCGGTTCAGCAACGGCTTGTCGAGCGACTCGTTGAGTTCGCGCCAGGATTCGGAGTCGATGCCGTCGACGAACAGGTTCGGGTCGAAGGTCGGCTTGCTGACCAGCGCCAGCACCTCGCCGCTCCGCGGATCGAGAGCGACGAGCGCGCCGCGCCGCTCGCCGAACATGTCCTCGACGAGCGCCTGAAGGCGAATGTCCACCGACAGCATGAGCATGTTGCCCGGCGTCGCGCCGCGGCTCTTCAGGCGCCGCACGGCGCGGCCGCCGGCGCTCGTCTCGACTTCTTCAACGCCAGTCAGCCCATGCAGCTCGGTCTCGTAGCTCTGTTCGATGCCGAGCTTGCCGATGTACTCGGTACCGCGGTAATTGGCGGCGTTCTCGGTGTCTTCGAGCGCCTCTTTTTCGCTGGGGTTGATGCGGCCGATGTAGCCGAGCAGATGACTGCCGATCTCGCCGAACGGGTAGTTCCGGAACAAGCGTGCTTTGACGTCGACGCCCGGAAAGCGGAAGCGCTGCGCCAGGAAGCGCGCGACTTCTTCGTCGCTGAGCTTGGTGCGGATCGGCAGCGAGTCCAGGTTCTTGCTTTCATCCATGAGGCGCCGAAAGCGTTTCCGATCGCGCGTCTGGATGTCGATCACCTGCGCCAGTTCGTCGATCAGTGGCTCGAGTTCGGCAACCCGCGAGGGCGTGATCTCGAGCGTGTAGGCAGAAAAGTTGTTCGCCAAGACGACGCCATTTCGATCCACGATCATGCCGCGGTTCGGAACGATCGGAGCCACCGCGATGCGGTTGCTCTCGGCCTGCGCCGCGAGTTCCTCGTACTTGAAGACCTGGAGGTAGAACAGCCGAGCGCCGAGCAAACCGAAGGCGAGCAGGATGAACCCGGCCGCCACGCCCACCCGCAGACGAAACAGCGACAGGTCGAGCTCGACGTTTTTCAGTTCCATCGGTTGGCCCCCGCTTGTTGCGATCGATCGTGGGGTGAATTCGTGCGCCGCGGAGTCATAGCGGGCGGTTCAGATCGGGGTCGGGCGCACGCCGCTGCGGAGCGAGCAAAGCCCAGCTGACGAGCGGCCAGAGCATCGACGCCAACACCGGCGCGAGCAAAATCGGCCAACCGGGAAACGCGTGACCGGCGACCATGCGAACCAGCACCGAGACGGCGTGCGCAGCGTACCAAAGGGGCAGCAACTGAACCGCCTGGGCGGATGGCGGAAACGAGCCAAGGCGGCGGTGAATCGAGACTGCAAAGTAGCTGAGCAGGCTGTACGCCAAGGCGTGTTGACCGAGCAATGCCGCATCGTGCACGTCCATCACCAACCCGAAGGCAAAGGCGGCGCCCACGCCCACACGGCGCGGTTGGTTCACGTTCCAGAAGACGAGAACGAGCGCGAGAAAGTCGGGCATCGCGTCGATTCGCCCGAGCGGCACCAGGTTGAGCGCGAGCGCGAGCAGCAGCGACAGCCAGATGGTCCACGGGTTGACCGGCAGCAGAAGTTGGTCGTCGCTGCGGGGCAGCATCACGCTGACCCCCTGAATGTCGGACGCAACGGTGTCATCTGCGCGCTCCCCTTCGACCCTTGGCCGTCGGCGAGTCGGTGGACGCTGTGTCAGGCCGCTGCGGCAACTGCACGCTCAGAGGTTCGAGCACGAGCACATGCCGAACGCCATCGGGGACGACGGACGGATTGAGAGCGATGCGTGCGAACCCGGACTCCACCTTGCGGTCGATCAACGCGACAACCGCCACCGGCAAGCCGGGCGGGTAGACGCCGTCCACGCCCGAAGTGAGAAGTCTGTCGCCGACCTGAACGTCGGCGTTGCCGGCAACGAAACGCAACTCCAGACCCGCCAACCCGCCGAAGGCCGCGCTGCGCGTCTGGGTGCGTTCGTTGAGCACCGGAATCGCCGCGTCCTTGTCGGTGAGCAGCGTCACTTCGCTCGACAAGGGATAAGACCGGGTCACCTGACCGAAGACGCCGTGCTCCGTGATGACGGGCGAGGTCACGACGATGCCATGCGTCGAACCGCGATCGATGATCACCTTGCGCGTGTACGGGTCGCGGGCTTCGTACAACACCTGGGCCGGATGGGAGCGCACGCTCAGTCCCGGACGCAAATCGATCAGGCCGCGCAGGCGCGCATTTTCGACTTCGAGGTGTTCGACGCGCAGCGATCGTTCTGCCTGCCGTGCCAGCTCTTGGCGCGCCGCCTTCTCGCTCTGCAGCGCGCGCTCCAGCCCGATGAAGTACTCGCCCGCGTCGTGCCAGAGTTGCACCGGCGCGAGCAAAGCCCTCTGCACCGGGTGCAGGACGACGGCGAGCGCGGCACGCAAGGGCTGGGTGATTTGCAGCCGGGTGTCGGCGATCATGAGGAACAAGGCCAACGCCGCGAAAAAACTCAACTTGGACAGTGCCGAGGGCCCCTGCCGGAAGAAGGGTGGCGGCGCGTTGTCAAGAGTACCCTGGGACATCGGGGCAGGCCCTCCGGGCGGGCATTTGAAGGCGTCGTTCGTCCGTTGCGGCTTCGGCTTCGGCGGCGCAGGGCACGCAACCGCGAGTCTGTGCCGCGCTCACTCCGAGGTAAAGATTCCGCCGAGCCGCTCCATGCGCTCCAGCGCCATGCCACAACCGCGAACCACGCAAGTCAGCGGGTCCTCGGCGACCAGAACCGGAAGGCCGGTTTCTTCGGCGAGCAGCCGGTCCAGGTCGCGCAGCAAAGCGCCGCCGCCGGTCAGCATCATGCCGCGTTCGGCGATGTCCGCGCCAAGCTCTGGGGGGGTCTGTTCGAGTGCATTTTTCACGCTCGAGACGACCTGGTTCAACGGGTCCGTCAAGGCTTCGAGCACTTCATTGCTGCTGATCGTGAAGCTGCGCGGTACACCCTCGCTGAGGTTGCGGCCCTTCACTTCCATCTCCTTGACCTCGGACCCGGGAAATGCGCTGCCGATGCTCTTTTTGATGCTCTCCGCGGTGGGCTCGCCAATCAGCATGCCGTAGTTGCGCCGAATGTAGTTGATGATGGCTTCGTCGAACTTGTCGCCACCGACGCGAACGCTGCCCTTGTAGACCATGCCGCCCAGGCTGATGACGCCGACCTCCGTGGTCCCCCCGCCGATGTCGACGACCATCGAACCGTTCGCCTCGCTCACCGGAAGGCCTGCGCCGATCGCCGCCGCCATCGGCTCTTCGATCAGGTACACCTCCGACGCGCCGGCACCAAGCGCCGATTCGCGAATCGCGCGCCGCTCGACTTGCGTCGAACCGCAAGGCACGCAAATGATGATCCTCGGGCTCGGCCGAAAAATCGAGCGCGGGTGCACCATCTTGATGAACTGCTTGAGCATCTGCTCGGTGACGGTGAAGTCGGCGATCACGCCGTCCTTCATCGGGCGAATCGCTTCGATGTTGCCGGGTACCTTGCCGAGCATCGCCTTGGCTTCGGTGCCGACGGCCTGGATCGTCTTCTTGCCGTGCGGGCCGCCTTCATGCCGAATCGCCACCACCGAAGGCTCGTCGAGCACGATGCCCTTGCCGCGAACGTAGATCAGCGTATTCGCCGTTCCGAGGTCGATGGCCAGGTCGGTCGAAAAGTGGCGCCGAAAGGATGCAAACATGGTGCGGGCAATTGGGCGACTGGTCGGGGCCGCCCGGGTCTGGCGGGCCGCACCATGGTGATTGCGTGAATCCCCGCGAAAGCCAACAAATCAACGACTTGCCGGAGCCGCAAGGGCCTGTGGATAACCGGGGATAATACCGCAAGCACTGCGCCGCAATCGACTGCGCAGCCTCTCATTACAGGCCTATTTCATGGCATTGACTCCGCTGGACGTCGCCCGCATCGCACACCTCGCACGCCTGCAACTGCACGACGCTGAGGCCGCGGCAATGCTGACCCAGCTCAACGGATTCTTCGGCATCGTCGAACGAATGAGTGCAGTGGACACGAGCGGCGTCGAGCCGCTTTTCACGCCACTCTCGGCGGTGCAGGAAATGAGTTTGCGCCTGCGCGCCGACATCGTTACCGAGGCGGACCTGCGCGAAGCGAATCAGCGCAGCGCCCCGGCCGTGGCGCAAGGCCTGTACCTCGTGCCGAAGGTCATCGAGTGAAGCCTTTGCATGAGTGCGGCGTGCGGGACCTCGGCGACGCGCTGAATGCGCGCGAAGTCAGCAGCGTCGAAGTCACCGAACACCTGCTCGCGCGCATCGAGTCCCACGCTTCGTTGGGCGCGTTGCTGCACCGCGACGCCGAGGTCTCGCTGGCCCAGGCAAAGGCCGCCGACGCGCGGCGTGCCCAGGGTGAAGTCGGCGCGCTGCTCGGCATTCCCCTGGCCCACAAAGACATCTTCGTCACGCGCGACATGCCGAGCACGGCGGGATCGAAGATGCTGCAAGGCTACGCCAGCCCGTTCGACGCGACAGTGGTCGCCCGGCTCGCCGACGCCGGCGTCGTCATGCTCGGCAAGCTCAATTGCGACGAATTTGCGATGGGCTCGAGCAATCAGAATTCGGCGTACAGGCCGGTGAAAAATCCGTGGGACATCACACGTGTGCCTGGGGGGTCGTCGGGTGGGTCGGCGGCGGCGGTCGCGGCGCGGCTCATGCCCGCGGCGACCGGCAGCGACACGCGGCGGTTCGATCCGCCAGCCGGCGAGCTTCACCGGCGTGACTGGAATCAAGCCGACTTATGGCGTGTGTTCTCGTTACGGCATGGTGGCGTTTGCGTCAAGCCTGGACCAGGCCGGCCCGCTGGCGCGAAGCGCAGAGGACTGTGCACTGTTGCTCGGCGCGATGAGTGGATTTGACGAACGCGATTCGACGAGCGTGCCGCGCCCGGCGCAGGACTTTCACGCCGCGATGCTTGCGCCGCGTGCCGCAGCGACCGTGGCGCAACCGTTGGCAGGTCTGCGCATCGGCCTGCCGCGCGAATTCTTCCCGCCCGCGCTTGGCGACGATGTTGCCGCTGCGGTGCGCGCCGCGCTGCACGAGTTGGAGCGGCTCGGCGCAGCGCTCGTCGACGTGAGCCTGCCACGCACCGAGCTGTCGATTCCGGTGTACTACATCATTGCCCCGGCTGAGGCGAGCTCGAACCTGGCCCGTTACGACGGCGTGCGCTACGGCCATCGCGCGCCCGATCCGCAAGACCTGCTCGACATGTACAAGACGAGCCGAAGCACCGGCTTCGGCGCCGAAGTGAAGCGGCGCATCATGATCGGCACCTATGTCCTGAGTCACGGCTACTACGACGCCTATTACCTGCAAGCGCAAAAGCTGCGGCGCATGATTGCCGACGACTTCCAGGCCTGCTTTCGAGTCTGTGACGTGATCGCCGGCCCGGTGGCGCCGAGTGTGGCGTGGACATTGGGGTCGAAAGACGCCGATCCGGTGGCCGACTATCTTGCCGACATCTTCACGCTTCCCGCGAGCCTGGCAGGCCTGCCGGGCATGAGCATCCCGGCCGGCACCGGAGAGGGCGGCATGCCGGTGGGCCTGCAGCTGATCGGCGACTATTTTCAGGAAGGCAGATTGCTCCACGCCGCACACGCCTTGCAGCAGGTGACCGACTGGCACGCCCGGGCGCCGAAAGGATTCTGAGCCGATGGGTACCACTGCACTGACCCGCGGCTATGAAGTCGTCATTGGCATCGAGACGCATGTTCAATTGGCAACGCGCTCCAAGATCTTCAGCGGCGCTTCTACCGAGTTCGGCGCTGAACCGAATCGGCAGGCCTGCGCCGTCGACCTGGCGCTGCCGGGCACCTTGCCGGTGATGAATCGGGCCGCGGTGGAACACGCGATCCGCTTCGGACTCGCGGTGGGCGCGAGGATTGCGCCGATGTCGATCTTTGCGCGCAAGAACTACTTCTATCCGGACCTGCCCAAGGGCTATCAGATCAGCCAGTACGAAACGCCGATCGTGCAAGGCGGGGCGCTGGAGTTCGCGTGGAATTCGGCGCCGCGAAGCGTGCGGCTGACGCGCGCCCACCTCGAGGAGGACGCTGGCAAGTCACTTCATGAGTCGTTCGCCGACCAGACGGGTATTGACCTGAATCGCGCCGGCACGCCGCTTTTGGAGATCGTCTCCGAACCTGACATGCGTTCGAGTCTCGAGGCCGCCGCCTACGCGAGGGCTCTTCACACGCTGGTCACGTGGCTTGGCATCTGCGATGGCAACATGCAGGAGGGGAGTTTTCGCTGCGACGCCAACGTGTCGGTGCGCAGGCCCGGTGCGCCGTACGGGACGCGCCGCGAAATCAAGAACTTGAACAGCTTCAAGTTCCTCCAGCAGGCGGTGGATTTCGAGGTCCAGTGGCAGATCGACCTGATCGAAGACGGCGGCCGAGTCGAGCAAGCCACTGTCCTGTTCAACGCCGCGACGGGCGAGACGCGCGCGATGCGCAGCAAGGAAGACGCCCACGACTACCGCTATTTCCCCGATCCTGATCTGCCGCCGCTCGTCGTCGCACCGGAATGGATCGCTCGCGTACGGGCCGCGCTGCCCGAGTTGCCGCACGCGTTGGCACGGCGCCTGCAACAGGATTACGGCGTCACCGAAGAGGTCGCCGCGGCGCTGACCCAGAGCAAGGCTTTCGCGGCGTACTTTGAAGCCTCGGCCAAAGCGTGCGGTGAACCGAAGCGGGTCGCGAACTGGTTGACGGGCGAAGTCTCCCGGCGTTTGAACGCGCTGGATCAGGGCGTCGAGGCCTGCCGTGTGACGCCGCAGCAACTCGCAACGATGATCGGCCACATCGCCGCTGGCCGCCTGACGAACAACGCGGCGCGACAGGTGTTCGACACGCTGTGGGACGACCCCGGCCGAAACGTCGATGCCCTCATCGATCAGTTTGGGGTGGCGCAGCAGGGCGACACCGACGACCTCGCAAGACTCGTCGACGCAGTCCTCGCCGAGCATCCGAAGACGGTCGCCGAGTTTCGCGCCGGCAAGGACAAGGCGTTCAATGCGCTCGTGGGTCAGGTCATGAAGGCCAGCAAGGGCAAGGCCGATCCGGCACGGATCGGCGAAGTGCTGCGCGCACGCATCGCGGGTTCAGACTGACGCGAGCGCCCAGTCGCCGCGGTTCAGTTGGACGCAGTCTTTCGCGGCGTCGACGCCCCCGCACTCACCGATGGGGCCGTCGATACCGGAACGACGTTGGCGGAGGTCGGGCTGGCACCGGACCAGATTCGCTTCAGACGTTCGAGTTCGGCGTCGAAATTGGCATTGATGCGAACGATCTCGTCTTGCTGGTTTTGCAGCAGCGAGCGTTGTGCGTCTGTCGCCGCATCGTTTGCATCGAGCAACTGTTTGAGCTTGGGCGGCAGCGACTTGCCGACGTAGAACTCCGATTCGTCGGTCAGCGGCTGGCGTTCGATCGCCAAGGCCGTGATTCGCGCCTCCGACAGTCGCACCGAGCGCCGCGCATCGTTCAGCGCCGCTTCGCGCGCCGCCTGATGCGCCGCTTCGTTCGGGAAGCGCGCAACGAGCATGCGGTCGCGCCGAACCTCGTCCTTCTTCGTCACACGCTTGGCGTGCTCGACACGTTCTTGCGATTCGAGTGCGCTCCGTTCCTCGCTCGTCATCGAGGGCGGAATGACACGTTTGGTCGACCCGTCCGGATTGAGCTGGCGCTGCTCGCGATCGGTACACGCCGCGATCGGACGATCCGATGTCAGTCGCTTGCCGGTCGCGTCAACACATTGGTAGATCGAGGCGCTCCACGCCGCGCTGGCCAGAGACAAGCACAAGCTGCACGCAATCAAACTGGCAGCTCTTTGTTTGCTCATCCTGATCACACTCCGTAGCGTTGCCTGTATGCGATGACCCGAGGCAAATGCTCGCGAAGCGTCGCATCGGAATTTGAGGCCAAGTATTGCAGCAAGTCAGCCAGCGTCGCAACCGCGACCACGTGCATTTGCAACTGGCTTGTGACGAACTGCACTGCCGATTGCGCCCCGTCGACGCCGGCTTCGGCGATCCGCTCCTGGCGGTCCAGGGCGATCGCGACACCCACCGCCAGGCCTCCCGCGCCATCGATGACCGAGATCGACTCGCGCACCGAGGTGCCTGCCGAAATCACGTCGTCGACGATCAAGACACGTCCGGCAATCGGCGCGCCGACGACGGCGCCGCCTTCTCCGTGGTCCTTGGCTTCTTTGCGGTTGTAGGCGAAAGGCAAGTTTTGGCCGACTCGCGCGGCCTCGACGGCGATGGACGCGGCAAGCGCGATGCCCTTGTAGGCAGGGCCAAACAGCATGTCGAACTTGAGCCCGCTGGCGACGATGGCACGCACATAGAATTGCGCGAGGCGCCCGAGCTTGGCGCCGTCGCTGAAGTGGCCGGCATTGAAGAAATAGGGTGACTGTCGCCCCGCCTTGGTTCGGAACTCGCCGAACCGCAGACACGCCCGCCTCGACGGCGAACTTCACAAACTCCTGTGCCAAGGCGTTTGGCGGGGCGCTGGCGTCCATGGGGTGAAGAATTCAAGGAATCCGGTGTTTCGCCTGGTTACGTTGAACCTGAATGGGATTCGGTCCGCTGCGGCGAAGGGCTTCGAGGCCTGGGTGGCGAGCGTGCAGCCGAATTGTATGGGGGTGCAGGAGCTGAAGGCGCAGGCTGAAGACGTCGCGGAGCGCTTTGTCGAAGTCGCCGGCATGAAAGGGCATTTCCACTTCGCACAGAAGAAGGGTTACTCCGGCGTCGCGATGTTTGCGCGTGACGCGCCGAGTGCAGTGATTCCCGGAATCGGTTCGCGGGAGTTCGACGCGGAAGGGCGTTGCGTCGAGTTGCGCTTTGACAAGCCGCAGCGCAAGCGCCTGCCCAAGTTCAGCGTGATCAGCTGTTACTTTCCCAGCGGATCGAGCGGACCGGACCGTCAAGCGGCGAAGTTTCGGTTCCTGGCCAGGATGACGCGCTATCTGAAGCAGTTGCGGACCGAGCGCGAATTCATCCTCGTCGGCGACGTGAACATCGCGCACAAGGAGATTGACCTGAAAAACTGGAAAGGCAACCAGAAGAACAGCGGTTTCACTCCAGAGGAACGGGCCTGGCTGACGCATACGCTCGACAAGCTTGGAATGGTCGATGTATTTCGCACGCTGAACCCGCACCCTGAACAGTACACATGGTGGAGCAACCGGGGTCAGGCGCGCGCGAAGAACGTGGGATGGCGGCTCGACTACCACTTGGCGACGCCCGGTGTGGCCGTGAGCGCAAGGCGCGAACACATCTACCTTGAGCAGCGTTTCAGCGACCACGCACCGCTGGTGATCGATTACGACCTTGTCCTTTGATCGAAACAGTCACTGCGCGTGTGCAGCCGGCGAAGCCTGCGCCGACGCGGGCTGACGACGCGCGAACGTCGAAGTTCGCCGCCTCATGCGAGGGTCAGCGCTGACTCAGTGGCGCGCTTCCTGTGGTCAGCGGGGCCGGCAGTGTCGGGCCGGGTTCCTCACCTTCCGCCACTTCGCTGAGCAGGGCGGCGGCGCTTCGAATCAGCGGCCACGCCAAGGTCGCTCCGGTGCCGTCGGTGCTTTGCATGCCGATCTCCATCAGCGCCGAGGCATTCATGGCGTCGAGGACGTGATCCAGACCTTGGTGCGCATGGCTGCGTGTGAAGACGCTGTAGTCCGCGACCGCCGGGGCGATGCGCGACGCCACCATCAACGCGGCGCAGGCGGGGACGCCATCGACGATCAACAAGTGGCGTTTGCTGCCCGCGACCAGCATCACGCCGACCATCACGGCGATCTCGAACCCGCCGAAAGCCGCGAGCACCTCGACCGGGTCTGTGGCGTCCTTGTGCCGGCTCTGCGCGCCTTGCAAGACGACCAGAAGATGGGCGAGTTCGTCCTGCCGCATCGGGCCGCCGGAAATCAGCATGTCGCGCAGCGACAGGCCCGCCAGACGCGCCATGACGAGCGCAGCGCTTTCGTGTGAGCCGACGCCGATTCCCGCGCAGGCGATGGCGTTGCCTGGGAGCGAATCGGCGATTTCCATGCCCGCCCGTATGGCCGCATGCGCATTCGCCAGCGACATCGCTGCGGTCACGCGCGAATTGCGTGTGCCATGCGCGATCTTGCGCGCGAGCAGGCGTGGGTGAGGAGCCACGGGTTCGGCGACGCCGCAATCCACGACCGACAACTCGAGCCCCTGGATGTGGGCAAACACCGACAGCGGCACTTTCGAGGCCATCAGGTTGCCGACCACCTTGGCCGTCGACGCCTTGGCCGGGTCGCCGATTCCGTCCACGGCGAGCCCATGGTCGGCGGCGAATATGGCGATCTGCGGCGCGCGAAATCGCGGCTTGAGCGAGTTCTGAATCAGCCCGAGTCGAATTGCGAGCGGCTCGAGCTGGCCGAGGCTGCCCGCCGTTTCGGCGCGGCGCTTCAGCTTGTCGCGCAGGGCTTGCTCCAGGAGCGCGTTCTGGGTGGGCGAAATGATGGAACGGTTGACCGACATGGAAAGTGGCTCGACGCAACGGATTCGCCGACCACGCCCGGCGCAGTGGTGGGCCCCGGGGAGGGCGGCAGGTCAGCGAAGAAACAGATGGTAGACCGGGTTGTCGGTCTCGTCAGTGCAGGGGTAAGCCAGGCCTCGCAGGAAATCACGGAACGCGGCCTTGTCGGATCGTGGGACCTGGATTCCGACAAGGATCTGGCCGCGGTCGGCACCTTGATTTCGGTAGTGGAACAAAGTGATGTTCCAACCCACGTGCATGCTCGAGAGGAATCGCATCAGCGCACCCGGCCGCTCGGGGAAAATGAAGCGAAACAGGCGTTCGCTTTCAGCCAAATCGCTGCGTCCGCCGACCATGTGCCTCAAGTGCTGTTTCGCCAGTTCGTCGCCGGTCAGATTCACCGCGGCGAAACCGTGCCGGATGAAGTTCCGCTCGAGCTTGTCGGACTCTTCGCGTCTCACTGTCGCCACGCCGACGAACACGTGAGCTTGCCTGGCGTCGGAGATGCGGTAGTTGAACTCGGTCACGGCGCGTGGACCGATCAACTCGCAAAGACGCTTGAAACTGCCCCGCTCTTCTGGAATCGTGACAGCGAACAGCGCCTCGCGTTCCTCGCCGACCTCGGCGCGCTCCGCGACGAAACGCAGGCTGTCGAAATTCATGTTCGCGCCCGAGGTGATCGTCACCAGGGTCTGGCCTTTGCGCGCCTGCGAATGGGCGTAGAGTTTGATCGCAGCCACGCCCATGGCGCCCGCAGGCTCGACGATGCTGCGCGTGTCCTGGAAGACGTCCTTGATCGCGGCGCAGACGGCGTCTGTGTCGACGACGATGAACTCGTCGACGAGTGCACGCGCGAGCCGAAAGGTTTCTTCGCCGACCAGCTTCACTGCGGTTCCGTCGGCGAACAGGCCGACGTCGCCCAGCTGCACCCGCTTGCCCGCCCGGACCGAGCGCAACATGGCGTCGGAGTCGTTCATCTGCACCCCGATCACTTTGATCTCCGGACGCACCGCTTTGACGTAGGCGGCGACGCCAGAAATCAATCCGCCGCCACCGATCGCGACGAAGATGGCGTCGATCGGTCCCTGGTGCTGGCGCAGGATTTCCATCGCGATCGTTCCCTGCCCGGCGATCACCTCCGGATCGTCGAACGGATGCACGAATGTCAGACCTTGTTGCGCCTCAACTTCTTTGGCGTGAACGAACGCGTCGGAGTAGCTGTCACCATGCATCGAAACTTCGGCGCCAAGCGTGCGCACGGCGTCGATCTTCACCTTTGGCGTCGTCACGGGCATCACGATCACGGCTCGGCACCCGAGTCGTTTCGCCGCCAGCGCCACACCCTGCGCGTGGTTTCCGGCCGAGGCGCAGACCACGCCGCTGCGCAATTGCGCGTCGCTGAGCTGCGCCATGCGGTTGTAAGCGCCGCGCAGCTTGAAGCTGAACACCGGCTGTTGATCTTCGCGCTTCAGCCACACATGCTGGCCGAGGCGACGCGACAGCGTCTTCGCGGGGTCGAGCGGCGACTCGACGGCGACGTCGTAGACCTTCGCCGTGAGGATCTTCTGCAAGTAGTCGGTGAGCGACAGGCCCGCGCTGAGCCTGGCGGGCGCCTTCGCCGCGCGGCGTGGCTCTGGCACGATTCTCGGGTCCTCGACTGGCGTCACGTGTGGGCGCGGATCATACGTCGCACCTGCCACCGAGCAAGCGAGGCGAGAATAAAAACAGCCCAAGGCATCGCTGGCTTGGGCTGAATCCACCAATGGAGGAGGTGGAGGAGACAATCTTCAGGAGCGCTGACTACCGTGTGCAACGAACCCCAACGGGGCAAAGTTTAGCCTCACCTATGTTGCGTCGCAATATGGTCGCGGTGGGGAAAGCAGCTCTTCTCGGAATCGAATGTGACGGGTTGCACAATAGCCGCGGCTTCGTATTTTTCCTCTGGGGACAGCATGGAATGCACGGTGAATTGGGTACCGGCGATGGGAATGGGCTTGATTGCCGAAACCGGCAGCGGGCATGTCATCGCCATGGACGGCGCGCCGGACGGGGGCGGGCGCAATCTTGCGCCACGGCCCATGGAGACCGTGCTCGCAGGCACGGCGGGCTGCACCGCCTACGACGTGGTCCTGATCCTGCAGCGCGGTCGCCATGAGGTTCGGTCTTGTCGTGTTGCGGTGACCTCGGAGCGCGCCGCGACCGACCCGAAGGTGTTCACCAGGATCAACATGCACTTCGCCTTGAGCGGCCCGGGCCTGACAGAAGCGGCGGTGCAGCGCGCCGTCAAGCTGTCGCACGAAAAATACTGCTCGGCAAGCATCATGCTGGGCAAGACGGCGCAGATCACGACCAGCTTCGTGGTGGATCCGAACTGAGCTTCGATTTCGAATCAGACGTAGTGCGCGGTCCGTGTCATGACGCGCGCCGCCCAGCGCATCGCGGTCCGGACCACTGCGGGCAATTCCGTGCCGCCTGCGGCTTGCGCCTGCTGGGCGTGCCGCGCCTCGTCGAGTTGCATCTGGCGCACGATGGCGCGGGATGCCAAGTCGCCCGGCGGCAACTTTTCCAAGTGCCCTTCGAGATGCTTTTCGACCTGACGCTCGGTCTCGACGACGAAGCCCAGGCTGATCTGATCACCCGCGCGCGCAGCCAGCAAGCCGATGCCGAACGCGCCCGCGTACCAGAGGGGATTGAGCAGGCTGGTGCGAGCACCCAGCTCGTTGAGGCGCTGTTGCGTCCAGGCCAAGTGGTCCGACTCCTCGCGCGCCGCAGCTTCGAACTGCCGCTTCAACGATACGTCGCGAGCTGCGAGCGCCTGTGCGCTGTACATGGCCTGGGCGCAAACTTCACCGACCTGGTTCACCCGCATCAGCGCACCGCTGAGGCGGCGCTGCGCGTCGTCGAGTGGCGCGCTGGGCGCAGGCGAAACCGGGCAAGGCCGCGAGGCGTGGCATGCCCCGGACAGGGTGCGAAGCGCGGTGTCGAGCGAAATGAGGAAGCGATCCATGGCCAATGCGAAGCGTCGTTGACGCAAACGGTTGTACGCGCCAGCCTGACGCAACGATACCGCAGCGCTTGCATTCAATCTCGAATCAGTACATACCCGAGCACGAAGGCTTGGCGTTCGATCGAGATCAACTGTGTCGTTGTGCTCAGGCAACAAAGCCGAGTCTTTTCACCGTCAATTCTTGGCAACCCATCCGAGCGTCTGGTGCAATAGACGCAACTTCCGCTGAGGGGGTTCGGCCTGATCAGCCCACCGGGCAAGCCTTTTGCGATCAGGACCTCTTATTCAACCTAGGAGATATTTGCAATGAAAAAATCCCTAATCGCCCTGGCTGTGCTGGGTGCCTACGCCGGTGTTGCTTCGGCGCAGTCGTCGGTGAAGCTCGATGGCACGCTTGACGTTGGCCTCCAGAGCGTCAAGAACGGTAGCGCCGCGGGTGGGTCGCAGCAGAAATCGATGATCAACAACGGCATCAACAGCAGCCAGTTCCGCGTCAGCGGGGTCGAGGATATGGGCGGTGGATTGAAGGCCGGCTTCAACTTGAACAGCGGCGTCTTCCCGGATACCGGCCGTTCGAGCAGCGAAAACGGTGGCAAGTTCTGGAACCGTCGCGCGACCGTGAGTTTGATGGGCGGTTTCGGCGAGATTCGCCTCGGCCGGGACTACACCCCGACGTTCTGGAATCAGACCTTGTACGACCCGTTCGGTACGAACGGAATTGGCACCTACCTTGCTATTTTGGGCCAGAACAATCTCGGTACGAATGCGACTACTACGGTTCGAGCTGACAACTCCATTCAGTACTGGACCCCGGCAATGGGCGGTTTTGAACTGCAAGCGATGGTTTCGGCAAATGAGAACACGGCTGCCAGCTCTGGTGGCAAGTACGCCGGCGTTCGAGTTGGTTTCGCCGCCGGTCCGCTCTCCTTGGGCGCATCCGTTGGACAGACCACTGTCGCCCCAGCGTCCCAAGCCGACGATAAGCTCAAGTTGATCAACTTGGCGGGTTCGTACAAGTTTGGTCCGGCCAAAGTGAACGTGCAGTGGGGACAAAGCAAGAATGGCGCGTTGAAGGAAGCCGATTTGCAGCTGGGAGCGATCATCACAGTGGGGCAGGGGGAAATTCGCGCAGCCTTCAACAAGGTCAATCATTCCGGTGGTGCGGTGAATACTCAGTTCGCCGACGCGGCCGACGCCACCCACCTTGCGCTGGGCTATGTCTACAACCTGTCCACCCGGACGGCCCTGTACGGCACGGTTGCGAGCGCCAAGAACAAGGTCGGGTCGAGGTATGCCATTGGTGGCCTTACGGCAACTGGCATGATCAACGACGAAACCTCGCGTGGCTTTGAATTCGGTCTGCGCCACTTCTTCTGACCTACAGTCAACGTTCACGTAAGACAAAGGCCGCCTTGGGGCGGCCTTTTTTCTTTGCGTCAGTGGAGCGCCGCGAGCGCCGGAAGCGAGCTGAACGCGTTGCCGGTGGTCGAGCCCACTGAACCGGAACTTGGTGATAACCCGGCGCCCCGGCCATGACTACGGCTTGACAATGCGCACGGCACGGCGTTGACTCGAAGTGCCCTCATGATCGCCTTGCATCGACCATCCACCAATGCTCGCCTTCATTCTGCGTCGTCTGCTTCAGGCCGTCATCGTGATGCTGGTCGTCGCCTTCATCGCCTTCATGCTGTTCCAGTATGTCGGCGATCCGGTGACCAATTTGCTTGGGCAGGACGCAACAGTCGAGCAACGCGAGCAGCTGCGCGCGGATCTTGGGCTGGACCAGCCCTTTCCGATCCAGTTCGCGCGCTTTGTCGGCAACGCCGCGCAAGGCGAGTTCGGCCTGAGCCTGCGCCAGGGCCGCAAAGTTTCGGCGCTGATCGCCGAGCGCTTCCCGGCGACGCTTGAGCTTGCCCTGTCGGCTGCGGCCACAGCCTTGTTCCTCGGCGTGCCGATGGGCGTCTATTCCGCGCTGCGCCGTGGCACCTTCGCTTCGCAGGTCCTGATGACGCTCTCTCTGCTTGGCGTCTCGCTGCCGAGCTTCCTGATCGGCATCCTGTTGATCCTCTTTTTTGCCGTCACGCTGAAGTGGTTCCCCAGCTTTGGCCGCGGCGATGTCGTGACTCTGGGCCAATGGACCACGGGCTTCCTGACCCTTGATGGATGGAAGCACCTGGTGCTGCCTGCGCTCACGCTCGCGATCTTCCAGCTCACCCTCATCATGCGCCTCGTCCGCGCTGAAATGCTCGAGGTGCTGCGCACTGACTACATCCGCTTTGCACGTGCGCGCGGCCTCTCGGACCGTGCGGTCTACTTCGGCCATGCGCTGAAGAACACGCTGGTTCCGGTGATGACGATCACCGGCCTGCAGTTGGGCGGCCTGATTGCCTTTGCCATCATCACCGAGTCGGTGTTCCAGTGGCCGGGAATGGGCCTGCTGTTCATTCAGGCGGTGAGCTTCGCCGACATCCCGGTGATGGCCGCGTATCTGTGCCTGATCTCGCTCATTTACGTCATCATCAACCTGGTGGTTGATCTTCTGTACTTTGCGGTGGACCCTCGATTGCGCGTCGAATCATCGCCGGGAGGGCATTGATGCTGGGCTTGCTGTCGAACCCCAGTGCGCTGTTCGAGCATTTGCGCGTCATGCACCCAGAGCTCACGGCATTTCGGCGCGACTTGCACGCGCACCCTGAACTGGGCTTCGAAGAAGTTCGCACCGCAGCGCGCGTGGCCGACGCGCTGCGCGTCTGCGGCGTCGACGAGGTCCACACCGGTATCGGTAAAACCGGCGTCGTCGGAATCATTCGCGGGCGCGGTGCATCTTTCGCGGCGCACGCCCAACCCGTCAAGGCCGTCGGCTTGCGCGCCGACATGGACGCCTTGCCGATGCGCGAAGAAAACGACTTCTCGTGGCGCAGCACGAAGGGTGGGTTGATGCATGGTTGTGGCCACGACGGCCACACGACGATGTTGATCGGCGCGGCACGCGCGCTCGCGGCGACCCGCAACTTCGACGGGACTGCGGTGCTCATATTCCAGCCTGGCGAAGAAGGATTTGCCGGTGCGAAAGCGATGATCGACGACGGCCTGTTCGAGCGCTTCCCGGTCGACGCGGTGTATGCGATGCACAACTGGCCGAGCCTGCCGCCTGGAATGATCGGCATCAATCCCGGTCCGATGATGGCGGCAGCGGATCGCATCGAAATCACCATCAATGGGCGCGGTGGACATGGTGCGCACCCGGCGATGACGATCGATCCGGTGCTGGTCGCGGCGCACATCATCACGGCGGCGCAGAGCCTGGTGTCGCGCAACGTGCATCCGTTGGACAACGCCGTCGTCAGCGTCTGCGCGATGCACGCCGGCGACCTTGGCGCGTTCAGCGTCATTCCGCGCCAAGCCCGGCTCGTCGGCACGGTGCGCACGTTCAAGCGCGAGGTGCAGGACATGATCGAGGAGCGCCTGGGGCGCCTGGTTGAGTCGGTCGCGCTGGGTTTCGGCGCGACCGCGACCCTGGACTACCGGCGCTCTTACCCCGCAACGATCAACACGCCCGCAGAGGCGCAGTTTGCCGGGGACGTTGCGGCCTCGCTCGTCGGCGAGGCCAAGGTGGTGCGCGACCTCCCGCCCAGCATGGGCGCCGAAGATTTTTCGTTCATGCTGCAAACCCGACCCGGCGCCTATCTGCGCTTGGGGCAGGGCGGCGACGCGGGCTGCTTCCTGCACAGTTCGCGTTTCGACTTCAACGACGATGTGCTGCCGCTCGGCGCTGCGCTGTTCGCGAGCCTGGTGGAGCAGTCGCTGCCGCTCGAGGCGCCGCCATCGTGAGTGCGCAAAGTGCAGTCTTACCAGGGCGCCTGCGGCGATTTTTCGAAGGCGACGTCTGGCACAGCTTTCGCTCGTCGAAAGTGGCGATGTTTTCCGCGCTCGTCGCCCTCACCTGCATCGTCTGCGCGGGCGGTGCGGAGCTGGTCGCGCCGCACAACCCGTTCGATCTCAAGACGCTCGACCTGGCCGATTCAATGCTGCCGCCCGCCTGGATGGACGGCGGCGGCGCGAAGTACTTGCTCGGAACCGACGAGCAGGGCCGCGACGTCCTCTCGGCGCTCATGTACGGGGCGCGCATTTCGCTCTTCGTCGGCTTCTCGTCGGTCGTGCTGTCGCTGCTGATCGGTGTCAGCCTGGGTTTGCTCTCGGGCTATGCGGGAGGGCGCGTCGATGCGCTCATCATGCGCGTCTGCGACGTGATGCTGTCGTTTCCTTCGATCCTCATCGCCTTGCTGATCTCGGGCGTGGGCCGCGCGCTGTTTCCGAATGCCGACGACTCGCTCGCGTTCAGCGTCTTGATCATTGCGATCGCGCTCACCGGTTGGGTCCAGTACGCGCGTACCGTGCGCGGGTCGACGCTCGTCGAGCGCAACAAGGAATACGTGCAGGCGGCGCGCGTCATCGGCGTCGCGCCGATGCGAATCATGCTCAAACACGTGCTGCCCAACGTGCTCGGGCCGGTGCTCGTTCTGGCGACGATCCAGGTCGCCACCGCGATCATCACCGAAGCCACGCTGTCGTTCCTTGGCGTGGGCGTGTCGCCGACCTCGCCGTCCCTGGGCACGTTCATCAACGAGGGCAACAAGCAGCTGTTCAGCGGTGCTTGGTGGTTGGTGATTTTTCCAGGGGGGATGCTGGTCGTGATTGCGCTCAGCATCAACTTGTTCGGCGACTGGTTGCGTGATGCGCTCAACCCGCGCCTGCGCTAGCCGGCTCATGCAGCCGGCGCAAACTCTCAGCCAGGCCCGAGCGCGGGGGACAGCATGAGCACGCCCTTGCTCGAAGTGCGCGACTTGAGGGTCGAGTTTCCGACCCGGCACGCGACGCTCGTCGCGCTGGATGGAATCTCGTTCGACATCCAGGCGGGCGAAATTCTCGGCGTCGTCGGCGAATCCGGCGCCGGGAAATCCTTGACCGGCGCGGCGATCATCGGCCTGCTGGACCCACCGGGGCGCGTAGCAAGCGGCGAGATCCGCTTTGACGGCCGGCGCATCGACAACCTCTCGCAAGACGAGATGCGAAAGATCCGCGGACGCCACATCGGCGCGATCTTCCAGGACCCGTTGACGTCGCTGAACCCGCTCTACACGATCGGGCAGCAGCTGGTCGAGACCATCCAGACCCACTTGCAGCTCGGCGCGGCTGCGGCGCGGCAACGCGCGATTCGCCTGCTCGAGGAAACCGGCATTCCGGCAGCCGGGGAACGAATCGACCAATACCCGCACCAGTTTTCGGGAGGAATGCGGCAACGCGTCGTGATTGCGCTGGCGCTCGCCGCCGAGCCGCGCCTCATCGTCGCGGATGAACCGACGACGGCCCTGGACGTCTCGATCCAGGCCCAAATCATTGCCTTGCTCAAGCGTCTGTGCAAGGAGCACGGCGCGGCGGTGATGCTCGTCACGCACGACATGGGCGTGATCGCCGAAACCTGCGACCGGGTGGCGGTCATGTACGCCGGGCGCATCGTCGAGGTCGGCCCGGTGCACGACGTGATCCACGCGCCAGCCCATCCTTACTCGCACGGCTTGATGGGTTCGATCCCGGCGATGGGCGAAGACCGGGAGCGGCTCTTGCAAATCGACGGGGTGATGCCGCGCCTGAACGCGATTCCGCCCGGCTGCGCCTTCCACCCGCGCTGCCCGAAAGTCTTCGCCCGTTGCCGCGAAGCGCGTCCGACGCTCGTAGCATGCGGGGCCACGCGGGCGGCGTGCTGGTTGCATGGCCCCGCGCCGGGGGTCCCTGCGTGACCACGATGTCTGAAACGCGCGAAGCACCGCTCGTCGAGGTGCGGGATCTGGCCAAGACCTTCGACGTGTCGGCGCCGTGGTTGAATCGTTTCGTCGAGCGCCGGCCGCGCCAGTTCGTCCATGCGGTGGACGGGGTCAGCTTCGCAATTCCGCGCGGCCGCACCTTGGCGCTGGTCGGCGAATCGGGTTGTGGCAAGAGTACGGTGGCGCGCCTGCTCGTCGGTCTTTACACGCCCACAGCTGGAGACGTTCGATTTGACGGCATCGACATCGCCGCCACGCTTCGCAGCAAGGCGGCACGCCCGCTGCGGCGGCGCATGCAGATGATTTTCCAGGACCCCTACGCGAGCCTGAACCCCCGCTGGAAGATCGAAGACATCGTTGCCGAGCCGCTGCGCGAACACGATCTGGCCGGTGCGGCAGCGAATCGCTCGAACCGCGAGAGTCTGCGCGCTGCCGTGTCCGAGTTGCTCGCTTCGGTGGGCCTGGCCGGCGCCGACATGGAGAAGTTCCCGCATCAGTTTTCCGGCGGGCAGCGCCAGCGCATCTCGATTGCCCGGGCGCTGGCGACCCAGCCTGAGTTTCTGGTGTGCGACGAACCGACCTCGGCGCTCGATGTCTCCGTGCAGGCCCAGGTGCTCAACATCATGAAGGACCTGCAGCGCGAACGGCACCTGACCTACCTCTTCATTTCGCATAATCTTGCGGTGGTGCGCCATGTCAGCGACATGGTCGGCGTGATGTACCTGGGGCGCCTGGTTGAGCTCGCGCCGAAGGTCGAACTCTTCAATCGGCCGCACCACCCGTACACGCGCATGCTGCTCGACGCGATCCCGGATATTCAGATGAGCGGCCGCCCGCGCATCCCCGTGCAAGGCGAGGTGCCCAATCCGTTGAACCCGCCCGCCGGCTGCTCATTTCACCCACGCTGCCCGCACGCGAATGCGCGGTGCAAGACGGAGCGGCCCGCGCTGAAACTCGTTGCAGGGGTGCAAATTGCCTGTCATGCCGCGCAAGAGGGCCGGATCTGAACCGGCTCGCGCTCGGGCTCGCAGGGGCCGCTCCTACAATGAGTCGGATGCAGCCCGGGCCCATCTCATGATCTCTCGCGAACCGACCCTCGAGCGCCTCATCGTCGCGCGATCACTGCTGCTCGAACCCTTCGGCTTGACCGAAGCGACTCTGGCCAAGGCGCTGGCGACGATTGCAACGCACCGCATCGACGACGCCGACCTCTACTTTCAGTACACGCGCAGCGAGGGCTGGAGCCTGGAAGAGGGCATCGTCAAAAGCGGCAGCTTCGGCATCGATCAGGGCGTGGGCGTTCGCGCCGTCGCCGGCGAAAAAACGGCTTTTGCCTACTCTGACGACATTTCCGAGGCTTCGCTCATCGACGCCGCACAAACGGTGCGCACGATTGCCGCTGCCGGGCAGAGCCGCAAGGTCAAAGTCGGCACGGCGCGAAAGGTGGCGCCGAGTCGAATCCTCTATGCGCCGATGGACCCGATCGCTACCCTGGACAGCACGCAAAAGGTGGCACTGCTCGAAAAAGTCGAGCGCATGGCGCGCGCCGCCGATCCGCGCGTGAAACAGGTCATGGCCGGTTTGGCCGGCGAATACGACGTCGTCTTGATCGCGCGCGCCGACGGAACGTTGGCCGCGGATGTGCGGCCGCTCGTGCGCTTGTCGGTCACCGTGATTGCCGAACAAACCGTCGCCGGCGAGGTGCGACGCGAAGTCGGCACCGCGGGTGGCGGCGGCCGCTTCGGATTTGGCTACTTTCACGACAGCGTGATCGAGAGTTACGTGCGCGACGCGACGAATGCGGCGTTGACCAATCTGGAATCGCGCCCGGCCAAGGCCGGCGAAATGAGCGTCGTGCTCGGGCCGGGCTGGCCAGGCGTGCTCTTGCACGAGGCGATCGGCCACGGTCTGGAAGGCGACTTCAACCGCAAGGGCAGCAGCGCGTTCAGCGGCCGCGTCGGGCAGCGTGTCGCGGCCCCGGGCGTGACGGTGCTCGACGACGGAACCTTGCCCGACCGGCGCGGCTCGCTCAACGTCGACGACGAAGGCAACGCATCGCAGCGCAACGTCCTCATCGAAGACGGCATCCTCAAGGGTTATCTGCAAGACTCGCTCAACGCGCGCCTGATGGGCGTTGCCCTGACCGGCAACGGGCGGCGCGAGAGCTACGCTGCAGTGCCGATGCCGCGCATGACGAACACCTACATGCTGGGTGGCGACAAGACCAAGGAAGAAATCATCGGCAGCCTGAAGCGCGGCCTGTACGCCACTAATTTCGGCGGCGGGCAGGTCGACATCACGAGCGGCAAGTTCGTCTTTTCCGCGAGCGAGGCGTTCTGGGTCGAGGGCGGCAAGATTCAGTACCCGGTGAAGGGCGCGACGATCATCGGCAACGGGCCCGACGCGTTGACGCGAGTCAGTCTGATTGGCAACGACATGAAGCTCGATACCGGCGTGGGCGTGTGCGGTAAGGACGGGCAAAGCGTTCCCGTCGGCGTGGGGCAGCCGACCTTGCGCATCGACAAGCTGACGGTCGGCGGGACGGCATGAACAAGGGAGCCGGCGTCGCGTCGGCCCGCGTCGAGCAGACGCGCCGTGGTACATTGCCCGCCATGCGATCTGTCGCCTACTTCTTTGCGTATTTTTGGTTCTCGCACCGCCCGGCGGTTGGAGAGGCAAGCGCATAGCAGCAGCGCAAGCAAATTCTCAAAACCGCCGGGCCCAGCCCGGCGGTTTTTTTTTCGCCTTCACCCACCACCGACGCCGGAAATTGCCATGCCCCACAAGACCGTCACCAGCACCGCTGCCTTCCAAGCCCGCAGCGAGCGAACCAGCCAAACCGACGATCAACGGATCAAAGACGTGACACCCCTGCCGCCGCCGGAGCACCTGATCCGCTTCTTTCCGATCGCCGGGTCTGCTGCAGAGCGCCTGATCGGTGAGACGCGCGCGGCGGTGCGAAACATCATGCAGCGCAAGGACGACCGGTTGCTCGTGATCATCGGCCCTTGTTCGATCCACGACCCGGCGGCGGCACTCGACTACGCGCGGCGCCTGGTGGTGCAGCGAGAGCGCTATGCGGACACGCTTGAAATCGTGATGCGCGTCTACTTCGAGAAGCCGCGCACGACGGTGGGTTGGAAGGGTTTGATCAACGACCCTTACCTGGACGAGAGCTACCGGATCGACGAAGGCCTGCGAATCGCAAGGCAGCTGCTCGTCGAAATCAACCGTCTGGGCCTGCCGGCGGGCAGCGAGTTCCTGGACGTCATCTCGCCGCAGTACCTGGGGGACCTGATCGCCTGGGGCGCGATCGGCGCACGCACCACGGAAAGCCAGGTGCATCGCGAGTTGGCGTCGGGACTGTCGGCGCCGATCGGCTTCAAGAACGGCACCGACGGCAACATCCGGATTGCGATCGACGCGATCCAGGCGGCAGCTCGGCCGCACCACTTTCTCTCGGTGCACAAGAACGGCCAGGTCGCGATCGTCGAGACGAAGGGCAACAAGGACTGCCACGTCATCCTGCGCGGTGGCAAAGTGCCCAACTTCGATGCCGTGCATGTCGCCGCAGCGTGCAAGGAAATCGGGGCTGCCAAGCTCGATTGCACGTTGATGATCGATTGCAGCCACGCCAACAGCGGCAAACAACATGAACGGCAAATCGATGTGGCGCGGGACATTGCGGCGCAGCTGCGAGCCGGAACGGATTGCATATTTGGCGTGATGGTCGAAAGCCATCTGGTTTCGGGCGCGCAGAAATTCAACGCCGGCAAGGACGACCCGTCGAGCCTTGTCTATGGGCAAAGCATCACGGACGCATGCCTCAGCTGGGACGATTCGCTCGAGGTGCTGGAAGTGCTCGACTCGGCCGTCAAAGCGCGGCGACGGTGAAGCAGTTGCGCAACAACTTGTAATGCGGCGTCATCGACGGTAAGGCGCGTGATGGTGCGCAAGGCGGACGTGCACGACGGCCTGGGTTCGGGTTCAATCGCTCATCGCCCGATCGTCGGGTGGGAGAACCTTCATGAGCCGACTGACCCACGCGATCAGAAATGCGCTCCTCGTCGCCGCTTCGCTGCCCATGGTGGGGAGCGCGCTCAGCGCCGCATCGGTTCAACTTTCGGCCTGGGACCGGGTCGTGATGGAGGGTGTGTTCAGCAAGGCGGACGCGAACGATGACGGGCAGCTGAGCCGCGACGAAGCGGCGCGCCTGGGGGTGTTCGGTGAGCGCTTCGATGCGCTGGACTCGAACCGCGACGGTGCCCTCGATTTGGAAGAGTTCGCGGTCGGCTTCGTCGTGGCGACCTGAAACCGCCACGTTCTCGCTGCTCTGGCCGTCAGCCCGCGTCGCGCGCGAGGCGCTCGCTGTTCCAATAGACGTCGTCGCCGCCCAGCCGGTCAAGGTTGGCGCGGTTCAATGAGCGCGCCAGCACAAACAGCAGATCGCTGAGGCGGTTCAAGTACTGGCGCGGCTCTGCACGCAGCGCGCTCGCAGCGCCCAGCGCAACGACGGCGCGCTCGGCCCGGCGCGCAACGCTTCGGGCCACATGCGCCAGCGCCGCACTTCGAGTCCCCGCGGGGAGGATGAACTCCTTGAGTCTGGGCAACCGTGCATTGAAGTGCGCGAGCGCGTTGTCCAGGCTCACCACGGCTGAGCCTTTCAGCAGTTCAAAACCCGGAATCGAGAGCTCTCCGCCGAGATTGAAGAGCTCGTGCTGAACTTCGACGAGCAGCTGTCGAATCTCCGCCGGCAAGGGCTCGGCGAGCAGGACACCGAGGTGCGAGTTGAGCTCATCCACTTCGCCCAGCGCGCAAATGCGCAGATGGTCCTTCGCCACCCTCGACCCGTCGCCGAGCCCCGTCGTCCCGTCATCTCCGGTGCGTGTCGCAATCTGGGTGAGGCGATTCGCCATGCGTCCAATGGTAAGCCTTGGCGCGGGGCTGCATAGAATCGGGTGTCGACGCGCCGTGCCGGTGCCCTGGAGACTCCCGAAAATGAACGCACCGTTGCCTTCCCATGCCCTACCGAAATTCGAGCACAGGCCGGTGCCCAAGGCGATGCTCGATCGCTTGGCGCAGCGGTTCGCCGAGCGCTGCACGACGGCGCGCGCAGTCTGCGAGCAGCATGGACGCGACGAGTCGCCGTTCGAACTGACGCCGCCCGACGTCGTCGTGTTCGCGCAGAGCACCGAAGACGTCGCGTTCGTCGTCAAGCTGGCGAGCGAATATTCGGTCCCCGTCATTCCCTTCGGTGTGGGGTCGTCGCTCGAGGGCCACCTTCTCGCCGTTCAAGGCGGCGTGAGCATCGACCTGGGTCGAATGAATCAAGTCGTGGCGGTTCACCCCGAAGACCTGACCGTCACGGTTCAGGCGGGAGTGACGCGCACGCAGCTGAACCGCGAGATCAAGGACACAGGCCTGTTTTTCCCCATCGACCCAGGCGCCGACGCCACCTTGGGCGGCATGGCCGCGACGCGGGCCAGCGGCACGAACGCGGTGCGCTACGGCACGATGCGCGAAAACGTTCTCGCCCTGACCGTCGTCACCGCCAGTGGCGACATCATTCGCACCGGAACCCGAGCCAGAAAATCGAGCGCCGGGTACGACCTGACGCGACTCATGGTCGGCAGTGAAGGCACCTTGGGTGTGATGACCGAGATCACGGTCCGGCTGTATCCGCTTCCAGAGGCCGTTCTCGCCGCTGTCTGCCACTTCCCCGACGTGGGCGCCGCGGTGAATACGACGATCCAGCTGATCCAGCTCGGGATTCCGATTGCGCGCTGCGAACTGCTCGACGCAAACGCCGTGCGCGCCGTGAATGCCCACGCCAAACTGGGCCTGCTCGAGCAACCGATGCTGCTGATGGAATTTCATGGCAGCGCGGCGAGTGTGAAGGAGCAGGCTGAATCGGTTCAGGAGATCGCGAGCGGCTTCGGCGGCGAGCAGTTTCAATGGGCGACGACCCCAGAAGAGCGAACCCGGCTCTGGACGGCCCGGCACCACGCCTACTTCGCGGGAATGCAAATCCGGCCCGGCTGCCGCACCGTGACCACCGACACCTGCGTCCCCATCTCACGCCTGGCCGAGTGCGTGACCCAGGCGCTCGACGCGGCGAAACGCGCCGGCGTCACGCATTACACCGTCGGGCATGTCGGCGACGGCAACTTTCACGTGGCCTACCTCGTCGACCCGACAGTCCCGGGCGAGCGCGACGCCGCCGAGGCGCTCAACGTGGGCGTCGTGCGCCACGCCCTGCGCTTGCAAGGCACGTGCACCGGCGAACACGGCGTGGGGCTGCACAAGCAGGAGTTCCTCGTCGAGGAGGCGGGCGAACTGGCGGTCGAGATGATGCGCACCATCAAGCGCGCGCTCGATCCGAAGAACATCATGAATCCGGGGAAAATCTTCACGCTCTAGCGCTTGCAGGGCTCGCCTCCCTGCGCCCAGCGTCCCCGAGCGCAGCCGACGCCGGCCGGGCCCCTTGAATTCTTCTGCCGTCGCCCCCAAGTGGCGGCGTCGTCCCACGTGTCAGCGCCGCAGCGCCGAGAACCCATGAGCAAACAGACCCTCTCCTTTCAGGCCGAAGTCAAACAGATCCTGCATCTCGTCACGCACTCCTTGTATTCGAACAAGGAGATCTTTCTTCGGGAGCTGATTTCCAACGCATCGGACGCGTGCGACAAACTGCGTTTCGAGGCGCTGAACAACGCCGCGCTGTACGAAGACGCGCCGACTTTGGAGGTGCGTGTCAGCTTCGACGCGCCGGCACGAACGATCACGATCCACGACAACGGAATCGGCCTGTCGCAAGACGAGGCGATCGCGAACCTGGGAACGATCGCGAAGAGCGGAACCCGCGAGTTCATGGCGGCTCTGGAGGGCGAGCAGAAGAAGGACGCGCAGCTGATCGGGCAGTTCGGCGTGGGTTTCTACAGCGGCTTCATCGTCGCCGATCGAATCACCGTGGAGTCACGGCGCGCCGGCCTGAAGCCCGACGAAGGCGTGCGCTGGACGTCCGAGGGCGACGGCGACTTCGAAGTCGAGACGATCAGTCGAGCGCAGCGCGGCACGAGTGTGACCCTGCACTTGCGGGCCGAGGAAGACGAGTTCCTCAGCGGCTGGAAGATCAAGTCGATCATCGGCAAGTACTCCGACCACATCTCGTTGCCCATCCTCATGCAAAAAGAGGAATGGGACGCCGAGGCGAAAAAGCAGGTTCTGCGCGACGAATGGGCTCCCGTGAACAAGGCGGCCGCGTTATGGACGCGCAGCAAGAGCGAGATCACGCCCGAGCAGTACCAGGAGTTCTACAAACAGATCAGCTACGACACCGAGGCGCCGCTCGCCTACACGCACAACCGGGTCGAAGGACGCAGTGAGTACACGCAGTTGCTGTATGTCCCGTCCAAGGCGCCGTTCGATCTCTGGAACCGCGACAAGCGCGGCGGCGTCAAGCTCTACGTCAAGCGCGTCTTCATCATGGATGACGCCGAGGCGCTGATGCCCGTCTACCTGCGCTTCGTCAAAGGCGTGATCGACAGCTCCGACTTGCCGCTCAACGTGTCGCGCGAGCTGCTGCAGGAGAGCCGCGACGTCAAAGCGATTCGCGAAGGCTCGACGAAGCGCGTGCTCGGAATGCTCGAAACCTTGGCGGACAGTGAAGACGCGGCGGAAAAGGCCAGGTACGCTGCGTTCTGGAAGGACTTCGGCGCGGTGCTGAAGGAAGGCATCGGCGAGGATCACGCGAACCGCGAACGGCTTGCCAAGCTCTATCGCTTCGCCTCGACGCACGCCGACGAAGGGGTATCGTTTGCCGACTACGTCGGCCGGATGAAAGAAGGCCAGGAACCGATTTACGTCATCGCCGCAGACAGCCTGGCAGCGGCCAAGAGCAGCCCGCAGCTGGAGATCTTCAAGAAGAAGGGCATCGAAGTCCTGCTCTTGATCGACCGGGTCGACGAATGGATGCTCAGCCACCTCTATGAATTCGACGGGCACCCATTGCAAAGCGTTGCCAAGGGTGCCGTCGATCTGGGCAAGCTCCAGGACGACGCGGAGAAGAAGCAGGCCGAAGAAGCGTCCGCCGCGATCAAGCCTGTCCTCGAGCGCCTCAAGACAACGCTCAAGGATCGCGTCAAGGACGTGCGCGTGACGACTCGACTCGTCGACTCGCCGGCCTGCCTGGTCGTCGAGGAAGGCGACATGAGTTCGCACTTGGCCCGAATGCTCAAGCAGGCGGGCCAGGACGCACCCAAGGCGCAGCCAATCCTCGAGATCAACGCCGAGCACGAACTGGTGAAGCGGCTGGAGCGCAGCGAACGCTTCGATGATCTGGCGCACATTCTTTTCGACCAGGCGCTTCTTGCCGAAGGCGGGCACCTTGATGACCCCGCGGCCTACGTGCGCCGCGTGAACTCCTTGCTGCTTGCCTGAATCCAGTTCGCTAAGTGCCTATCGACGGTCCCTGCATTGCCGCCAGCTGATCGCGCAAGTTCGCGGCCTGCTCTTGCCAGTAGGCCGGCTCGGAGAACCAGGGGAATGCCGCCGGAAACGCCGGGTCGGACCAGCGCTGCGCGATCCACGCGCTGTGGCGCAGCATGCGCAGGGTCCGCAGCGCTTCGATCAAGTGCAGCTCGCGCCGGTCGAAGTCAGTGAACCTCAGGTAACCCTCGAGTACCGCCGCGATTTGCGCGCGCATCGACGCCGTATCGCCTGACAGCAGCATCCACAAATCCTGTACCGCAGGCCCGGTGCACGCGTCATCAAAGTCGACGAACTGCGGGCCGCTGTTGTCCGCCCACAGAACGTTCCCGAGGTGGCAGTCGCCGTGCAGGCGCAATTCCTTGACCGGTCCGACACTCGCCAATATTGCGGTGATGGCGCTCAGGGCGGCGTCAACTGCGGCGCGCCAGGGCCCAACGGCCTCGGGCGGAATGCACTCGGCCCCGAGCAGCCAATCGCGGTTCGCAGTCCCCGTCGTTTGGACATCGATGCGTTCACGATGCGCGAAGCTCGCCTGTGTTCCTACGGCGTGAATGCGACCTATGGCGCTGCCCATGCGGCGCAAGGTTTGCTCGTCGCCCAGCTCGGGCGCACGACCTGACAGGCGTTCGGCGACGCTGAATCGGTAGCACCCCTGCGGCGTGTCGAACTCGGCAAGGGTCGGGGCGATGAGGTGGCAGCGCGGCGCTGTACTCGCCGTCGCGTCGACGTCCATAGCCCATGCCGGGGCGACCGGCACTTCGGCGCGCGCCAGCTGCGCGACGAATTGATGCTCCTCCAGGATCTGGGCGTTGCTCCAACGACCGGGGCGGTAGAACTTGGCCACGACGACTCGCCCGTCGTCGAGAAACACCTGATAGACCCGGTTTTCGTACGAGTTGAGCTGAATCTGGCGCCCGTCGCCCTGCAGTCCGACGCCCGCCAGCGCATCCAATACGCAATCCGGCTCGAGACCTGAAAAGGGCGCAGGGCGAGCCGGAGCGTCGAGATGCAGCATGGGCCGATGCTACGCCGCGCTCAATTGTCCTCGTGCATTCCCGGGACCGCGGGCGCGCAAACGTGGCCTTGCCGTGGTGCTGAGTCCCTTCGCGGCGCGACGGCGGATCGCAGTCGGCGGCGGCGCGTTCAGTGATGTGTTGGGCGCGTCGCCGACGGGGAATCGACGACCACGCCGGCGACGTCGTCATCGTCACCGCCGCCATTCGCCGATGCCGCGCTCGCATAGGGTACGGCGGGCGCGTCGCTGTGCCCACCGAAGTCGCTTTGACCGAAAGCGTCGACGCGGATATCCGGAGCGAAGAACGAATCCTGAAACAGCGACGAATCCTGCCACAGCGCAGTACGTTCGGCGCGCCGATGCGCGACGGTGTTCGACAGGCTGGCGCTGGCGTTGCTGATCCGATGCGTACCCTGACCATTGGACAGCGGCCCGCGCGCAGAGGCTCCCCCTTGCGGGACGAGCAACTGCAACTCCGCCACCGAGGGCAGGTGCTCGAGCGGGCACCGCATGTAGCGCACGCGGCACGCCATCAGCACCGAGTGCTTGATCAATTGCGCACGCCTCGAGACACCGCGCTCGGTGTCAAGGTCCACGGCGGCCAGGACTCGGCCGTTGGCGCTGCAGACGGCGAACGTGACGTGGATCGCGCCGAGCAGTTCGAACCAGAACCGCGTCTCCGCGGGGTCGCCGGGTTGGCAGAATCTGACCAGGGGAAGCTTGGACAGCACGATGTGGTGCGGCAGCGCCTCGCGCAGCAGGCGATAGACCCGGCGTTCCTCGACTGAAAAGACCGGTCGTGGCACGAGCGGCCACTCGGTGGGCAATGCAGCAGCGGCTTTTTGCTTTCGCACCTGCGCCGCCCAAATCGCCAGCGCGGCAGCCAGCAAGCCCAGCGCCGCCAACGCGACCATCCACACAAGTGTCTGCATTTCCAACAGGCGCCACCGCGGAGCGAATGCGCACGATGCGATTCAGCCGATTCCGAGGCACAAATGTAGCGGATCGCACGCCGGCCCTGCCAGACCGGCCACCCCACATCCGCGGGCCGGTGTGCGCCAGCCGGCCAGCATCTGGGCGCGTGGTTCGCTGCCTGCGCCGAAGCGCGGGTGGTGAGGCCCATCGCGCCGGAACCAGAGGTTTGCCTTGGTATACTCGCGCGCTTCCCCACTCGTGCCCAGGGGAAAACGGACCGCCGCGGTGGTCCGGTGCAGAACGCGAGCGTCCGCCACATCGAGAAGCGGATCCGAGCCGCCTGCCCACTTGTGGGGCCGACAAACCAGAGTAACTCACATGTCAACCTTCAGCGCCAAGCCGGCCGAAGTGACGCATGAGTGGTTTGTGCTTGACGCGACCGACAAGGTTCTTGGAAGGGTGGCCAGCGAAGTCGCCCTCCGATTGCGTGGCAAGCACAAGGCCATTTATACGCCTCACGTCGACACCGGCGATTTCATCGTCATCGTCAACGCCAGCAAGATTCGGGTCACCGGCAACAAGGCCAACGACAAGGTCTATTACCGGCATTCGGGATACCCCGGCGGGATCCACGCGACCAAGTTCAAGGACATGCAGCAACGCCACCCGGGGCGCGCCCTGGAAAAGGCTGTCAAGGGCATGCTGCCCAAGGGCCCTTTGGGCTACGCGATGGTGAAAAAGTTGAAGGTGTACGCGGGTGCGGAGCACCCTCACGCCGCTCAGCAACCCAAGGTCCTGGAACTCTGAAGGAGCGGCGATGATTGGAATTTGGAACTATGGAACCGGCCGCCGCAAGTCTTCGGTGGCACGTGTATTCATCAAGAAGGGCACGGGGAAAATCCTCGTCAACGGCAAGTCGGTCGAAATGTATTTCGGCCGCCAGACCTCGATCATGGTCGTGAAGCAGCCGCTGGTGCTGACGGCTAACGACGCAGCGTTCGACATCAAGGTCAATGTCCACGGTGGCGGAGAGTCGGGCCAAGCTGGCGCGGTCCGGCATGGCATCACCCGCGCATTGATCGACTATGACGCTGCGCTCAAGCCCGACCTGAGCCGCGCCGGCTTCGTGACGCGCGACGCTCGCGAAGTGGAGCGCAAGAAAGTGGGTCTGCACGGCGCGCGCCGGCGCAAGCAATTCAGCAAGCGTTGATCGGCGGAATCCAGAAGCGGGTCGTGCAAGGCGACTCGCGGCTTCGATTCAGACGAGGGCGATGATGCGCTGGAAACTGCTGCGTCGCAGGCTTTCGATCAGTGCGCCTCGAATGATTGTCCGCAGCCACCTGCCGTGGCCGCTGCGCTGGGCCCTCGTGGCGTTGATGTTCGGCTTTTCGGCGGCCTTGGCGCTATGGGCCTTCGAATTCGGCAAGGACATCGCGGGACTCGATCGCTCGGCGCGCTCCGAGCTCGCTGACTTGCGGGTCGAAGTCGAGCGCCTGCGCGAAGAGCGCGAGAGGGCACTCTCGACGGCGAACATCGCGGAGAGTTTGCTGAAAACGGAAAAGGCCGCGCAAGAAATGCTGGTGCAGAACCTGCGCCGCCTCGAAGCGGAGAACGTCGGCCTGAAAAGTAATCTCGGCTTCTTCGAAAGACTGTTGCCGGCCAGCACAAATCCGAACGCTGGGCTCGTGATCCGTGGCCTGCAGGCCGAAGTCAAGTCGGCGGGCAACGTCAAGTACCAGATGCTCCTGATGCAACCGGGCAAGTCGCCGCCGGAGTTCGCGGGCAGGTATGAAGTCACACTGAGCGGAACGCTGGATGGAAAACCGTGGAACTGGGCGCAGCCGTCGGGTGTTCACGCGCTTCAATTGAAGCAATACTTGAGGGTGGAAGGTTCCATCGATTGCCCGGCGACGGCCGTGGTTCAAAGCGTGTCAGTCAAAGTGATCGACAAGGCCGGGGCGACAAAGGCCGCCGAGACGGTGAAGCTCTGAACTTCAGGTGTTGCTGCCGGGCCCCAACTGGAGATGCGCATGTTCGGAAAAAAGGTTCAACCGCCGATCGGGACGTTGATCGGCGAGGGCACGGTGATCCGCGGTGAACTTCGATTCACCGAGGGACTTCGCATCGACGGCGAGATCATCGGCGACGTCACCGCGGTAGGGGACCAGCCGAGCATCCTCGTCATCAGCGAGAAAGCCCGGGTCACGGGCAAGGTCAAGGCTGGGCATGTGATCATCAACGGGTCGATCATGGGCCCGGTGCATTCAGACGAGCTTCTCGAACTGCAGCCCAAGGCGTCGATCGTCGGCGATGTGCGCTATGAAGTCCTGGAGATGCACCAAGGTGCGACAATCGACGGTGAGCTCAAGCCGCTGAAGTCCGAGGACCGGCCGGCGCTCAAGCTCGCAACGCCGAACCATGGCTGAGAACGAATCTCGATCGTCCTGAAGGAGTTTGCACCGTGAACGCAGTGGTAGATGCAGGAATCTCGAATCCTTCGCTGGACGATGCGCCGCCGGTTCCGTTGATCTTCACGGACAGCGCTGCGTCGAAGGTGAAGGAACTCGTCGACGAAGAAGGCAATCCCGATTTGAAGCTTCGCGTATTCGTGCAAGGCGGCGGCTGCTCGGGGTTCCAGTACGGGTTCACGTTCGACGAGGTCGTCAACGAAGACGACACGCAAATGAACAAGAACGGCGTCACCCTGCTCATCGACGCGATGAGCCTGCAGTACCTGGCAGGCGCCGAAATCGACTACAAGGACGATTTGCAAGGCGCCCAGTTCGTCATCAAGAATCCGAACGCGACGACGACTTGCGGCTGCGGGTCAAGCTTTTCCGCCTGATATCGCACGCGGCGCTCAAGCGCTGATGTGCTGACGACGGCGCCGCGATTCAGCGCACCGGATAGAGCGCACCGAGGATTCGCGCCCCTCGGGCTCCGGTCACGACCGAGAGACTCGCGGGCTGACGCTGCACAAACGCATGCGCCAGCCAGGCGAACGCGCAGGCCTCGACTTGCATCGCCGGTAGCCCGTAGGCGTCAGACTTGTGCACGCTTATGCCCGGAAGGTGAACCGCCAGGCGCTGCATCAGGTGGCAGTTCAGCGAACCGCCACCGCAAACCAGCAGCAGGCGAGCGTGCGGCGCGAAGCGCAAGGCGTCGCGCGCACACGCCATGGCGGTGAGCTCAGCCAGACTCGCCTGAACGTCCTGCGGAGCGATCGGCGTGCCAAGTGCCGCAAGCCGGATTTGGAGCCAGCGCGGATTGAACAAGTCGCGGCCCGTGCTCTTGGGCGGTAGGCGCGAGAAGTACGGATCGTCAAGCATGACTTCGACGAGTCGCCCGTTGACGGTTCCGGATCGCGCCCAGTCGCCCTGCGAGTCGAATCGCGCGCCCGTGATCTGTTGACACCAATGATCCATGAGCGCGTTCCCCGGCCCACAGTCGAAGCCGTGCACAACCTGATCCGACTCAAGCACGGTCAAGTTGCTGACCCCGCCGATGTTGAGCACCGCCACGGCCGGCGCAAGCCGGCCGAAAATTGCGCAGTGAAAGGCCGGAACCAAGGGTGCTCCCTGGCCGCCCGCAGCGACGTCGCGGCTGCGAAAGTCGCACACGACGTCGATCTGCGTCGATTCAGCGAGCAATGCGGGCGCGTTGAGTTGGATCGTATACCCCGTGGCGTCGAATTCACCCGGCCGATGGCGCACGGTCTGCCCGTGTGCGCCAATCGCCGTCACGTCGCGCCGATCGACTCCCGCACTCGACAACAAGGCTTCGACGCAAGCCGAGTAGTGGTGGGCAAGCTGGTTCGCGGCCAGCGCGGCGCGGTGCAGCTCGTTCGCGCCGTCGCGGTTGAGGTCGAGCAGGGCGTCGCTCAAAGGAGCGTCGAACGCCAGGTGCGAATGGGCGAGTACGCGCAGCGCGGTGTCTTCTGTGGGAGTGAGCGCTGCCAGCACGCCGTCGACACCGTCCATCGATGTCCCTGACATGAGGCCGATGTAGAGGGCGGGAGTCATGGCCTGATTCTCGCTGGGCCGCGCGAGTCCGCTCGCTCGCGCTGCTGCGGCCCGCGGCTACTCGGCGTAGCGACCGCTGCGGACCGTGGACTGCGCGAGTTCGACCTGGCCGCGGAAGCCCCTTGACCACGCCTCGAAGTCGGGCTGACGCCCCGGCGCGATTTGTGCCACGTCCGACCACTGCGCCAGGCGCGCCGGATTGCGCGCGATTCCGCCGACCTTGAATTCGAAGTGCAGGTGCGGGCCCGTCGCCCACCCCGTGGCCCCCACCGTGCCGAGCCGATCGCCGCGCTCGACGCGCTGCCCCACTCTGACATCGATGCGCCGCAGGTGCGCGTACAGGGTCGTCCGGCCGCCGCTGTGCCGCACTTCGACGACGTTGCCGTAACCGTTCTTGGGCCCGGTGAATTCGACCATGCCGTCGCCCACGCAACGCACCGGCGTTCCCGACGGCGCCGCGTAGTCGATCCCTTGGTGCTGCTGCCACATCTTGAGCAGCGGATGGATTCGATTCGAAAACCCGGAACTCACTCTCGAAAACTCGAGAGGGCTGGCGAGGAAAGCGCGGCGCTTGCTCTGCCCGTCAAAGCTGAAGTAACCCCCCTTGGTTCCCGGCTCCTGATACCACACGGCGGAATGTTCGCGCCCGCGCGTGCTGAACTCGGCGGCGACGAGTCGGCCGGGGAACGGGCTCCACGTGACGGGTTCGCCGTCGGCGCCGAGTACCTCATAGACCACGGCGAACGCGTCTCCGGGTCGCAAGTCGCGGTGAAAGTCGATGTCACCGGAAAGCACATCGGCCATTTGGCTCGCGACTGCATCCGGTATGCCCGCCGCGTCGGTCGCCGCAAAGAGCGATGACCTGACGCTGCCGCTGCCGACTTTCAGCAGCGGCGCGAGCGCTGCGGTATCGACCGTCGACATGAACCGGCCGGCGATCAGCTCGACGCGCAGGCGGCTGAAATGCGTCGCGCTGCGACCCCGGTCAAGCGCTGCGAAGCGTGCGGTCAATTCGATCAGGCGCCCGGACGTGTCGACGCGCACACGCACCGACTTTCCGGGCCGGCCGTCGAACAGCAAGCGCGACGCAGTGTCGCTGCGCAAAAACTGGGTCGCAGCCGCGTCGCTGACGTTCAGGCGCTCGAGCAAGCTCGCGACGGTGTCGCCGCTGCGGGTCACGTCGTCTCGGTACAGATCAATGCGGTGCGTCGCCAGCGCTTGAAGCTGGGTCTCGGTGTCGAGCGGCGCGACGGGCTCACTGACAAGCTGATCCGGCAGGCCGGCCGGCTCGGGAATGTGCACCGCGACGCCGAACGCGGTCGCGCCGAAGCCTGCCAGCGCGACGAGCAACGCGGTCATCATGCCCAAGCGATGATGGATCGCGAGAACTCCCAGCATGCGCGTGGGGCGGGCCGAGAGCGCCAAGGCTCGAACGCTGTGGTTCAAGTGAAGTCCTTTCACCGAGCCGCCGCACGGGCCGGCGACGCTCGCGGGTGCGTCGGTGCTGCGATGCGGTCCACTAGAATCGCGCGCGGCTTCGGGTAACCGAACCATACACGCCGCAGAGCCTGGGCTGGAATGAGTACATTCACCGTGCCCGCCCGCATCGTTTGCCTCGTTCGATTGATTCACGCTCGCATTGAACCCCACCTTGAACCCCCAGTATCCGGTAACCGACGCTGTCCGGCACGCCATGTCCGTCTCGCTGCGCGGGTGCAGTGAACTGTTGCCGTCAACGGATTGGCAATCCAAGCTCGCTCGTTCCGCGGCAACGGGGACACCCCTGCGCATCAAGCTGGGTCTGGACCCCACCGCGCCTGACATCCACATCGGCCACACGGTGGTGCTGAACAAGATGCGTCAGTTGCAGGATCTGGGGCATACGGTGATATTTCTCATCGGCGACTTCACCTCGATGATCGGCGACCCTTCGGGACGCAACGCGACGCGGCCGGCCCTGACGCGCGGGCAGATCGAAGCCAACGCGCAAACCTACTACAAGCAGGCGAGCCTCGTGCTCGACCCGGCTAAAACCGAAGTCCGCTACAACTCGGAGTGGAGTGACCCGCTCGGCGCGCGCGGCATGATCGAACTCGCCGCCAAGTACACCGTGGCGCGAATGCTCGAGCGCGACGACTTCACGAACCGAATGAAGGCCGGCACACCGATCAGCGTGCACGAGTTGCTCTACCCGTTGATGCAAGGCTACGACTCGGTGGCGCTGAAAAGCGACTTGGAACTCGGCGGTACGGACCAGAAATTCAATCTGCTCGTGGGTCGCGCGTTGCAGGCCGAATACGGGCAGGAGCCACAGTGCATCTTGACGATGCCCCTGCTCGAGGGCCTGGACGGTGTCGAGAAAATGTCCAAGAGCAAGGGCAACTGCATCGGCATCACCGAGCCGGCCGAGCAAATGTTCGCCAAAATCCTGTCCATCAGCGACCCGATGATGTGGCGCTACTTCACGCTGCTGAGCTTTCGCAGCGAGGCGGAAATCGCCCAGTTGCGGGCGCACGTGCAGGACGGGCGGAATCCGAAGGAAGTGAAAGTCCTGCTGGCCAAGGAGATCACCGCCCGATTTCACAGCGCGGCGGCCGCCGACGCTGCCGAAGCCGACTTTCAGCTCCGGGCGCGAGGCGGAGTTCCCGAGGAGATCGCCGAGCTGTCGTTGCGTGGTGCACCGCTTGGAATCGGCGCGGTCCTGAAGCAGGCCAACCTGGCGCCTTCGAGCAGCGAGGCGATGCGCCTGGTCGAGCAGGCCGGGGTTCGGATTGACGGCGTGGTGGTCAGCGACAAAGGTCTGAAGCTGGGCCGCGGCACATTTGTGGTCCAGGTCGGCAAACGCAAGTTCGCCAGGATTACCATCGAGACGTGAGACAACGCAGGTTCGTTCTGGTGCTGCTTCTCGGCGGATTCGCCGGGCTCGCGCGTGCGGACGTGTCCGCTGCGGAACAGGCGCGAATCGACCGCCTCATCGACTACGTTGCATCGCGAAAAGACGTGAAATTCGTTCGCAACGGCAGCGACTACTCGTGCGAAGACGCAGCCAAGTTCATGCGCGGCAAGATGAAGTCGATGGGCGAACATGTCACGACTGCGCAGCAATTCATCGAGCAGATCGCGACCAAGTCCAGTACCTCGGGGCAGCCGTACATGATCCGGTTTGCGGACGGCAAGATGATGCCCTCGGCGCAATTCCTCGGCGACGAGCTGAAGCGAATCGACGCCAAGCACTGAACGAAGCGAAGCGCGCGGAGTCTGCGCGCGCCGATGCAATCGCTTCCCGTGAACGTGGAAGCGCGGTCCGACGCCGCCCGCGACTCGCGCTGAATTACGCCGGGCCGGTGCTGCCACCCCGCAACAGCACATCGACCCAGTCCTGGCACGCCATGCCCGGCTGCGCGTGCAGGATCCTCGCCCTGGCGTTGCAATGGGTGAGCCTGCCCTCGTGCAGCGTCGACTGTGCGTCGCCGATTCGTGCGCTCGTGTGGGCAACGGTACACGCGGCAATTCCTGCGCTTTGCAGCAAGGCGAGCGCGGCGATCCCGGCGTCGTCTTTGCCAACTCCCGCGTCGTTGAAGACGACGGCGTAAGGTGCCGCAGCGAGGGCGAAATTCGCTGCACTGAGTCCGCCATGCGATCCGGACACGACCACGGCGCCGGCGCCGCGGCCCATGGCCTGGGTGATGCTGTCAACGACGATCAGGCTGCGATCGGACATCAGTTCGAGGGCACGCTGCGTCGCCTGCGCAGGCCAGGGCCGATTCGCACCGGGCAGTGCGGCGTCACTGGTAGCGCCGCGCGTCGTCGATCACCTTGCCGTCATTGGGCAGGCTGCCCAAACTGCACAAGATGACTTCGCCGCGCAGTTTCGTCACGTCGCGGATCGATTCGGCGATGCGCGCAGCCAAACCTTCACCCGACGCCAGGCTGGTTTCGCAATGCAGCGTCATGTGGTCGTTCGCCATCTCGCCCTCGATGACGAGCCGCACGCGCTGCAGTTCGGGGTAGCGGCGCGCGACTTCGGCGACTTGGCTCGGATGGACGAACATGCCGCGCACCTTGGCGGTCTGGTCGGCGCGGCCGAGCCAGCCGCGGATGCGCCGATTCGTGCGCCCGCTCGGGCATTGGCCGGGAAGAATCGCCGACAGGTCGCCGGTGCCAAAACGGATCAGCGGGTAGTCGGGGTTCAGCGACGTGACGACGATTTCGCCGACATCGCCGTCGGGCACGGGCTCGCCGGTCCCGGGGCGAACGATTTCGACGATCACCGCCTCGTCCAGCACCAGGCCCTGGCGCGACGCGGTCTCGTACGCGATCAACCCCAGATCGGCAGTCGCGTAACTCTGGTACGCGGCAATGCTGCGCTCCCCAAACCAATCGCGCAGGCTCGGCGGAAACGCTTCACCGCCAACCAGCGCCTTCTTCAACGAGCCGACCGCGACGCCGAGCTCGCTGGCCCTTTCCAGGATGATCTTCAGAAAGCTCGGCGTTCCGATGTAGCCCGCCGGCTTCAACTCGGCAATCGCCTGGACCTGCATTTCAGTCTGCCCGACGCCGGCCGCGAAGACCGCGCAGCCGATGGCGCGCGCGCCGCTGTCCATCATCAACCCGGCTGGGGTGAAGTGGTAGCTGAAGCTGTTGTGCGCCAGGTCGCCGGCGCGAAAGCCAGCGGCGAAGATCGCGCGCGCCATGCGCCAGTAGTCGGGTGCCTCGCCTTCGGGTTCGTAAATCGGCCCGGGTGAACTGTAGACGCGCGCCGCCCCGCGGCGTTCGCCCCAGCCGATGGCGGAAAAGCCGCCGAAGACGTCTTCGGCGCGCAGGCTCTTCTGCCGCTCCATCAGTTCGCTCTTGCGCACCACAGGCAGGCGCGCGAGAGCGTCGCGGCTGCGAATCGTCTCGGGGTCGATCTCGGCAAACAGTTCGCGAAACACCGCGGTGTGCGTCTTTGCCTGCGCCACCTGCCCGGGCAGCGCGGCGAGCAGTGCCGCTTCGCGCTGCGCCGGATCGCGGATTTCGAGGGCGTCGTAGTGCATGGTTCTCAATCGTCGTCGGCACGTGCAGCGCGGAGTTTGGCGTCGTCGAGCAGTTTGCGTTGTTCGGGGGCGGTGGCGATTCCGTAGCGGTCGAACCCGGCACTGCCGGGCTTTTTCAAGTCGACCCACAGAGACGCCCGCGGCATCGTGAAAGTGGAGGAAGGCGGAACCGCGCAGGTAGAAGATTCCCGGTCGCACTTCCTTCAAGCCTTTGACTTCGCGCAACTGGCGCAACAGCGGCAGCTGCGACTCGAGCGCTTTGGCGTCGGCGTGGGCCATTCGCAATCTCCTCGATCAGCTCAGCCAGCGTTTGCGCCGCTTGTAGCTCTTCACGTCGCGAAAGCTCTTGCGGTCGCCCCCGCCCACACCGAGGTAGAACTCCTTCACGTCTTCGTTCTCGCGCAGCGACTCGGCGGCGCCCTCCATCACAACGCGGCCGTTCTCCAGGATGTAGCCGTAGTCGGCGTAGCGCAGCGCCATGTTCGTGTTCTGCTCGGCGAGCAGGAACGTCGTGCGTTCCTTGGTGTTCAGGTCGCGCACGATCTCGAACACTTCCTGCACGATCTGTGGCGCCAGGCCCATCGACGGCTCGTCGAGCAGCACGACTTTCGGGTTCGCCATCAGGGCACGCCCGATGGCGCACATCTGCTGTTCCCCGCCCGAGGTGTACGCCGCCTGCGACGTGCGGCGCGTCTTGAGGCGCGGGAAATAGTTGTAGACCTTTTCCAGCGTCTGCGCGATCGCGCCCTGGCCGTCGCGGCGTGTGTAGGCGCCGGTGAGCAGGTTCTCCTCGATCGTCAGGTGCGCAAAACAATGGCGCCCTTCCATCACCTGGATCACGCCGCGGTCGACCATCGCCGACGTGCTCAGCTTTTCGATGCGCTCGCCGCGCAATTCGATCGACCCCTTCGTGACTTCGCCGCGCTCGCCGGCGAGCAAGTTGCTCACGGCGCGCAGCGTCGTCGTCTTGCCGGCGCCGTTGCCGCCCAGCAATGCCACGATCTTGCCTTCGGGCACCTGCAATGAGACGCCCTTCAGCACCAGGATCACGTGGTTGTAGATGACCTCGATGCCGTTGACGTTGAGAAGAATATTGCTCATGGGGGAGGTCACTCGCTCTTCAAAACGCCGCATGCGGCGCTTTGGAGAGGGCCCGTACAGGGCCCTCGTTGCCTAGCTTTGGCAGTCCTCCGGGGTACGGCGAGTCAGCTTCTTCTCTGCTGCGTACTTGTCTGCAGCGGCGCGCACCATCGGCTTGATGATCGAGTCGTCGGCCTGCAGCCAGTCCGACGTGAAGTTCCACTTCGCGCCGTCCCAGGTGTGAACTCGCGCCCACGACGCACCCATGTGGTCGACGCATGATGTCGACACCGGACGCATCACGCCGGCAAAGCCCAGGCCGTCGAGCTTCTTCTGGTCCAGCGCCAGGTTCTCGTAGCCCCAACGCGCCTGCTCGCCCGAGACCCATTTGCCCTTGCCGAAACGCTCCTGCGCGCGGCGCACGCCTTCGATCGACAGCATCGCTGCGGACAAACCGCGCATGTAAAGCACTTGGCCGACTTCTTCCTTCGGCCCCGTGCCTTGGCCCTTGCTGTGTACTTTGTCGAGAACCTCCTTGACGATCTTGGCGTTCGGCTCAGCGCCATGCTGCAGGGCCAGCGCCTGGTAGCCCTTCGCGCCGTCACCCACGTCTTTCACGTCGGGCTCGGCGCCCGACCACCAGACGCCATACATTTTTTCGCGCGGGTAGCCGGTCGCGACGGCTTCCTTGACCGAGGTCGAGTTCATCACGCCCCAGCCCCACAGAAACACGTAGTCCGGGCGGTTCTGGCGGATCTGCAGCCAAGTCGACTTTTGTTCGACTCCGGGGTGGGCCACCGGCAACAGGCTCAACTCGAAGCCGTGCATCTTGGACCGCTCCTGGAGCAGCGCAATCGGCTCCTTGCCATAGGGGCTGTCGTGGTAGACGAGGGCAATCTTCTTGCCCTTCAGGTTGTCCAGGCCGCCTTCCTTCTTGCCCACATACTGGGTCAGGATGTCGGCCGCGACCCAATAGGTGCCGACGAGCGGGAAGTTCCACTTGAAGACACCGCCGTCGGCGGATTCGCTGCGGCCGTATCCCGAAGTGATGATGGGAACCTTGTCGCCAGGCGCCTTTTCGGTGAGCGCAAACGTGATGCCGGTGGACAACGGATGAACCACGGTGGCGCCGCCGTTCTTCCCCTTCAGGCGCTCATAACATTCGACGCCCTTGTCGGTGGCGTAGCCGGTTTCGCACTCCTCCCAGCTCACCTTCACGCCGTTCACGCCACCTTGGGCGTTGACGAGCTTGAGGTAGTCGACATAGCCGTTGGCAAACGGCACGCCGTTCGGCGCGTAGGCGCCGGTGCGGTACACGAGGACGGGGAAGAACTGTTCCTTGGCCTGCGCGAACGCGGCCCCGGAGCTGAGCAAGGTGCTCGTGCCGGTGGCCGCAAGTGCGGCGGCGAGAGCAAGGGATCGCAGTTTCATGGGAAGACCTCCTGAGGTGGTGAAAGCACTCGTCAGTGCGTGGGTGAAACGGGTGGGGGACACATAGGAGAAAACGTCTGGCGCGCGGATCTGGAGGATGGGGTTTACGCGGGTGAATGGGCGCGATTCAGTGCGGAAACGGCCAGAGCCGGAGCTTTTCCTTGCCCACCGACCACAGCCGGGCCAGGCCGTGCGGTTCGGCGATGAGAAAGAACACGATGAGCGAGCCGAAGATCATGAACGTCATGTGCGACGCGAGCGCCGTATCGATCGGGATGCCGATCAGCACCGGCGCGTTGTCGAGCAGGATCGGAATGATCACGATGAACGCCGCGCCGAAAAAACTTCCCATGATCGAGCCGAGCCCGCCAATGATGATCATGAAGAGCAACTGGAACGACCGGTCGATGTTGAACGCCGCCGGCTCCCACGACCCGAGGTAGACGAAGCCCCACAGCGCGCCGGCGACGCCGACGAAAAACGAGCTCACCGCAAACGCCGTCAATTTGGCGTAGACCGGGCGAATGCCGATCACGGCCGCCGCCACGTCCATGTCGCGGATCGCCATCCACTCGCGGCCGATGTGGCTGCGAACGAGGTTCTTCGCGAGCAGGGCGAACACCGCGACGAAGCCGAGGCAGAACAGGTACTTCTCCGCCGGTGTGTTGATCGTCCAGCCGAACGCGACCAGTTCGCCCACGCCGACCGACCCCGACGACGAGTTGTTCGTCAGCCACTTGATGCGCAGGAACGCCCAGTCGGCGAAGAACTGCGCCGCCAGCGTCGCTACTGCGAGGTAGAGGCCTTTGATGCGCAGCGACGGAATACCGAACAACACGCCGAACACGGTGGCGCAAACGCCGCCGAAGAGAATCGCAGCAATCAGCGGCATGCCGTCAATCCGCACCAGGATGTTGTATGCCGCATAGGCGCCGACCGCCATGAAGCCACCGGTGCCCAGTGAAATCTGGCCACAGTAGCCGACGAGGATGTTCAGCCCGAGCGCCGCCAGCGACAAGATCAGGAACGGGATCAGGATCGCACGGAACAGATACTCGCTGGCCACGAACGGCACGATGAAGAACGCAAACCCGAGCAGCGTAAGGATCACGATCCGATCCTGCAGGATCGGGAAGATCTGCTGATCCGCGCTGTAGTGCGTCTTGAACTGGCCGTTTTCTCGGTACAACATGAAGGTGCCCTGAGTCAAACCCGGTCAATGATTTTCTCGCCGAACAGTCCTTGCGGACGCACGAGCAGGAAGATCAGCGCGAGCACATAGGCGAACCAGATTTCGATGCCGCCCCCGAAGCTCGGGCCGATGTAAACCTCGGAGAGCTTCTCGCCCACGCCGATGATGAGACCGCCGATGATGGCGCCGGGTACCGACGTCAAGCCGCCGAGGATCACGACCGGCAAGGCCTTCAGCGCGACCAGCGAGAGCGAGAACTGCACGCCGAGCTTGCTGCCCCAGATGACCCCGGCGACGAGTGCGACGAAGCCGGCGACGCTCCAGACGATGACCCAGATCCGGTTCAGCGGAATGCCGATCGACTGCGCCGCCTGGTGATCGTCGGCGACGGCACGCAGCGCGCGGCCCGTCGTCGTGTACTGAAAGAACGCGGCGAGCACGGCCACAAGGGCGGCAGCGATCACCGCCGCCACCAGGTCTTCCTGATTCACAAGGATTCCGCCCTGGAACACCTTGTCGAACAGGAACATCGGGTCCTTGGGCATGCCGATGTCGAGCTTGTAGATGTCGGAACCGAACACGGTTTGGCCGAAGCCATCCATGAAGTAGGAGATCCCGAGTGTGGCCATCAGCAGCGTGATGCCCTCCTGGTTCACGAGCTTGCCCAGCACGAGGCGCTCGACGAGCCACGCCACGGCCATCATGACGAGCATCGCGACGATGAAGGCGAGCACGTTCGCGAGCCACTTGCTTTCGAGCCCGGTGAATTGCGGGATCCACGCCGCGAAACGCGCCATCGCCAGAGCTGCGAACAGCACCATCGCGCCTTGCGCGAAGTTGAACACGCCCGAGGCCTTGAAGATCAGCACGAAGCCGAGCGCGACGAGCGAATAGAGCACGCCCGACATCAAGCCGCCGATCAGGGTTTCGAGGAAGGGGCCCATGAGGTTTCGCTGTCGAATCAATGCGTGGTGCCGAGGTAGGCACTCACGACTTCCGGATTCGCGCGCACCGCGTCCGGCGTGTCGTCGCCGATCTTCCTGCCGTAGTCGAGCACGACGACGCGGTCGCTGATGTCCATCACCACGCCCATGTCGTGTTCGATGAGAACGATCGTCGTCCCGAATTCGTCGTTCACGTCGAGAACGAAGCGGCACATGTCCTGCTTTTCCTCGACGTTCATTCCGGCCATCGGCTCGTCGAGCAACAGCACCGCGGGTTCCATCGCGAGCGCGCGGCCGAGGTCGACACGTTTTTGCAGGCCGTAGGGCAGGCGCCCCACCTGCGTCTTGCGATAGGGTTGGATCTCAAGGAAGTCGATGATGTGTTCAACGAACTCGCGGTGCTCGTTCTCCTCGCGCTCGGCGGCACCCCAGCCGAAGGGCAGGCGAAACGCCTGCTGGAAGAGGTTCGTCTTCATTTTCAGGTTCCGCCCCGACATGATGTTGTCGATGACGTTCATGCCCTTGAAGAGCGCGAGGCTCTGGAAGGTTCGCGCGACACCCATCTCGGCCACCTGGCGCGAGTTCATGTGAGCAAAGGTCCGGCCGCGAAAAGTGATCGTGCCCTGCTGCGGCGCGTACACACCGTTGATGCAATTCAGCATCGAACTTTTTCCCGCGCCGTTCGGGCCGATGATGGCGCGGATCTCGTGCTCGCGAACGTCGAAGCTCACGTCGCTCAACGCCTTCACACCGCCAAAGCTCAGCGAGATGTTCTTCACGCTGAGGATGACGTCGCCGATCGAACGTTGCGTCATCACGCGGCCCACTGCATGGGCAATGCCGCCGGCGCGTAGGTCGGCGCGTCGACGATCTTCAGCGTCGCGGCGACGGTGCCGCTGCGCCCGTCTTCGAACTTGACTGCGGTTTCGATGAATTGCTCGGTCTTGCCGCCGTACAGCGCGTCGACGAGCAACTGATACTTCTCGCCGATGTAACCGCGCCTCACCTTGCGCGTTCGCGTCAGTTCGCCGTCGTCGGCGTCAAGTTCCTTGTGCAGGATCAGGAAGCGGTGGATCTGCCCGCCGGCGAGTTTTTCATCCGCAGCGAGGTCGGCGTTGACCTTGGCCACACAGTCGCGAATCAGCTCCGTGACCTCAGGCTTGCTCGCCAGGTCGGTGTAGCCGCCATACGGCAGGTTGTGCCGCTCCGCCCAATTGCCCACCGCGTCCATGTCGATGTTGACGAAGGCACACGCCGTGGCGCGCTTGTCGCCGAAGGCCACTGCCTCCTTGATGTAGGGGAAGAACTTCAGCTTGTTCTCCACATACTTCGGCGCGAAGATGGCGCCGTCGTTCGGCCCGCCTGCCAAGCGCCCGACGTCCTTCGCCCGGTCGATGATCTTCAAGTGCCCGCCGGCGTCGAGAAAACCCGCGTCTCCGGTGTGGTACCAGCCGTCGTTCGTCAGCACCTCGGCGGTGGCGGCCGGGTTCTTGTAGTACTCCTTCAGCAGGCCCGGCGACTTGACCATGATTTCGCCGTTCGCCTCGACGCGGATCTGCACGCCGTTGATCGGCACGCCGACCGTGTCGGCCTTGACTTCGTGATCCGGCTGCAGGCACACGAACACGGCGGTCTCGGTCGATCCGTAGAGCTGCTTCAGGTTGATGCCGATCGAGCGGTAAAACGTGAACAGGTCCGGGCCGATCGCCTCGCCCGCTGTGTACGCGACACGAACGCGCGAAAAGCCGAGCGTATTGCGCAGCGGCCCGAAGATCAGCAGGTCGCCCAGCGCATAACTGAGCCGGTCCGCGACGCTCAGTGGCTTGCCGTCCATGCGCGCCGGGCCGATGCGCCGCGCGACCGCCATGAAGTGCTGGAAGATGCCGCGCTTGATGCGGCTCGCGTCTTCCATGCGAATCATCACGTTCGTGAGCAGGCCCTCGAAGATTCGCGGCGGCGCGAAGTAGTACGTCGGGCCGATTTCCTTCAAGTCGATCGTCACCGTCGCTGCCGATTCGGGGCAATTCACGACGTAGCCGCAGACGAGCCACTGCGCGTAGGAAAAAATGTTCTGGCCGATCCACGCCGGTGGCATGTAGGCGAGCACTTCTTCGTCGGCGCGCAGGCGGTCAAAGTCGGCGCCGGCCTTGGCACGGTCGAGCAGCGTGAAATGGGTGTGCACCACACCTTTCGCCCGGCCCGTCGTTCCCGACGTGAAGAACATCGCGGCGACGTCGTCCGGCGACGCCTTCGCGACCTCGGCGTCGAAGAATCCCGGCTGCTCCCGATTCCACGCGCGGCCTGACTCGAGCAAGGCGTCGATCGACGTCAAGCCGGGCTCGCTGTAGTTGCGCAAGCCGCGCGAATCGTCGTACCAGATCCGGCCGAGCTGCGGGCAGGTCGCGCGCAGCTCGAGCAACTTGTCGGCCTGCTCCTGATTCTCGACGACGGCGAATCCGACTTCGGCGTTGTTGATCGGGAACTCGAATTCGCCTGCCGCTGCGTCCTGATAGAGCGGCACCGGTATCGCACCGAGCGCCTGCGCCGCGATCATCGACGCGTAGAGCCGCGGCCGGTTCTCGCCGATCACGACGATGTGTTGGCCGCGCGTCAACCCGGCTGCGGCAAAACCGCCGCTGAGCTCGCGCACGAGCTGCGCCAGAGCGGACCAGCTGGTGCTCTGCCAGATGCCGAATTCCTTGACACGCAGCGCCGCCGCATTGGGGCGGGCTTTCGCATGCTCCAGCATCAGCCTGGGAAAAGTGGTCTGCACGGATGCCCTCCGGGGCGCGGTCAACCGCCGACGCCCGCAATTTGCTCAATCGTAGGCCGCAGTTTGACGCCATGATGTCGTTGCGGCGACATTCCTAGGGTTCGCCCGGGGACGTGCTTTCCCGGGGAGCCGGCGTCGCTGTCCCGTTTGGTGACGCAAGGATCCGACTCTCGAACATGAAATCAATCGAACCATGAATCGAAACCCCGACGCCTCCTTGCGCCAGCGCGCTCGCCCGCCAACGCCCGCCGAGCTCGCGGCCATTCCCTGGCTGCGCACGCTGAATGCGCAGGAAGCGGCGCGCACCTCTGCGCTCATCCAGGTCGTCAGCGCCGAGGCGGGCGAACTCGTCTGCAAGATCGGCCGACCCGCGACCTATTGGTTCGGCGTTGTCGACGGCCTGCTGAAGATGAGCAACGACACCGCCGCAGGCGTGGCGATCACGTTCACCGGCGTTCCGCCCGGCGGCTGGTTCGGCGAGGGCACCTTGCTCAAGCGCGAGGCGTATCGCTACAACATCCAGGCGCTGCGCCGCAGCATCGTGGCCGGGCTGCCGGTCGACGTGTTTCATGAGTTGCTGCATACCAGCATTGCGTTCAACGGCTTTGTCCTGAATCAACTCAACGACCGCCTCGGCCAGTTCATCGCCGCGCGCGAAATCGACCGCCTCACCGACCCGGACTTGCGCGTCGCGCGCAACCTGGCGGCGCTGTTCCATCCGTCGCTCTACCCTGGCGTCGGCTCATGGCTGCGCATCACGCAATTGGAATTGGGCTACCTCGTCGGGCTGTCGCGGCAGCGCGTGAACAAGGCGCTGCGCGTGCTTCAAGAGAGGCGCCTGATTCGGATCGAGTATGGCGGCGTGCGCGTGCTCGAGCTGGAGGCACTGCGCCACTACCGCGGCTGAGTCGCGAAGCTCAGCGTTCAGGGATTGGAGACACCGGCGGCCACATGGCCGGCGGGCACATGCTCGGCGGCGTTTTCGATGTGGCCGGTCTGATCGTCGAAAAAGAAGTCGGGTTCGAACTCGCGCAGGAACTCGCCCTTGGGCAGGCCGCCGAGGAACATCGCTTCATCGACTTGAATGTTCCAGTCCATCAAGGTGCGAATCGCACGCTCGTGCGCCGGCGCGCTGCGCGCGGTGACGAGCGCAGTGCGGATGCGCATGCGCCCTGAGGGCTCGCGCTGCAGACGCTGCAGCGCCTCCAGAAGCGGCTTGAAAGGCCCGGGTGGCAATGGATTGGCGGCGCGCAACTGTTCGTGGGCTTGAAAAGCCGCCAAGCCGGCGTCCTGATAAACCCGTTCGGCCTCGTCGCCGAACAGCACAGCGTCGCCGTCAAACGCGATTCGAACCTCGAACGGGTGCGCGCTCGACGCGCGCGCCGAATGCGGATAAACGCGCGCCGCCGGCACACCCGCGCCAAGGGCAGAGCGCACGTCGGCTTCGTTCGTCGACAAGAACAGGTTTGCGCTCAGCGGACGAAGGTAGCGCCAGGGTGATTCGCCGCGCGTGAAAACGCCGCGTTGCACCGCGAGGCCGTAATGCTGCGCCGAGCGGAACACACGCATCCCCGACACCGGGTCGTTGCGCGACAGGATCACGACCTCGACGCGAGGCGCCTGCTCCGAGTTGAACGCCAACAGCTTGTTGACGAGCGAGAAAGCGACACCCGGCTTGGCCGCAAGCTCCAGGCGCCGCAACTGCAAATCCATGTAGGCGCGATCGTCGGCCGCCTCGAAGACGCGGTTCTCTTCTTCGAAGTCGAACAGCGCGCGCGACGAGATCGCCACCACCAGCTGACCCGCGAGAGAGGTGGGCATGCGGCGCATGATAGCGACGCTGCCGCGCACGGCCGGCGATCGTCCCGCCTGGCGAGCGCAAAGGAACTTACTGAACGAAACCGATGTTCGTGCGCTTGCCGGCGGCGTCGGGCAAGTCGGCGACCACAACGCAGTCGCGGTGCGCCAGCTTCGCGTTGCCGAACGCCGTCATCCAGGCGCGGCGCATTTCGCGCGGCGCGAGTTCGGCGAGGCGATCGAGCACGTCGGCGCGCGGTTCGGGCTCGAAGCGCGCACCCCAGTCGTGGTCGGTGCGGATCGTGCGGTACAGCTTGGCCGCGATGCGGCGCGCCGAGTCGCGATCCGGCGCGTCGATCTGATAGACGTTCATGCGGTTCAGGATCGGGTCCGGAATGCATCGTGCGTCGTTGGCGGTGGCGACCCAGATCACCTGGCTCGCGTCGATCGGCACTTCGGCGAATTCGTCGATGAAGGCGGCCGCCGTGTCGTGTTCGAGCAGGCTGTAGAGGGCACCTAACGGGTCGTAAGCGTGTTCGCCACCGGCCTTGTCGATTTCGTCGACGACCATCACGGGGTTCGCGTACTGGCCGTCGACGAGCGTCTCGAACACCTTGCCGGCGCGCGCCCCCTTCCATTGACTGGACGCGCCCGACAGCACCCAGCCGGCCGTCATCGAACTCATCGAAATGAAACCCATTCCGGTGCCGAGCAATTGCGAGATCGCGCGCGCGAAGTGCGTCTTGCCCACGCCCGGTGGCCCGAGCAAGAGCAGCGGCGTGATCTCGAGCGCGTCGCGGCTGTCTTCGCAGAGCGCCAGTTGGCGTTTCACGTCGTCGAGCACTTCGGCGAAGTTGGGCAAGTCGTCGTAGAGCTGGTCCATCGCCGGCAGGCCCGAGGGCTTGACCTGAAAGCGCTCCGGGCCCTTCTCCAGCATGCGCTGGTAGGTCGAGCGCAGGTTTTCGTGTTCCTGCTGCGGCAGCTTGTCGAGCTTGCGGCCGACGTCGTCGATGCGGTACACCGTGCGCATGCGCGCAATCGGAATGCCGCCCCCCGTGATCGTGACCAAGTCGGTTGATGCTCTCATCAAGATCCTCCGCTAACCCGGTTGTACTAGCCTGACAGGTGGCGTGCCGCAGCGCAAAGCCCTGAACCAGGGGGTGATGGCGCAGGATGTCACGCAACGGACACGCAATCTCTTCGAGGCCTACCCCGCTGAGGAAGTTCGGCTCAGCGCACCCAGGTGTTGAGCTGGATGATCGGCAACAACACGGCGAGCACGATGAGCAGCACGACGGCGCCCATCACGACGATCAGCAAGGGTTCGAGGATCGTCGCCATCTGCAGCGCGCGCCGCTGGACTCCTGACTTCAGCGGTTTTGGCCCATCCCAGCCCGATCTTCATAGGCGAGGAGTCGAGTTTTGGAGTTGTAGTGCCTAGCAAGTTGTTAATACCGCTTGCGTCGCGGTCCATCGTGACGTAACGTGGCGGCGTGTTTGTTCGCATCAAGTCCTCGCCCAACTCCCCGCGCCGCGGCGTGCAGGTCGTCGAGTCCTCGCGCACGGGCGAGCGCGTCACGCAACGCATCGTGCGCCACATCGGCTCGCGCTCGATGCCGACAAGAGATCAAGCTGCGCGCGATGGCCGAGGAGTTCATCTCGCGCAGCCTCGCCAGCGCTCATGCCGGGGCGCTGTTCGAGTCCGCCCCGTTGCGCCGCGGCGGGCGCCCACTGCGCCAGACGCTGGCCTCGGTGGCCGCGCCCGACCAGGTGCGCCTGGCCGACGTCGTCGAGGTGGCGCGCCGCGTGGAAGGCCCCTCGGCGCTGGGCCACCTCTTCGACTACCTGCACTTCGACCGCGTCCTCGGCCGGCACGGCACGGCCATGCTCGCGACTTGGTCATCGCCCGCGTCATGCCCCGGCGTCCAAGCGCGGCAGCGCCACCGCTCTCGATGCGCACTACGGTCGCGCCTACCCGCTGGACCGCTGTACCGGCTGATGGATGCGCTGCACAAGCGGCTCGATCGCTTGAAGGCAATCGTGCACGAGCCACCGCTCGCTGATTGGCGGCGCGGCGCAGGTGATGCTGTTCGATGTACCACGCTGCACTTCGAGGCGTCATCCGACACGCTGCGCGCCTTCGGCTACTCCAAGGACCAGAGTACCACTCACGCCGGTGGTGCTGGCCTTGGCCACCCACGCCGACCGCTGCCCATCGGCTGCGCTGCTCCCCGGACACGGCCGAGTAGTACGCTGCTGGCGTGCCTCGGAGTTGGCAGCAGAGTTTGAAGATCGAGCGCGTCAGCTTCGTCGCCGACCGGGCGCTGTGCAGCAAGGCCACCTGCCGCGCTGGAGGCCGCACCCTGGAGCTACGTGTGGCCATGCCGCTGCGCAGAGCCTAAGGCGGCCGAGCAGGCACCGGTGCTGCAACGGCGCTGGCCGCGCCGTGCGAGGTCGAGGCGAGCTGGTGTGGTGCGCGAGTTCGACTGGCAGGCCGGCGCTTGATCGTCACCTACAGCTCCAAGCGCGCGCCAGACCAGCCTCGCCAGGCGCTGCTTGAGCGCTGAGCGCCAGCTGGCCCGAGCCAGCGCGTGACAGAACCGTGAGATCAGGCCAAGCCCAACGCGCAAGCTCATCACCATCTCGGGGACCTGCGCTATGTGGAGCAAGCCGACACGGCGGCGCGTTCGTGCTGGACGAGGACAGATCGCCAACGACGCGGCCTGGACGGGCTGCACGCCATCGTCACCAACGACCGCACGGCCGCTCGCGAACTGCTGCGCGTCGTTGCCGAGTTGGCGCGCCGAGCGGTCGAGCATTTTTGGCAACTGCCCGGTTTGCTCGCCTTGGCGCGCAAACATCGCCAGGATCTGCGGGAAGCGCTTTTTCCCCGCCAGCGCGAGCGCCAGCGGTGCGCCCTCGCGCACTTGCACCAGCGCGTCGAGCGCGTCGGCGCGCATGGCCCGATTGCCCAAGGTCTCAGCCGCCGCCTGCAGGGCTTTGAGAATCGGCACGCCGGCGCTGGCGAGCATCCCCAGGGTGCCGGCAAAACGCGCCGCGTTGTAGCCGCGCGAGAGCTTGCCCACGAGCGGCAGGCCGAGCCAGGCCGCGTCGAACCGCTCGCGGAATGCCTCATTGCGGAGCATCAGGAGCAGCGTCGTCACACCGCCCGCGATCCCGAGCAGCAGCAGCCAACCGAAGCTGCGAATGAAGCCGCTGATGGCGAGCATCGCAATCGTCAGCGCCGGCAAGGCGCGCTTGGAGCTCGTGAACACCGATGCGACCTGCGGCACGACGTAGGTGACGAGAAAGATCACGATCACGATCGCGATCACGGAGACGATCGCCGGGTACAGCGTCGCACCGATGAGCTTGCCGCGCAATTCCTGGCGCTCTTCCAGGTCGTCGGCGAGGCGCTCCAGAACGGCGCCGAGCGCGCCGCTCTGTTCCCCAGCGGCGACGACGCCGCGGTAGACCTCGTCAAACTCGCGCGGCGCACTCGTCAGCGCGCGCGCGAACGGGGATCCGGCGTTGACCTCGCTCTTCAGGTGCGCGACGAGCTCGCGCTGGCGCGGGTCTTCGGCTTCATCGCCGACCGCGGCGAGCGCGCGCTCCAGCGGCAGGCCGGCGCCGACGAGTCCGGCCAACTGGCGCGTCCATACCGCCAGGCCCGTCGAGCTGAAGACGGCGCGCTTGAAGCGCACTCCAGAGGCTTCGGTACCGGCCGAGGCGACCTGCGACACGGCGAGCGGCACGAGCGCCTGCGCGCGCAGCTGGGCGCGCGCCGTCTTCGCGTTGTCCGCCTCGAGCACTCCTGTGGAGGACTTGCCGGAGGCGTCGAGCGCTTCGAATCGGTACGCGGGCATCGCTGCGCTGGGGCCGGTCGGGTACAGTGCGGCGCAGCAGTTACTCGCGCGTCACTCGCAGCACTTCTTCGGGCGCGGTCACGCCTTGGGCGACGAGCCGGGCGCCATCTTCGCGCATCGAGCGCAGCCCTCCCGCCTCGGCGGCGGCGAAGCAGTTCCGATTCGGCAGCGCCGTTGTGCACCAAGGCGCGCACCGCGGCGTCGGCGACCATTAATTCATAAACGCCAGTGCGGCCCTTGTAGCCGGTGTGGCCGCACTCGGCACAACCCACCGGGTGGTAGTGGCGCTGCGCGTCGATCTTGCGGCAGCGAACGCACAACTTGCGCACGAGGCGCTGCGCGAGCACGCCGAGCAGGCTCGAACTCAGCAGGAACGGCTCGACGCCCATGTCGATGAGTCGCGTCACCGTCGACGCGGCGTCGTTCGTGTGCACCGTGGCGAGCACCAGGTGACCCGTGAGCGAGGCCTGGATCGCAATCTGCGCGGTCTCGAAATCGCGGATCTCGCCGATCATGATCACGTCCGGGTCCTGGCGCAGGATCGCGCGCAGCGCTTTCGCGAACGTCAGGTCAATTTTCGGGTTCACCTGCGTCTGGCCGATCCCGGCGAGCTCGTACTCGACCGGGTCTTCGACGGTGAGCACGTTCGTTCCGGCGGTGTCGATGCGCCCGAGCGACGCATAGAGCGTCGTCGTCTTGCCCGAACCCGTGGGCCCGGTGACGAGCAGGATGCCGTGCGGCTGGTGGATCAGCTTGTCGAAGCGCGTCAGCGTCTCGCCGCTCATGCCCAACCCTTCGAGCGTGAACTTGGATTCGGCTTTGTCGAGCAGGCGCAGCACCGCGCGTTCGCCGTGCGACGACGGCAAGGTGGAGACGCGCACGTCGACCGCACGCCCGCCGATGCGCAGCGAGATCCGGCCGTCTTGCGGCAGGCGCTTTTCGGCGATGTCGAGCTCAGCCATGATTTTCAGGCGCGAGATCAGCGCGGCGTGCAAGGCCTTGTTCGGCTGCACGACTTCGCGCAGCGTGCCGTCGACGCGAAAGCGCACCGCGCTGCTGCGCTCGTAGGGCTCGATGTGGATGTCGCTCGCGCCGTCCTTCGCCGCTTGCGTGAGCAGCGCGTTGAGCATGCGGATGATGGGCGCGTCGTTCGACGCCTCGAGCAGGTCTTCGATCGCCGGCAGTTCCTGCATCATGCGGCTCAAGTCCACCGCGCTCTCGACTTCGCCGATCACGACCGCGGCGCTCGACTCGCCGCCGGCGTAAGCGACGGCGATTCGGTTCACGAGCGTCGCCGCGGGCTCGCGCAGCAACGAGTCGACGTGGTAAAGGCGCAGCACCTCGCCGAGCGCGCTGGTTGCCGAACTCTCGGCGGCGTGCAGGACGAGGCGATCCCCGTCGTCTTCGAGCAGCACCGTGTTCGCCTTGGCGAAGGCGTAGGGCAGGGGGTGGCGCGCGCCCATGGTGCGTCTACCTGGTCGGTGCCGAAGCAGCGCCTTCGGGGCGCAGCGGTGGGATCACCGGAGCGTCGTTGATCTGCATGACGCGGCTGGCGTCCGGCTGCGAGTCGCGTTGCAGGGCGCGGATCGAGTCGTAGCGGTCCAGCGTCAAGTCGTTGGCCGCCTGCTGGTCCCGAAGCACGACGGGGCGTAGGAACACCATCAGGTTGCTCTTGTTGCGGCTTCGGTTGTCGCTGCGAAACAGGCCCCCGATGAACGGCAAGTCACCGAGCAGCGGCACCTTGCCGGCGCTGCCTCCGAACTCGTCCCTCAGCAGGCCACCCAACACCATGATCTGCCCGTCGTCGACGACCACGGTGGTTTCGATCGAACTCTTCTCGGTCGTTGGGCCGGAAGCATCCGTAGTCAGCACATTCGAGTTCTCTTGGAATATTGTCATCCGTACGGTACCGCCTTCGCCGATCTGCGGCTTCACACGCAGCGTGAGGCCAACGTCTTTGCGTTCGATAGTCTGGAATGGATTGGTAGCGCCACCCGTTGCGCCGGTGTTAGTGAATGTGCCGGTGATGAAAGGCACGTTGCGCCCGATCACGATCTTTGCCTCTTCGTTGTCCAGCGACACCAAGTTCGGCGTGGATAGCACGTTCGCGTCGGCGTTCGTTTCCAGGAACTTTGCGAGCGCCCCCAGCGTGTAGACCGATCCGACCTTGGTGAGCACGCCGAAGTTGAATCCCCCTGGGATACCCGCTTGAGTTGCCGCCTGAAATCCCGTCGCGTTGGCTCCTTGCGCTGTGGCGGCAGACAGACCGATGATGTTTCCGCTTCCGGGGAAATTGGTACCCGCGCCGAATATCGTCGAGTCGCCTTTGCGCCCCGACAGGCCCTGCCACTGGAAGCCGATTTCCGCCGCCTTCGCGGCGTCGACCTTAACGATCATCGACTCGATGTAGACCTGGGCGCGGCGCGAGTCGAGCTGGTCGATGACGCCGCGCAGCTGGCGATAGAGCGGCTCTGCCGCCGTGATGATGAGCGAATTCGTCGCCGGGTCGGCCTGAATGAAACCGCCGGTCGACGGGCTCGCCGACGCGCTCACCGGCGCCGTCGCCTGGATCGACGCGCCGCCCGGTGTTTGCGGCGCGGCCGGCGCTTGTGAGGTGGTCGGCGCTTGCGATCCGCCCCCACCCCCCCCGCCGCTGCTGAACGCCGAGCGCAACACCGTCGCGAGCTTCACCGCGTCGGCGTTTTTCAGCGGCACGACCCAGATGTTGCCACCCGCCCCGGAGCCCGCAGTCGGCTGGTCGAGCTTCGCCACGAGAGACCTGATGCTTGCCATGCGCGCCGGATTCGGCGCCCGAACGAGCAACGAGTTGCTGCGCGAGTCGACCATGATCGACGCGCCACCGACGCCGCCGCCGCCGGGCACGCCCGGTGTACCGGCGCCGGCGACGCCGTCGGTCAGGCGCTGCACCATCGGCGCCAGATCGGCGGCCAGGGCGTGCTGCAGCGGCAGCACTTCGACGTCGCCGGCAGCCGGCGTGTCCATCGCCGCGATGATCTTCGCAATGCGCTGCAGGTTGTCAGCGTAATCGGTGATGACGAGCGAGTTGTTGCCTGGGTTCGCGTTGATCGTGTTGTTCGGACTGATCAAGGGGCGCAGCACCGGAACCAGGTTGTTCGCGTTCTCGTGGTTCAGCTTGAAGATTTGCGAGATCACCTGGTCGCCGCGGCGCGACACTTCGCCCACCGACACGGTGCCGGTCTGCAACTTGGCGTCGGCTTCGGGAACGACCTTGTACAGCCCCGCGACCTCGACCACGGTGAAGCCCAGACCGCGCAGCGCGGCGAGGAAATTCAGGTACGCGTCGCGCGGCGACAGCGGCTGCTCGGTGTAGAGCGTGATCGTTCCCTTGACGCGCGGGTCGACGACAAATTGCTGTTTCAGGATCACCGCCATCGCGCGGGCCACGCCTTCGATTTCGGCGTTCACGAAGTTCAGCGTCACGGGTTCGCCGCGAAACCGTGCGCCCGCCGGCTGCGCCGGGAGCAGGATGGGCGCCAACATGCCGATGCAGAGCAACGCCGCGTGCAGCGGCGCCTTGCGCCGGGGACCGCGGCGCTGCTCAGGGAGCCACCGATTCATGCTCAGCTTCATGCTCATCCGATCGAAATGACGGAACGCGCGCCTTCGCGCCGCCCGATGATGTTCAACAAGTTGTTCAGCGCCGGTTCGTCGGCCGCCTCGGCGCGGGCTTCGCCACGAAAACTCAGGCCGCTCGGCCCGAGGCTGCCCTCGCCGCTCAGGCGTAGCGCGCCGTCCTGCGTCGCCAGTTGCAGGCGCGGCGTGCCGGCCGGATCGCCGGTGACGCTCATGCGGTAGTTCCCCAGCGTGCTCAGCGTCGTCATGCGCGACGATACGCTGAGCAGCTCGACGTCGGCGCGGCCGTCGATGCGCCAGCGCCCTTGCACCGTCTCGAGCCGCATTCCGGGCGAGATGAGGCGCACCGCGCCGCCGAGCTGGAGTGTGTTCCACGGCGTGCCCAGGCCGCTCAGCCAGCTCGTCGGCCATTGGCCGACCCAGCCCGGCCCAGGCGGCAACGTGAGCGCGACCTTGCCGAAGCCGGGACGCACCTGCACCGCGACGCTGCCGTTCAGGCAGCACGCGTGCTGCGCTTTCAGCTCGAAGCCGTAGCTGCGCAACCCGAGCGACCATTCGAGACGCCCGGGCAAGGCGCTCGCGTCGCGGCTCTGCGGTCCGCCGGTCAGGACGGCGCGCGCGCTGCCGGACCAGAGCGTGCCGCGCGCGTCGGCGAGCAGCAAGCGCTGGCTCGTCGCCGCGGCAACCGCTTGCGCGACCCAGGCAGCGGGGATGTTGGCGATGAAAGCGATCGTCGCGCCAACGAGCAGCCCCATCGCCGAACCGCGCTTCGCCGCGCCGCGCGACTTGTCCCACGCCACTTCGGCGAACGTCGACTCGCCCCAGCCGGTCCCCGCTTGGGTCGCTGCCCACAACTTGCGCTTGGGGCGTTTCATGGCGCGCCGGACAGTGTGACGGTGAGGTTGCCGCTGTAACCCTGGGTGCCGCGCTGCAATTGCAGCTCGGTGGGCCGCGCCCGCGCGGCGCTGCGAGCCTCGCCGAGCCAGGCGCGAAGCCCTTCGGCGCTGGCGTTGCTGAGCGTCAACACCGCGCGCTCGCCGCGCAACGCGATTTTCCCGGTGTCGCCCAAGCGGGTCGTCGCCGCCGTCAGCGCGTCGCTCGCTTGAGCGACCGAGACCGGAGCGACGGCACGCAATTCGCGCACTTCGCTGGCGAGGCTTTGCATTTCCTGCAACTGCGCGTCGAGCTTGTCGATCGCCGCGGGCGCGTCGCGCACGGTGCGCCAGGCGGGCTGAATCAGGACGCTCCAGACCAGGAACAGGCCCACGAGGGCCACCGCCGCAGAGAGGGCGTTGCGCTCGCGCGGCGCGAAACCGGCCCAGCGCCGCGCCAGGCCTTGGCGCGCCGTGGTCAGCGCGGGCAGGGCGCTGCTCATGATGCCGCGGACCCTTTGGCACGGCCGAGGATCAGGCGGCCTTCGGCGGCCTCGACCGACCAGCCGGCCGGGCGCAACAGGCTGCGAAACTGGTCGATCTGCGCCGCGCTCCAGCCGCTCGCGCCGAGGATCAAGCGCCCGGCCTCGAAGCGCAGGCTTTCGACAGGCGGGCGGTCCGCGGGCCACGCCGACGCGGCGGCCTGCAGTGCGGGCTCGAGATCGGCGTCGCCGGGTTTGCCGGCAATCGTTCTCAGCGCACCGGTTTCGCGTTGCACGACGGCATTCAAGTCGCGCGCCAGGTCACTTTCGCTCACCGACGGAAAAGTCGCCTTGACCAGGTTCACGATCGCCGCGCGCTTGTTCTGCAACGCGCTGCGCTGTTGCCACGCCCACAGGTTGAGGCCGAGCACTTGAACCACCAACAGGGCGACGATTCCGGCGCGAACCGGGCGCCAGGTCGGGCTGAAAAAGCGCCGCATGGCGTCGCGCAGCGCGCGCGCGCCGCGGGTGCGAAGCACCAAATCGAACTGGCGCAGGTTCCACAGGCTGCGCGCCGCCTGCAAGGCGCGGTGGCTTGCGGGGAGAACCTTGACTTGCGCGCCGAGCCAATCGCCGGCGACGCTCGCCGCCGCAGGGCTCGCGGTCCAGCGTGTCGATTCGGGCAGATTCGCCGGCAGCAGCGCGCGCGCCAACCCGCCGTCCAGGCGCAGGGTGACGACGCCGTCGGCATGCGCCCAGGTCAGCTTCACGCCTTGGCTCGGCGCGCCCGCTTCGCCGGGAACTTCGCCGGGGACTTCGCTGAAATGCCCGATCGGCGGGTCGTCCGGCCACGACAGGGGCACGACCCGGTCGACGAAGACGTTTGATTTTTCGAGTGCCGCGAGCTCGCCGCGCAACCAGCGCCGGTCGACCGCAGCGACCCAGACCTTCTGCCCTGGACTGGCCTGTGGCGCCAGCGCCAGGTGCACCGCATCCGCGTCGTCGAGCAGGTTTTCTTCGAGAACGCCTTCAAGCGCGGCGCGCATTCGCGCCGGCGGCGCCTTGGGCAAGGTGATGCGGTGCCAGCTGACGTCGGTGTCGGCCAGGACCGCGATCACGCTCGACGCGCTGGGCAACAGCGATGCGGCGCTTCGCCCCTGGCGGTGCAGCATCAAGCCGTCCGGGCTCGTCACGAACTCGTATTCGTCGCTCCCTGCGGCCGCCGCGCGGTCCGCGCCCGCCGGGTCGCGCGGATGCAGGCGCCGACGCGGTGGAATCTGAACGACGAGGAGCGACATCGGTGGGTGCAGTGTCTGCGCTGGGAGGGCGAACCGATTGTAGACAGGGGGTTGCTGCGGGGCGGGGGTGCTTGTCCCGAGGCGGCCGCAGCACGTCAGGGGCCAGTGAATTCCCGGCTGGCGACCTGCTCGCGCTGCAACACGACGATCTCCAAGCCACGCCGCTCGACCAGCGAGCGCTGCTCGAGGACGCGGTCGCCGAGGCGCAGGCGGCCACGAACCTCGAAAAAATTCGACACCACGCCGAGCGGCGGGTTCGTTCCGGCGTCGAAACCCGGCACCTGGGCGAGCACGTCGGCGAGCGACTTGAAGTGGCTGCGTTGGCGCACCTGCAACAAACGTTCGGCGCTCGCCAGGTCCAGGCCTTTCAGGCTCGCCACCAGAACTTCGCGGCTGGCCGTGTTCGCATTCACCAGGGTTCTGGTGGGCAGCAGCGTGACGTAAGGTTCGAGCCGGCGCAGCGCCTCGGCGTCGGCACCGAGCCAGGCGAGTTGGCTCACGTCGCGCGGCAGGAGCGGCGCCGCGTTGTTCGAGCCTTCCGATCCGGCGGGGGCCGAGGCGTCGCGCAGCCCGGTCGCGATGCGCGCCGCGACGTCCGCCGCCACGCCCACCGCCAGACACAAGCGCTCCAGCGCGGCAAGCTCCTCCGGAACCACCTTGCCTTCGGCGACGAGGTTGCTCAGGTTGTAGCGCGAATGTTCGTCGCTGATGCTGCCCGACAAGAAGGCGTCCGGCGCGTCGTCGGTGTTGTCCTTGTCGGCGGCGAGAAAAGTCGACAGGCGCGCCTCGGCGAGCGGCACGGCCCAGGGCTCACCCAAGTGATCGGCGCCGCCGGTGCGCGCGTCCTCGCGCAAGATGAGGCGCGCCCAGTCGAGCGCGCCGGTGAGGATCCAGGCGGATTGAACCCGGGCCCGTTCCGCGGCCTCGACCTGCACTGCGCGCCACTGCTGCCAGATCATCGCCGAGGCGAGCGTGACGATGAGCGTGACGATGATCATCGCCATCAGCAACGCGGCTCCGCGCTGCGAGCGCACACTTCGGTAGTTCGGCGAGTGACGCTTCATGGTCCGAGCAGCGTGTCGCGAACGACGCTGCCGATTCCGCTGCCGCCGGCGCCAAATTCGAGGCTCAATCGCACCCCGGTCGGCAACAGCTGCCGTGTCGGCGCACTCGCCGCGCCCGCCGGCGCGCTCGCCGCAGCTGTCACCGGCGTCACGACATCGCCGCTCGACTGGGCATTGCTCCAGCCGTTGCCGCGATAGAAGTAGACCTGCCATTGCGCCAGGCCGTCGAGCGTGCGCAGTTGCCCCGGCTCGCTGCCTTGGAACTGCTGGCTTCGCAGCCACATGTCCTGCAACTCGGCGCGTGTCGTGTAGGGCGGGCTGGCCCAGCGCTGCAGGCTGCTGCCGGTCGCATCGTTGCGCAAGGCCCAGGTGACGAGCTGGACTCCGCCCGCGGCACGGCGTGTCAAGCGCAGCGTCGCGCCGTCGAAAGTGAGCGGAGGCACGCTCGCGGTTTCCTGCAACGACGCCAGATCCTGTTCCCATTGAGCGATCACGGTGTTCAGGCGCAGCGTCGATTCGACGCGCTCCTGGCTCGAGTCGCGGGCGCGAACGATTGCGTCGACGCCCTGCCAGGCCATTGCCGCCATCAGGGCCATGATCATCAGCGCGACGAGCACCTCGACCAGGGTGAAACCAGCGGCGCCGGGGCGGGCTGTGCGCGGCATCGTCGCCACTTCTTCAATAGCGACCGAGGATCGTCGACACGACGAGCAGGGTCTGGTCGAACTCGTCGAGGACCTGCGCATCGACGCGCCGGAAGTTCGGGTTCGGCGTGGGTCGGACCGCGAGCTTCCCACGGTACGCCTTGCCGAGTTGTTCGCAGGAGAAATCGCTGTCGCCGATTCCCGGAAACTGTCTTGCGAGTTTCATCGCGACAAGCTGGTTGTCTGCGCACCATTGCGCGGCGCTGACTTCGGCCAGGCGCTGCGCGTTGCTCGTGAGGGCGCCCGCGGCCTTGATCCCCGCGCCGAGCGTGATCGCCAGGATCGTCAGCGCGACCAGGACTTCGATCAACGTGAAGCCGCGGCTGACGCAGGCGCGACGCAAGACCCGAGCCGCCGGCGCGCGCATCATCGTGCCGCTTCAACCGTGTCGACGACGGCAAAGGGCCCGAGCCCATCGGTGGCCAAGGCCAGACTGCGTCCGTCCAGGCGCAGCACGATTCGCTGCGCGCCGATCAGCGGCTCCGGGCCGAGCGCGACCGCCGGCGCGCCGATCACTTCGGCCGATACGCCTGCGGCGAGCCAGCGTGTCGGCAGCTCGCTCGACGCCGGCAGGCCGACGAAGCGAAAACCGATCTCCTGCGCCGGGTCCGTGCGGGGCTCCCAAATGACGGAAATTCCAGACGCTCGCGCTTCGGCTCGAGCGGCCTCGAACAGCGCCGCCAGGCGCGCCGCCTCGTGCTCGAGCTGGGTTGCCGCGGGGTCGCGCAAGGCCAGGCTGGCCACGGCGCTGGCCACCGCGATCAACACGACGACGACCAGCAACTCGATCAGGGTGAAGCCGCGCCGACGATGCCTCACGCCAGGCCTCGGCTCATGCGGGCAGCTTCATTGCCAGGAACCGATCTCGGCGTCCTTGCCCTCACCGCCGATGGCCCCGTCGGAGCCGAAGCTGAAGACGTCGATTTCGCCCTTCAGACCGGGGTTCGCGTACTGGTACGCGTGGCCCCAGGGGTCGGTCGGCAACTTGTCGACGTAGTTCTTCCAGCGCGGCGGGATCGCTCCGACGGTGGGCTTGGCCACCAGGGCCTGCAGACCCTGCTCGGCGCTCGGGTAGCGCTGGTTGTCGAGCTTGTAGAGCTTGAGCGCCTGCATCAGGTTGTTCACGTCGGTGCGCGCCGCGGTGACGCGCGCGTCGTCGGCGCGGTCCAGGACGTTGGGCACGATCAGCGCCGCGAGCACGCCGATGATGACGAGCACGACCATGAGTTCGATCAGCGTGAAGCCACGCGTGAGGCCACTCGCGAGGCCACGCGCACGCACAGGACGAATTTGCATCTGCTGCATGTTGACGCTTTCTGGTGCGGCGCGTGTGCGCAAGTTGTAAGGCTCATGAATCATAATCAAACGATGTTGGCACGACTCGCGGCATTCATCGTCTGGGCCCTCGTTGCAGGTTGCGGCGTGTATTGGTCGCTGAAACTGCTGGTGCGTGCACCCGCAGCGCCGTCGTATTCGACGGCGGTCGCCGGCACCGCAACGGCGCGCGGCGACTTGACGCGCCTGCTCGGCGCCGCGCCGGTTGCGCCGAGCACGTCTGGCCGCCGCACCTGCGGTGGCGTCGCGCTTTCGGCTGCACGGCGTGATGGCGCCCAAGAACGCGCCCGCCGCGACGACGCCGTCGTTGCAGGGCGTGGCGCTCATTTCCGTCGACGGAAAGGCGCCGCGTGCGTACGCCGTCGGCGCGCGCGTCGACAGCAACCTGGTGCTTCAGTCGGTGAGCCTGCGCAGCGCGGCGATCGGGCCGGCCGATGGCACGGCGCTGGTGAAGATCGAGGTGCCTGCGCTGCCGCCCCTGCCGGTGGCCGGCAAGTTGCCCGTTCTTGGCGCTCCTGTGCCGCCGGGCGCCGCGCCAGCGCAGGAGGTGGCGCCACATGGCGTGGGCCTGACTGCGCCGGGATCGACTACAGCGCTGCCGCTACCCGGACCCACAATGTCACCCGCAGCCGGGCCGACGGGTCGGCCCGAGGCGCCGGGCCCTTCGCGCCGCGACCCGGCCGGCAGTCGCTAGCACGGCTGCTCTCGCGCGGCGCCGCTGGGCGGCGCGTGCAATGGCCAGACGCACCTGATTGCGCGCGGCATCGCTCGCGCTGTCATCTTGCGTGAATCTGTTCGCGCTCGCCGTCGCTGCCCGTCGATTCAGGCGTCCGACAATTGCCCCCGCGGCCCCGAGCGCACGGTCCCCATGACGGTCGCGGGTACGGACCCGGTCGTGTGCACCCGCTAGGATTGTTAATGACCCCCAAACCGCCACCAGGAGCCAATGCTTAAGCGCCTTGCCGTTCACGTCACCAACTACTCGTTGGGCTCCGCGCTCGTGATCGTTGCCGGGTTGATTTCGTTCCCGATCTTCACCCGAATTTTCACGATGGAGCAGTACGGCGTGATGAGCATCGTCACGACGACGCTGTTGCTCGCTACCGTGGTCGGCAAGTTCGGGATGCAGCACTCGATCGTGCGTTTTTATGCCGAAATCCGCGCCGGCAAGTATCCGGAAACGGAGTCGCAGTTCTTCGCCACGGTGGTGCTGGGCATGGCTGCGGTCGGCACGGCCATCGCGATCAGTTGGCTCATCGCGAGTCAGCTGATTCCCACCGAGTGGTGGAGTCACGAAGGGGTTCGAGGGCTGTTTGCGCTGACCGCCGTGTTGATCGCCGTGCGCGTGATCGAGAGCGCCCTGGTGAACCTGATGCGAGCCAAACAATTGAGTGGCTGGTACAGCGTCTACAGCGTAGCAAGCCGGTATGGCGGCCTGTCCTGCACGCTCGTGGCCGTGTTCTGGATCGCCCCGGGATTGCAGGGTTTCTTTGGCGGCGCCGTGGTGGCCGAGATAGTCGCCACCTCCGTGCTCGGCTATTTACTTCTGCGGCAACACCGGCTCGCACCGAGCAACATTTCCGTGCGACTCCTCAAGGCCATGGCGGTGTTCGGCGCGCCGATGATCCTTTACGAGTTTTCGCGCGTCGTCCTGAATTTGGGTGATCGCTACATCATCCAGTCGATGATGGGTGCGGGGCCACTGGGCGCTTACTCCGCGGCTTACAACATGTGCGAATACGTTCAGGCGATCCTTGGAGCCGCGTTCGGACAAGCCGTGACCCCGATGTACACCCGCATCTGGGAAGAACAAGGCAAAGAGGCGACGAGCGCCTTCATCGAACGAGTCCTGCACTTCTACGTCCTGGTTGGATTGGCCGTCGTGACGTGCATGTGCTTGGTCGGCTCCGACTTACTGATCCTGCTGGCGTCCGAGAAGTACGCCGCTGGCGGCGTCATCATTCCCACCGTCATCGGTGCGATGGTCATCAGCGGCGCCATGTCCACGCTCGCGGCCGGCTTGTACCTCGCAAAGCAGACGAAGCGAATGATGCTGCTCGTGATCGTCGCCGCGATCCTCAATCTGGGCCTCAACTTCGTCTTGATTCCGCCGTTCGGCCTGCTTGGCGCCGCGCTTGCCACCCTGGTCGGTTTTCTGGTGATGGTCTCCGGCGCGGCCTGGCTCGGGTCTCGGACGCTGCCCATCCGCCTCCCGCTGCCGAGTATTTGCAAGTTCGGCTGCTGCGCGTTGGCAGCGTACGCGGCCGCTCACTGGGGGGTTTCGTCGACTGGACTGGTTGGAATCGTGGAAAAGGTTGCCATCGGTGCCGGCGTCTACGCGGCGACGGTCCTGGGGATGGACCGCCAGTGCCGAACCCTGGTTCGCAGTGCGCTGGGACGCCTTCGCCCCGCGGCGAGCTGATCGATTGACGTCGGGTGAGCTGCCACGAGTCCTTGAAGACGCCCTTGATGAAGTCCCTCTTCAAGAATGCCCTTGCCAGACCTGAGGTGTGGCCGGCGGCTTGCGCAGTGCTGCGTCCCCGAGGCGTGACAGTGCTCATGTATCACCGCATCAAGAACGAGGCCGACCCCTTCCCGGGAACCGACGCACGCCAGTTCAAGGTGCAAATGCATTGGCTCAAGGAAAACTGCACCGTAATCGAGCCGGAGCAACTCACCGAAAGCGCGAACCGGGCGTCGCGCGGTCGGCCAGCGGTGCTGCTCACGTTTGACGATGGCTTTCGCGACTATCACGACAACGCGTGTCCGGTGCTGCGCGAAATGGGATTTACCGGATTGGTCTTCTTAGCCACAGCGGCGTTGGATGACCGGAGCATGATCTGGACCGACATGGTTACGTGGATCACCCAAGCGACTGAAAACGTGTTCGTCGATATGCCGTGGTGCCCGCAGCAGCGTGTGCTGATTGACGGCCAATCCGGTCGTGCCGGGCTGGCCGAGACGGCGAAAAGTTTTCTAAAGGACATTCCCGACCTGCAGCGCCAGGAGTGGTTGGCGCGGTTCGCCCAGGCGCTGCGCGTTGACCCCGAAGGCAGCGCGTTGGAGCGTCAGATGCTCGACTGGAACGAAGTTCGAGCCACATTGGACTGCACCAGGTACGGAGGCCATACGCACAACCACCCGATCATGTCGCAACTTGATGCAGCGGCGATGGAGGCTGAGATCGTGACCTGTCGTCAGCGAATTGTCGACGAGACGCGGCTCGAACCCCGCTTCTTTGCCTATCCGAACGGCCGGGCGCAAGATTTCACCGCGGTGACGCAGCAGTTGTTGCGCAAACACGGTTTTGAAGCCAGCTTCTCCACCATCGAAGGCATTCACCGCGACGGCGACGACATGTTTGCGATTCGGCGCCAGAACACGGCCGGTGACACGCTCGGCGACTTCGCCCTGCGCGTCATCGGGCGTTAACGCGCGCGTCCAGGGACACGACAGTGCAGACGGCCTTCTGGATCGGATTGCTGTTTGTTGCGTACACCTACGTAGGCTACCCCGTTGCGGTGTGGTTGCTCGCGCGCGCTCGTGGCCCCGAGCCGATGGTTCCGGAAGGGTTCGCCGATTGGCCTGCCGTGACAGTCGTGATTGCGGTTCACAACGAGCAGGCCAGGGTGTTGAAGAAGATCGAGAACTTGCGAAACATCGACTACCCGAGTGACCTTCTGCGGTACATCTTTGTTTCAGACGGTTCCACCGATTCCACCGCCGATTTGCTACGCGCCCAGCCCGACGTGCGCGTGATCAGCTACGCCCAGCGCCAAGGCAAGCCGCACGCACTGAATGTCGCCCTGAGGGAAGTTACCACGCCGGTCGTCGTTTTTGCCGACGTGCGCCAGCACATCGATCGTCAGGCGCTGCGCAGGCTGGTTGCGCGGCTGATGCAACCCGGGGTAGGCGCAGTCAGCGGCGAACTCGTGCATGTGCAGCCTGGAACCCAGAGCGCTGCGAGCATCGGCCTGTACTGGACATACGAAAAGTGGATCCGCAAGTCCGAGTCGCGCGTCGCGTCGACGGTGGGCGCAACCGGTGCACTGTACGCCATGCGCAGCTTCGACTACACCCCGCTTGCTCCCGACACAATTCTCGACGATTTTGAGCAGCCGATGTTGGTCGCGCGCAGCGGCCAACGCGTCGTTTTTGAGCCCGGTGCGGTGATCCTGGACGAGCTGCAAGCGAACATGTCGGGCGAGCGCAAACGCAAGGTTCGCACCTTGACCGGAAACTTCCAGTCATTCGCGCACCACCCCTGGATGTTCTTGCCTTGGCGCAATCCGTTGTGGCTGCAATTTCTCTCCCACAAGGTGTTTCGTCTCCTGGTGCCCTATGCGCTGGTGCTGACGTTGCTCAGTTCAGCGTTCTTGCCCGCGCCCTGGGCGGCCTCGCTCCTCACGGCACAGTTGCTGTTTTACGCCCTGGCCGTGCTCGGGTATCGCATGGCGGCGCTGAAACGCCTGCGCCTGGTCAGCTTTGCCGGGGTCTTCGTCGAAATGAACTGGGCCGCCGTCGTGGCACTGTTCAACTGGCTGGCCGGTGGCGTGCACGCGCGCTGGGAGAAGACGTGAGTCATTGTGCGCTGTTGATGTACCACAGCCTATACGCCAACGAGCAGGAGTATCAGGCGATCGATGCTGCGGACCGACCGTATGCCGTGTCGACGGAGCGTTTCGCGGCGCAGCTGGAGGCCCTTCGGGCGCAAGAAATTCGCGTCATCGATCCGAATCAGCTCGACATGACTTCAGCGATGTCCCGTGGCGGCGTCGTCCTGACCTTCGATGATGGCCATGCCAGCGCGCATCGGTATGCGCTGCCGATACTGCAGCGCCTGGGCCTGAAAGCGGTGTTCTTCGTGACGTCCGGATTCATCGAGCAGCGCCGAGGCTTTTGCAGCTGGGCACAATTGCGTGAAATGGCCGATCAGGGCATGACCATCGGTTCGCACGGCCGCACGCACCGCTTTCTCGACGACTTGCCGGACGCCGAGGCGACTGCCGAACTCGCCGATTCGAAGGACGCCATCGAGGACGGAATTGCGCGGCGCGTCGATCAGGTGTCGTTCCCGGGCGGAAGATTTAGAGGGCGCCAGCTCGACCTGTGGCGCCCGCTAGGATACCGAGTTTTCCATTCGTCGCGCGTCGGGGTTGCCAGGGCGAGGCCGATCAGGGAGGGCGACATCCTCCCGCGGCTCGCGATCCGTCGGGACCACACGGTTGCCGAATTGCTCGCGATGGCTCGGGCCGATCGGCGCTGGCTGATCCGCGCAGTGAGCGTGGCCTCAGCCAAAGAATGGGTGCGCCGGATCGCCGGCAATCGCCTCTATCACCACATGTATGAGCGTCTGCACCCACGGGCGCGCGACTGAAAAATGGCACTAGCTGCGCCGAGCACAACCCTGACCACCGGCGCGCCGGCCGGGCCTTGGTGGCGTCCGCTCCGGTCCACGTTCATCTTCTTCGCGATCCCGGCACTGCTCGTCTTGGTACCGGCATTGTTCGACTCGCCCCTTCCCACCGAAGCGCTCTATGTGATCGCGGCCGGATGTGGCGTTGCCATGGCGTGGCGCGCGCTGTCGGATCCGGAGTGGGTGCTCGCCGCATTCATTCTGTACCTGCCGTTCAGCCGCGCCTACGCTGCCGCGATCGCCCCGGGCGTCAACGGTACGAATGTGATCTACGCCTTGGTCGCCTTGGCGTGGATCGCCAACGTCGTGCGCAACGAGCGGCCCTTTTTTGCGCCGATGCCATTCACGCGCTTGGTCCTGTTTTGGGCCGTGCTCAGCCTGACTTCCGTTGTGACGGCGATGATCACCAACGGCCCAGGGTTTATCACCGCCACGCGCGTGCCTTCGGTGAAGGCGTGGTGCGACCAGTTCTTCGTGTTTTTCGCCGTGCTCAACTTGATACGCAACGGCGCGGCGGCGCGCCGCATGACAATCTACATGATGCTGGGCCTGCTCCTTGTTCTCGTTACCGGCTACCTGGAATGGGAAGACAAGCGGGGGTACGACCGGATCGAAAAGGCCCGCCTGTTGGGCCCGCAGCAACAGCCGAACGACTTTGGAGCGTTCATCGTTTATGCCTTCGGCATTCCGGGCGCGCTGATGCTGTGCTACATCTGGCGCTTGCGCACCTGGCTGTTGGCCGTTCCGGTGCTCTACGTCAGCGCGCGGGTGCTGCTGGCAACGTTTTCGCGTGGAGCGGTGGTGGGAATGGGGGGCCTTGCCGCCGGCCTGTTCCTGGTTCGCGGCCGTGTCTTCACGGCCGCACTCGCGGCGAGCGCGGCGTTGGTCATCGAACTCGCTCCCGAGTTGCTCCCGGAATCGCTGAGCGTTCGCATGGGCCAGACGACCGCATCCTCCGACGGTGAACTTGACAAGAGCTCGCAAACGAGGCTCATCCTGTGGGACGCCGCGATCAGGATTACCCTGGAGAACCCGATCTTCGGCACGGGCTTTCGCACCTTTCCGACCATCAAGGGGCAATACACGTCCGAACCCACGGTCGAGTCGGACAATCACAACATGTTCCTGTTCATCTCGTCGCAGATGGGGATTCCGGCGCTGATCGTCTTCCTGCTCATCTTTGCGCGTATGGGCTACGTCGGGGCCTATCTGCACCGACATGCGTCGGATGCTTACGGCAAGGTCATCGGTCTGGGCGCCGCCGGAACGGCGGCGGGCGTCATCGGGGTCAACATGTTCGGCTCGCGCATGACGGACATCGAAGTCATGGTCTACGTGTGGGTCACCATCGCCGTGATATCCCATCTGTGGGCGGAGCATCTAAGGCATCCGACAAGAGCCGCTGCGCGCGCAGGCGAATCAGCCTTTGGGGAATCCAAGCCTCAATAGTCCTGGCGGCGAGTGGTTCGATCGATGCGCGTGACCCGCGCCAAGGCCTCAGGCCGAACAATGTCCGAGCGCCGGCGCGAGCCCGGCGCGAGCCTGGTGCGCGTACTCCGCGAGAGTCGCCCCGATGCAGTGGCGAGAAACGCTCTCGAAGAGTTGTTCCAGGTCGCCATACAGCGCTTCGATATCGGCGCCGCTGACAAAATTCGGGTTCGCTCCGGGCATGAACTCGGACGAATGCAACATGAATTCCAGGTACGGCGCATGGTCTCTGATCTCGTCGGCAACCACCTTCAGCATGGGCGCGAGCCCGCCGCGGTGCGGCCGCAGCCAGTGCGACTTCGACAGTCTGGGGCCCAGGATTGGCAGGCGCTCGGACACCCGTGGCAGATGCTGCGCCCAATGGCGGCGCCCGCGGCGAATCGTCATGGGCAGTTCGAGCAGCGGGCTGTTTCCTGGTCGATCGATGGCGTCCAGATCCATGAAGTACGCGCGACCGGGAAACTCGCTGTAGTCGGTGCCGCCCTGCTGCGTAGGGTCGCCCAGATACTTGCGCCATGACACCGTAGGAGTTACCGAACAGTCGACCAGATAGCCTTGATCGGCCAACACTCGAGCGTAGCGAGAGTCAAAGCTCCAGCGCCCGGCGCGGTGGCTGAGCATCTTGGTGCCAAACCTCTGTTCCAACAGGTCGGTGAGGAATCGAACCTTCTCCTGCAATACAGTCGTTGGATACTCGATGAGGAAAGGTTGGTGATGAAGGTCATCGGGCGTTAGCGGTTGCAGCGGCGGGGAATTCCAAGCGTGCAGGTGCATGCCAATTTCCCCCGCTCCGCGGCGAATCACGTCCAGGCCGAACTCGAGCATCACGGGCGATTGCGCCATCTCGTAGTTGGTGAGGTAGGTCGGCTTGAAACCGAAGCGTTCGCACAAGGCCTGAAAGCGCGCCAAATGGGCGGCGTTGCGTGTTTCGATGACTCGTGGGCGGGCCCAGGCTGAATCGCCTTCGGTATCGATTGTGATCAGGAACGCCGGTTTGTCAGTGCGGTTCATCGCAGCAGGTGATCGCAAATCTGCATCGGAAACGAGTCCGGGCGTGCTCCGCAAGAATCGGCCGGATGACGCCTGCGCCGGCCCGTGCAATGCTTCATTGGCCCGGTACTGCCGCAGGTCGCCGCCTTAGTGCCTGACGGCACCAGGCACGGGCCTGAAGCAGGCGCTCGCGAGCCGCTTTGGCCGACCGTACGGTCACCGCCTCCAGCATCATCTTGGCGCTTCGTCTTTGCAGAACCACCCAATACATCGTTATCTCGCCGGTCGCAAGCGTGCGCTTGTACTGGCGATCTCCCGCCATGAAGTCATAGACCTTGAAACCTTGCGCACGAAAGTGTTCGATGGCACACGCATGCGCCGCGAGCCCGGGGCTATCCGTCGATTCGAACAGCGTGTAGTCGATGCCCGACTGGTAGTAGTGAACCCATCCAGTGTGGCAGAAGAAGTAGAAGCAACCCAGCACTTGGTCGCCGCGCAGAACGCTCAACAGCCTCACCGCGCCGATCGGCCACGCCGACTCCACCAGCTGCACGTGAAAACGACGCTGGAACTCGGTGCCGAAGGCGCCGGGGTCGTTCCGGGCTTGCCAGTACGCGGTATGCAACCGCTGCAGATTGGCGAACGTCGTACGCGCCTCTTCCAGGGAGCCCGCTTCGACGATCCGAAGCGGCGCGACCTCGGTCAACTTCTTGATGCTCTTGCGCACCAGGTAGCGCTGGCGTTGCTTGAGTGTGGCCAGAAAATCCTTGCCTGACGCCGTGATCTGTGCCAAGTCGACAAAGTACGAGGGATGCGGCGAGACTCGCAGCTGCATTCCTTGCGGAACATCGCCCGGCGGACGCACCACCGCCGACATTCGAAATTCGTCGAGCGTCGAGTCGAGCCCGAGAAGGCCATCCGCCATCTCGCGTCCGGTTTCCGCCTCGCGCTCGCGCTCCAAGAGAAAGCCGTTGTGCTCGACGGTGATCGCATCGCAGTCGCTGGTGCCGGTCTCATGCAGGTGAGCGGTTCGCACCGGGAGCACGCCGAAGCGGCGCGCGTCGCGAACCACGATCACGGCCAGACCGACCAACCTGCCCGAGTGTTCGGCCTGCAGCAGCTTGATGCGGTGAGTCGAGTCCAGACACGCGAGCCAGGTTCCCATCCAGGTCCAAGACGTAAAAAAGGACCCACTGGAGCGCGCTTCGAGCTCTCGCCACATAGGCTCGAAGATCTTCATCGGTGGCAAATCGACGAGGGAGAGCTGGCACGTCGAATCGGCCTCGCGCCCGCGCAGCGTCAGCGTTGTGTCGCCCAAAGTTGCCGAGCAGGTGTTCATTGAAAGGGTCAGATCAGCGCAGGAAAATCATGCTATCAGTTGAGCCGCCAAACTCCGATCGACACCGCGGCACAAACGTGAAGATTGGGCCCCGCAAGGCACAGATCGCGTCGTTACGCGCATGCGAGGATTCCGACAGACCCGCGTCGGCGCAGATTTACGCCGCTGCCGTGCCTGTTTCACGGACTGAATGCTGCACGCCGGCAAACCTCTGGCAACATCAAACGTGGCGCATCTGACATACACGCCGCGCGCTCCTCGCCGCCGAGTCCGGGGCGGTGCGAGTGTGCCACTCCCGCGAAATCGATCGCCACCCTCTTCTGAAAACACCACATGCGTCTCATATTGGCGATCGACAGCTTCTTCCCGGGGACAGGCGGCGCGGAATGCCAAGTCGCGCTGCTCGGGCAACTGCTGCGAAAGCGCGGACATGACGTTCGCATCGTCGCACCGCGGCTGAACCGCAACCTTCCCATCGAAGACGTGGTCGATGGGACACGGGTCACACGCATCGACTATCCAAAGATTCGAATCCTCGGATCGCTTTTCCTGATCGTGTACTTCATCAGATTCCTGCTTCGGGAGCGGCACAACTTCGATGCTCTGCACGTCCACATCGCGAAGAATCTTGCAGCTGCCGCGGGTGCGGTGCGCCCGTGGTTGCACGGCCCGGTGCTGGTCAAGATTTCCGGTGCGTGGGAGTTCGAAGGCGGCGTACTCGACCAGCGCAGGATGAGCAACCCAGCGTACGCGCTTGCGCGCTGGCTGATCAAGCGCAATGACGCGATGCAGGCGATCAGTGCGGAAACGTTGCGCCGGCTCGTCGCGGCAAACTTTCCGCTCGCCAAGATCAAGACGATTCCAAACGCGATCGCCCTTCGGCCGCACAAGGGATTGCGCGAGCCCGCCAGCGACGGCCGGAACCGGCGCGTTGTCTACGTCGGCCGATTGGAGACTGTGAAGGGCGTCGACGTTTTGCTCAGGGCGTGGCGCGCACTTCCTTCAAGGCAAGGCCTTGAGCTGCACTTCGTGGGTGACGGTCGATTGCGTGCGGAGCTCGAGCGGTACGCTCGCGAGCATGCGCTGAGCGACCGGGTTCGATTCCACGGCTGGCTCAGCGATGTGAAGCCAGTCCTGGACGAGGCTGACCTCTACGTTCAGCCTTCACTGAGCGAAGGGCTGCCCAACGCGGTCCTCGAAGCCATGGCGGCGAGTTTGCCCGTGGTGGCGACCCGGGTCTCGGGCAACGAGGACCTGGTCGTCGAGGGTCTGAATGGCTACCTGGTTGCCGCGGGCGACGAAGGCTCGCTCTGCGCCGCCCTGCAACAGGCGCTGCTGGCATCGACCGACCTGGTCGGCATGGGCAAAGCATCGAGAAGTATGATTGAGGAGCGTTACGGTTCGGACTGTGTCATTCCCCAACTCGAGGCCTTTTACGGCCGCTGAAATCTGAAGCACGACTGCGATGATCGCTCCATATGGCGGCTGTCTGACCCAAGCGGCAACTCGCTGACCCACGGAATTGACGATGAACACTGCGCTGGTAGCAGAGAGTTATACATTCGCCGTCTCGATCGGTGCCCGAGGATTTGCCGAGTTACAGAACGAATGGCAGTCCCTCGCGGATCGATTGCCACGGCTGAATTTCGTCCAGTGCCCTCAGTGGGCGGGCGGCTACCTGTACCAGCTGACGCGTGATAGGGAGAGCCTACGCTGGATCGTAGCGCGCCGCGCCGGAGCCCTCGTCGCGATCTGGCCGTTGCAACTCGTGCGCAGAGGTTTTGGCCCGATCGGGATTCAGGAGCTTACCGGCCTGACCCATCCCCACTTGACCTTGTCGGACATCGTGGCGGATCCAGTAGACGCAGCGCTCTGGCCACACTTGTGGAACTGGCTGCTGCGCCAATCGGGCATCGCTTGGGACCGGATCGTGGTCCCCAAGCTCACTGAAGAGAGCGTACTGGCCGGTTGGATTCGACAGTACACGCCCGACCTCGCCCAAGCCAGGCGCATTGACGGCAGTGCCTGGCTCGATTGCGAGCGCCCGTTCGACGACTTGCTCAAGGCGGCAAGTGCCAATCACCGCAGCAGCTTGTCGCGCGGCGCGAAGCGGGCCGCGGGACTCGGTGGCCTTCGATACGAGACTTTCACAACCCCCGCCACTCTGGCCTCGGCGATGGAGTCCTTTCTGGTTCTCGAGTCTGCAGGCTGGAAGGGCAGGGAGGGAGGGGCGGTCGCCTGTAAACCGGAATTGATCGCGTTCTACAGCGGCCTGGCGCAGCAGCTTGGGGCGCGCGGCCAATGCGAAATCGATCTGCTCTGGCTCGGCGAGCGGGCGATCGCCTGCGTATTCTGGTTCCGCACCGGCAGGCAGCTGCATTTGCAGAAGATCGCCTATCTCGAGGAATTCGCGAACTTGGGCCCCGGCAAACTCATCATGCGCGAAGCGCTGAAGCGAGCCTGCGCAGATGCGTCGTTGTCGCAGGTCAGATTCATCACGCGATGCGTGTGGGCCGATGGGTGGCGCACCAGCCTCATTCCCGTGTGGCGACACGGCCTCTACCGCGACTCGGTGCGGGGTCGGCTCTGGGCGGCATCGATGACACCCTACGAAAAACTCAAGCAGCGGGTCAAGCCGTGGGTGATGCGGTGGCGCGAGCGCCGCGCTGTGCCGCGAGCTCACCCGTCTTCGATGGCCGATTCTGGTCCCGGCCATGCCACCTCGAACTAGCCCAGGCGCTTCGATTCGTCATTGAACAAGATGCCACACGCCGTTTCGAATGCCTCCGGCCAGCGCCATGTCGTGCACGTCATCGACGAGATGCCGCCGGACGGCGCCGAGCGCCTCGTAGTTGATATTTTGCAGAATCGCTCGCCCGAGTTTCGCTATTCCGTGGTCTGCATCGTCAAGGGGGGAACCCTGGTCGACGAGTTGCACGCAGCGGGCGTGCCGGTTACCGTGTTGGGGCGCAGGGCGGGCATCGACCTCGGCGCCATCATGGCATTGCGGCGTTGGTTTATCGAGCAACGGGTCGATGTGGTGCATACGCACTTGTTCTCGGCCGACGTCTACGGCCGTATCGCGGCGCGCCTGGCGGACGTGCCAGCGTGCTTTTCGACGCGTCATAGCACACACCGCTGGGCCGGCATGCTGCGGCAAGGCCTAGCGCGGCTGAGCAATCGTCTGAGTCACAAGATCATCGCCTGCGGCGAGGAGGTCGGAGAATTCCTGGTCAACGTCGAGCGGGCCGATCCGAAGCGCGTCGTCGTCGTCGCGAACGGCGTGAATCTGCGGCGCTTCGAACACGTCGACCGCAGTGCCTTGCGCCGCGAACTGGGACTCGCTCCAGATATGCCCCTGCTCGGTGTCATCGGTAGGCTGCATCCGCTCAAGGGGCACCCGGACTTGCTCGACGCACTTCAACTGTTGCGCAGCAGGCGGCGAGACTTCGTCTGCGTTCTGGCTGGTGAGGGTGAAAGCCGGGGTTCGATCGAGTCGCGGATTGCCGAACTCGGCTTGCAAGGCCAAGTGCGTCTGCTTGGTCAACGCAAGGACGTGATCACCGTCATGGCCGGTCTCGACCTGTTCGTCATGTCGTCGCTCGCCGAGGGCCTGCCGATGGCGCTGCTCGAGGCCATGGCACTGGGCATCGCGCCCGTGGCCACGGCAGTCGGCGGGGTGCCCAGCCTCATCGACGACGGTGTCAACGGCCGGCTCGTCGCTGCGGGCGATCCCGTCGCGCTGTCTGCTGCGATCGAGCAACTGCTCGGCGACGGATCGCTGCGCGAACGCTTGGCGAGCAACGCGAAGGCGACTGTTCAGGCGCGCTTCAGTGCGGCAGCGACAGTGCGTGCCTACGAACGGCTCTACCTCGACGCGCTGGCGCATCGCGCTGCGGTTGCCACCGGCTGAGGCGGCGATGAGCCGCTCCACCGTCGCGCGCCGCTCCGCTGCCTTGCTTTGCCTGCCTCTGGGCTGGCTCGCCAGCCGCTTCGCTCCCGGAATTCGAATCCTGATGTACCACCGTGTCAACGAAGCGCCGGAGTACGACCAGCTGAATGTCAGCCCAGAACGTTTCGACGCGCAGATGGCGCACCTGCGCCGGCATTGCGAGGTCCTGAGCCTCGCAGCAGCGGTGACGCGTCTGCGCCACGCGAGCCCGCCCGTACAACCTGGCCGGCCCAGCGTTGTCGTGACCTTTGACGATGGTTACCGGGACAATCTGGTCCACGCCCTGCCCATCCTGCGCAAGCACGATGTCCCGGCAACGATTTTCATCACCACCGATTTCACCGAGCAGCGCCTGCACCATCCGCGCTATGGCGCGAGCCCTGGCCGCCTGCATCTTGATTGGGATGAGGTGCGCCACTTGGCGGTGCAGCCCGGCATCACGATCGGCTCGCATACGATCAGTCACCCTTACCTGAGTCGGGTCGAGTTCAGCGCGGCCGAACGCGAGATCCGCGCCAGCCGCAGCCAGATCGAGGCTCGGCTCGGTCGGATGGTCGACAGCTTCTGCTACCCCTCCGGTGACGTCACTGAGCGCGAAGTGCAGCTGGTTCGCGCGGCCGGCTATGCCGCAGCAGTCACGGTCGCCCCGGGGATCAATCGCGCCACCACGCCTCTGTTCGAGCTCAAGCGCACCGAGATGACCGACCGCGACGACGGCCACGACCTCGCGCTCAAGCTCCTTGGCGCCTACGACCCCCTGCATGCCGCGTTGCACCTGCGGCGCCGACGTCAATTTGCCAACGCCGCCCGAAGCCATGCGCTGGAACGGGCGAATCACACCCTGACATCATGAAAATTCTTTACCTCATGACCGAGCCTTTCGGCGTCGGCGGCGTTCAGTCCGACCTGTTGACGTTGTCCGAGGACCTCACGCGAATGGGCCATGAGGTTCACGTCGCGACCACGGAAGGGGTGCTGCTCGACGAACTGAAGTCCAAGGGCGCGCGGCACGTTGACATCGACTTTCAGTATCGCGGCCTGGCCGGTTTGTGGGGCGCGGCGCTCGCCTTGCGCAAGACCGTGCGGGAGCGTGGCATCGAGCTGATCGCCCCACAATCCGTTCGCTCGACGATCGTCGCCTACTTCGCGATGCGGATCCTGCCGTTCGGATTTCGCTCGCCTGCCACTGGCCGGGCGTTGCCGATCGTCACGACGATCCACAACATTCACAACCCACGCCACTTCAGCTATGTCGGGCACATTCTGCAGCGCTGCTCCGACTACGTGATCTTCGAGTCGCGCTACGAGCGCGAGCGTCTGCTCGCGAGCGGACTCGACCCGCACAAGTCATGCGTCATCCACAGTGGTATCGACACGGATCGCTTCGTCGCCCAAGCGCCCGATGCACAACTGCTTGCCCAGCATGGCATCGACCCGAAGCGGCATGTCGTGTTCGGCATCGTGGCGCGCCTGTCTGAAGAGAAGGGCCACACGATCCTGGTCGACGCTTTCGGTCTCCTGTACCGGCAACATCCGCAGACCCGCTTGCTGGTTGTGGGTGACGGTCCGTTGCTCGATTCCGTCAAAGCCAAGGTGGCCCAATCGGGCCTCGATGAAGCCATCATCTTCACCGGCCTGCAGCGCAACGTGCCGGCGTTCCTCGCGATGATGCAGGTGTTCGTGCTTGCCTCCACGCGAGAGTCGTTCCCTTTGGCGGCGCGCGAGGCGATGGCCGCAGGCAAGCCGGTGATCGCGCCGCGCATTGGCGGCTGCCCCGAAGTCGTCGAGCATCAGACCACGGGCCTGCTCTTTCCTTCCCGCGACGTCGGCGCGCTCGCCGCGGCGATGACGGCGTTGCTCGACGCCGAGGTGCGCGAGCGTTTTAGCCTTAGTGCCCGTGAGCGCGTCGAGCGTCTTTTCTCACGTCGTAGCTGGGTACGCGGCGACGAACAAATCTATGCGCAGATGCTTGCCGAGGGCAGCGTGAAGCTCGGGGTCATGCCCGGCTAGTTCGCTTGACGGAGGGCGCCGCCGAGCTGATTCGCCGCCTGCTCGTCCGATTTCAGCTGCTTCTCAGGGCTGGTAGCCGGGCAACTCGATCACATAGGTGTCGACGGTCGCGCCGTTGTTCCAGTCCGACGCGAAGATCATTCGTGTGCCACGTGGGCTGATGTTGACGTGGGGTTCGGCCCAGTAGCCGATCGTCCCCGCCGAGCCCGCCGACCGGTGGTGCGCGACGCGACAGACCGTGCCGGTGTTGACGTTTGCCAGTGCAATCTCCTGGTCGAGGAAGTTCTGTCCGGCCGGATTGCCCGTCATTGACACCGCTACCCAGCCCGGGTTCTTCGACGCGTGGGCCGAAAGGTGCGTGCCGTTTCGGGGGTATCCCCAACCGTTGGCTTCCCCGATGACGGCGCTGTTCGCGCCGGTGGCGAGGTTGGTGACGATCAGGTTGCCGTTGCCGCCTGTGGTGGAGATGGCGTCGAATTGAACCGAGGCCCAGAAGTCTTGACCGTTGGCGAGCATGCCGATTGCGGCGTGCTCGGTAGTGTTGATGATCAAGGTGCGCAACAGCACGTTGGTCGACGTGGCGTAGACCTGCGCGCCTTGCACGTAGAGCGACCCCGTCGCACCGACTTGTGGCGTACCAGTGCTCGCGGCGGCAATTTGCGTCAGTGTGGACTGGCGCCACAGGATGTTTCCGGCGCCGCCGGAAAAACCGAACACGTCGGAATGCCAGTCGCCGTAAATCGGATCCGTGCCGAAGCTGACGCTTCCGGAAAACGTCTTAAGCGTTGTCGACGTGTTCGTGCTGGGTCGGTAGACCTTGAGCGCACTGCCGCTCGGATAGTAGAGCGCATCCGGATCGGTGGCCGACCAGTGCACATGTTCGAGATCTGCCGGACTGATGTTCAAGCTGCGTACCACTTCGTACGTCTTTCCGTTTAACAGCTTGTGGCCCTGACCTACGACATACAGGATCAGGTAGGTTTCATCCGCGTTCCACGCTGGCATGGTCGAATAGACCGGCTTGGCGTAGCTGCCGCCGAATTGCGCTACGACGTCGGTGATGCGCCGCACCGCGGTACCGAATTTCGGATCGACGTACGACACTAACCGGGCGGGCTTGGACAACGCCGTCATCGGACGATTCGCCTTGTCGCTTACCAAGCCGATACACAAGTTCGCGTTGGCAGGTCCCGGTGGTGCCGGTGCGGGAGGCGCCGGCGCGGGGGGGGCGGTGCGGGCGGAGGCGGAGCAGGCGGCGGAGACCCCGGGGCGGGCGCCGTTGGCGCTGGGGCAGGGGCCGGGGCGTCGTTTGGATCTGCGCTGCCGCCGCACGCAGCAAGTTGGGCCACGGTGAACATGACCCCGAGACAGGCGAGGCGAGCTGAGAGGTTCATTTTCGTTTCTGAATTGACGGTCGTACGCGCGCCATGGCGCAGGCTTCGGGCCTCTTGAACGCCGCGCAACGGAGTGGATATGCGGGGCTGGGCACAGGGTATGCGCAAGCAGCGTGCCGCGCTGTGTCAAGCTGTAGGTCGTTCCTCGTCGGGGGACGCGCAGGTCGCGCACTATTCGCGAATTCGCATCCCTGCGGCCGATGCGACCTGCGCGTTTGGGCTGCAGCGAGTCAGAATGACGCCGGCCTCGCAGCGTTTCAACTCGAAATCGCCCAGGCACTCATCCGTCAACTGGCGCGGTAAACCGCCGAACGCGTGCTCAGCTCAACTGTCGCCTTGACGCCGATCGGCGACTCCGCGCTGCGATGAATCACCTGACTCAGCTGGCAGAGCCGACGACGTTCGTCGCAGCGCTGTGGTTGCTGGTGACGCTCTACACCCTGTTCACGGTGGCGCGCGGCCGCGTCGGTGGACTGCGTTGGATGTGGGCTGGCGCCTGGTTTGTCTTCCTGGCCGTGGCGACACCCTTGGGCGGCAACGCGTTACTGCTTCCACTGGAGACGGCAGCGCACGACGCGGCGAACCGGTGTCGAGCCGAGCCTTCTGAACCCGACCTCGTGGTCGTATTTGCCGGAGGTGCCGACGACGCGGCGCACACATCGGAGGACTACCACGTCTTGAGCGAATCGAGTTTGCGGCGTACGCTGGCAGCGGCGCATTGGCTGCACGCTGATGCGTCGCGCCGTGTCCTGTTGTCGGGTGGCTTCGGCAACGTGCCCGAAGCCGTATTGATGGCGCGTCTGCTGACCGACCTAGGTGTGCAGGGCGAGCGCATAACCCTGGACAGCCGATCCAGCAACACCGTCGAGAGCGGGGTCAATGTCGCGGCACGGATTCGCCAGATGCGTGTCAACCGCGTCCTCGTTGTCACCTCGGCCGATCACATGAAGCGCGCTCTGGCCGAACTGCAACGCAACGGCGTCGTAACGTGCGCGCACCCGGTCGACTTCAGCCATGTCGCGCCAATATTCCCCGGGCATCTCGTGCCTCAGCTCAGCGCATTGACGAAGAGTACGCGTGCCTTGCACGAATACCTCAGCGCGCTCAAACCACGCCAGGAGTAAAGCCATGTTTTGCAAACCTCACGCGTTGTCCTCTGGCTACCAGGTCCGCTGCGCACCACAGAGGCACAGCCGCGTCAGGTGGCAGCGCAGGGTGATGTGGGCCGCAGGACTTGTTTGGGCCGTCAGCGGCACCGCGCTGAGCGCCACCAGCGACTTGTGTGCCGGATTGGTGACCGACAAGGTCGTGCATCCCAAGGCCCCGGCACCACGCCCTGCCAAAGGTGTGGTGTTCATTGACCCGGCTTTTGGCACGCGCCTGATACGAATCACCGACGCGCGCAACGACTTTGGCGCGAAGATCGTTAAACCGCTCTACTCCACGATTCCCGCCTGGAACATCGACGAAAGCCGACTCGTGCTATGGGTCAGGGGCAAGGGACACGCCCTGTTCGACGGCCGCACCTACAAGTACCTCGGCATGCTCGACGTTCAGCCTTCTGACATTGAACAACTCTATTGGGACCCGCAGGATCCGGACCTGCTCTGGTACAACTATTCCTGGGAAATGGGCCAACGTTCGATGCGTCAGCTCACGCGCTACCAAGTGTCCAGTGGCAAAAAGACCGTGATCTACGAATATCCGAACGCAGGGCAGCCGCGCGGTCATCGTGTCGACAACGGTGACGATCCGCAATATCCGGCCTGGGATCTGAGTCTGTGGGGGGTTCGGGTCAAGAGGAGCAACGGCAGCGACAAGTTCTCGTTCACGTTACCCGCGAAGATCGAAGGGGATCGCACTTTCGGCGAGGGCCCGACCCCTCAAGCCTGCGCATCGGGCCGCTGCATGTGGCTGCCTGAGAAGCGCGGCTCACGGCTCGTCGATTCGCGCACCCTCGAACCAGTGCGAGCCCTCAAGCTGTGGGGCTACGAACACGGCAACCTGGGGCTGAATGCGGCGGGGCAGGACTTCTTCGCGGCAGTGCAGTTCGACAGCAAGCCTGCCGGCACGCTGATCGTAGAGAATTTGCAGACAGGCGTCGTGAAACCGGTGATCTCGACGGCCAACGGCTACCCTTACCCGCCCGGAGGCACGCATGTCTCGGCGGTTGCGCTGCGTGCGCCGGGTTGGGTGGCCGTGTCAGTGGTCGGCAAACCCGAGGGCAAACGGGTCCTTGACCAGGAGGTGTTGCTTGCCAATGTCGACAGCGGGGCGGTGTGCCGGATCGCGCACCACCGTTCGTACGGCAAAGAAGGCAAGTTCGACTACTGGGCTGAACCGCATGTGACGATCAGCCCAAGCGGCACGCGGGTGATCTTTGCTTCCGACTGGGACGATGGTGATGCCGTTGATACCTACGTCGTGGAGTTGCCGGCTTACCAGCCGGCTCGCTGACGCCGGCGCGCGGCTTAATCGGCTGCTGCGAGCGCGGGCTCTTCGACGCGGTGTGATCCGGTTGTGCGCACCGGCGCAGAGAACCAGGCGACCAGCTGGCGCGCGATGCGCCCTGCCGTCCCGGCGTCCCAGTACTCAGGCGCGGGTTCGCCCCAGGTTTGGGCACCGAACAGCCCGCCCGGACGCGCCATCGCATCGGCATGCGCCGCACTCGCGGCCAGCCCGGCAGACGCGTCTGGCGTGTCGGACTCGAGGCGCAAGTTGGCGACTCCCAGGATCCTCGACGCCTCAGTCCAACGACCGGTCAGCCCACTGACCACGCATTTCGAATTTCGCAGCAGTGCCAGCGCCTGCCCAAAGCCACCGCTTCGCACCGGGTGGACTCGCGAGGCCTCGAGTTGCACTGCCCAGCTCGACGCTTCAAACTGATGAAGTTCGGCAGGATGCATCGGCCAAAGCAGCGGCAACTCGCGGCCGATCTCCACGAGCCGTCGGATCGTCGCGCCGAACGCCGTGTCATTCGGCCCATGATCACGCGCGTCGATGTCGATCAAGCCGTACGGCAGGCGCAGCAGCGACGCATCGTCGCTGAGCAGCGACCCGATGGCGGGAAGACCACCATGCCCCTGGGCCAACGCCATGTCGAGCATTTCGCGACTCAGACTGCCCACGCTGTGTACCCGATCGAGATGAACGCCTTCGCGGTACAGCGCGTAAAACGTCTCCATCGAATCGGTGTAGAGCAGGTCGGCGTTTTTGTCGATGAGGATGGGGTTCGAGCCGGCGCCGATCTCCTGCGGGGTATTGCGCTGGCCGGATACGGTTCGCAGCAGCGGGATGCCGCGCCGGCGCGTCAGCAGGCAGGAGCCGAGATCTGCATCGGAACTGCCCATCACCATGACGGCTCGCGGCTGCAGCTCCGTCAGCAGCCGGTCCAGCGCGGGCAGCAATTTCGAAACCTGAGATGCGAAGGGTTCGGGCGACAAACCGAGGTGGATGCCCATCGCCGGCAAGGGCATGCGCAATTCGTCGACGTCGTCGAGGTCCAGGTCGGCCTCGGCGCCGAAGTGCACCGCGACGACCCGCGGCAGGCTCGGAAAGCCCTTGAAGACACCGGCCAGCACGCCGGCTTTGAGATAGTCGACGGCAGAGTCGACCAGACATAGGATGGGCCGGTGCGGCGTGCTGCTGTGATGCATCCGGCGCAGCGGTGCGGGCAGAACAGCCGTATGCGCGATGTCAGCCGGTGCCGCAGGTAACGCCGGTGCAATCTGCGGCTCGGCTTGCAAGTCCAACGCTGTCGCTGCGGATCGTGAGATTGCATCGGCCGGTGCTGCGCCAAAGGCCACCGACGCGGTAGCCACTGCGTCATTTGCCGCCTTCGGGGCCGTGCCTGGTTGAGGAGCGGGCGGCGCCGTCAGCGCCACGTTAACCTGAACCTGCCGCACGACAGGTTCAGTCACGGGGCTGGGCACCGCGACCGGCAAGGCGGTCAATTCCGGGCTCGCCTCGCCAATCTCGCCCTTCAGCTCGAGTGCGGTTTCATCGACCATTTGCGCGGACACGACGCGAGCGCCCATGAGAAAGGCGCCGAGCAGCAGCCGGCCGCAGAGCCGATTGATGCGGCGCGGAACGCCTCCCGTCCAGTGGTGCACACGATCGAACGCGGCGGGCGCGAACTCGGGCGAAGTGCCCGTCCAGCCGACCCGGCGTAGCCGATGTTCGACGTAGGCTCGGGTCTCGATCTCCGCCAGCGGACCGAGGTGACACGAGGCGATGACGCGTTGGCGCAATTGCTCCATCGACTTGGACTGGAGCAACCCGCGTAATTCGGGCTGACCGACGAGGAAGCTCTGCAGCAAACCGTAGTTGCCGAGCTGGAAATTCGAAAGCATGCGCAGCTCCTCGACGGCCTCGTGTTTGAGGTTTTGCGCTTCGTCGATGATGAGCAGGGCTCGCTTACCCTTCGCGGCAGTGGCAGTCAAGAAGGCCTCGAGGCTGGCGATCAGATGCGCCTTCGACACATTGCTGGAGGCGACGCCGAAAGCCATCAGAATCGCCTGCAGCAGTTCACCCGATTCGAGCTGGGTGCTGACGACCTGCGCGGCGACCACTTTCTTCGGGTCCAGTCCCTCGAGCAGGGTTCGAACGAGGGTTGTCTTGCCGGCACCGATTTCGCCGGTCACGACGATGAAGCCCTCGCCTTGATGCGCGCCGAATTTCAGGTAGGCGAGCGCGTTGCTGTGGCCGCGGCTGTCAAAATAAAATGCCGGATCGGGATTGAGCTGGAACGGTGCACCGCTGAAGCCGAAATGTGATTCGTACATGGGATTCAGAACCTCTGTTCGAGGCCGACGAACGCCGCCGTCTCTTGTGCAGAATTCAAGACATTCGAGCCCGAAAGCTGACGCCGTGCGCCGGTGACCAGACGAGACTTGGGCGTCAGCTCTTGAAATGCGGAAAGGGTCGCCGACTTGGTGGTGCTCACCTGCCCGAGCGCAGCGCCACGACCCTCGATCTTGACGCCACTCAGCGCGGCATCGACGCTGAGCGTGGACGTCAAACGGCGCGTCAACGACGCCGAACCGCCGAGCTGTGCGTTGTCATTGGCCTGCACTGGCAGGGGCAGAGGCGGTGCGTCGGGTCGCTGCAGCTGCAGCGACTCGGAGGCGAACAGGCGAAACGTGAGCACCGAACGTGGACTGAGAAAAGCCACGGAAAGAACGGCGTTGCGATCGAGCTGCGCATAGTCGGAAAACACGGTGATCGGCGCCGTCCCGCTGGCCAGCGGCCCGAGACGCGCGAGCACGGTGTCGACCATTGCGGCGCGCTCAATTGGGTTGGGGAAACGCGTCGAATATGACGCGTCGATCAGGTTGCGCAAATCGCCACCGGAGTTTGCGCCGAGGGTCGATGGTTGCGACGCCGGCTGCCTCGACAGTTCGAGGCTGATCGCCAGGAACGGCGAGCGATGGGATCCGATCAGGTTCCAACCGGTGCCGAAAAAGCGCCGTTCGGCAGCGGCGTCAAGATTCGTCCGCTCGGTTGGTCGCCAGCGCAAGCGCAGGCCACGGACCCTGTCGTGGCTCGTCGACGAAGCGATTCGAAAGCGCTCGGCTCCGGCGACGGCACCGACAATTAACGTCGGGTCTACCGCATAGGTCAAGACGCCGCGCGCGCTCGCCAATTCGACTCGAGGCTGGCCGCTATTGACAAATTCGGTCTCTTCTTGGTTCGCCTCCAACGAATATCCGAATGGCAGAGGGCGTTGCGTCAGTGCGAACGAGTGGCCGTGCAGCTCACTCTCCGTGCGAACGGCCGAAGTTTCAACATCGGCAGTCCGGCTCCACACGTTGGTGTTGCGGTAGAGGACCGAAAAGGACGGAGTGAAGGCGTGGTCCACGTAAGGACTGACTCGGTATTGCCGAACTTCCTGGCGCTTCGACGGCAAGCTCGCCGTCGAGGCAGCCGAAAAAGGATTGCTGGTGATCTGCTCGAACTGAGCCGCCGCGTCCAGAAAGACCCAGCGCTCGACCGCCGTTGCGTTCGCGGCCAACGTCGCCTTGGGAATGAATCGATTCGTCTGCGTGCTGCGAACGTAATTGAGCGAGTCCGCTTCGACCGCGCCGTCTACCGTGTAGCGCGGGCCCCGCCCCTTCAAGGCGACGCGCGGCACCAATTCGAGGATTACATCGCCGCCCGTGTCTGCCGAATCGGCAAAGCCGCTGTTGTTCGTCGCCGTGAGCGTGGCTTTCGCAGAAGGTTCAATGCGCCACGTCTGCGCCATTGCAACCGACATCGCTTGTTGGCTCACCATGAACAGGGCGATCCAACGTGTCAGGCGCCACCCCTCAGGCCGGGTAATAGCCATAGTGGCGCTGCTCGGTATTGGAGGACGATTTATTGAGCACGCTGAGGACGGTGGGGCAGTGTTCCAGAGCGGTGTAGGCCTGAGCCAGGTCCAGGGTCTGGGTGGAGTTGGCGCTGACCACCATGATGATCTGGCCCATGCGGGTGGCCAGGACTCTGGACTCGGTGGTGGACAGCAGGGGTGGCGCATCGAAGATCACGATGCGCTCCGGGTAACGCGTGGCGATCTCGTGCAGCAGCTCGCCCAGCGCGTCGCTGGCCAGCAGCTCCGTGGAGTGGCTGGTGGGGGCGCCTGCAGGCAGCAGCGAGAGTTTGGGGATGTTCGTCTTGAGGATCAGCTCGGGCAGCTCCAGGGTGGTGTCGGAGAGCAGATCGAGCAAGCCCTTGTGCGGGCCGGTGACCCCCAGGCGGCTCATCACCGAGGGGCAGATGACATCAGCGTCCACCAACAGCACCGAGGAGTCGACCTCCGAGGCGATGGACAGCGCCAGATTCACGGCGCAGAACGTCTTGCCCTCCCCGGCCAGGGCGCTGGTGACCATGATCAGGTTGGCGTGGGTGGTGTTGGCAGGGGTGCTGGCCGGGGTGCTGGTTGATGCGTTGGTTGATGCGCTTGCCAGTGCTGCGGCAGCGTCGGCCTGGGTGCGCGCGTTCTTCAGCAGCGGCTGCTTGATGCTCCGAAACTCGTCCACCAGCGCCGAGCGCGGCGCACCTGGCACCAGGTAGCCGAGTTCGGACAATTGGAACAAGTCCAGCGTCACGCTCTTGGACTGCGGGGGCGGACCCACGCGCATCAAGGCGTGGCCCGGGGTGGGCGTGGCCTGACCTGCGCTGTGGCCTGCGGCACGCTCGCGCGCGCTGGGGCCGGGCTGCGCGGGCGTGGCCTCATCGTCCAGGTCCAGCGCGTAGCCCTGCTCTTCCAGTGCCTGCGCGGCGCGGCGTGGCATTGAGGGCGCGGCGACCGGGGGCGCTGGCTCCCAAGCCACCTCCACGCCGGCGCGTTTGAGTTCTTCCAGGCGGCGCGTGGCCTGTTCGATGATGCTCATGACCTGACTTTCATATTCTGGCCTGCGAGGCGACCCAGGCGACCCAGCCGAGCTGGACCAGCATCAGGCTGCCCGCGCCCGCGGCCAGGGCGAAGCTGCCCGTGCGCTGCTCGCGCAGGGCCTGCGGGCTCATGAGCAGCGACACGCTGCCCAGCACCGGGCGGCCCGAGAGCTCGCGCAACGCCTTGGGCGTGCTCACCACCGGGCGCAGCCTGGCGCGCAGCAGCGCCGCGCCCACGCCCGCGGCGATGGCCAGCAACGCGCTCAAGCCCGCCAAGCTCACCCGATTGGGCTGCACCGCAGAGGGCGTGGTGCGCGGCGGGTCGATGATCCGAAACTCCGCCAGGGGCGAAGACTGGTCGATCTTCACCCCCAGCGAGGCCGACTCGCGGCGTGTCACGAGTTGCTCGTAGTTCTTGCGGATGATCTCGTAGTCGCGGTTGAGCTGGCTGAACTCGGCCTCGATCTGGGGCGTGCGGCTGGCCAGCGCGCGGGTCTCGTTCAAGCGGGCTTGCTGGGTGCTCAGGCGCACCCGCAGCGAGGCCACGTTGGCCTCGGCCGCGGCGAGCGAGACGCGCAGTTGCTGGAACACCGGATTCGTGGCCGCCGCAGCCATCGCGGTAGGCCCTCTGGGGCCCTCCAGCGCCAGCGCCTGGGCCCGCGCCATCGCGCGCGCCTCCAGGTCGTCGCGCTTTTGCACTTCGAGCTGGGCGATGACACGCCGGGTGCTGACCACGTCGGGGTGCTCGTCGGTGTAGCGGCGCAGCAATTCGTCGAGCTGCTTGCGCGCCGCGTCCAGGCGCGGTTCAAACTCCGACACCAATGGGGCCGGTGCCGGTGTGCCGGGGCTGGTTTGTGCAGTGACCGGCAACTGCGGCGCCTCGCTGGCCAGCTCACGCTTGATCGCGTCGCGCCCCTGCTCGGCCGCGTTGAACTCCAGGCGCAGCTTGTCCACCTCCTCGGCCAAGCTGGCCATGCGCGCGAAGTAGCCCTGGCTGGATACGCCCGTGACGCCAAAGTTCTTCAGCTTGAAGTCCTTGAGCTGGTTCTCCGCGGCGGCCAGCTTGGCCTCGTGCTCGCGGATCTCCTCTTCGATGAACTGGCGCGCGTCCTGCGAGTCGCGCCGCTTGTTGTCCGAGCCCGAGGCGACGAACATCTTCACCAGTTGCGCCACCAGCCGCTCGGCGAGCTGCGGGTCGGTGTCGCGGTAGCTGATGGCGTAGATGTTGTTGCCTGTACCACCAGGGGCCATCTTGATCGCCTTCATCAGCGCGTCGATCTCCTTCTCGCGCCGCTTGGGGTCGTTCTGCGAGGCCGTGTTGTCCCAGCCCACTTCGGGCGAGGCGCGCAAGAGCTCGATGTTGGGCCGGCTGATCAGGGTGCGCGCGAGCATGCTCAGTTGCTGCTGGATGTTGGGCTGAAACGCCAGACCGTCCATGAGCGGCTTGAGCACGCTTTGGGTGTCGATGTAGATGCGCGCGCTGGCCTCGTAGCGGTCCTTCACGGTGAGCACGGCCGCCCCCAGCACGGCCGAGACGACCCAGGCCACGCTCAAGGCGAGCCAGCGCGAGCGCCACAGCGCCGCCCAGATCTCGCGCACCAATTGCATGTTCATGCTCAGAACACGCTTTGCGGAACGATCACGATGTCCCCGGGCTTGACCGCCACGTTGGCCGAGATGTCGCCCCGCTTGAGCAGGTCTTTGAGCCGCACACTGTACTGCTTGCCGCCCTCGCTGCCGCGCACCAGCACCGCGCCGTTGCCGTCGGCAAAGTCGGTCAGGCCCCCGGCGGCGATCATCACGTCAAGAATCGTCATCTGCTGACGGTACGGAACGGATTGCGGTTTGGCGGCCTCGCCCACGATGCGGATCTGCTCGGGGTAGATGCCCTGAAACCCACCCACCACGACGGTGACGACGGGCTCGCGGATGAACTTGGCCAGGGTCTTCTCGATGTCGCGCGCCAGGTCCACCGGGCTCCTGCCCGCGGCCATGAGGTCTTCGACCAAGGGGCTGGAGATGCGCCCGTCGGGGCGCACGCTGACCGTGGCGGACAGGTCGGGGTTGCGCCACACCAGGATGTTCAGCGTGTCCAGCGGGCCGATGCGGTAGCGGTGGTCCACGGTGTCCACCGTGGCCGGGGCGGGCGGGTAGTTGTTCAGCGCCCCGCAGCCGGCCAGCAACGTGGTCCCGGCCGCCCAAGCGACAAAAGCAACCCGCGTGGCCCGCATGAATCGTGCTGCCTGGCCGGTTTGGTTCATGTGTGTTCCTCGTGAGCAGAAGCAAGCGAAGCGTTCCGCGGGCAAGCGTGCCGCACTGGCCGTGCAAGGCCACACACGCATCGCTTCAGCACGGGCATTGACGGGGTTGAGTTCGAGGCTGCAGCGCAGGCACGCGGTGCCTCACTGACCCTCACGAAATAGTACAACGCTGACCGTCTCGATCAGGACCAACAGGTCCAGGAACAGTGAATTATTCTTCACATAGTAGAGATCAAATTGATGTTTGCGCCGTGCGTCTTCCAAGCTCGCGCCGTAGCTGTAGCGCACCTGCGCCCAGCCGGTGACGCCGGGCTTGACGCTGTGGCGCACGTCGTAAAAGGGAATCTGCTCCTTGAGCTGGGCGACGAAGCTGGGCCGCTCCGGGCGCGGCCCCACCAGGCTCATCTGGCCGTTGAGCACGCTGATGAGTTGCGGCAGCTCGTCGATGCGGGTCTTGCGCAGAAAGGCGCCCACGCGGGTCACGCGACTGTCGTTCTTGGTCGCCCAGCGCGCCACGCCGTCGCCCTCGGCATCACACCTCATGCTGCGAAACTTCAAGCACCAGAACAGCCGTCCGCCTTTGCCGACGCGCTCCTGGCGGTAAATGACGGGGCCGGGGCTGTCGAGCTTGATGGCGAGCACCGTGAGCAGCATCACGGGGCTCGTGAGGATGAGCAGCGCCCCTGAGCACAACGTGTCAAATAGCCGCTTGGCGATGCGCCGCGCGCGCCCCTGCACAAAGCCCTCGCCGTAGACGAGCCAGCTCGCCTTGAGGCTGTCGATGGGGACTTCGGACTTGGCGCGCTCCCAAAAACCCGCCAGGTCCATGACCGGAATGCCCCGGATGCGGCACGCGAGCAACTCGTCCATCGGCACGCCCCCACCGCGCTGCTCGCGCTCGGCGACGATGATCTGGTCGATGCGGTGCTGCGCCACCAGCTCCTGCAGGCGCGCCTGGCGCGAGAACACCGGCGGGCTGCCCGCGGTGCTGTGCACGGGAACCTCGTCCCCGCTGGGGTAAAAACCGATCACGTTGTTGGAGGCACGCGTGAGCGCAGCCAGGTCGCTGGCCACGGCATACGCCTGCGGCCCCGTGCCCACAATGAGAACGCGCGAGCGCGAGCGCACATGGCGCAGCCAGTACAGTGCCGCGCGTACGAACACGAGTCCAATGAGCGCGTAGACGATGGCCGAGCTGAGCAGCAGCCTCAGGTACTCGCCCGGCAACACCAGCCCCAGCACCAGATAGGTCAGGTACGCCCCCACCCCCATGGCCACCACGGTGCGCCACCACAGTGTGGGCACGCCGATGGGCGTGGGCCGGTACAGCCCGGCAAAGGAGTACATGAGCGAGACCACGAGCGCAAACTGGGCCGCGAACAGCACCATCTGGTGCAGTGCCAGGGGCGACCCCGCCCCCAGCGCGCTCAGCCCCGGCTCGCCCAGCCCTGCCTGCGTGAATCCCGCGCCACTCACCACCCCGCCCTGCGTCACCCCGGCCAGCAGTACGGCCACAAACAGCAGCACCATGTCGGCCAGCATCCCCGTGAAGGAGGCCACTGACACGTGATGCCGAAATACGCTGAACATGCATGTCCCTTCTGCTTGCACCAACCGCCATCACCACTGGGCCCCCCAGTGAAGAACAAGCCCGTGCACAAGAATTATCCAAACCCCCCACCTCCTCCAGACCCCGCATCCGCGGGTGTGCACCGCTCGTTTGCGTGCGGGATTGGGCAAAGGGTTCGCTTGCTTGCGCGAGCCGAAGTGCGAGTGCGTTCCTGAAATCCGAAGAGCGTGCGCGGTGGGAACTCGCGAATGGAATCGGTTCGCGCGGCCGGCGCCAAACGTTTCGAGACGCGCCCGCATTGCGTGAGGAATCCTCGAGAGCCGCACCGCCGATTGCAGCTCGGATCCCATCTGAGGGCTGCCTCTCGTCATACTTAGACAAGCCTTAGGAATTCACCCCCGGCGCCCATGAACACGCGCGTATACAGAGAGTCTTGGACTGCACAAGCGGCGCCGTTTGCCACATCGACGGGCGTTCAAGGAAACGTTGAACTTCGCGTGTTGAGTGCGGCGCAGGTGACTCACGCCGATATTGCGGCTTGGTCGGCCCTGGAAGCGCGTGCGATCGAGGCCAACGCCTATATGTCGCCGCACTTCGTGCTACCAGCGCTGCGCTTTCTCGACCCCGGCGCGTGCTCGGAAATCTGGCTGGTTCAGCATCAGGATGCTCGTGACGGCACTCGGCTGATCGGTGCTTGCGCCATTGTCCTGCATCAATGGACCAAGCTGTGTCCGTTTCCACATGTCGCGGTGTATCGCTCTGAGCATTCGTTCTTGTCCGCGCCCCTGCTCGATCCGGAGCACGCCGCGCAAGCGCTCGAGCGAATTCTGGATCACGCACTGCGCGCGCGCGCCAAGGGGATGGCGTTCGTACTCCCGTGCATTGAGGCCGCCGGCCCGATCGCGACGCTCGTGCGCGCCTGGGCAGGGCGCCACGGGTCTGGCGTCCGTGAAATCGGGGCGCGCAGTCGTGCCGTGCTCGTTCCAAATCAAGCGGGGCCCGAGGCATTGAAACTTGCCATGGGATCGAAGGCCAAGGAGACCGCTCGGCAGCGCCGCAAACTGGCCACCGAAGGCAGTCTGCGTTGGCAGTCGATACGTCCGCGGGATCCCGCCGTACCGATCGAAACGTTCTTGCGACTGGAACATGGCGGGTGGAAGGCCGAAGACGGCACATCGCTGCGATCCAACCCTGCGCACGAAGCCTTTTTTCAGGACATGACGACGCGCTTTGCCGCTGAGGGCAGGGCCTGGTTCACCGAACTCAAAGTAGACGATCGCGTGGTGGCGTCGACGAGCAATCTCATTTCAGGCGACATCGGCTTTGCCTTCAAGGTTGGCTGGGACAATGACTTGCGCAAGTACGGAGTGGGCATCCTCAACGAGATGGACCTGGTACAAAACGCGCCCGATGTCTGCGCCGATCTTCGCTACATCGACAGCGGTGCCGCACCGGGTTCGTTCATCGAGGCGCTGTGGCCGGCGCGGCGTCAGCTGAGCTCGCTGGTCTTGCCTCTCGGGCGAGCCGGGCGCATGCTTTGGCGCATCACCGAGTCGGTTCGCGCAATCAATTCCGGCATGCAGGGCTTGCGGCGTGCCATCGGCGGCGCGAACGACCCTACCCAGTGTCCGGGACATGGATGACACCTCGCGCTGAAGTGGAAGTCCCGGCGGTTGTGCTTTCATGCGACGGGGCGCCGGAGGGTGACCTGAACGTGGTGCGCTCGCTCGGCGATCAAGGCGTACCTGTCATCGTCATGAGCGACTATTCAGATCCCCCATCGAGAGTCTCCCGGTACTGCCGCGAGTTCATTCGCCTGCCCCCGTTTGCCGCTGAATCCGAGCCGTTGTTCGAGGCCTTGCGGGGAATCCGTATGCGCTACGGGACTCCGCCGGTCGTGTTTCCATCGGCCGATCCCGATCTTTGCGCCCTGAACCGGCTCGCGGCTCGATTGCAGACGGTGGCGCGCTCCACGTTGGCACCTGCCGCACTCGTCGACGAACTCATGGACAAGTGCCGGTTCAGCCTTCTTGCGACAAAGCTGGATCTGCCGGTTCCTCGCACCTATACGCCGTCGACCCTGGCCGAAGTCGATGGCGTGGCGGACCATACGGAATATCCGCTCATCGTGAAGCCCTCGCACGCCGTCGCCTGGAAGCACGACGGGATTCCGCCCGACATTGCCTGCGCCAAGGCGCTGCTGATCGAAGACAAGGCCGGCCTGCTGCGCGTGGCCCGGGCCGTCGCGCCGCATGGCCTGCAATTGCTGATTCAAGAATACGTTCCCGGCGGCGACGAAGAGCACTACGACGTGCACGCCTACATCGATCGCGACGGTCAACCCCGCGCGACCTACTGTGGCCGAAAGTGGCGCATCTTTCCGCCCCACGCCGGCAGCGGCTGCTATGTCGAAAGCTTGAACGTCCCGGAGTTGGAGCAACTGGCGCTCGGCATTCTTCGCAAGCTCGACTACCGGGGCATTGCCAACATCAACTTCAAGCGCAGCAGCCGCACCGGCGCCTACAAGTTGCTGGAGATCAACCCGCGGGTCAGTCAGTGGAACATCCTTGCCGCGCGTTCGGGCGTGAACCTGCCGTGGATCGCCTACCGTGACGCGTGCGGCCTGCCGCCCGCAGTGCCGCCGGCGCGGCGCACCGGGGTGTTCTATGTGAATGGCGTAAAAGACTTCCTGGCGTTCGTCCAGTACCGGCGCCTGGGCGAGTGGAGCACGGTTGCCTATCTGCGGAGTTTGCTTCGGCCGGGGATCGTCTGCCAAAACCTGAGCCTGACCGATCCACGTCCCGCGCTGAGCGTGGCAGGCGGCCTGCTGGCCAAAAAGTTGCGCCTGCGCTGACGCCGTGCGCGCACTCGTGTGGCGGCACGGATGCGAGAATTGAAGCCGATGGAAACACCAACTCGCGATCGAATGCCGCTGGTCAGCGTCGCAATTCCGGTCTACAACGGGCAGGACACGGTGGCACACGCGGTGCGTAGTGTGTTGGCGCAAACGCATTCGAACCTGGAGATCATCGTCGTTGACGATGGCTCGACCGACGCCACTTGGGACGTGCTGCAGTCATTTGGATCGTCGATTCGTGCGATTCGACAACCGAATCGAGGTATCGCCGTCGCGCGCAATACGGGAGTCGAGGCCGCACAGGGCGAATTCATCGCCCTCATGGACCATGACGATCTTTGCGAGCCTGAACGCATCGCCGCTCAGGTCAAGTTTCTCGGCGAGCAACCGCAGCTGGTGCTGTGTGGTTCGGACTTCAGCGCCTTCAGTTCGGCAGGGCCAGTTGCCAGCAGCTACGGGGCCACCTACTACAGCCGGTGCAGCGCTGCTGCGGGCGGCGTGGCCGCGCGCTATGCGAGCCGAGGTCAACTCGACATCAGCGACTGTCTGCCGACGGCGCCGACCGACGCAGTCATCGTTCCTACTTATTTCGGCCACATCTACGAAGAGATCGCGCTGGGCAACTTCGTGCACCCACCCACCGTGCTGTTTCGCCGCAGCGTCCTCGACGTCGTCGGCTTGTTCGACCCTGCAATCCGCAGCAACGGCGATTGGAACTGGCTCGTCAAGGTGGCTCGGGTCGGCGCCGTCGGCTTCATCGATCGGCCGCTGCTTCGATACCGTTTGTCCTCGACCCAGATATCTTCGAGCGATCGCGCGCTGACCGATGCACTGCAAGTAGCGCACCTCATTTGCGCGCGCGACCCCGGCTTGAGCGAACGCGCCCCAGCGCGTTTTCGCGAGCGTTTCGGCAACCTCTACGCTTCGGCTGCGAACGCCAGGGTCGAAACAAGCCGGGTCGAAGCACTTCGGTTGTTGGCGACGAGCGTGTTCCGCTATCGGACCTGGTCCGGACGCGCCCCTCGAATTCTGTTCAAGGCCCTCGCACCGCCGTCCCTCTTGTCGCTTCTGCGCCGCAACAGACAACCCGGACCCCCGCAGCCCTGACGCACGACAAATGGCTTCTTTGCCGCCGCCGTCGGCCAGCAAGTTCGCCGCGCTTGCCACGCCCACGAGCCTAGAAGTTCACGATCTGCCGTGAGACAGGCCCAAGTTTTGACGCACCCTGCGACGACAATGACGTCGGAAATTTGACGCTTCATCGTCGCGACATCGTGGTGCTTTGCCTCTGGTAGGCTGCCCAAGTGCGAATCGACAACTCACTCAGAACTGCCGCTGCGCAGCCGGGAGCCCTCGGCAATCGGCAGGAGTGCGCGCTGGATCAGAGCCGGCGATCACCCCACCCCATCATGTCGCCATCGAACACATTTGACTCTGTCCTCGGAGGGATCACCCCGGAGACGCCCTCGGAGTCACTCGGCCCCAGCACGACGATTTCTGGAATCCTGCACCGGCACGCCATGCTGAATCCGGAGTCACTCGCGTTGCTCGCGCCGGGGCGCACACCAATGACGTACGGCGAGTTGTGGCGGCAAACTTGCACGCTGGGCGCCATGCTGCGTGAGCGGCAAGTTCGCCGGGCCGATCGTGTCGGCTTGTTGATGGGCAACGGCCCTGAACTGGCCAGCGCGCTGTTGGGAATTGCGGCGTCCGCCACATGCATGCCGCTGAATCCAGATTCGCGGCAGAACGAATTGCTGCGCGCAATTCAAGAGGCCGTGCTGAGTTGCGTGGTTTGCGGTGCGGACACTCATCCTGCGGTCGAAGCCGCCGCACGAACAGCCGGGATCCCGCTGATCAGGATTGAGCCGGCCCGAGGAGGGGTCGCCGGCGCGCTCGGGCTGGATTCCTTCGGTGCATTACGCGCGCCGGCTCCGGACGGCAGCGAGCCAGCCACTCCACACGACGTGGCGTTGCTGCTGCTTACTTCCGGAACCTCCGCCTGGCCAAAGCTCGTCGCGCTGACGCAAGCCAGTCTGGTGGAGTCCGCTGCCCACCTGGTGGATCGGCTCGACCTGCGCCGGACGGACCGCTGTCTTAACGTCAGCCCCCTGTTCCACAGCCAAGGGGTGCGAGGCGCGCTCCTCACGTCGCTTTTTGCGGGCAGCAGCGTCATTTGCGCACCTGCATTTCAGACCGAAAGCTTCATCGACTGGCTGCACAGCCTCCAGCCGACCTGGTACACCGCGTCGCCGACGGTCCAACAAGGCATTGTCGGTGTATGTCTATCGCGGGGCAGGGAGGAGCTGCGCCACCACCTACGCTTTATTCGATCAACGTCCTCCGCGTTGCCGCCCGCGACCTTGCTGCAACTCGAATCGCTGCTGCATACACCGGTCATCGAGTCCTACGGCATGACGGAATGTTCGGACATCTGCATCAATCCGTTGCCACCGGGAGAGCGGCGTGTCGGTTCTGTCGGGCTGCCGACCCGGATCCAGCTTCAGATCGTCGATGAAGCGGGAAGATCCTGCGCAGCGGGCGCCGAAGGCTTGATCATGATTCGTGGCGATCAGGTGATCCGCGGCTACGAGGGCCATCACGCCGCCAATGAGACGGCATTTGCAGATGGTTGGTTCCAGACGGGCGATATCGGGCGTCAGGACGCCGACGGATACGTCTACATCACGGGACGGACCAGCGATGTCGTGAATCGCGGCGGCGAAAAGGTGCTTCCGCGCGAGGTTGACGACGCCCTGCTCGAACACCCGGCCGTGGTCGAAGCCGTGGCCTACGGCATTCCCCACCCAACGCTCGGCGAGGACTTGGTTGCCGCGGTCGTGCGCAAGCCAGGACACGCGGTTGACGAATCGGAGTTGCGCCAATTCCTGTTCGCGCGCCTTACCCCGTCGAAAATACCGTCGTCGATCGTCTTCGCAGACGGAATTCCGAAGGGCGCCAACGGGAAGATCCAGCGCAACAGGTTATTTGCTCAGATCGCCGATCAGGTGCGCAGCGCACATGTCGAACCTCGCGACCCGACCGAAGCCTCGATCGCGACGGTGTTCCGGGACGTCCTGAGGCAGGATCGGGTCGGCGTGCATGACAACTTTTTTGCACTCGGCGGCGATTCGCTCAGCGGCAGTCGCGCCGTGGTGCGAATCAACCACGATCATGGCGTGACCTTGGCCGCTACCACCTTGTTTTTGCATCCGACGGTCGCAGACCTGGCGACCCGGCTGGTCGCGGTCAAGTCCCAGGTGCAGATCGAGGAACGGCAAGCTGAAGCGGAGATTGCGGCGATGACTGACGAAGTGGTTCTGCGCCTGCTGGCGCAGGAAGAGCTTGATTCGAAGCCCGGCGGCGCGATTCCTGCCCGCCGAGATGGGCTCCCGCGCGGAGGCGAGCGATGAAGCAGCCGCACGACGAAGGTGAATCGAGCGTCGCAGATCCGGTGGCAAACGACACCGGCGCAGCGCGACAGCGCTTGCTGGAGTTACGACGCCTGAAGCGCGAAGCTGAATCGCGGATCGAGCGTCGGTCACCCGACGCGACGCTGCCCTTGTCCTCAGCCCAACAGGGCCTGTGGTTCCTGGATCAAGTCGGTGGCCAAAGCTCGGGGTACCACATCTCGCGCGCTATCGGTTTGACTGGCGTTCTCGACGTCGCCGCGCTGCAGCGCAGCCTGCACGCACTCGTCGAGCGGCACGAGGTTCTGCGAACCGGTTTCGAGCGCCACGATGGCGGTGCGATTCAAGTCGTGCATCCGGTTGAACGGGTGGCCGCCGAACTGCTGCTGATCCCGACCCCAGTGGCCGGCACCAACGCTGCAGAGCGAAGAGTCGCACTCGACAAAACGGTGTCCGCATTGATCAACGCGCCGTTCGACCTGACCCGCGCGCCACTGATCAGGACGCATCTGTTGCGCCTGACGAGCGACGACCATGTTCTGGTCCTTGTCGTTCACCACATCGTCTCTGACGGCTGGTCGATGGGCGTGCTGGCGCGCGAGCTCGAACTCCTCTACGCCGCCGGCGGCGACCCAAGTGGGTTGCCCGCGCTGCCCTTTCAATTTGCCGACTACGCCCAGTGGCAACAGCAGCAACTGGCCAGCGGCGCGCTGAAGAGCCAGCTCGGGTATTGGACCGAAAAGCTGAAGGGACTCGAACCCCTCGAATTGCCCACCGACCGGCCACGCTCCGCGCAGCCGAGCCAGCGAGCTGGCCTGTTTCGATTTGAAGTCGACGCGGGTCAACTCGGGCAACTCAAGGCCCTCGCGCTTCGCGAAGAAGCGACGCTGTTCATGATTCTGCTGAGCGCGTTCAAGGTCCTTCTAATGCGCCACAGCGGCCAGCAGGACATGGCGCTCGGCGTTCCCCTCGCGGGTCGGAACCGACTTGAGCTTCAGGCCTTGATCGGTTACTTCGTCAACACACTGGTGATGCGCACCGATCTAGGCGACAACCCACGCTTCAGTGAACTGCTGAGCCGGGTCCGCCACACAGCACTCGACGCCTTCGCGAATCAGGATCTGCCCTTTGACCGGATCGTCGCCGAACTCAGCCCGACGCGCGACCTGAGCCGAAACCCTCTCTACCAAGTGGCGTTCGTGTTGCAGAACACTCCCGAAGGAGAGTTCAGTCTGGACGGGTTGGAGGTGCGTCGAATCGATCTGCCGAAGTCGACGTCGATCTTCGATCTGATGCTCTCCATAACGGAGTCGGACGGCGTGTTGTGCGGCTCGCTCGAGTACGCGACCGATCTGTTCGATGCCAGTACCGTCGCCCGCTTCGCCGGTCACTTTCAGGCACTGCTCGCAGGCATCGCGGCCGACCCCAGCCAGCGCATCGGATCATTGCCGATGTTGAGCCACGCCGAGCGCCAGCAACTCCTGCGCGATTGGAACCGTACCGCGATGGATTGGCCGCAGCAGGAGTGCACGCACCACCTGTTCGAAGCTCAAGCGAAGCGCAGCCCGGACTCGGTGGCGGTGGTGTTCGGCGCGCAGGAATTGCGCTATGCCGAACTCGACGCCAAAGCGAACCGGCTCGCCAACCAATTGCGCAGCCGGGGCCTTGGCCGCGGCGCGTTGGTCGGCCTGTGCCTGGAGCGCGGCATCGCCATGCTCGTGGCGCAGTTGGCGATCCTGAAATCGGGGGCAGCCTACGTGCCGCTCGATCCCGCCTACCCCGCCGAGCGCCTGCACTACATGGCGCAGGACGCGCAGCTCGCGTTGCTCATCAGTGAATCAAGCCTGACGCAGGCGCTGCAATGGCCGAGTGACCGGCAGCTTCTCCTGGATCGGGCTGGCTCGACGATTGCGTTGCAATCGCCGCTGCCTCCCGATGCGAACCCGGCCCTCGACGCACGGCCCGAAGACCCGGCCTACGTGATCTACACCTCGGGTTCCACGGGAGAGCCCAAGGGTGTGATGGTGGCGCACCGAGGCGTCGTCAGTTTCCTGGCCAGCATGGCGCGGGCTCCTGGACTTGGCGCGAATGACCGCGTCCTCGCTGTGACGACCTTGAGCTTCGATATCGCAGTGCTGGAGTTGCTGCTGCCCCTGAGCGTCGGCGCGACGATCGTGCTCGCCAGCCGTGAACAGGCGTTGGACGGGCGCGCCCTGCGTGGTCTTCTGGAATCGAATTCGGTCAACCTAATGCAAGCCACGCCATCGACCTGGCGCATGCTCATCGAATCGGGCTGGCGCGTGAGTGCTCCCTTCAGGGCGTTGATCGGCGGCGAAGGCCTTCCGGTCGATCTTGCACGGCAATTGCTCGATCGCGGCGCCGAACTGTGGAACATGTACGGGCCGACGGAGACCACCGTGTGGTCCACGTGTTGGAAGGTCGAAGATCCGGAGCGCGGCATATCGATCGGACGCCCCATCAGCAATACGCACGTATACATCCTCGATGCGCGGATGCAACTGTGCCCACAGGGCGCTGCGGGCGAGATTTGCATTGGCGGCCCGGGCGTGGCGATTGGCTATCTCGGGCGCGTCGACCTGACGGCGGAGCGCTTCGTCGACGACCCGTTCACGCCCGGCGCAAAGTTGTACCGGACCGGCGACCGCGGCCGCTGGCGCAGCGACGGAACGCTTGAGCACCTGGGGCGCCTGGACTTTCAGGTCAAGGTGCGCGGCTATCGCATCGAGCTCGGCGAGATCGAGTCCAACCTCGCCACCCACCCGAGCGTGCAACGCAGCGTCGTCATCACGCGCGAAGACAAGCCGGGCGATGTCTGCATCGTGGCCTATGTCGTCTGCGGCGCGCAGCCGCCCGCGCCCGGAGCACTGCGCTCGCATCTGCGGGAGAAACTTCCCGACTACATGCTCCCGCAATTTTTCGTCTCCATCAATGCAATTCCGTTGTTGCCCAACGGAAAAATCGATCGCGGCGCGCTTCCCGCGCCCGGGCAAGGTGAGTCGCCTCGCCACGCAGCCGCTGCAACACCACACTCTGAGGCAGAAAAGGCGATTGCAGCGATCTGGCAGCGGCTGCTCGACATCGAACATGTCAGCGTGACCGACAACTTCTTCGAACTCGGAGGACACTCGATGCTCGCGATGCGTGCGGTCGAGGAAATCGAGCGGCAACTCGGAACTCGGCTCATGGTTCGAAGCCTGGTGCACGAAAGTCTGGCAGCGCTGGCGACCACGGTCGAATCGGCCGCACGCCAGCCCCTGGAGAAACCCGCCAAACCCAGCGGCTGGCGCGCCCGCGTGGCCAGCTTGATCGGTCGATGATGCACGTTGAAGTTCGCCGCTTTGGTCCGTCGGCGCGCCAGGTGCTCGGTCTGCTGCAACGCGCACAAGCTGGCAAGGCGCATCGTGCGGCGTTCCTGCTGTGTCGGCCGTTCGGCCAGGAGGCAGTGCGCACCGCGCCGATTTATCGCGCGATGTCGGACCGCTTGGCGCGAGAAGGCTGCACCGTCTTGACGTTCGACGTACATGGCTGCGGAGACTCGCCAGGCGAACCCGACGAACAGTCGCTGGCCGACTGGGCGCAAGACACGCTCGCCGCGGATGCACAACTGCGCCGCGACGCGCCGAATCTGGCGGTGCACTGGTTCGGTATGGCCCTGGGCGGCAGCATTGCGGCCTACGCTGCACTTCGCGCCACTTTGGCGCCCCAATGCATCGCGCTCTGGGAACCTGTGATCGACGGCCCGGCGTATCTGCAACGGATGTTGAGCACGCATCGTGCGGAAGTGAGCAGCACGCGGAACGCGGACCTGCCAGGCAGCGTGCTCGGTTTCGTCGTCGGCCGGCGCTTGTATGACGACTTGCAGGCTTTGCGCGGGTTGCCGCTGGGCGATGTTGCCGGGCGCGGTGTGCGCGTTTGCGTGGCGCTGCGCGATGACGAACGCCGATCCCCCGTCGAGCAGCGCGTTGACGGTGTCACGCTGCAAAGCGTCGAGACGGCGATCAATTGGATGTCAGACGAAGCGCGCGGCACGGCGATCGTCCCCCAGGACGTGATGCGATCCTTGCTCGCCACGTTGTGATGGAAATCGCATGATTGAACAGACGCTCACGTTCGGCCCAGAAGGCCACCTGGTCGGTACCGTGACGCTGCCCGCAGAGCCCAGGCCGGGTCGCGAGCGCGTACTCGGACTGCTCAGCAATGCCGGGGTGATCCCGCGCATCGGGCCGCACCGCATGAACGTTCGATTGGCGCGTCGTCTTGCGCAACTCGGAATCGCGACCTTGCGCTTCGACATGAGCGGTCTCGGCGACAGCCGGCGTTCTAGTTCGCGCCGCGCGACGGGCGAACAGTTCGTCCACGACACGCGCTCTGCCATGGACTTGGCGCAGACGAAATTCGCCTTTGACGAGTTCTTCATGGTTGGCTTCTGCTCCGGCGGTGACATTGCCCACTTGACCGCGCTGGAAGACAGACGGCTGCGCGCCATCGTCATGTGGGACTCTTACGTCTACACGACCCGCCAGGCCAAGCTGCGCGGGCTCATGCATCGCTTGAGCAACCTGACGCTGCAATCGGCGGCAAGCAAAATCGCGCGGCGCATCGCGAGCAAGTTCACGCCTCGCGACGCCGGTCAAGCGGCACAACCGCCGCAACCGCCGACGATTTTCGGGCGAACCGTGATGCCTGCGAAGGACGAATTTGGGCAACGCATCCGGACCCTGGTCGATCGTGGAGTCGAGATTCTGTTCATGTTTTCCGGCAGCGCGCCGACCTACTACAACTACGAGGGTCAGTTCCGCGACATGTACGCTTCCTACGGTTTCGTCAACCGCGTCGGGTACGAATTCCACACCCGCAGCGACCACACGATCACCGAGCCGCACGCCCAGCAAGCCGTCGTCGATTCCGTCGAACGCTGGCTCGAGGCGCGCGTCCTGACCGGTCGGGTGAGCCTCTCGGGGTCGGCCGAACCGTTGGCCGCGGAGCCGCGCGCCCTGTCGCCGGCGTGACGACGCGCGCGCAGCAACGAGCCAGCGCCCCAAGGCATCAGATGTTGTTTCAAGCGAACGTGCCCGGGCTGGCGGCGCGCGGCGCGGGCCACGCCATGCGTCTGGACGCCGCCGACCCCGGCTTCGAACTGTCGCTGCTCGATCTGAATGCGCCGGCCAGCGAACGCGAATTGGCCTGGCTCAGCGCCACTGAACGCACCAAGGCGAGCCGATTCGTTTTCGCCCGACATCGCCAGTTCTACCTCAGTGCGCACTGCCAACTCCGGGCCGTGCTCGCAGCGCACACGTCGATTCCTCCCGAGCGATTGGTCTTTGACGAAGGGCCGCATGGGAAGCCGTACCTGAGAAACCCGAATCGCTGCGCGTTCAATTTGAGCCACTGCGAAGGAATTGGCGCGGTATTGATCGCCGCGCAGGGCGAGATTGGGATCGACGTCGAGGTGTTGCACTCCGTGGCTGACGCATCGACGCTCGCGCAGCGCCACTTCAGCGCCGTGGAACAAGACGCGCTCGCCGCAACCGACAGCGCTTCGCGCGATCTGGCCTTTCTCGCGGGCTGGACGCGCAAGGAGGCGTGCCTGAAGGCGATCGGCAGCGGGCTTTCGATTGCGCCCGACACGTTCAGCGTCGGACTGCGGCACGATGCCCACCGAACGCGCATCGATACGCCGCAGGGGGTGGCTGAGGTATCGGTCTGGTCCTTGTGCCACGAGCAGCGTTTGCTCGTCGCCTGGGCGCGCGTCGAATCGAAGCAAAGCGACTGATGCACCCGGACTCGTTCGCAGCTTAGAGTGCCGAGGCCCAGCGCCACGCACCGCTGCGAATTTCGCTGAACGTGATTCGCTCCAGCTCCACCGGCGCCACGCCGCCCAGCACGCCGAGCTTCCACGCCGCGGCGTAGCTCAGATCGACGATGCGCCCGTCGTGGAAGGGTCCCCGGTCGTTGATGCGCACGACGACGCGGCGGCCGTTGGCCGGGTTCGAGACCTGCGCGTAGCTCGGGATCGGCAGCGTCGGGTGCGCCGCGGTCATGGCGAACATGTCGTCCCGACTTCCGCGATTTTCGACCCGCCTTGCGCGCTCAGTCGTTGTGAATCAATGACTTATGTTCGCCGGGCACTACGTTTTTCGGTCCCGAGTGTGTGGCCGATGTAGTGCCCGCAGGTGGGGTTGGCGATGGGAGTCTTCGATCAGCTGCGATCCACCTCGACATCGAGATTGCGTTTGAGGCCAAACGCCTTGTAGATGCGCGCCGCGTCGTGCCCGAAGACGCTGGGCAGGCGGTACTTGGCCTTCGTGGTCTTGTGCTGCACGATGCTGGCCTGCACGTCGTGCAGGACGGCGCGGATGCGCTGCACGCTCATCGAGCCTTGCGCCAGCCCGATGCGCTGCTGGGCGTGACGCGTCAGCGCGAAGGCCAGGTAACACAGACCGATGTGGGCTTGGATTCGCTCGGGCTTGAAGTGGTAGATCGGGCGCACGGCCAGGCCGTGCTTGAGCGTGCGAAACGACTCCTCGATGACCCACAGCCGGCGGTAGCGCGCCAGCAGTTCGCGAGCCCGGCTCGTGCGGTCGTTGGTGACGATGGCGTGCAGCCCGTCCCAGGCCGCGTCGTTGGCGATTCTGTCCTCGTCCAGCACGAACGCGCCGCCCGTGTCGGCTTGCTCCACATAGCGCAGGTACCCCGCGTTGGTGATGAGCTTTTGCGCGTTGGGCTTGGCCGGCTTGATCTCACCGGTCTTCTTGTCCACGCGCTGGCTCGGGCCCAGCTTGGCGCTCAGCCGCTCAAGCAGCGCCTGGCGATCGGCCCGGTCCTTGTGCGCGCGCTTGGAGCTGTAGGTGACGATCAAGCGCCGGCCCTGCCAGTCGAACTCGCGCACCCACACCAGCTCGCCCTCGACCTCGCACGGCGCGGCCAGCGCCGTTTGCAGCACCTGCGCCTGCTCGGCCGCCTTCAGGCTCCTGCGCAGCGGCATGGCCACCACGTAGCTCCAGGGTGCGGCCTCCAGCGCGCTCAGGTTGGCCTTGCTGCACAGCGCCCGGTCGGCCACGAAGCTGACGCGCTCGATCTTCAAACTCTGCTGCCAACTGCGCATGCACGCCAGCAGCGTACTCACCTCGGCGGTGTTGCCGGGGAACAGCTCGTAGCCGATGGGCAGCCCGTCGGCGTCGGTGGCCAAGGTCAACACCACCTGCGTGCAGTGGTACTTCTGGTCCTTGGAGTAGCCGAAGGCGCGCAGCGTGTCGGCATCCACACTCTCGAAGTACAGCGTGGTCACATCGAACAGCATCACCTGCGCCGCGCCGCCAATCAGCGACGCGGTGGCCTCGTGCACGATTGTCTTCAAGCGATCGAGCCGCTTGTGCAGCGCATCCATCAGCCGGTACAGGCGGTCCAGCGGGTAGGCGCGACCGTAGTGCGCATCGAGCTCGGCGGCGCTGCCGCGCTTGGACGCCGGGGCCATGACGCGCGCGATGACCAAGTCGCGCAGCATGGCCGTGCCGTGCGCGCCCAGGACCCGGTCGAAGTGCAGGTAGTCGAACAGGTGGCCCAGCACCTCGTGCGGCCCTTCCACGCGGCGCGCCACCTCGACGACGTCGGCCAGGCGCACCTGGTCGGGCGCGGCCACCGAGGCCAGCGTCTGGCGCAGTGGGCGCCCGCCGCGGCGCACCGGGGCAGACTCGAACAGCGCCCCGGCATTGAGCCGCTCGGCGAGGCTGCGCGAGATGAACTCCTCGGCCATCGCGCGCAGCTTGATCTCTTCGTCGGCATCCAGCGCGATGCCGATGTGGCGCACGATGCGTTGCGTGACGCGCTCGCCCGTGCGCGAGGACTCGACGACCTGCACGCCGCGGCGCGGGGAGTTGGGCGAGGACTTGATGCGAACAAACACGCCGCCACGTTACGTCACGATGGACCGCGACGCAAGCGGTATTAACAACTTGCTAGGCACTACAACTCCAAAACTCGACTCCTCGCCTATGAAGATCGGGCTGGGGATGGGCCAAAACCGCTGAAGTCAGGAGGAGGCGTGCCTGAAGGCGATCGGCAGCGGGCTTTCGATTGCGCCCGACACGTTCAGCGTCGGACTGCGGCACGATGCCCACCGAACGCGCATCGATACGCCGCAGGGGGTGGCTGAAGTATCGGTCTGGTCCTTGTGCCACGAGCAGCGTTTGCTCGTCGCCTGGGCGCGCGTCGAATCGAAGCAAAGCGACTGATGCACCCGGACTCGTTCGCAGCTTAGAGTGCCGAGGCCCAGCGCCACGCACCGCTGCGAATTTCGCTGAACGTGATTCGCTCCAGCTCCACCGGCGCCACGCCGCCCAGCACGCCGAGCTTCCACGCCGCGGCGTAGCTCAGATCGACGATGCGCCCGTCGTGGAAGGGTCCCCGGTCGTTGATGCGCACGACGACGCGGCGGCCGTTGGCCGGGTTCGAGACCTGCGCGTAGCTCGGGATCGGCAGCGTCGGGTGCGCCGCGGTCATGGCGAACATGTCGTACGTCTCGCCGCTCGCCGTGGGTCGGCCGTGGAACTTGCGTCCGTACCACGACGCCAGGCCCTTTTGGCGAAACGCAAGGTCTCGCGTGAGCGGCACGTAGTCGCGTCCCAGGATGCGGTAAGGACTGTTCGGCCCGCCGCTGCGGATGGCTTCGACTTTCGGCTCGGCGTCGCGCAGGTTTTCGAGCCCGGCCGGAATCTTCAGCGGTGGCCCGTCGCGATCGGTTGTCGTGGCGCAGGCGCAGAGAAGCGCCGCGAGCGCAAGGGGTGCCGCCTGGCGGAGGGGCGAAACGGCGCGTCGTGGAGCCATGGGCTAGAGTGATGGTACGCGCCGCGGCCCGGCTGCAGCAGAGAACATCCCCGATTCCCAGGAGAAATGAATCGATGACGACGATGAAACCCAAGGTTCTGCAATACGGCCGCTTGATGGCCTCGCTGGAGCGCCAGCTCGCTGAGGCCTTCGACCTGCAGCGCCTCGCAGACCAAGCCGACCCGAAGGCCTTTCTTGCCGCGCGCGGCGGCGAGTTCGCGGGTCTGGCGACGGGTGGCTTTGCCGACGCCGCATTGATCGATGCGTTGCCGGCGCTCAAAGTCATTTCCAGCTTTGGCGTGGGCGTCGACAAGATCGACCTCGCCGCCGCAGGCCGGCGCGGCATCCTCGTGGGCAATACGCCCGACGTGCTGAACGACTGCGTTGCAGACCTGGCGCTGGGCCTGATGATCGACGTCGCGCGCGGCATGAGCGCATCGGAACGACACCTGCGCCGCGGCGACTGGCCGAAAGCGAACTATCCGCTGCAGCGCCGCGTCAGTGGCAAGCGCGTGGGAATCGTCGGTCTGGGGCGCATCGGCAAGGCGATCGCGCACCGCGCTGCCGCGTTCAACATGGAGCTGCGCTATCACAACCGCCGGCCCGTGACCGACACGACGATGGCGTATGAGGCGTCGTTGATCGAACTCGCGCGCTGGGCGGATTTCCTCGTGGTCATCGTCCCCGGCGGCGCCGCGACGCGGCACCTCATCAACGCCGCCGTGCTCGACGCGCTCGGCCCTGAGGGATTTCTCGTGAACGTCGCGCGCGGCAGCGTCGTCGACGAAGCCGCGCTGGTGCGTGCCCTGCAAGGCAAATCGATTGCGGGGGCGGCGCTCGACGTGTTCGAGAACGAACCGAACGTGCCGGCGGAGCTGATGCAACTCGACAACGCCGTGTTGCTGCCGCACGTGGGAAGCGCAACGCACGAGACGCGCGCGGCGATGGCGCAGCGCGTGTTCGACAACCTGAGCGAGTTTTTTGCGCGCGGCCGCTTGGTGAGCGCCATCGCCGCCTGAACCCGCGTCATCAATTTTTCCAGGAGACATCGATGAGAGAAAACCGCCTGCGCACGCTGTGGAAGTCCGACAAGGCTGCGGTCAACGGCTGGCTCGCGATCCCGAACAGCTTTTCCGCCGAGGTCATGGCGCAGCAGGGTTACGACTCGATGACGATCGACATGCAGCACGGCCTGGTCGACGACGCTTCGATGCTGACGATGCTGCAGGCGATCTCGACCACGGCCACGGTTCCGATCGTGCGTGTGCCTTGGCTCGAGCCGGGCATCGTGATGAAAGCGCTCGACGCCGGCGCTTACGGCGTGATCTGCCCGATGATCAATTCGCGCGAAGAAGCGCAGCGTTTTGTCGCTTACACGAACTACGCGCCGCGCGGCGCGCGCAGCTTTGGCCCGGTTCGCGCCACGCTCTACGCCGGTGCCGACTACGCCAGCCACGCGAACGCGACGCTGGTGCGCTTTGCCATGATCGAAACCGCGCAGGCGCTGGAGCGGCTCGACGACATCTTGTCGGTGGAGGGGCTGGACGCGATTTACATCGGTCCGTCGGACTTGTCGCTGTCGCTCGGTTGCCGGCCCGTGCTCGACGACGTCGACCTGCCGGTCGCGCAGGCGATCGATCACATCCTTGCGCGCGCCAAGGCGCATGGTGTGGTTGCCGGCGTGCACAACGCCTTGTCCGAGACGGCGCGCGCGCGCGTCGCGAAGGGTTTCCGCTTCGTCACCGTGGGTTCGGACGCGCGCCTGCTCGCGTCGGGCTCGCAGCAGTTGCTCGCCGGAATGAAGTGAAGCGGCGCGCCTCGCGGCGGCGCTACCAGAACCCCCAATTGCCGCTCATCACGACCCAGACGCCAAGCAGCCCGTTCGTCACGCCGTGCGCGAGCACGGCAGACCAGAGCCGGCCGCTGCGCATGTAGAGCCAGGCGTAGACGAAGCCCGCAAGAACGGCAGACAGCCACAGCGGGTGGGCGAGCATGAAGACGAACGTCGACAGCACGACGGCGCGCAAACTCACGCGGCCGGGGTCGACTGCCTCGAACTGCGGGGCGTCGATCCAGCGCATCAGAAACGAGCGCCAGAACAACTCTTCCATGACCGGCACGACCAGCGCCGCGCCGACCCAGCGCGCCGCGACGAGCGGCCAGACCAGGTTGCCGCCGGCGTCGACCGGGCGAAACCCGGCGGTCGCTTCGCCCAGGCGCATCCACGGTGCGTCCAGCGTGATCACGAGACCGAACACGACCACGCCGGCGAGTACCGCCAACATGGTTTCGCGCGCCCCGGGCAGCATCTGGGCGACCAACTCGCCGTACTCATGGCGCCAGATCCACAGCAGGGTTCCCACCAGAAGCACGCTCACGGCGTAGATCCAGTTCGGGTCGAAGCCCCACGAACCGTCGGTGGGCGCCGCACCACGCAGCGCGAGCAAGGCGATGAACACCGCAAAGGGCGCGCAGCGCACCCACGCCGCACGGCTCAGCAAAGTAGGCATCGGGTCCGGCGTCGCGGAAAAGGCGAGCAGTCAGGCCGCGAGCAGCTTCGCGACCGATTCGCGCAGACGCTGCGGTGTCACCTCGGCCGCGGCCAGCGGCGCGCCGGCACGCACCCCCACGCGCGAGAACACGCCGCGGCGCAGCGGCCGGATCATCGCCGCGCCGTCGATGCGCGAGAAGAACGAACCCCACAGGTTGTGCAACGCCAGGGGCACGACGGGCACGGGGTGCGTTTCCAGCACCTTCATCACGCCGCCCTTGAAGACGCCGAGTTCGCCGTCGCGCGTGATCGCGCCTTCCGGAAAGATGCACAGCAAGTCGCCGGCAGCGAGCACGGCACGCGCGTCGCGAAACGCCGCTTCGTAGACCGCTGCGTCGTCGCGCTGCGACGCGATCGGGATCGCCTTGCCGAGCTTGAACAGCGCGCCGAGCACCGGAATGCGAAAAATCTTGTGGTCCATGATGAAACGGATCGGCCGCGGGCTCGCCGCCATCAGCAGCACGGCGTCGATGAAACTGACGTGGTTGCAGACCAGGATCGCCGCGCCTTGCACCGGAATGTGCTCCTCGCCGCGCACCTCGAAGCGATACACGAGGCGCGATGCGACCCAGGCGATGAAGCGCAGCAGGTACTCGGGAACGAGCAGGAAGATGTAGGTCGCGACGAGCGCGTTCGCCAGGCCCGTGAGCAGGAATACCTGCGGGATGCTCAGGCCGGCGTGAAGCAGCGCGCCGACGAGCACGGAACTGACGATCATGAACAGCGCGTTCAGGATGTTGTTCGCGGCAATGATGCGTGCCCGGTGGCTCGCCGGCGCACGCGTCTGGATCAGCGCGTACATCGGCACGCTGTACAGACCGGCAAAGAGCGACAGCAGCGCCAGATCGGCGAGCACGCGCCAGTGCGCGGGCTCGCCAAGAAACTGTGCCAGCGTCAGGCTGGTTGCAGGCGGCAGGCCGCGCGATGCGAAGTACAAATCGACGGAAAACACGCTCATGCCGATCGCGCCGAGCGGCACCAGGCCGATCTCCACATGGCGCCGGCTGAGCACTTCGCAGAGCAGCGAACCGACGCCGATGCCGACCGAAAACACGACGAGCAGCGCCGAGGCGACTTGTTCATCGCCGTGCAGCACGTCTTTCGCAAACGACGGAAACTGCGCCAGGAACACGGCGCCGAAGAACCACATCCATGAAATGCCGAGCAGGGATCGAAACACGACGATGTTGCTGCGCGCCAGCGCCAAATTGCGCCAGGTTTCGCTGAACGGATTCCAGTTGATCCTCAGACTCGGATCGGAGGGCGGCGAAGCCGGAATGAACTGCGCCATCGCGCGCCCGAGCACGGCCAGGCTGAGGCAAGCCCACGCCACGTATGACGCGCCGACCTCCGGCACGCCGATGAGCAAGCCGCCGGCGACGTTGCCGAGCAGGATCGCGACAAACGTGCCCATCTCGACGACGCCGTTGCCGCCGGTGATTTCGCGTTCACCCAGGTGTTGCGGCAGGTAGGCGAACTTGACCGGCCCGAACAGCGTCGAGTGCAGACCCATCAGGAATACACACGCGAGCAGCACCGGCACGCTGGCGGCGTAGAAGCCCCACGCGGCCAGCCCATGATTCCGATCTCGAGCGACTTGATGAAGCGCATCATCTGCGTCTTCTCCAGCTTGTCGGCGAGCTGACCGCTCGTCGCCGAGAACAGCAGGAAGGGCAGGATGAACAGGGCGCCGATCGCCAAACCCGCCAGTGCAGGAGGCAGCCATTGCACCTGCAACTGGTACGTCACCATCACGGTGAACGCAAACTTGAACAGGTTGTCGTTGCCCGCGCCGAGGAACTGGGTCCAGAAGAACGGCGCGAAGCGGCGTTGCCGCAGCAGCGCAAACTGATTCGGGTGCGGGTCGTTCATGGGTGTGGGCAGGGTCAGGGTGTGCTGGCATCCGGCCGCTGCCTGCAGCCCACTGGCGCGCCCGGCTGGGATCGAACCAGCAACCCCTGCCTTCGGAGGGCAGTACTCTATCCATTGAGCTACGGACGCAGGCGCGCGATTCTAGCAGTGGCCTCGCTGCGGCAGGCCCGGGTGCTTCGAGGCGAAATCGCCAACCCTATAATCGCGCGCTTTTGAGCGGGCAACGCACCGCGCCACCGCAGCCTTTCCCAGCCGAAGGAACTTTATGAGCAGCGCTCAGCAAGAAGTCGATCATTCGCACGAAACCCCGATCAAGACGCCAGGCCAGTTGATCGTCACGATCATTCTGTCGTTTGCCGTGCCCATCGCCGTGATCGTGCTTCTCGTGAGCTACGTCACCGCCGATCTGGCGCCGCCTCCCGGCACCGACGGTCTGGCGCCCCAGGCGGTGGCGGCGCGCATCGCGCCGGTCGGCAAAGTCGAGATCAAGGATGCGGCAAGCAGCGCCGAAGCGAAGAGCGGCGAGCAGGTCTTTGCCGCGATGTGCACCGCGTGCCACACGCCGGGCGTGGCGAACGCGCCCAAACTCGGCGACGCCGCCGCCTGGGGGCCGCGCATCGCGACCGGCTATCCGGCGCTGCTGAATTCGGCGTTGAAGGGCAAGGGCGCGATGGTCGCGCAAGGCGGTGGCGATTTCAGCGACTTCGAAATCGGCCGCGCTGTCGTCTACATGGCGAACAAGTCCGGCGGAAAGTTCGAAGAGCCGAAGGCGGCGTCGAAGTAGGTTTCGAGGAATCGGTGTCGATCACCCGGCGTCGTCAACGCCGCAATCCGGCCAGGGAAGGCAGCCTAAGGAACCTAGAAATAATAACTTGAACACTTAGGCATGCCGCGAGCGCCACTCTTGGCCTGACGCGGTAGTTCCATTCGCCATGGAATTTGTCGGGCTTGAGGTTGATGGCTGCAAGTTCGGCGTCGCTGACCTTGATGCCGGCTTCGTAGGTGTTCTCGTCGAGCGCGGCCTTCACGCGCAGGCCTTGGTCGGTGGTGACGCTGCCGATCGAGATTGACCACCACCTGCCGGCTCAGCAGCGGTCGGCCTCGCCAGTTGTTGGTGATGTGGCAGAACATCCGATGCTCGATCTTGTTCCACTTGCTGGTGCCCGGCGGGAAGTGGCAGACCTGGACCTCCAGGCCGAGTTCATCGGCCAGCCGCTGCAGCTGCAGCCTCCACAAACGCACGCGGTAGCCGTTGCTGCCGCCGCAGTCGGCGGTGATGAGCAGCCGCTTGGCCTGCCTGTACATCGGTTGCCCCATCTCGAACCACCAGCGGCGGATGCTCTGCACGGCGAACTCGGCCGTGTCGTGGTCGATCCCCACGCTGACCCAGCCGACGTTGGCCGTCACGTCGTAGACCCCGTAGGGCGCGACCTTGCCCAATTCGTCGTCGATGAAGTCGTGCACCCGAACCTGCTCGGGCTGTCCCTGCGGGTGCCATTCGCGCCCGGCGTTCTTGAAGTCCCCGATGAGTTCCTTCTTCTTGGTGTCCACCGAGATCACCGGCTGGCGCTGGCGCTGGAACTTCGTCACCATGGTGGCGATGTACTGGAACTGCGCGTCGCGGTCCGGATGCTGGCCGCCTTCACGCGTCTTGCGCACCGACTGGAGGCTGTAGTTGAGTTGGGCCAGCAGGTCGCACACCGTGCGCTGACTCACCCGATGGCCGCTTCGAGCAAGCTCGGCGGCCAGCCTTGTGGTGCTCTTGCACGTCCAGCGCAGCGGCGACATCGGGTCGCCCCGGCTGGTGGGCTCGACCAGCGCGTCAAGATCGGCGAGCAAGCTCGCGTCGATGTCCACCAATCGCTTGCGTCCACCGCCAGGCGCGCGAATGCGCTTGTGCGCAGCCGCCGTCGCCAACGGCTGCGCGGCCGCCTTGCTCCTGCCCTTGGCCTTGCCGGCGGCCTCGATCTCGGCCAAGCCGGCGTAGACGGTGGTGCGCGACAACCCTGCAACCTTGGCCACCACGCTGACGCCGCCGCGCCCAAGACTGCGCGCCTCGGCTGCGGCCCACAATCGCAAGCGTCGCCTCGTCCAAGCCGATGCGACAAGACCTTGAACTTGGCTTCGACAAGTGGCGTTTGATCCATCGATGCATCGTAGGCCCTCAACGCGAAGTGTTCAAGTTATTATTGCTAGGTTCCTAAGCTCGGCCCGATGCGCCCCCGAGACATGGCCGAACTGTTGTTGCTGAGCTTGCTGTGGGGCGCGGCGTATCTGTTCGTTCGCGCCGCGGTTCCGGCATTCGGCCCGGCGCCGCTCGTCGCGTTGCGACTCGGGCTCGCTGCGGTCCTCCTGGCGCCGGTGATGTTGCTGCGCGGCGGATGGCCCACCTTGCGCGCGCACCCGCGACAACTCCTGATGCTGGGAATACCGTTCACCGCGGTGCCGTTCATGCTGCTCGCCTACGCGTCGCTGCACATCACGGCGGGCTTGGTGGCGGTGCTGAACGCGACGGCGCCGCTGTTTGCCGGATTGATCGCGCACTACTTTCTCAAAGAGCGCCTCGGGCGCTGGCGCGCATTGGGCCTGGTCGTGGGATTTGCGGGCGTCGGCCTATTGATGTGGGGCAGCGTCTCGTTCAAGAGCGGCGACGGCCTCGTCGCCGTGCTCGCGGTGCTCGGCACCTCGATCGTCTGGAGTGTCGGCGCGAACTACACGCGCCAACACCTGGCCAGCGCCGATTCGCTCGTCATCACCGTGGGCAGCCTGCTCGCCGCGAGCGTTGTGCTGGCGCCGATTGCCTGGGCGACCTGGCCAAGCGAAAACCCGGGCGCGCGCGCCTGGGCCGAAGTGGCGTTTCTCGGCGTCGCGAGTTCAGGCCTGGGATTTTTGATGTACTTCCGCCTGCTGCGGCGCATCGGCGCGGTGCGCGCGATGTCGGTGACGTTCCTGAACCCGGTGGTGGCGCTGATCTCGGGCTCGCTCTACCTGGGCGAAGAGGTCACCTTGCAGATGCTCGCCGGCGGTGCCGTGGTCTTGCTCGGCACGGCGCTCAGCCTGGGGTTGCTCGGGCCCAAGCCCGTGCCCTTGCCTCCGGTCGCGACGCTGTGAGCGGCGCTGCCCCCGAGCCTGAGCCGCAACCGCTCAGGCGCTGCGCTGCCCCGGCCGGGAAGAGCCGGTCGAAGGCCCGCGCCGCTCCAGGTGGCGGAACGTGATCCGCCCCTTGCTCAGGTCGTAAGGCGAGAGCTCGAGCGAAACGTTGTCGCCGGCGAGAATGCGGATGTGGTGCTTGCGCATCTTCCCCGACGTGTAGGCGATGAGCTGATGGCCGTTTTCCAGCGTCACGCGAAAGCGCGAGTCGGGCAGCACCTCGTTGACGACGCCGCTCATTTCGATCAATTCTTCCTTGGCCATGGCCTGGGCTCCTTCGAGGGGACGGCTCCGAGACGAAGCCGCCGAAGCAAGGGGCTGCGGGAGGATCGACGAGGGCTTGAAATCAAGACATTCGCGGCGCGTTGCAGCGGCTCCTGGGCGAGCCGCACGCCGCAAACGAAGGCTGCACTGTACCACCGCGAGCCTTTCGGGGTCATTGCTCTCGCGGGTCGAGCGCGTCGCGCAGGCCGTCGCCGAGCAGATTGAACGCCATCACGAGGCAGAAGATCGCCAGGCCGGGCCAGACCGCCATCCACGGCGCGTTTTCGACGAAGTTCTTCGCCACGTTGAGCATGCTGCCCCAACTCGGCGCGGGCGGTTGTTGGCCCAGACCGAGGAACGACAGGCTCGCCTCGGCGATCACCGCGCCGGCGATCGCGAGGGTCGCCTGCACGATGAGCGGCGCGGTGACGTTCGGCGCGATGTGGCGCAGCGCGACACGCCAGGGCGGATTGCCGATCGCGCGCGCGGCTTCGATGTAGTCCTCGACTTTCACGTTCAGCACCTGAGCCCGCGTCAGGCGGACGAAGATCGGTGTCGCCGAAATGCCGATCGCGATCATCGCGTTGCTCAAAGAGGGCCCGAGGAACGCGGCCAGGGCAATCGCCAGGATCAGAAACGGGCAGGCGAGAAACGCGTCGGTGATGCGCGAGATGAGCGCGTCGAGCCAGCCGCCGACGACACCGGCGAGCAGCCCGATCGGCACGCCCAGCGCGAGCGAAATCGACACCGACATCACGCCCGCGAGCAGCGAAGCGCGCGTGCCGTAGATGACGCGCGACAGCACGTCGCGGCCGATCTCGTCGGTGCCGAACCAGTGCGCGAGGGACGGCGCTTTGCGCAGTGCCCCCCAATCGGTCGCGATGGGGTCGTGGCTCGCGATCCACGGCGCGAAAAGCGCCAGGCCGATGAAACCGAGCACGACAAAGAGGCCCAGCATCGCCGCGCGCGCCGCACGAGCCGGCGCCAGGCGCGGCGCCAGGGGCTCGCCGGCAGCGGCGCGGCGCGATCGGACCGCGCCGCGGCGGCGGGCGACGCGAGTGCGGGAATCAACAGGACCTCATTGGCGCAAGCGTGGGTTGGCGAGAAAGTACGCCAGGTCGGCGAGCAGGTTGAGAACGATGTAGTCGTCGCCGTCACGAGAACGACGCCTTGCACGACGGCATCGTCGCGGTTGAACACCGCTCGACGATGAGCTTGCCGAAGCCCGGAATCGAAGCACCTGCTCGGTGAGCACGGCGCCGAGAGCAGCGTTCCGAGCTCCAGCGCGCCGAGCGTGATGACGGGAGTGAGCGCGTTGCGCAGCGCGTGTTGAGCACGACGGCGCGCTCGCGCAGACCTTTGGCGCGCGGGTGCGCACGTAGTCGGTGTTCATGACCTGCAGCATCGCGCTCGCGTATGCCGCATCAGCACCGCAGCGATCGCGTTGCCCAGGACGAAGGCGGGCATGACCATCGATGCGAGTTTCGCGCCCAGGTCTTCGAACGGACTCACGTAACCCGACGCCGCAACCAGCCGAGCTCGACCGAGAACAGCAGGATGAGCAGAATCCCGAGCCAGAAATTCGGCGTCGACAGGCCCCACAGCGGAAACGCATTCGCCGCCGTGTCCCACGCCGTGCCGCGCCACACCGCGGCGACGATTCCCGCTGGAATGCCGACCACCAGCGCGACGCCGAAGGCCATCAGCGCGAGCCCCACCGTGACCGGAGCTTTTGCGCGACCAACTCCCGCACCGGGAGTTGCATTCGCACCGATTCGCCCAAGTCGCCGCGCAGCACACCGCCACCCAATACACGTAGCGCAGCGGCAAGGGCTCGTCGAGGTGCATCGTCTTGCGCAGGTGCGCGACGACGGCCGGTTCCCTCCTCGCCGGCGAGGATCAACGCCGGATCGCCGGGCAGCAATTGCTGCAGCCCGAAGATCAGCATCGAAACGAAGATCAGCGTCGGGATCAGCGTCGCGATGCGCTTGGCGAGGTATTCGAGCATCGGATCAGTTGAGTTTCAGCCCCGTCACACGCAGCAAGCCATCCGGACATTGCGCACGCCGGCGAGCTTGGCGTTGAAGGCCCAGAGCCAGTTGCGGTGGTAGAGGTAAACGATGGGCCGATCGGCGAGCACGCGGGCGGCGATTTTGTCGTACGTCTTCTTGCGCTCTGCGGGTCGCGCTCGGTTCGTGAATCGTTTGGCAGCGCGTCGACTTCGGGAATGCAATGACCGGCGTAGTTGGAGCGACAGTTTGCAGCGTCGAAGCTGTACAGATGCGTCGGGGTCGGCGCCGCTCCAGGCGAGCACGTAGGCCTCGAACTCGCCCTTGTCGGCGAGGTTCACCGAGGCCGCGAACTCGGTCGTCTGGATCTTCACGTCAAGCCGCGTCCTTGCTCATCGCCTGCACGACGAGCGCGAGGCGCTTCGCGTCCGACGTCGTCGCCGTCATCAGCGTGAAGCTCGGCTTCGTGACGCCGCTTCCTCCAGCAGCGCCCGGGCGCTCGACGTTGCGCTTGGGAATCGGCACGCCTTTCGCGTAATACGGGTTGTTCGGCGCGACCCACTGGTTGCCGATCGTCGCTTCGTTGTCCATCACGACTTGCGCCAGGCCGGCGCGATCGAGCGACAGCTCGACGCTTCGCGCATCAGGGCGTCAGCCCGAGCGGGACCTTCTGCGCCTGCTCGCTCTTGCCCACGTCGATCGTGATCCCCTGGTAACCGATCTCGGTGATGCTTGCGCTCTTAGGCGCTTTTCCTTGCGGATCGCTTCCATGTCGGACGCAGCGACGCGCTCGGCAAGTCGAGCTGGCCCGACTTCAGATTCGCCAGGCGCACGTCGCGTCGACGATCGGCGTGTAGACGACCTTGTCGAAGTGGATCGACGCCTTGTTCCAGTACCTCGGGAAGCGCTCGAACACCATGCGGTCTGCGGCACGCGCTCGACAAAGCGAAATGGCCCGGAGCACACCGGCTTGGTCGCCGAACTGCGCGCCCAGCGCCAATCGCCGCTTCGGCGAGACCATCATGCCGGCGCGGTCTGCAAGAGCGGCGAGCAGCGGCGAGAACGGCGCCGTGAGGTTCAGGCGCACCGTCAGCTTGTCAATCACGTCGACACTCGCCACCGGGCGCAGCTCGCCGCTCTTGGAGCAGGGCAGGTCCTCGACGCTCGATCTTGAACTCGACGGCCGCAGCGTCGAACTTCTCGCCATCGTGGAACGTGACACCGCTGCGCCGCTTGAGCGTCAGCGCCTTGCTGTCGGCCGACCATTCGAAGCCTTTCACGAGCTGCGCACGATGGCGAGCTTTTCGTCGACGTCGACAGCTTGTCGCACAGCGCCGCGAACAGATCCGGCCGACGAAGGTTCGCGCGAGCGTCGGATCGAGCGCGTCAGGGTCTTCGGCGAGGCCATTCGCAGCGTGGTCTGTGCGTGCACGGCGAACGCCGCACCAAGCAGGGCGACTGCTCGCACGCCGGGCGCAGAAAGTTCAGGGTCGATTTCATGGTGGGTCTCCTCGGGTCGAGCGGGTTCAGAGAGGGACTGGCTGCTGCGCCCGAAGAAAGGCCGCCTGCAGCGCGTGCAGACGGAGTCGCTGCGCGGCGGCTCTGGGCTTTCACTGGGCAGCGCGGCGGCACCGACTCGGGGCCGATCTCGCGCCAGAAATGGCAACGACAGCATGGCTCTCGCCATCTTCGAGCAACGGCACTTGCTTTGTACACGCTCGCGTGCGTGTGGGCAGCGCGTATGGAAGCGGTAACCGGGCGGCGCTTCCATGGGCCCGACGTCGCCGCGCGGCATGCTGCGCGCCGCGCTCTGGCTCGGCTCGGCGCGTGGAATCGCCGCCAGCAGCGCCTGCGAGTAAGGATGGCTTGGCGCCGCGAACAGCGCCGCGGTGTCCGCGACTTCCACGATCCGGCCGAGGTACATCACGGCGACGCGGTCCGCGATGTGGCGCACCACCGCGAGATCGTGCGCGATGAAGAGGTAGGCGAGGCCGATGCGCCGCTGCAGGTCCGGCAGCAGGTTGAGCACCTGCGCCTGGATCGACACGTCGAGCGCCGAGACCGGCTTCGTCGCAGACGATCAGCCGCGGCTCGCACCGCCAGCGCGCGCGCGATGCCGATGCGCTGGCGCTGGCCGCCGGAAAATTCGTGCGGATAGCGCTGCGCGTGCTCCGGCGTCCAGGCCCACCGTTGCAGCAGTTCTTCGACGCGTTCGCGCGTCGTGCCTGGCGTGCAGACCGTGCAATTGCAGCGGCTCCGCGAGCGATCTGGCCCACCGTCATGCGCGGATTGAGCGACGCGAACGGGTCCTGGAAATGATCTGCATCGCAGCGCCGCTGCGCGCGCAGCGCCGCGGCATCGAGCGTGCCGAGGTCTTGCCCGTCGAAGCAGACCTGGCCTGCGCGTCGGCTCGATCAGGCGCAGGACCAGCCGGCCGAGGGTCGACTTGCCGCAGCCCGATTCGCCGACGATGCCAAGCGTCTCGCCCGCTGGCGAGGCTCGATCGCGATGCCGTCGACAGCGCGAACCGCGCCGCGCACACGCCCGAACATGCCGCGGCGCACCTCGAAGTGTTTCGCCAGGCCTTGGGTGCGGAGCAGCGCTGCGGTCATGGCGCAGCCTCGGCGCAGGCCGTCGCGTCGGATTCAACTGTGCCGGGTCGAGCGGCGAGCGCCAGCACGCGGCCATGTGCCCTGCGCCGACGTCGCGCACACCGGCGGGTCTCGGCACGGCACTGTCGCATCGCAAACGGGCAACGCGCGCGAAGCGGCATCCGTGCGGCACGTCCAGGCGGTTGGGCAACTGGCCCTCGATCGCCGCAGCCGCGTCCGCTGCGTCGTCGACGCGCGGATCGCGCCGAGCAGGCCCATGGTGCACGGGTGCTGCGGCTCGCGCGAAGAGCGCGTCGACGCTGCCTCGTTCCACCACTCTGCCCGGTGTACATGACGAGCGACCCGTCGGCCATTTCGGCGACGACTCCGAGGTCGTGGGTGATGAGAACGATCGCGGTGCCGCGTTCCGCTTGCAGCGCGCGCAGCAGTTCGAGGATCTGCGCCTGGATCGTCACGTCCAGCGCCGTCGTCGGCTCGTCGGCGATGAGCAGCGCGGATCCCAGAGTGAGGCCATCGCGATCATGGCGCGCTGGCGCAT